>CAYJMJ010000074.1:0-7985 GCA_964371095.1 uncultured Dehalococcoidia bacterium | reverse complement strand
AGCAGAAAGCAGAGAGCAGAGGCCCGGATAGGGGCTGCTGGCAACGCGCCGAGGCAGGGCCTGATCAGCGACTCGACATAAGGGTCAGGTGGGCTGCGGGTCGCTCGCCGAGCCTCCGATGCCGAAGCGTTCGGCGAGGCCGCCGAGGCCGCCGAACTGGGGAAGAGGCGGCGCCGGGCGGCCGTGCATCACGAGACGAATCGCGCGCGGCAGGCCCGGAAGGAGGTCGCCAGCGAGCAGGCCGCGGTCGCCGAGGTCCGAGGCGAGCTCCTCGGCAGTCAGGCCGTGGAGGAACACGCCGCAGGCGGCGGCCTCGAAGGGTGGCAGGCCCTGGGCGAGCAGGCCGGCGATCGCGCCGGCGAGCACATCGCCTGTGCCGGCCGACGCGAGCAGGGGGTTGGCGTGCGGGCTGATCGCCGCGCGCCCGTCGGGTGCGGCGACGACCGTGTGGGCGCCCTTCAGCACGATCGTCTGGCCCCAGTCCGCGGCCGACGCCGTCGCTACGGAAAGGCGACTGTCCTGAACGGCCGCGACGGTCGAATTGAGGAGGCGGGACATCTCGCCGGGGTGCGGCGTGAGCACGCACGGCGTGGGGAGGCGCCGCGGCCAATCCGGCAGCCCGGCCAGCGCGTTCAGCGCGTCGGCATCGACGACGCAGGCACGCACGCTCGCCGGCAGCGCGCTCAGCACGCCGTCGACGAGCGTGGGGATGCCGGCGGATTGGCCCAGTCCCGGACCGATGAGCAGCACGTCGTATGCGGACAGCCGCTCGCGGATGAGGTCGACGTTCGACGCGGAGATCGCGCCGTTCTCGTCGTCGAGCGGGAGCCAGGTGGCTTCGGCGATCGAGGCCGCGAGCATGTGCTGGACGGGGCGCGTGCAGGCGATGGTGACGAGGCCGGCACCGGCGCGATAGGACGCCTCGGCCGCCAGGCGCGCGGCGCCGACGTACTCGGACGAGCCGGCGACGACGAGCACGCGTCCGAACGTGCCCTTGTTGGCCGATCGCGGGCGCTCGGGGAGCCGGGCGCGCACCCACGCGGTATCGAGCAAGTCGAGCGGGACCTCGCGCAGGGCGTCCTTCGGCAGGCCGATGTCAATGACCTGCACGCGGCCGGCGTGTTCGGAGCCGGGCAGCGTGAAGAGGCCGACCTTGGCGAGCCCGAACGTCACGGTCAGGTCCGCGCGCACGGCGAGCGGGTCCGCGTGACCGGAATCGGCATCGACGCCGCTCGGGAGGTCGACGGCGATGATCTTCGGCGGGCGGGCGGCTTGCATGCGCGTTTGGAGCGATCGCAGGACCCCGGCGAGCGCGCCCTCGATCGGGCGGCTGCGGCCGGTGCCAAGGAGCGCATCGACGACCAGCTCAGCACCGTCGAGCGCTTCGCGCAGGAGCGAGCCGCCTTCGTCGACATCCACCGTCGTCACCGCGACGCTGCGCTCGATCAACTGCGCGAGCTTCGGATCGCTCTCGGGTCGCGGCGCGAGCAGGTAGACGACGACCTCGGCGTCCCAGTCGGCGAGGTGGCGCGCGGCCACGAGGCCGTCGCCGCCGTTGTTGCCGGTGCCGGCGAGGACGAGGACGCGCCGCCCGGCGACGACGCCGAGCGTCAGCCACGCCTCCTGCGCGACGGCGAGCCCGGCCTCCTCCATGAGCGCATCGAGGGAGGCGCCGGCCTCGACGGCGCGATCTTCGAGCGCGCGCATCTGCGCGGATGTCACGAGCTTCACAGCCGGCCCTGCTCCTTGAGCCACGCGACGAGCGCCACGCGATGCTCGTCGCGATTCATCGGCGGCTCGTCGGCCATGCCGACGACGATCGCCATGGCGAGATCGGCGTCGTGCGTCAGGCTGACGTCGATGCCGCGCAGGCCTATCGTCTCGCCGCGCTTCTTGGCGAGGCCGTGCAGGTACACGAGCGGCTTGCCGCGGCGGTTCGGCAGTATTTCGATCTCGCGCCAGGCGAGGCCGCGCGCGCCGGTGCCGAGCGCCTTCATCACGGCTTCCTTGGCGGCGAAGCGCGCCGCCAGCTCCGAGACGCGGCCGCGGCAGAACGCGGCCTCCTCCGGCGTATAGACGCGCGCGAGGAAGCGCTCCGGATGCTTTTGGAGCACCTTCCGCACGCGGGGGATCTCGATGATGTCGATGCCGACTGCCATCTCCATGCCGCGATTGTACGGTCGCCGGCCGCCGGACGGAATCGGGAAACCACTGCGGTAGACTGTGGCCGCCCGAACGAATAGCGATGGAGCGCACATGGCGGCGAGGATCATCGACGGTCACGCCATCTCGGAGCAGATCCGGGGTGAAATACGGAGCGACGTCGAGCGGCTGCGGGCGGCGGGGACGGACCCCGGTCTGGCGGTGGTGCTGGTCGGCGAGAACCCGGCCTCGGTGTCGTACGTGCGGGGCAAGGCGAAAGCCGCGGACGAGTTGGGGATCCGCTCGGAGACGATTCGCCTGGCGGACACGATCTCGGAGGAAGACCTGCTTGGCCTCGTTGCCGACCTGAACGAGGATGAGCGCTGGCACGGCATCCTGGTGCAGATGCCGCTGCCGCCTCACATCAGCGAGTCCGAGGCGGCGCAGGCGGTGGTGCCGGCGAAGGACGTCGACGGGCTGCACCCGATCAACGTCGGGCGGCTGTTTCGCGGCGAGCCGGCGCTGTTGCCCTGCACGCCGCACGGCGTGAAGCAGATGCTCGTCCGCAGCGGCTGCGATCCGGCCGGCAAGCACGTCGTGATCTGCGGCCGGTCGAACCTCGTGGGCAAACCGCTGGCGGGCTTGCTCATGCAGAAGGCGCCGGGGGCGAACGCGACGGTCACGATCTGCCACACGGGCACGCCCGACATCGGGCGGTTCACGCGGGACGCGGACATCGTGGTGGCGGTGATGGGCCGGCCGCGGGCCGTGACGGCGGACATGGTGCGCGAGGGGGCCGTCGTGATCGACGTGGGCATCAACCGCGTGCCGGACGCGACGAAGAAGAGTGGCAGCCGGCTCGTCGGCGACGTGGATTTCGACGCGGTGGCGCGGAAGGCTTCGGCGATCACACCCGTGCCCGGCGGCGTCGGCCCGATGACGGTGACAATGCTGCTGTACAACACCGTCCTGGCGGCGAAGGGCGGGCCGGACAGCTGATCGGCGGTGGCCAACCGCCGCGCCCGGCGGCATGCATTCGCGGAAAAGGTGAAGCCGGTCCCTCCTCGACCGGCTTCTTCGTGTTCTTCCCCTGGACCTAGCTGCCGATGATCTGCAGGGAAGGACGGTCGGCCAAACCGTCCCCGGAGCCACATCCTGCCGTCAGATCCCCCGCCTAGTTATCACCAAAGCACCTGCAGGCGTCGGATGTGGACTCGCTTCCCGGGACCCTCTCCTTCGGGTTTCGGCGAGCGGCGACTCGCGCCTAATTGAGCGGCCGCCAAGTTTCGAAATTCGTCGCGTTATGGTTTGCATCCCTCTTGCAAACCACTGAACGTTATTGCATGATGTCGAGTATCTGATTGCCATAACACGTGTGAGAGTTCGTGAAATTCAGCACATGAACGATATAACGTGATTCGGTTAGCCTGATTGACTATACATGCATTCTAGTTCCTGAAATACGCCTGTCAAGTACCTTTGACGTCGAATTTCAATGTTTTTGTTGTCGGCGATCAAAGCTTCCGGAGGGGGACGGTCCGATGGCGCAGACGTGGGGATTCCTCACCAACCACGCACTTGTGCTGGTGTACGTCGTGCGCCACAGCGGCGCGACGGTCCGCGAGATCGCCGGTGGCGTCGGCGTGACCGAGCGTGCGACGCTCGCGATCCTGCGCCAGCTCAGCGACGAAGGGATCGTCGACCGGCGCCGGGACGGGCGCCGCACGACCTACACGGTCAACTTCGAGCGGATGGCCGCCTACCGCCGCGAAGGCACGCTCGCACTGACGCCGCGCGAGTTCGTCGACGGGATGATACGGGCGCTGTTGGCGATTTCCGGCTACCACGGCCGGAACGGCGCGGAGCCAGGCGCCGGCGTGCTCGACTCGGGCACGCTGGATCCACAGGTCGGGACGTGGGGGTTCTTCACGAACCACGCGTTGTTGCTCCTGTCGATTTCGATGGACAACGGAAGCACCGTCCGCGACATGGCGCAGGCGGTGGGGGTGACCGAGCGCGCCGTGGTCGCGATCCTGAACCAGCTCGAGGACGAGAAGATCATCAAGCGGCGGAAGCAGGGGCGGCGGAACAGCTACGCGATCGACTTCGATGAGCTGCAGGCGTTTCCGCGCTGGTCGCCTGGGGAGTGGCCGCTGCCGACGGAACTCGTCGACATGGCGGTGGCGGGGCTCCGCGCGCTGGCGGCGCGCTCGGGGTCCGGCGGCGCCGGCCGCGACGATGTACGGGCGAGGCCGCGCATGCCGGCGGCGGCACAACGATCCAGGGCAGCAGCGGCGAACAGGCGATAGGTGTAGCGCCGGCCGGGAGTTATCCGACGCCGACTTTTTCGGTCTCCCGCTCCAGCGAAGGCGCGGCAGGCTCGGCGTCCGCCATCTGGTGGCGCTCGTAGTAGAGGCGGATGAGCGCGTCGGCGAGCTTCTTGGAGTCGTGCCGGTAGCGATTCTCCTCGGCGACGACGTCCGCCTTGATGACGCGCGCGCCGTTGAGCGAGAGCGTGTCGACCGTGACCGGCTCGGAGTGCCACTCCTCGGGCAGCACCGCGTTGGTGTTGCTGTTCGCGAGCACGAAGTCGAAGGGGCTGGCCTTGATGTGCTCGGTGAGCATGCGGTAATGGTCGCTCACCGTGAACGCATCGGTCTCGCCGTGCTGCGTCGCGACGTTGCAGACGTAGACCTTGAGCGCGGGCGACACGTCGATCGCGCGGCGGATGCCTTCGACGAGCATGTTCGGCATGACGCTGGTGAGCAGGCTGCCGGGGCCGCAGACGATGATGTCGGCCTGGAGGATGGCGCGGATCGCGTCGGGGTTCGCCTGAATCGTCGGCGGGTCGAGGAAGATCTCCTTCACGTGTCCGCGCTCGGTAATCGCCGACTCGCCGCGGACGACCTCGCCGTCTTCGGTGCGGGCGCAGATGGTGAGCGCTGAGAGCGTCGCGGGCAGGATCTGGCCGCGGACGGCGAGCACGCGGCTCGTCTCGCGAACCGCCTCCTCGAAGTTACCGGCGACCTCGGTCATGGCGACGATAAAGAGGTTGCCGAAGCTGTGTCCCTCGAGGCCCTCGCCTTCGGAGAAGCGGTACTCGAAGAGGCGCGACATCAAGGGCTCGGCGTCGGCGAGGGCGGCGATGTTCTTGCGGATGTCGCCGGGCGGGAGCACGCCGAGTTCGCGCTGGAGGCGGCCGGAGCTGCCGCCGTCATCGGCGATGGAGACGATGGCGGTGATGTTGCCGGTGTACTCCTTGAGCCCCCGAAGCAGCGTCGAGAGGCCGGTGCCGCCGCCAACGGCGACGATCTTCGGGCCGCGGCGCAGGTATCGGTGGTTGTAGATGATGTCGACGATGCTCTCGTTGCGCTCTGGCTTGAGGAACGCGGAGAGCAGCGACGAGTTGAGCTTCCAGACCGCGAAGCCGATGATGCCGAAGCTGGCTGTCACGAAGAGCGCGCCGCGGAACCAGCGCGGGAAGAACTGCAACGTCATGTAGTAGACAAAGCCGGGGAAGGTGTACTGGACGTAGACCTCGCGCAGCAGGTAGCCGAAGCCGAGGCCCATGATGACGACGCCGGCAAGCAGCAGCAGCAGCCACCGCTTGATGTGCATGCCGAAGTAGAACCACTTGATGAAGCTCGAGTCCCGGATCAGAGAGCGCATGTCGCCCGCCAGTCTAGCACGGCTTCAATCGACGTGAATAGGCTCATGAGCAATTCTTACGCCTTCGCTTCCAGCTTGGCCCGCAAGATCTCCGTGAGCGAGGCGGGATTGGCGCGGCCTCGTGTCTCGCGCATTGCCTGTCCCACCAGGAACTTGATCGCCTCCTGCTTGCCGGCGCGGTAGTCCTCGACCGGCCGTGGATTCGCTTCGAGCACGCGGTCGACGATGGCGCCGATCTCGTCGGCGGCGCTGATCTGCTCGAGGCCCAGCTCCTGGATCACGGCGGCGGGCGGATTGCCGGACCGGAACATCTCCTCGAACACGGATTTCGCGATCTTGCCCGAGATCGTGCCGTCCTCGACGAGCGCGATCATAGCATACAGGTCCCGCGGCGCGACCCGCGTCTCAGACACGTCAAGATTGGCGGCGTTGAGCAGCCGCGCGAAGTCGCCGAGCATCCAGTTCGCGGCCTGCTTGGCGTAGCGAAGGACGTCGGCGGCATCTTTGTCGGCGGCGCCGGCGACGACCTCTTCGTAATAGTCCGCGCGGGCGCGCGTCTCGGTGAGCAGGTTGGCCTCGTAATGGGAGAGGCCGTAGTCGCGCTCAAAGCGGTGCAGCTTGATGTCCGGCAGCTCCGGCAGTGCCGCGCGGATCTCCTCGACGTGCGCGGCGTCGAGCGTCACCGGCGGCAGATCGGGTTCCGGGAAGTAGCGGTAGTCGTGAGCCTGCTCCTTCGAGCGCTGGCTGACGGTGCGGCCCTCGGTCTCGACCCATCCGCGCGTCTCCTGGGGGATGCGGCGGCCGGCGTCGAGTTCTTCGGTCTGCCGCGCGACCTCAAACAGGAGCGCGCTGTGAACGGCGCGGAAGCTGTTCATGTTCTTCACTTCGACCTTCGAGCCCAGCTCGGTCGCGCCGGCGGGACGCAGCGAGACGTTGGCGTCGCAGCGGAAGTTGCCCTCTTCCATGTTCGCCTTGCTGACGCCGATGTACCGCATGATCCGCTGCAGCTTCACCAGGTAGGCGCGCGCCTCATCGGGCGACCGCAGGTCGGGCTCGCCGACGATCTCCATCAGCGGGACGCCCGAGCGGTTCATGTCGATCAGGGAGAAGCCTTCGCCGTCGTGATCGGAGCGATGCGTCAGGCGCGCGGTGTCCTCTTCGAGGTGGCAGCGCGTGATGCCGACGCGCCGCGGCTCCTGGCCCTCGACCTCGATCTCGATCCAGCCGTTCTTCGTGAGCGGCAGATCGAACTGGGAGATCTGGTAGCCCTTGAGCAGATCGGGGTAGGGGTAGTTCTTGCGGTCGAACTTCGAGAACGCCGGGATCTCGCAGTTGAGGGCGAGCCCCGACATGACCACGAACTCGACGGCGCGGCGGTTGATGACGGGCAGCACGCCGGGCAGCGCCATGCAGACGGGGCACATGTGCGTGTTCGGAGGGGCGTCGGCGTAGGCGGCGCTGCAGCCGCAGAACATCTTGCGCTCGGTCTGGAGCTGCACGTGCACTTCCAGGCCGATCACGGTCTCGTAGCGAGTCGCGGGGATTGAAGTCATAAGCACGATCTGGGCGCCCGATGCATGATATCAGAGACGCAGGAAGGGAGAAGCGAGACGCGGGAACCGGGAACCTGGGTCAGTGGTTTGCCGCGTCCGCAGGAGTGGCCGTGAGGGAGCGGAGTAGCTCCGGAAGCTCGGCCTTGAAGCGGGAGCGCGGCACGGCGAGGTCGGCGCCGGCCGAACGCGCCGCGCGGAGCGCCTCGGCGTTGGTGTGGGGGCCGAACGCGAGGACGGCTGCACCCGCGGCCTTCGCCATCGCGATGGCGGGGAGAGGATCGACGTTGCGCTCCTGCAGGTCGACGACGAGCAGCGCGGGCGCGGCCGCGATCGCCGTCTCGAGCGTCGCGGGCGTATCGGCGTAGGCGACGGTGAGGCCGAGGTCGAGCACGGCGGCGCGAATGCGGGACTGGAAGATCAGGTTCGATACGGCGATGGCGACGGTTTGGCTCATGCCGTCATGGTAGCGCGCCGGTGCGCGGCGTGCGGGCTGCGCGGCTCGTCGATGCGTATAGAATGTGGCGGATCGGCCGCGCCGGGGTGGCGGAATTGGCATACGCAGCGGACTTAAAATCCGTCGGGCGCAAGCTCTTGTGGGTTCGAGCCCCACCCCCGGTACCA
>CAYJMJ010000073.1:0-14998 GCA_964371095.1 uncultured Dehalococcoidia bacterium | reverse complement strand
ACCCCCGACCCTCGGTTCCGAAGACCGATGCTCTATCCGCTGAGCTACGGGCGCGAGTGACGACCGTCGAAGTCTATCACGGCCGCGGAGCCCGCCTCGGCTACTGGCCGCTCGTCGTGACCTGCAGATCCACCCGCGTGTAACTCTCGTCCTCGGCGAACGCCGCCGCCGTCACCTGGCCGCCGATCGTCTGCTTGTCGTCGGAGAACGTCACGGACGAATTCGTCTGCGGCGTCGCCTGGCCGTCAGCGGGATCCTCCACGGTCAGGCCGCTGTCCTTGAGCTGCGCGCGATAGTAGTCGAGCACCTTCGCCGCGTCGTCCTTCGTGACGAGAGAGACGGTGTACATGGTCGATGGCGGCTGCTTCTGGAACGAGGACTCGATCACCGTCGACCCCGGGTATTGCGGCACTGCCGTGGGAAAACCGTCCGGCAGCGGCTTGCCCGCGCCCGGATCGTACGACGTCTTCGCGAGGCTCTCCGCGCCGGACGTCACCTGCACGCTCACGACGATCGTCGTCCGGTTGTCCTGCTTCGACTCCGCCGCGAGCACCAGGCCGCGCAGGTTTGGGTCGTCCGTCTTGCTGAACTGCCGCACGGTGGAGTCACGGCCATCCTGCGCGGCGTCTACCTGCCACGGCTCGGTCGATAGCTCCGTGGCGAAGTACGAAGCCACCTTCTGCCGTGAGTCCTTCGTGTCGTAGATGACCAGGTACGACGCGTTTTGCCCCGTCACCTGCATGACCGAGGACACGATACCCGCGCCCGGATAGACCGGTACCGAACTCGGATACAGCGGCGGCGTCTCTCCCTCGTAGCGCGACGCGATCGACCCGGAGCTGCTGCCCTGGCTGAATGCGTTCAGCACGTTGGCGACGTCGGCCGTCACGCGGCTCTTGTTCTCGGGCCCCGTCGCCACCGCGATCGACCACGCCAGCAGGGCGGCAACGATCGCCGGCATCACCATCGCCGCCGCGAGCATGAGCGGCGTGATACGCAGCCCGCGATCCCGCGGCGCCTCGCCGCCGGCCGCCGCTCCGCCGTCGGCCGTCGTCGGCTCGGCATCGCCCGGCGCTGGCGCGGACCCGGCGTCGACGGGCCGCTCGGGCTGGCTGGCGGCGGCATCCCCGGTGGGCGTCTCGTCAGGCACGCGGGCTCCTTTGAGCAAATCGAGAGGAATGGGGTGGACGGAGGGATTTGAACCCTCGATCTCCAGGGCCACAACCTGGCGCCTTAACCGCTAGGCCACGCCCACCACGCTGCGCTCGCGCCCGGCGAAAAAAAACTCTGCGCAACCAGCCGCAGAGCGTCATTCAGCCGTTCGCAATCCTCGCAAGTCTATCAATCGCCGGATCAGGCGGTCAAGCAAGGGCCACGAACACGCCACCGATGCCGAACTCGCTGGCTTAACGGCCCGTGGATCCGTGCCCGCCATCGCCACGCGCGGTGGCGTTCAGCGCCGTGACCTCGACGACCTCCGGGTCCGCGAGCCGCGCCACGACGAGCTGCGCGATGCGATCGCCGTCCTGTAGCTCGTAGCTGCCCAGGTCGCCGAACGTCCACATCGTAACGAGTACCTCGCCCCGGTAATCGGCGTCGATCGTGCCGAATGCCACGCCGACGCCCCTGGCGGACAGGCCCGATCGCGGCCGCACCTGCACGTCGTATCCCGCGGGAAACTCGATGGCGATGCCCGTCGGCACCATCACCGGCGCCGGGCCGAGGGCCATCGGGGCATCGAGGCAGGCATGTAGGTCGAACCCCGTGGCCGCCGGCGTTGATCGAACCGGCAGCCGCGCCGCCGATCGCAGCTTCATCACGTGGAGGTTCACGCCGTCAGCGTACCAGCGGCGCCGTTTACGTTCATTGTGCCGCCAGAGCATCGTGTTGCCATTGATCGTTGCGCCTCTGTGACCGAGAATCATGTTGACGGGTGCATCGCGATGGAGGTCGCGAGCTATTGAAGATAATCGCTGGGGCCGCGCTCTCCGTCGCGTGCGTGGCGCTCGCCGTCGCCGGCCTGCAAGCGGCTGGTTCCGCCTCCACCCTCACCGCCCGAGCCACCCCCACCCCGTCCCGGACGCCAACACCGGCCCCGACCCCGTCGCCCACGCCGGTTCCGGCGCCCCCGCCGATACCCGCCCCGGCCCAGGGATTGGGCGTCATTGCCGCGACGTGCTCCGGCACGGCGTCGAATGCCGTAACCGTGACCCTGGTGTGGAAGCCGTCGCGATCGGGGGCCCAGTGGCTGGACATCAGCCTCCTCAACAACGGCTTCGCTCCCGGTACGTTCGTCAGCCCTCCGGCATTTGGTCCTCAGTCGTGGGGCTTCGTCTGGAGTGGGTTGATCGAAGGCACCACGCACTTCGTGCGCGTGAACACGCTCACGGCGGCCGGATGGAAGCCGAGCGAGACGCTGCCGTTCTACACGCCCATCTGCAGTGGCCGGACCAGCCCCGCTCCCGCGCCCGACATGCTCGCGCTGCGCGACCGCCTCGCCGCCGCGATCGCGCGCTCGCCGATCGACACGGCCGTGGCCATCACCGACCTCCGGACTGGTGAGACGATCGACGTTCGCGGCGCCGACCCGCGCCTTCCCGGATGCACGATCAATCTCTTCGCGCTGATGCGCGTCGTGGCCGACCTGCAAGTCGGCGCGTATCCCGAGCCTGTGCCGGGCGACCTCATCGCGCAGACGATCAACCGCTCTGATCCGATCACCGCGCGCCGGCTCGTGCGGGACTGGCTCGGCGGCGGCGACCTCGGACGAGGCATGGCGCGCGTCAACGACTTCATGCACGCCCTCGGCATGACGTCCACGCTCATGGATCACCCACCCGCGTTCCCGGAGAATTCGCTCTTCGGACAGCCCGACAACCGCATCACGGCGCTCGACGTCAACCGCGGGCTCGAGGCGCTATGGGGCGATCGCGTGTTGAACCCGGGCTGGCGCGACTACCTCCTGCGCAAGATGACCCTGGTCAAGCCGGGCCTGAACTACCTCATCCCGGCCGGCGTGAGCGCCGGCGCGACCGTCTCGCACAAGAACGGCTTCCTCTACTCGGAAGGCTGGGCCGACAACGACGTCGGTATCGTCTGGTACCAGCGCGGCGGCCAGCGATACGGCTACGCGATCTCGTTCTTCACCCAGAACGTCCCCCGCAAGTACGACGACATCCCCCTCGGCCAGCAGATCTCCTCGCTGGCCTACCGCTGGTTCGTCGGCCGCTACGGGTATCCGTAACCGCCGCGCGGAGCCCGCCGCACGGGGCCGGCTTCCGGATCGGCCTCTCCGCATTCCCCCTGCTCTCTGCTCTCTGCTCCCCGCTCTCTGCTCTGCCGGCGCAGCCGGCCCATGCACGCCCGGCATTGATCGCCTTCCGGCCGGTGCTACCATGTATCCGATATGGCTGAACGCGACGAAGTCCAGATCGCCCGATGGGACGCCATTCGCGACCGGATCGGCGACGGTTTGCGCGGCATGCGCGGCAGCGGACGCTCGCAGGCGCAGCTCGCTTGGGAACTCGACGAACTCGGCTTCCACGTCAGCCAGAGCATGGTCAGCCGCTACGAGCAGGGCCAGGGCGAGGTGCCGCTCACGCTCGAGCGCATGGTCGGCTGGGCGCTCTGCTGCGACGCCCTCAGCTCGCAGCACCTGGGCGAAATCCTCGACCTCGGCGGCTATTCGCTCCCCTTCACCCGCGGCGACATGGCGCAGTTCGACAATCTGCTCAAACGCTATCGAGCACTGTCCCGCCCCGACCAGATGACCCTCCGGCGCCGCATGCTCTGGCACTTGCTCGGCCTCGGCCCGCAGGCGGAGAGGGGCGCGTCGTCATGACCGACACATTCGTGATCGACGAGACCCGGCGGCAACTCCGCGACCGCATTCGCACGCTGCCCGGCGGCGGCAACGCGACCGCGCGCGCCCACCGGCTGCGCCTGCTGCTCGAGGAGATGGGCGTCCATTGCGACGAGACGGCCGCGCTCCAGGACGTCGATGGCGTCCTCCTTGCGTCGGCGCGCGGCACGGAGGCGCTCATCGCGGCACGGCTGACCGATGACGAGCGGCACCGCGTCTACGCCCGCATCGTCGCGCGCCTGCTCGTAAGTGAGATCCATCCGCCCATCGACGCGAAGATGGAGTACTCCGAGGGCCACGCGACGCTGTTCCGCGAAGACCGAGAGGAAGACGCGATGGTCGACGGCCTCTCGCACGCCCTCGTCGACGGGCGGCTCGACGCCGCGCCTCGCCCCCTGTACGACGAGGTGCCGCGGCTGACCTTCGCCTTCACGCCGCGTACGGCCGCCCGCTCGACGCTCGGCGGTCTGCACCAGTGGAGCGTGCTTTGGTACAAGCGCTCCAACCTCTACCGCAGGTGGCGCGCACGCCGCGACGTCAGCCACGCCATCGAGCGCATCTGCTTCGTCCTGGACCACACCCCCGCCTGAACTGGCCCCAGGTCGCTGGTGATCGGCAACCGGTGCGGTTTCCACGCCCGACCATCGCCAAACTGGCCACTGACACCGCGATCCTTGATCATGCGTCGCGTACCGCATGAGGCTGGATGCTGATAAGCGACCAGTCACCAATACCCAGCGACCAGGAGACCAGCATATGAAGCCTGCAATCTCGCTTGCGGCCGTCCCGGGCCGCCGCCGCGCCACGATCGAACTCGCGAAGGAGATCGAGCGGCGCGGCTATCCCGGCATCTACATGCCGAGCTTCGGCGACGCCATGGGCCTCGGCGTCGCGCTGGCGCTCAGCACCGAGACGATCACGTTCGGCACGACGGTCCAGCCGATCTACCTTCGCCAGCCGTCTGACTTCGCCGCCCAGGCCTCGCTCATCCACGAACTGAGCGGCGGGCGCTTCCGGTTCGGCATCGGCGTCACCCACGGACCGGTGCACCAGCGCCTCGGCATCAGTCCGGGAAGGCCGCTCGCGGACATCCGCCAGTTCGTCGAGCGCGTGCGCACGGCCGCCGGGCAGGGCGCCGGCGAGCTGCCCCCGATCGTCCTCGCCGCGATGCGATTCAAGATGATCGAACTCGCCGCGGAGATCGCGGAGGGCTGTGTCTTCGCGAACGGCGCGCGATCGCACATGTCCGCGTCGCTCGCCCACCTGCCCGCGGCGAAACGAACTGATGCGGGCTTCTTCGTCGGCGACATGATCCCCACGTGCATCTCCGACGACCGCGAGGCCGCCGCCGCCGTCATGCGCCGCACCCTCACGGGCTACGTGATGCTGCCCAACTACCGCAACTACTGGATCGAGGCCGGGTACGAGGAGGAGATGCGAGCCATCGAGCGGGCGCAGGCCGCGGGCGACTCGGCGTCCATCCCGGGGCTCATGTCCGAACGCTGGCTCAAGGACGTCACGCTGTACGGCACGGCCTCCGAGGTTCGGGACGGGATCGACGCCTGGTACGCGTCGGGCATCAAAACGCCGATCATTGTGCCGTCGAGCGCGGCCGGCGGCCAGATGAAGGCGTTCGAGGAGGTATTCGCCGCCCTCGGCTGAGGGTGGCCCGTAGGTGTTCCAGACCGTATGATCATCCCGGATCGCGGCCGACGATGCCGCCAACGGAGGCACGACGTGGATTTCAGCGATACACCCGAAGAAGCAGCATGGCGTAAGGAAGTCCGAGACTTCCTCGACAAGGAGTACCCGGACGAGCTGCGCCCGGGTGGCGCCCGCGGCACGCGCGCCGAGGGCGAAGGCGAGGGCATGTTCCGCAGCAAGGGCGCGAACCAGGCCCCGCCGATGCAGCGCTGGCGGCAGACCCTGGCGTCACGCGGATGGGTCGCGCCGGCCTGGCCGAAGGAATACGGCGGCGCCAGTCTCGACACGAAGCGCCAGTTCATCATGAACGAAGAGTTCGCCGAGTTCGGCGCGTTCAACGTCGGCGGCTTCGGCGTGATGATGTTCGGCCCGACGCTCATCGTCCACGGCACCGAAGACCAGAAGAAGGAGCACCTGCCGGGCATCCTCGATGGCTCCGTGCAGTGGTGCCAGGGCTGGTCTGAGCCGAACGCCGGCTCCGACGTCGCATCGGTGCAGACGCGCGCCGTCCGGGACGGCGACGACTACGTCATCAACGGCCAGAAGATCTGGACCACCGGCGCCCAGTTCGCCGACATGATGTACATGCTCGCGCGCACCGACCCCGACGCGCCGAAGCACCGCGGCATCAGCTACTTCATGCTCGACATGCACGCGCCGGGCGTCACCGTGCGCCCCCTCATCACGATGACGGGCAGCGCGACCTTCAACGAGGTCTTCTTCGAAAACGTGCGCGTGCCCGCCCGCAACCGCCTCGGCGAGGAGAATCGCGGCTGGTACATCGGTACGACGACGCTCGACTTCGAGCGCTCGTCCATCGGCTCCGCCGTCGGCATCAGGAAAGGGCTCGAGTCGATCATCCGCTTCGCGAAGGAGCGCCCGGAACTGAACGTCGGCATGCACAAACAGTCGACTCAGATCGCGCTCGCCGACCGCTGGATCGAGGCGTTGGTCGCGAAGATGATGTCGTACCGCGTCGTCAGCATGCAGCAGGCAGGCCTGATCCCCAACCACGAGGCTTCGATGTGCAAGCTGTTCACGTCGGAGATGGGCCAGAAGATCGCCGCGCTCGGCCTCAAGATGAGCGGCCTCTACGGCATGGTAGTTGGCGGCCACCCGGCGTACTCCCCCGCGGGCCGCTACGGCGTCGGCTACCTGGCGGCCGTGTCGTCCACCATCGCCGGCGGCACGAGCGAGATCCAGCGCAACATCATGGCCCAGCGCGGCCTGGGGTTGCCGAGGGATTAGCGGAGTCCGTAGTCCGTAGTGCAAAGTTCACAGTACGGAGGCCGAGCTCATGGCTCGGCCTCTCGCGTTCCACCACTGACTACAAACCACGAACTACAAACTATCTTGGCAGCTTCGACACGTCGCCGCTCGAGATCGGCAGGTTCACCGCCGGCGGCACGATGCGGTGCGGCTGGTTGTAGATGATGCCCATCGCGTAGCCCGTCGCGTCCTCATCGACGATTAACTCCACCACGCCCTGCGCGACGTCCTCGGGCGGGATCATCGGCATAGCGCTGATCACCTGTTGCCACTGCGCCTTCGCCTCCGGCGTCATGTCGGCGACGCCGTGCGTCACGAGCGGCGTGTTGACGACGCCCGGGCAGACGCAGTTGATGCGGATATTCGCCTCGTCCTTCAGCCCCGCCAGCGCGCGCGTCAGGCCGACGACGCCGTGCTTCGCGGCCGAGTACACGGGGTCTGCTGCGAAGCCGAAGAGCCCCGCGACCGAGGCGGTGTTGATGATGACGCCGCCGCCGCGCGCCTTGAGCAGCGGGATCGCCTTGCGCACGGATTCGATGACGGCGATGAGATCGAGGCGGATCACCTTGAGCCACACGTCCTCGCCGCACTCCGGGAAGCGCGGCTGGCCCGTCGTCACGCCGGCGTTGTTGTGGAGGATGTCGAATCCGCCGTACGTGCGCTCGGCGAACGCGAACATGCCGTCGATGTCGGCCGAGTTGGTTACGTCACAGTGCAGGGCCGCGGCCGTGCCGCCGGCCGCCTTGATCGTCGCGACCGTTTCCTGTGCGCCGGCATCGTTGATGTCGGCGACGACGACGCTCGCACCTTCGCTCGCGAGCCGCACGGCCGTGGCCCGGCCGATGCCCGAGCCGGCGCCGGTAATGATCGCCACCTTCCCCTTGATCTCCATCTTTTCCGCTCCTGAATTCAAGCGTCCGCAGATTGAGACAGAGGAACACAGATGCGATTAGAGGACAAGATGCCGGTTGGCTCGCAGGTGCGCCCGGGCGGGAACCGCCTCAGTCCGCTCCGGCCGCCGCGTCGCTCACGCCGTACGCGTCCATCTGCGCCTGGAAGCCGTGCACGTCGTGCGAGTACACCAGGAGATCGTGCTTCTTACCTTCGCGATCCTTCACGTGGTCGAGCAACAGCGCCTCCGGCTTGAAGCCGAGTTCCTCGAACGTCGCGATCGCGCCCTTCTGGTCGACGGTCATCTGCGCCACCATCTTTTCGATGCCGCGATCGAGCGCCTGCGCGAACACCGCTTCGGTCAGCGCACGGCCCAGCCCCTGCCCCCGCACGCTCTCATCGATCAACACGCGCAGCTCGCCGACGTGCTGCGACCACGGCGCCGTGCTGAGGTGCAGGCTGCCGTACCCCTCGATCCGCCCGTCCCGCTCGGCGATGATCGTCACGATCCGTTCGAGGTCGATGTTGTCGAGCCATCCGTCGATCACGTCCGGGTTCGTGATGTCGGTGCGGAGAAACAGCAGGTCGTGCGGCGGACGCGACATCGTGAACGTCAGGAATGCGTCGCGATCAAGCCGCCCCAACAGGCGAAGCGTCGCTTCACCACCGCTCGACAACTTCACCTGCCGCGGAAACGTCAGTGCGCTCATCGTCATACCGAGCGCACCGCGAGCCACTCATTGACCTTTGGCCAGAGGCGCGTCACCGCGTTCATACCCGCCACCAGGCTCACGTGGCCCCCCTTCAACACGACATCCTCCTTGTCATCACCGCCGACGAGCTCGGTGAGCTGCCGCGTCGACTCGTACGGCGCGATGTGATCGTGCTGCGCCATCGTATTGAGCACCGGACACGTGATCTGCTTGAGGTCGACCGTGCGTCCACCGACCTCCAGCGTGCCCTTCATCAGCTTGTTCTCCCACATCAGGTCCTTGGTGGCCTGGCGGAAGCACTCGCCCGGGAAGGGGATCTGGTCGCTGGTCCACTTGTTGAACAGCCGGTAGTGCTTGACGTACTGGTCGTTCCACAGGTTGTCCCAGAGCCGAACGTACGCGACCAGCCGGTCGGCCGGCCGCAGCAGCTCGAACGACCGGTACATCAGCTCCGGCGGGATATTGCCGATCGAGTCGACGATGCGATCGACGTCGAACCACCGCTTGTCGCTCCACGTCTTGAACAGCCCCATGCCCTCGTAGTTGACCGGCGTCGCGATGCACGCGAGGTTCGCGATCGGCGCCCCGGCGACGAGCCCGCCGTACAGCATCGCAAGCAGACCGCCCATGCAGTAGCCGATGAGCGACACGTCCGTCTCGCCCGTCTCCGCCTGCACCCGCTCGACGCACGCCGGAATGAAGTCCAGCGCGTAGTCTTCGAGCCGCAGCCGCGTATCTTCTGGCCGCGGCACGCCCCAATCGATCATGAACATGTCGAATCCCTGCTTGAGCATGAACTCGACGAAGCTCACTCCGGGCGTCAGGTCCAGGATGTACGGCTTGCTGACCAGCGACATGACGAGCACGACGGGAACCCGGTAGACCTCGTCCGACATCGGCCGGTAGTGATAGAGGCGCAGCGTGCCGCGCTCGTAGAGGACATCCTTCGGCGTCTGGCCCACTTCCGGCTCATCGCGGTTCAGCAAGACGTCGATACCCCGGACGGAGCGCGTGATGGTGCGCTCCACCTCCTTCTGAACGATGTTTGCGATGCCGGCGGCCTGGCTCGTGGTCTCGGCGGTCATGTGGCGTCCCTCATCGCTTGCGCCGGGCGCGGTTACGCGCGGCGCGCGTCGGTGGATTCGGCCAGTATGCCACCGGCCGATGAGGATTTCATTAGATGCGAATCACACATAGCGACGATGTCGGATCGCCGCCGCCCGCCGATCGGCGGCAGCATCGACCGCGCGTCCGGCGCGTCGTGGCGAGGTCGGAATACGACAGGAATCGGCCGCTACAGGCCGCTCACTCCGTTGCGGCTCTTCCCGGCCGCGACGGGCGGCTGCTTCGTTCGCGCGGGCTTGGCCTGCGGCTTCGCTCGCGTTGCGGCCGCCCGCGGCGCCACGTTGCTGAGCGCCGATTCGATGCGGGCCAGGGTGTCCTCGACCGCCTTCATGCGCTCGGCGAGCGCCACGAGATCGGCGTGGCTCGGGATATTGAACGCGCTGTAGTACCGCTCCAGGTTGTCAGCGACCATGCGCTGCACCGTGAGCGAGGCCTCTACCCACGTGTTCATCGCGCTCGAGAACGTCTCGGTACCGAGCACTTCCTTGAAGAAGCCGTTCCACTGGCGCTCGGAGTCAGTGATGAACTGCCTCCAGGTGTCGAGCGGGTTTTCCGTCTTCTCTGTCATGTCGCGCTCCTTGCCTGCTCTCCCTGCCTGCCGCTTCGGACGTTCACCCGCGGGCGGCACGCGGCCGGCGCGGCTCGTCCTCGCCTGCCTGGGCCGGCGGTTCCAGACCTTCAATCGTCTTCTGGAGCACCGCCTGGTAGCGGCCCAGCACGTCGATCCAGCTCGACAGGAAGAGGTCGCCCGCCTTCGTCAGTGAGTATATCCGCCGCGCCGGACCCGACTCCGACGTGTCCCAGAACGACGACACGAGCCCCGTGCGCTCCAGCTGCCGCAGCGTCCGGTACACGGTGCCGGAGTCGAACGCCGGCAGTCCCGCCTCGGCGAGCTGCTGCGCGAGCTGGTAGCCGTAGGCATTCCAGTTCCGCAGCATCGCGAGCAGCGTGGTCGTCAGGAGATCGCCGTGCATGCGAAACGGCTTCTCCTCCGGCGGCTCCGGTGTGATCTTCTTGACCATGTTGTCCCCTCTCCCGTTGGCGCCCGCCTGCTCCCGGCGGCGGCCTCAGATTTGCGTCAGTATTGCACTTGACAGCACTCGGCTGCTAGGTGTAATGTACATCTATCGGCGGGCCGACGCAAGCCCGCGGCCACCCCAATCAAGATTCAGGAGGAACCGCCCATGACCGCCCGGACCAGCGCCGCAGACAAGTACTTCGAGGCTCTCACGGAGAGCTACGACGCCATCATCGAGGCCCTCAAGGCTGGCAACGAGCGCGGCCTGCGCGTCTCCAACAACGTGCTGACCGAGGCCCAGCGCGGACAGCGCGAGGCCATCGAGCTCGGCCGCAAGTTCGCCGAGGACCCGACCGACGTTGGTGGCTTCTACCGCGCCGTGATGGAGTCGACGACCAAGGCCCAGGGCCGGACGCTCGAGCTGGCCCGCCAGCTCTTCGACGAGCTGTCCGAGTCTCGCACCGAGGCGCGCGAGGTCATCGAGAAGGTCGTCAAGGCCCAGCGCGTGGCTGGCGAAGCCGCCGTCGAAGCCGCCCGCGACGCCGCAACCGTCACGGCGGAGCGCGTCCGGACCGGCGTCGGCCGCGTCACCAGCCGCGCAGCCGGCAACGGCGCCGCCGCCCCGGCCCCTGCGGAGACGCCTGCGGCGACGCCCGCGAGCGAGTAAACTGCAGGTAACAGGCGCCCGGAAACGGCGGTCAATCGCTCATGCGATGGCCGCCGTTTCGCATCCCCCGCTCCAGTGCCGGTCAGGCCACGCCGGCCAGCAGGTTCGCGATGGTGCGATAGACATCGGGGTTGAACGCCATGCCGATGTGCGTGGCGGTCACTTCGCGGTTCTGCGCGTCATCCTCGTCGACGCAGATGCGCCAGTCGACGACGCCGTCGACGCGCGAGAAGATCGCGTTGTGTTGGAACTTCTGGTCCGGGCGCCCCAGCAACGTCGTCACGAAGCCGCAGCTGCACTCCGGCGTGAAACAGCCGTGCTTCACCTCTCGCCGGTGCTTGCGCTCTCGCACGATGTTGGACCGCACGAAGTTGGCGGCGCTCAACACCAGCGGATGCGCGCGCACGTTCCGGAACGGCGATCCCATCGTGATCACCTGCTTCACCTTGTCCTGCTCGCGGTACGCCGCGGCGCGCGCGAGCATGCCGCCGAGGCTGTGGCCAATGATGTCCACCGGCCGGTTGGTTTCGAGGTACGCCTGCTTGATCGTCATGACGAGGCGCTGCGTCAGCAACTCCGGGCAGTCGACGTTGCGGCCGATGCCGCTGAAGTACGGACGGTAGCCGATGCGCCGGAGCCAGAGGTGCATCTCGGTGAGGTATCGGTCGTCGCCGAGGAAGCCCGGGACGAGAATGACCGGCTCGCCGTGTCCCCGCGGCACGCCGAACCCGTAGTACACCGGGGACGCATGCAGCGCGAGCCAGTCCAGGGGGAACAGCGCCTCCAGCCAGATGGGGCTGCTCGTGGGCTCGTAACCGGCGAGGTCGGGCTCTACCGCGGTACCATCCTTCACGCGCCGCCCCTTCTCTATCTCGTCGCCAGCCCCTGCCCCGCTATACCGATGTCCGCCTATGATACATAATCGGACCGAGGCCCTGTCGTATCACCCGGCGGCCCGCGACGGCGGCAACTTCACCAAATCGTTTCGCTGCCGTTAATGAATCGCGCGATTGCGGCGAGTATAATCTTCGACGAGCACACGCGTCCACTGCGGAGGATGGCGGCGCAGGAGGCCACGCCTTATGTCTGCATCGAGCCTGAGCCGGCGCATGAGCGCCGAAGACGCCTGGTTCCTCTACTTCGAGAAGCCCGATACCCCGCTGCACATCGGATCAGTCGGCATCTACGAGGGCACGATCCCGTTCGAGAAGATGTACGCGAGCATGGACGCCCGCATGCACCTCATTCCGCGCTACCGCCAGCGGGCGGTGATCCCGCCGTTCTTCGCGGGACACCCGACGTGGGAGGATGACCCGGCCTTCTCGCTCGACCGCCACCTGCGGCTCGTCACGCTTCCGCCGCCCGGCACGCAGGCGCAACTCATCGACCTCTGCAGCGAGATGTTCGCCGGCATGCTCCCGCGCGACCGTCCGCTCTGGGACATCACCGTCATCCACGGGATCGAGGGCGACCGAACCGCGTACCTGAGCCGCGTGCACCACTGCCTCGTCGATGGCGTCTCCGGCATCGAGTTGCTGCTCGCCGTGCTCGACCTGGTGCCGGACCCCGAACCGACGCCGCCGCCCGCGCAGCCGTGGCGGCCCAAGGAGCCGCCATCGCCGCTCGAGTCCTGGTCCGACGCCGTCTTCGACCAGGCCGGCCAGAACTTCCGCGCGTTCACCGAGTTCCAGCAGCACATGCTCGAGCCGCGCGAACAGATCCAGCGCATCATGAAGCTCGCGCGTGCGCTTGAGGTGGCACTTCCCGCCGCCCTCAAGCCGCTTGCCAAGGCGCCCTGGAACCGCCCGATCGGCGGCAGGCGGCGCGTCGCATGGACCAGCATGTCGTTTCAGGAGGTGCGCCGCATTCGCGGCGCGCTCGGCGGCACGGTCAACGACGTCATGCTCACGATCCTCGGCGGCGCGCTGGGGCGCTACCTGCAGGATCACGGCGTCAAGACCGACGGCGTGAAGATGCGGCTGCAGATCCCCGTCAACGTCCGGCGCGAAAACGAGAAGGGCGCACTCGGCAATCGCGTCTCGATGATGCTGCCCGAGATCCCGGTCGGCATCGTCGATCCGGCCGCGCGCCTCGCGGCGATCCGCGCCGAAATGGAGCGCCTCAAGTCACAGGACCAGGCAAACGCGTTCGAGGAGCTGCTCCGCCTGGCGGAGAATCTCCCCGCCCTGACCCACGCCCTCATCGGCATGGGCGGCGTTCCTCAGGGCGCGCTCAACCTGATCTGCACCAACGTCCCCGGCCCGATGATCCCGCTCTACTCCGTCGGCCACCGTCTGCTCGAGCACTACCCGATGGTGCCGCTCGCAGCCGACCTCGGCGTTGGCGTGGGCATCACGAGCTTCGACAAGGGGCTCTACCTCGGCATCATGTGCGACCCGGCGATCGTCGAGGACGTCGAGAAGATCGCCGAGTACGCCGCGGCCGAGTTCCGCGCGCTGCGCGAGGCCGCCGGCGTGTCGGAATCCGACCTCCCGGACATCGGTGCGCCGCACCGCGGCCGGCACGGACCGAACGGTGCATCCGCACCCGCGCCCGACTCGACACCCGCCGCGCCCGAAGACACCGCCGGCCCGCCGCCCGAAACCGCCCCGGTGAACTGAGACTCGACCTCTCGCAGACACGAGCAAGGGCGGCGCATCAGCGCCGCCCTTCGACTATCGCCCCGAACCGCCTCGCGCGTCGCCAACGCGGCCGATGTCGTTGGTGTCTTACCTGCTATCCCGGACGACCTGGCGCTGCTGGCGGTCCAGCGCCGCGATCTCGCGGTCGATACGCCTCAGCGCCTCGCGCGCCCGGGCCATCCGTATCTCTTCGACCTTCCGCCTCGCCAGCATTCGTGTGCGCAGCGGCAAGTAGGATTTGCGGAGCTTGTCTTTGTCGACGGTGCTAGCCGGCATCTTGTCCTCCGTGCTGCGCTCGCCAGATATCCTGCGCCCCTCGTCCGCCGCCAGTCCCCCGCTCGAAGACCAGGAACACCAGATTATGCGGCCCCGTCGCGTGAACCGGCGTGCCGAGGAGACGCCAGCCTTCTTTCGCCAGCTCCTTGCGCGCGCGGCGCCGCGGCCGCTTCTGGTGGGTCCCGGCGTCGATGTTGTTGACGCTTCGGGCGTCGCGGCACAGCTTCACCGGCCGCCCGCGAGTTGGCGCTGTTCGCGCTCCAGCGCCGCAAGTTCCTTGTCGATTCGGCGGAGGATGTTACGCGATGTGACGATGCGCGCCTGTTCCCGGTCACGTTCAGCGATGAGGCGCGTGCGAAGGTCCGAGTACGCTTTGCGGAGCTTGTCTTCGTCGCTCCCGTTAGCCGGCATCCTGGCCTCCATGCTGCTCTCGCCAGGTGTCCTGAGCCCCTCGTTCGTCACCCGTCTGTCGCTCGAAGAACAGGAACACTGGCGCGCCCGTCGCCGCGGCGGCGGTGCTCACGAGCCGCCAGCCGTCTCTTGCCAGTTCGTTGCACGCGCGCTCAATGTCGCCCGGACCGCTGGTATCGACGCGCCGCACTTTGTACTCGATCATGCCTGACCCTTCCGCCAGCTCACGGCGCTACCCGCTGCCACGATACAGGCAACGGCAATCCCGATCTTGAGGGCCGACTGGTTGCGCCCTGACGACGCAAACGACCACAGGCCGCCTGTCGGGCTGTTCCGAAATGCCGCCGACGAGCGCCGCCCCTCGACTGTCACCCGCCGCGTTAGTCGTTGAAGCCGTCGATGTCGTACGACATGATGAGC
>CAYJMJ010000072.1:14970-15160 GCA_964371095.1 uncultured Dehalococcoidia bacterium | reverse complement strand
CTTGCCCCTCCGCTCGCTTCGCCGATACAATCCCGCGCGTGCCGAGGTAGCTCAGGTGGTAGAGCACACGACTGAAAATCGTGGTGTCGACAGTTCAACTCTGTCCCTCGGCACCACCAGGTAACTCCCCGCGGCGCCGCGTGTGGAATGCGGCGCCGCGCGCTTTATGTCATCTCCAGCACCGCGGCGC
>CAYJMJ010000072.1:0-14960 GCA_964371095.1 uncultured Dehalococcoidia bacterium | reverse complement strand
CCCCCACGCGCGCCCCCCGCCCCCGCCACCGCGCCGGGCCCCCGTTTCCGTTTACTGAATCTCGAGGACCGCGGCGCCATGGACCGCGCCCCGCTTGATTCGAGCCAGCGCCTCGTTCACGCCGTTCAGCGAGAAACGCTCGATCTCGGCATGCACGGGGATCTCCGCGGCCAGCCCGAGGAACTCGATCGCGTCCTGCCGTGTGAAATTCGCGACGCTCCGCACCGTTCGCTCCCAGTACAGGTCGTCGTACGCCAGCGGCGGCACGTCGCTCATGTGGATCGCGTTGACCGCGAGCGTCCCGCCGCGATCGAGCCGGCGCAGCATCTGCGGCACGAGCTCGCCCGCGGGCGCAAAGATAATCGCCGCATCGAGAGGCACGCCCGGGTCGTCCCGCGCCTCCCCGGCCCAGACCGCGCCCAGCTCGAGCGCCAGCCTCCGGTGGTGCTCCTCGCGGGTAAACGCGTACACCTCGCAGCCCCAATGGCACGCCACCTGGATGGCCAGGTGCGCCGACGCGCCGAATCCAGCGAGCCCGAGCCGCCCTCCAGGCTTGACCTCGGACAGCCGAAGCGAGCGATAGCCGATGATGCCGGCACACAACAGTGGCGCCGCATCCATCGCCGAGAACCGAGGCGGCAGCGGAAAGACGAAGCGGGCGTCCGCGACCATCACCTCGGCGAACCCGCCGTCGGCGTCGCGGCCCGTGAAACGTGCTGCGCGGCACAGGTTCTCCCGCCCGGACGTGCAGAACGCGCACGTACCGCATGTGCTGAAGAGCCAGCCGACGCCGACCAGCTGCCCCGTGGCGAATCCCGTCACGCCCTCGCCGAGCTCGATGATGCGGCCAGCCGCCTGATGCCCGGGAATGAGCGGCAGGCCGGCCGTCACGTCGCCCTCGACGATGTGGAGATCGGTGCGGCACACGCCGCACGCCTCGATCCGGATCGCGACCTGTCCGGGCCCGGTGTGCGGTTCTGCGACCTGGCAGATGTCCAGACCACGCTGTCCGGGCTCGGCGATTCGGCGGAGTACGGCGGCGCGCAACGGGCGAGGTCCTTTAGACTCCCTGGTCGCTCCGGTCCTTACGGCACATCGCGACAAACATCAGAACCTTTGAAAACAGGTACATTTTGTACCCGGTTTTTCGTTGACACCCGGCGGAGGGCCGACTTAGACTCGGCGCCGTGGTGAAGCGGGGGCCGGTTCCTCAGCGCCGTCCCCCGGCTTCATCATACGCGCGGATTCCGACCTCGCGCCGATTGGCTATCGATGTCTGAGTTCGAGGCCGGCTACTTCGCGACGTCGCCGAATGACTTGAATCCGTACGGCTCATACGTGCCGAGCACCAGAAACTCAAACGGCCCGTAGCCGACGCCGATGTCGCCGAGGCCCTCGACCCGAACCTCGCACACGGTTTCCGTCTGACCGGCGATGCGCGGCAGCAACGCCTGGTCGGTGAGGTCCCACGTCTCCCCTTCCACCGCGAGCGGCGCGTGATACTGGCCGTGCCGCCACCCACCGAAGTAGGCGTACCCCGCGCCGGCCATGTAGATCGTCGTTGTCGGCGTCAGCGTCACCGTCACGGGCGTTCCGTCGCGCCGCGCCAGGAGGAGCCGGCCGCCGTCCATCACCCGAGTTCCAGGCACCATCTTCAGATCATGTCCGACGACCGCCAGCGGCTCGGGCGGCAGGTTCTTGTCGTACGAGTGCATCAACTGAGCCGAGGCATGCCACCGCGTACCGTCGGGGTCCTCGGTGCACGTGAACATCAGCCCCGCGTCGCGGAACTGCAATGGCGACCAGAGCCAGAAGAAGCCTCCCGGCGGATTCCCGGGCGGCGGCGCCGAGGGCGGATCGCCTCCCCCGACCGGTCGCACGCCCCACGAGTGGTCGCGCGCCCCCCACCAGGTCGCCGGTTCGACGTCGTACGTCTTGCCCGGCACGGTCAGCTTGCCCGTCCACCGGCCCGTCTGCGTGAAGCGGGTGTAGTCCATCATCACGCGGTTGCCCGTGCGCTTGAAGAAGTGCGGCTCCTCATACGGCGGCGTCGTGCCATCGAACGTGAGGTCGAACTCCAGGCCATGCTCGTTCCGCTCGGTATATACGCGCAGTTTCCGAAGCCCTTCAATCACTTCGACGCCGATCGGGCCGATCTTCGTGTTCAGCCGGTCCGAGCCGACCTCCCGCGACGCCCGCACGATGTGCTGCGTCTTCCCGTCGATCATCACCGTGGCGAAGGCATCGATCACGCCGACGTTTGGATACTCACCCATCGCGACGACGAGGAACACGCTGCCGTCGAGCGTGTGGGCGCTGAAGTAGTAGCGGTCGTAGAAGTTACGATCGCCCGTAAAGACGTGGTCGAATGTGTCAGGTGTCTGGTGCGCCAGGTAATCGTCGAGCGGTGTCAGCATCGGTGTCTCCCATCGCCATCGGGTCTTGAAACGCCGCAATTGTAGGCGCTATCCCGGTCAGGGTGAAGCAGCGATTCGCAACCATTCGCCCCTGAGCGCCCGTTGACATCAATCGGCGCTTCGGCCATCCTCGGATTCGACAGGAGGCCCGATCGTGCAGACCATCGCCGGTTTCACCGATCGAACGGTGAACGTGAGAGGCATTGACGTCCACTACCTCGACTGGGGCGACCCGGCCGCGCCGCCGATGGTCCTCCTGCACGGTCTGACCGGCCACGCCCACATCTGGGACCACATGGCGCCGGCCCTCGCCGAGCGATTCCACCTGCTCGCACCCGACCAGCGCGGCCACGGCGACAGTGGCCACGCCGCCACGTATGCCACGACCGACTTCGTCGGTGACCTCGAAGCTCTCGTCGAGTGGTGGGGGCTTTCGACGCGGTTCGTGCTCATGGGCC
This sequence comes from uncultured Dehalococcoidia bacterium, assembly GCA_964371095.1. Lineage (GTDB taxonomy): Bacteria > Chloroflexota > Dehalococcoidia > DSTF01 > JACRBR01 > CAYJMJ01. The sequence continues at coordinate 12,085 of CAYJMJ010000072.1, read as the reverse complement.
TATCGATGGGCGGCCACAACGCGATGGCATACGCGGCGGCGCACCCGGACCATGTCTCGCGCCTGATCGCCATCGACATCCCGCCGCGGCTCAAGCGCGACCCGCAGTCCAGCTGGGATCCGGTGACGCGGCCGGGTGAGCCCGGGCATCCATCGTTCACCGCGTTCGAGGACGCCGTCGAAATGGCCCGCGCCGGCACGCCGACCGCGCCGCAGGAGAACCTCGAATACCGAACCTGGTGGAACCTTCGGCCGTTGGCCGACGGCCGCATGACCTTCAAATACGACCCGCTGGCGCCGATGCGGTGGACCCCGGCCGACCTGTGGGACGCGTTGCCGTCGATCCAGGCGCCGACGCTCCTCGTGCGCGGCGCGCTGACGCAGGTCCTGCCGCGCGCCGTCGCCGAGCGCATGCTCGCCTCGATTCCGGACGCGGAGCTTATCGAGGTGCCGGAGTCCGGCCACTCGGTGCCGACCGACCGGCCCGAGGCGTTGGCTGTTGTCGTCCTCGACTGGCTATCGCGTCGCGGAGTCTGACCCGTTCCGCCGCGGCGGCCAGGAGATGATCGCCGAGCGAGCGGACACCACGTCCGGTCCGAGCCGCCCGCCGGGCCAGGCGATGAGCCGTTCGTCAAGCAGGCGGCGCAGGCGGCCGGTCGATTCCGCGTCATCCTCGGCCAGACACAGACTATTCCGTACCTGCACCAGCGCTTCGTCGATCGTCGCGAACGTCAGCGTGAACCGGTGTTCGACGATCTCGACATCGGCCATGACGCCGAGCTGCGCCAGAACGTTGACGAGATCCATGTGGACCGGCTGCGCCTGCAGCGGCACGCCGTAGAACTCGCTCCATAACCCCATGTCGGTCGGCAGCGGATCGGCACGCAGGTACACAAACACCCGCCGGCCGGCCGATGCCTCGAGCTTGAGGACGAACGGCTCTATGTCGGCGATTGGGTAAAGGACGTGCGAGCAGATGACGAGGTCCGCCGGCTCGACGTGGGCGTCCAGCCAATCGCTGAGCAGCGTCGTTACGTTGCGCAGCCCGCGAGCCTCGACGTCTTCGCGGAGCAGCCCGAGCATCGCCTCCGACGGATCGACGGCCATCACCCGGGCCACGTGCGGCGCGAGCGCCAGCGTATGACGCCCCGTCCCGGCGCCCACGTCTAGCACTGTGGTCGAAGCGTCCGCTGCCGAGCGGACTCGGATCAGAAACGGGTCTTCGTCCATGCGCTGGTGCAGCGCCTCCCGGTAGGACTTCGCGCGCCGACCCCAGTAGTCGGCGTTCTCGATCCGGGAGCGCGCGTACGCCGCATCCATCTGCGCCCGCCGCCGCTCGACGATCTGCTTCCAGCGCGCGATGAAGTCGATCGGCCGCACCTCCGGGGGAAGCGCCGACGCGTCACGCTCCATCGTCGTCGCCGCCAATGGCATCCGTTACGTCGAACGCCAGGCGTCCCATGCCGGTCACCACGAAGCCGATGCCGAGCGCGTGCTTTCCGGGCGAGAGCGACCGCCCATCTACACTGATCGTGACGGTCTTGTTCATGCCGAGCGTCATCGGCCGCTCGCCGGAGACTTCGTCGAAGCGCGTCGTCTCGCCCTCGGCCACGAAGCTGGTGGACGACATCGGCATCTCATCTCCGTCGAGCGTCAGGGGCAGCACTTCCTCGGCGTAGCCTGAACCGAGGGTGTTCTTGAGGTCGAATGCGAACCCGCCGTCGACGGCGCGCAGGCTGCCCTTCACATAGAGCCTGCGCAACAGGAATCCTGGAACTTGCATCTACCTCTCTCTGAACCCTTTCATCATGCGGTACACGGCCTGCTCCGACGACACGACGTCGAACGGCAGTCCTTCCACGTCTCCGCCCACTAGCCCCGCAAGCACACCGATCTTCGCGACACGCTCCACCAGCTCAACCACCGCGACCGCCTCCTCCAGATCGGCGCCGACGCCGACGGCGCCGTGGTTTCGCAGCAGAACGGCCGCACGGTCGCCCAGCGCCGCGACGGCGTGCTCCGCCAGCGTGTCGCTCGCCGAGGCGCCGTACGCCGCCACTTCGACGGGCCCACCGAGCGCGACGACCTGTTCGTCGAGCAGTGCCGGTATCGGACGCCCCGCGACGGCGTAAGCGCTCGCGTACACCGAATGTGTATGGATCACAGCGCCGGCATCAGGCCGGGCGCGGTACACGGCCATGTGCAGCAGAGACTCGCTCGAAGGGACGCCGTCCCCCACGAGCGGATCGATGTCCGCGTCGACAACGAGGACGTCGTCGATGGTGAACCGGCGGTACGGGACGCGGCTGGCCGTCACGGCGAACAGGTCGCCTTCGGCGCGATGAATGCGGCAGCTCACGTTGCCGCTCGCGTTCGCGACCAGGCCCGCTTCTACGATGCGTCGCACGGCATCCAATACCTGCTCGCGCGCTTCGAGGTAATGCTCCATCAGCCGGCCTCCGTCGCTATCCGGTCGCTCATCGCGCACCACCGCGCATAGTGATCCTCGTATTCCGCCGATGCTCGCGGGCGCGGCTCGATGACGAGGCGCCGCTCCGCCATGCTTGCCACCGCGCCGTCGAGCGAAGCGAAGCGCTCCAGCGACGTGAACGCGAGGATCGCCGCGCCGAGCGCTGACGTCTCCGGGGAGACGGCCAGCTCCACGGGGCGGTCGATCACATCGGCGACGATCCGGGGAAACAGGGCAATGCGGGACATGCCGCCTCCCAGGTGCAACCGCGCGACGGTTGCCCCTGACACGGCTTCGAGTTGCTCCAGATTGCCGCGAATCGCGTATGCGGCGGTCTCCAGCGTCGAACGCAGCACGTCTCCCAAACCCGGCTCCGACATCACGAGCGGCAATGGGAACGTGATCGCCCCCACCCCGGCGGTCATCTCCGAGGCCCGCATGGCCCGCGCACCCAGCAGCGACATCACGTCCCGCGAGCCGATGGGCGACTGCTCTGCTATGCGCCCCGCCGCCTCCGGCGTCACACTCAGCAGGTTCGCCGTCCACTCCCAGGCGCGCCCCGTCTCGCCGGCGTTCGATTCGAGTATCCACATTCCAGGTGCCGCGTGCACGCCGGTCCAGGTCCGCCGCTCGCGATCGAAGACGGGCGCCGCCGTCGCCATCTGCACGGGCGCACTCCAACCGGCAGGAACGCCGGTTTGACCCGCCTCGAGCACACCCATCCCGACGAGCGCGCACTGCGTGTCGCCGCCGGCAAGCACGACGTGCCGGCCAACAAGCGGACCCTGGAGTGCCACTCCCGCCACATCGCCGTCGGCGATGACATGCGGCAGCAGCGCCGCATCGAAGCCCGCGGCGTCGAGGAGGCCCGCCGGCCATTCTCCGCTGGCGACGTCAAGCAGGCCGTTCTCGACGGCGAGACTCCCGCTCATCGCTGGGACGCCCGTCAGCAGCATCGCCAGCCAATCGACCAGTGGCAGGACGCGCGCGACACGCGCCGCCGTGCCGGGACGGTGCTCGCGCAGCCAGGCAAGCTTGGCCGGTGCCTGCATGAGCGACGGCAGATGCCCGGTGACGGCGTACACGGCATCCCCGCGCGCGGCGTCGATCGCCATGCCCTCGGCCGAGGCGCGCGCATCGACGTTCGGCGCGGCAAAGACGCACGCTCCCGCAGCGTCGAGGAAGGCGATGCCCTCCCGCTGGCCCGTGAACGCGACAGCGTCGACGTCGCCGGCCGCCTCCCGCGACGCGTTCTCGACAAGGCGATCGAGCGCGCCGGCCAGGTCCGCAGGCGCGAATTCGCGTCCGAACGGCGCGGCGTCATCGGGCACGAACACGTGGTATGGCTCGACGGCGGCCAGCGCTACATCGCCGTCCGCTCCGACGAGCATGGCTCGCAACGCGCTCGTGCCGGCATCGATGGCCAGGACGCGCTCAGCGGCCACGAGATCGCTCGTAAGACGGATTCACCACGTGCTTCAGCGGCCGTCCCGCGAGAAGCCGCTCGATCTCGAGCGTCATCATGTGCGAGTGGCGGTCGACGCTCTCCGCCGTCGCGCCGCCAATATGCGGCGTGAGCACGATGTTGGGTGCCGAGCACAGAGGGCTGGCGGCAGGCAAGGGATGGCCCGGGAAGACGTCGAGCGCAGCGCCTGCGATTCGGCCGGCGCGCAGCGCCTCGGCGAGCGCCGCCGTGTCGACGACGCTGCCGCCGCTCGTGTTCACGAGGAACGCTCCCGGCTTCATCCGGCCCAGCAGATCGGCGCCCGCCAGGTGCTGCGTAGCGTCGTTGTCTGGCACGTGCAGCGTCAGGAAGTCGCTTGCGGCCACGACGTCCATCAGGCCTGCGGGCTCGCCGCCGAGCGCACGCACCTGCCGAGGCGTGACGTAGGGATCGTGGACCAGCACCCGCGCGCCGAGCGCCGAGCACTTCCGCGTCACCTCACGCCCAATTTGGCCGAACCCGACCACGCCGACCGTCGACCCCGCGATCTCGCGGCCGCGAAAGCGGCGATAGCCGAGCGCCGGCTCGCTCCAGCCGCCGCCGGTGACCAGCGCCGACGCCTGCGGAATGCGGCGCGCCAGCGACAGCATCAGCCCAATCGTCATCTCGGCGACCGCATTGATGTTGCGGCCGGGCGCGTGCGTCACCGCTACGCCGTGCAGCGTCGCGCTCTCCACGTCCACCTGGTTGAGCGCGTTGCGGCACACCCCGACGAGCCGAAGACAGGGCGCGGCTTCGAACACCTCCTCGAACACGAAGTCCGCCTCGACGACGAGCACGGCGACGTCTTCTCGCGCCAGGCGCGCTCCAAGCTCGTCCGGATCCCGCAGAGCGAGGGTGTCGAGCCAGCTCTCGTAGACGACGTCCACGTGGCGCCGAAGCCGTGCGAGATAACGATCTGAGAACGGGGCGAGGATCAGCGCGCGCACGGCATCAGCTCCAGCAGCGTCCAGGCTGCCACCATAGCACGGCCGAATGGGTCGAAGGAGATGCCTAGATGACCGCCGATCGCCGCCCGCCAGCGCTCGCGGCCACCTCGAGCGGCGCGATCAAGGACTCGGCGAGTTCGGCAGGCGTCATCGCCCTGCCGCCGGGCGAGCCGATCGCACGCTGCACCGCGAACCCGTCGTGCGCGGCGAGCGCCACGGCGGCGGCGTCCTGGGCTGATTCGATGCGAAGGGCGCCACTTGCGATCGCCTGCTCGAAGGCATCAGCGATCAGCTTGCGCCAGCTTGCGTACGCCTGGCTCAGCCGCTTGCTCACCTCCGGATTGCGAACGGCCTGCGCCCAGAACTCGAGCAGCACCGCATACCACTGCGGCGCGCTCTCGTACGAGAAGAAGCTGGCCAGCATCACCTCGATGGACTCGCGAGAGCGGGCGCCATCGGAGGCCTCCGCCGCCAGCACCTGGCCGCGGCCCTCCGCCCAGATGCGGAGCAGTTCGAGCAGGATGTCGTCCTTCGTCGAGAAGTGGAAGTAGTACGCGCCCTTCGAGTAGCCGGCCGCCTGCGAGATGTCGTCCACCGTCGCATGGTCGTACCCACTGGTCGAGAACAGCTGGAGGGCCGCCTCGACGAGCCTCGCCCGGGTTTGCTTACGCTGCTCGAATCGGTCGATCGTCGTCTTCGGCATTTCTTCCTGCACTGAGTATCGGCTGATTTCGGCGGTTTCCAACTGCGAAGTATGCACCAAAGGAGACATCATGCCAATAGCGCCCCATTGACAATACGTGCGCTTTCCGGGGTCGCTCCAACAAAATGCCCGTCAAGGGTGTAACAAACGGCCTGGAAGCGCGTTTAGGGTTTGCGAAGCGCACTGGAGGATCAGTGAAGCGCACGAGGCCAGGACGGCCGCCGAAGCTGTGCAGAGGTAGCGAACAGGCAAACTCGCCGCGAGGCGAGGACGCAAAGCCGCGGGTCCACCGCCACGGTGGACAGCCGGGCCGCCGATGACCTCGGACCAGCCAGGTTCGAAGTCCGAGCGATGTTGCCGCCTGCCGTTCCCTGGACAGGCGGCATTCTTGTTGTTGGCGACGGAAGGGGACCCTCGATGCTTCGCACGCAGACCCGCCAGGCCATGATCATGAAGCACATGCCGCTCGTCGCCTTCGTGGTCGGCCGCATGTCTACGGACAACCAGAAGACCCTCGGCCTGGACCGCGAGGACGCGCTCGCCTACGGAATCGAAGGCCTTATACAGGCCGTCGACGCGTTCGACGAGTCACGCGGCACCAGCTTCGCCAGCTTCGCCGTCCGCCGCATCCGGGGCTCGATCCTGGACGCCATCCGCAAGATGGATCCCCTGCCGCGCTCGCTTCGCCGGAGCACGCGCGAGGTGGAGCACGTCTCGCAGGAACTCTCCGCCAATCTTGGCCGCTGGCCGACGCCGAAGGAGATCGCGTTCCGCCTCGGCATGCCCATCGAGCAACTCGATGCCATCATGAAGCACGCCGGGTCGAAATTCATCTCGCTAGAACACGCCCTGCAGGACCGCGGAGGCGAAAATGCTCCGTCGCTCGATCCTGTCGACGACGACGAGGCGAGCGACCCGGCGCGGGCCGTCGACCACACGGCTTCGCTCGAACTGCTGGACCTGGCGCTCAAGAAGCTCGGAGCCCGCGACCGCGCGATCCTCCGGCTCCGCTACGCCGAGGGCAAGCCATTCCACGAGATCGGCGCCATGATGGGATTATCCGAATCCAGGGTCTGCCAGCTTCACAAACGCATCCTTTCGCTCCTGCGGCGCCAGATTAACGCCCAGATTGAAGAGGCGGCATGACCACTACGGCCACCCCCTGGGATCGCCGATATTTGAATAGGCCCTAAGCGGTCAGGGGCCAGGCGAGTCTCCGGGTAGGAATCATGCTCAACGAGCCCATCGAAGAGCGGCCGCCGCGCACCGTCGCCGGTGCCGTCTCGAACGTGGTCCAGCTTCCGGTCCATCAGCCGGAACCGGAGCTCGAGGAGCGCCTGCCCCGTCGCGCGCTCGTCTACATCCTCGCCGTGTTCGCCCTGGGCCTGCTGGCCATCGCCGCACTGGCGCCCTCATTGAATACCGACGACATGGTCGGCTTCCTCGTCCTGGCAGTGCTTGCGATGGCGTTCGGGCGCACCCGCATCGCCATCTACGGTGACACGACGATCTCGATCGCCGTCGTCGGCGACGTCGCGATCGCGCTGCTGTTTGGACCGGCCGGCGCCGCCATCATCAGCCCACTCGTGACGCTCTCCACAAACAGCGGCGGCGCCTGGTACAAGCGCTTGTTCAACGTCGGTTCGGACATCCTGGTGAACGTGGCGACGGCCTCGGTCGCATGGGCGCTCATGGGTGGCCACCTGCGGACGGATGCCTGGGTCGTTCCGATCACCTGCCTCGCGGTCATCGTCTACTACGCGCTCAACGCCAGCCTCGTCACGCTCGCCGTCGGGCTGGCCACGCGCACGTCGATCGTCGCCGTCTGGCGCGAGAAGTTCGAGTGGCTGGTGCCGCATTATGTCGTCTTTGGCCTGCTCGGGCTCGCCGTCGCCGTCGCGTATGACGGCCTTGGCTTCGCCGGGTTGCTCGCCTTCGTCGCGCCGCCGATCATGATGCGCTTCTCGCTCAAGCAGTACCTCGACAAGACCACGCAGAACGTCGAAGAGCTGAAGAAGCGCAACCGCGAGCTGCAGAAGGCCAACCGCGACATTCTTGGCATGGCCGAGCAGCTTCGCGACACCTACGACGGCACCCTCGAGGCGCTCGTCTCCGCGCTCGACGCCCGCGACCGCGAGACGAAGGGTCACTCGATCCGCGTGGCCAAGTACATGATGGAAGTCGCCTTCCACATGGGCATCCAGCCCGGGACCGAGGACTGGATCGACATGCAGCGAGGCGGGCTGCTGCACGACATCGGCAAGATCGGCGTGTCGGACTCGATCCTCCACAAGCCCGACAAGCTCACCGAGGACGAGTGGTCCGACATGCGCCGCCACCCGAAGATCGGCTACGACATGATCCGGGACATTGGCTTCCTGTCCGGGGCTGCGAAGATCGTCCTCGAACACCACGAACGGTTCGACGGCAAGGGCTACCCGCGGGGCCTGGCCGCCGACGAGATTCTGCTCGGTGCGCGCATCTTTGTGCTCGCCGACACGTTCGACGCGATGACCTCGGACCGCCCCTACCGCAAGGCGCTGACCGTCGACGCCGCCCGCGAGGAGATCATCCGGTGCAGTGGCACGCAGTTCGATCCTCGCTGCGTCCAGGCCTTCCTGCTCGCCTGGGACAAGATCGTCGACATTCGCTACACCGACCACGACGAGGAAACCGAGCACCACGCGGCCGCCGCCCCGCGTTTCGCCGCCTGATCCGGCTCCCCATGCGGACATCGAAAAGACTCCCCGAACCGGGGAGCCTTTCTGTTCGATTGAACCGGATTGGGCTTACCAGTTGATGCGGAACATTTCCTTCATCTCCTCCTAGACGGGTGCTCGCCTGGTCCTGCTGCCTCTTAGGTCGGAGCAATACCGACTCGTCGGTATGTTTATACGCCCGCAGGCGGGTCCGTGTCAACCCTCTTGACAACTATCCCTTTTCTTCCTGTCAAGGTTGCCCCGCCCTGTAGAAGGCCGCAGGACTGCCGATACTTCTGATAGGAGCGTCATGGAAGCGAAGCCCAACCGCCAGACCGCGCGATCCCAGGCCACCTGCGACCAGATCGTGCAGGCGGCCCTCACGGTCTTCGCCATGAAGGGCTACGCCTCGTCGTCCATGGACGACATCTGCATGGCCGCCGGTTGCTCCAAGGGCGGACTCTATCACCATTTCCCGACGAAGTCAGCTGTCCTGACCGGCGTCGTTGACAAGCTCGCCCGCAGCGGCGTGCTGCTGCCGCCGTTCGTTTCGCCCGACGGCTCCCTGACGCTGGCGCCCCGCGCGGTCGGCCGGGTGCTGCTGGAAGTCTGGGCTGAGGCCTCGCGTGACGATGAACTGCGCGCTCGGCTGCGTGCCGGCTACGAGGCGTGCCTCGATCGCGCTTTCCGCGACGGCTCGAACGACCGTCGCCCGCTGGCCGACATCCTGCGCATCGGCGTCCTCGTCCAGCTGCTCACGCGCTCGGAGACGGTCGATGCCGGCGCCGCCGCCCGGCGTCTCGGCATCGAGCGCGCCGCATAGTCCGGCACCCGGTCTTACGTGCCGGCCACGGCGGAAACGCATCGTGGCCCGTCGACGGGTGAAACGGCTCGGGCGGCCATCGGCGGCCCGCTGACACGGCCCACGAGACCGCCCGTTCGAACGAGCGTGCGCGGTGCAAGCGGTATGGGCTGCGTGTTGTCGGGATTGGGTTCGCGGGCTGCCCTCGCGGCCTACGCCGAGAGCCACATCCTGCGGCGCCGTTCGCGGTCCTGCTTGGCGGACGTAAGGCTCGCCATAGCCTGCTCCAGCACCTCCTCCGCCCGGATCATGCCCGGGTCGGAGACGGCGTTTCCGGAGCAGATGCCCGCCCACAGGGAGATGTTGCGCCCGCCGACTTCGGCCACGGCCGAGTCGCGGGCGAGCCGATCCTCGAGCCGGTCGATGAAGGCGCTGACGCCCTCCTCGCCCGTGTTCATGAGCAGGACGCCGAACTCATCGTCGCCGAGGCGCGCCACGACGTCGCTGAACCGCTTGGTGGTGTCGATCGCCTGCGCGACGTGCCGCAGCACCTCGTCACCGGCCCGCACGCCGTACTCCTTGTTGACGGCGCTCAAGTTGTTGACGTCGATGAGCACGACGGACACGCGGCGCCCGACACGGCGCGAGCGGGTGAACTCATCCGCCAGGCGCCGTGCGAAGTGATTGAACGTCGGCAGGTCGGTGAGCAGGTCTTTCGCGCCGTCTTCGGTGTCGTCGTCCCGCTTCCGGCGCGCCACCTCGGCGGCCAGTTGCTCATCACGGGTGAGCACGAAGCTGGAACCGACGAGAAGCCCGGTCATGCCCATCGCCATGAGGAACGGCAGATGGGCGGTCAATCCGAATTCGTCGAGCAGCGCGACGACGATGGCCCCGGCCCAGGCGATGACCATGAGCCGCAGAACGAGCGGCATCCATTCGAACGGCCGGCGCTCCTCGTTGGGGCGGCCGTGAGCGGTGATCACGTCCTGTCCGGCAGGTTCCGGGACCACGCGGATCGAACGCGCTTGTGTTACCTTCACGACGGCACACCCCCTCTTACCATGAGTAGTATCGGCCGGCGTCGCGCCTCCCGAACTGCCGGCTCCAGAATCGCCCGGGCCGTTCGGCCGGTTGTACCGCCCCCCTGAGTGGGCTAAGATGACTTCGCGATATTTCGGAGTCGAGAGAGGGGGCATGATGCAGATCGATTGGGACAAGACCATCGATGACATCTTCGCCGACAAGCTCTCCTGCCTGCGTTGCGGCTCCCTGAGCGCGACGCTCGTTGCCGGGTACACCCGCTCGCCCGCAGCCGGCGAATACTCTCCCCGCAGTCACAATTGCAAGAACAAGGAAGAGTGCGACGCGCGCCGCCTGGTGGTCGTCTGCGAGCCTTGCGCTCGCGAATTGCGGCTGCGAGCCAACCCGGTCGACCAGGAGGGCATGATGCACCTGCTGGTGAACGACTGCCGCAAGGACCTGGAAGACTGCCTCGACTACCTTGCCGACTACTGGCAGGAAGATCTCGACGTCGACCCGAGCGAGATGGATGCGCGGCTCGAGGACATCGAGCCGGACATCTTCGCCGAAGAAGACACCTGGCGGCGCAAGCTCGAGGACGAGTACCTGAGCTACCACCGCTGGTTCCGCGAGCACGAGGTCCGCGTCCCCAACCCGGGATGGCGCAGCGAGTACGTCGAGGAGATCATGGCCCTCGGCTACAAGACACTGCTCGGCGACTGACGGCGAGTCAACCGTTCGCCGTGTCCGTCGGTCGTCGGTGGGGCCGGAGCTGCGCGGGGCGCCGCTCGCCGTTGCCTAGCCGTGGACCGGCAACCGAGAATTCACGTCCTCCAGCACCTCGATCAGCCGACTCTTGAGCAGATCGATGCCCCAGCGCTTCTCGGCCGAGATCAACACGGCGCCGGGGACGTTCGCGGTCAGCGATCCCTGGAACGACGCCAACTCCGCGAGCGACCGCGCCGGGCGCCCGTCTGCGTCCGGCAGCTGGTCCACCTTGTTCAGCGCCGTCACGCGAGGCCTGTCCGCGAGCCCGAGGTCGCGCAGCGTCTGTTCGACCGTCTGGCTCTGGTGTGCCGCATCCGGATGCGTGATATCGACGACGTGCAGGAGGATCGACGCATCGGCCAGCTCCTCGAGCGTCGCCCGAAACGCCGCCACCAGCTGCGTCGGCAGCTTCTGGATGAATCCCACCGTGTCGGTCAGCAGCGCCGGGTGCAGTTCGTCAAGGTAAATCCGGCGCGTGAGCGGATCGAGCGTGGCAAACAGCTGGTCTTGCACGAACACGTCAGTGTCGCGCGTCAACGCCCGCATCAGCGTGCTCTTGCCGGCGTTCGTATAGCCGACCAGCGCGATCACCGGCACACCCTCGCGCTGGCGTCGCCGCCGATACAGCGACCGCTGTTGCCGGACGCGCTCGATCTCCTCCTTGAGCTTCGTGATCTTCTTGCGGACCAGCCGGCGGTCCGTCTCGATCTGCGTCTCACCGGGACCGCGGACGCCGATCGCCCCGGGCGAGCCGCTGCGGCCGCCCAGGCGTTCCAGGTGGCTCCACTGCCCCTTGAGGCGGGGCAGCAGGTACTCGGATTGCGCGAGTTCCACCTGCAGCCGGCCTTCGCGGGTTCGGGCGCGCATCGCGAAGATGTCGAGGATCAGCGCGGTGCGGTCGAGCACCTTCACGCCGAACGCATCTTCGAGGTGGGTCTGCTGCGAGGGCGACAGCTCATCATCGAGGATGACCATGGTGTAGCCGTCGGCGCCGCGACGCGCCTTGATCTCCTCGACCTTGCCCTTACCGACGTATGTCGCGGGGTTCGGCGCCTCGAGCCGCTGGAGCGTCGAACCGACGACCTCCGCGCCAGCAGTGCGCGCGAGCAGAGCCAGCTCGTCGAGCGAGCTTTCGCCGCGCCATACATCGCGACCGCCGGTCCGCTGGACGCCGACGAGGTACGCCTTCTC
>CAYJMJ010000071.1:0-15240 GCA_964371095.1 uncultured Dehalococcoidia bacterium | reverse complement strand
TCAGCCTCCACACTCGCGGGCAGCGTACTCCTTGTGTGTAAAAGGCACAATTCCCGAATCCTCGAAGTCGTCGTCATCGCGGAAGGTGCGCGTGGGCGCCACGTCGAGCACCTGAGGTGAGGGGTGCCGGTCGACCGCCTCCACCACCGCTGACCGCGCGGGTCGCGGCCGGGCCGCTGGTGAAGACGCGGAAACGGGCGTCGCGCGCCCGTGAGCCCGCTCAGGTCGCGGTCCCTGCGTCGCCCAGGAGGCGACGGTGCTCAAGGGCACGCGAAATCGCCGGCTTGCCTCCCGATAGCTGGAGCCTCCGCCGGCGATGGCATCAAGCACGGCCTGGCGCTTCTCGTCCGGCCACATGCCCGCAGTCTAAACGCGCGCCCAGCTCCGCGTCCGGTTGCGCGATCAGTTTCCGTCCGGTTTCCCGTTTGATCTGAACACCGCACGTACACAAACGGAACAACCACGCGACTCAATGGAGGGGCACCCCCTATCCCCCTACGGTCGCACGCTCCCGCACGTGTTCCGGTTGTGGCCCGGTCGGCCGCAGACCGAACAACGTGACGATCGCGCCGCGCGTCGATCCGACTGCGCTGGCGACTTGACGTTGGCGTTCAAGTCCAGGTCGTTGTCGAAGTCGCGCTCGGCACCGCAGCGCCGGCAGACGCCGCGCGAGGTGTCGGTGCTAGGCGACGGCGACTCGATCAACCAGTGGTGGGGGCAGCCGGCAGTCTCCGCCACGTCAATACACCTCGCCGGCGCCGTCGTGATGCGTGCCGCCGTGCGGCCGGTGCCTGGCGCGCGCGTCCTCGGCGTCGGGCGCGCGCGTCTCGCGCCAGCCGCACTGCAGACACCCGAACTCGGGCCGCGCCGCGAGCACGTCACGGTCGTCGAATAGGAAGCCGCGGCACCGCGGGCAGCACGGCCGGCGGACGTCGGCGCCAGACGCGGCCGCGTCTACAGTGCAAAGTTGCGGCTGCAACTTTGGCGTTTCCAGGTCGGATAGAGTCGCATCGTGCGACTCTTTGCCGGACCGCTTGGGCTGGCCGCTGCCGGCAATATGGGTCGGGATCTCGCCGCCGCGGCGCGCGGCGCGGACCATCAACCGAGCCGCGCGACGACGCGCACGAGGTTCAGCGCGAGCACGACGTCCGCGGACGCGAAGCCGATGGTTCCGACCATGATCAATGCCGTGACGCGGTCGAGCTGGCGGCACAGACGCGCGTGCAGATCGCCCGCGGCGTCGGCGTCGGGCCGCGCAGCGTGCGCGCCGCGTCCGTTCATCACCGGCTGCGCGCGCACGCGGAATAGGCTAGGGCGCGCGGTGAAGCCGCACGATGGACAGCCCCGTGAACCCTTGACGTGCTGCAGGCGCAGCAACGCCGCCTCACACTCCTCGCCGCACCGCGAGCACGCTCGAAGGGTTGTGTTCGTGTTCATCGTTCGCCTCCCCATCGACCACAACAAAACACCGCCGGCACGGCTGGCGACGTCCGCACGTCGGCACCGCGCTCGCGCAGCGCGTCAACGAGACGTGCGAGAGTGATGGCGCGGTCCGTCGCGCTGCGTCCAATCACGACGCCGCACCGCCGCGCCGGCCACCACCTAGCAACCGGCCGGCAGTCATCGGTGCCGATCGGCTCGCAGAGCAGCGCCACGCCGCGCGAGAGCTGGTGTTCGATCACGCGCATCGCTTACCTCCTTACAGATCGAACCGTTGTTGCCGGTTGCGCGACGGCCGACGGAGATGCCGCGGCGCTGCCCGGCGCCGTGCCGCTGCGACGTCCGGGCGCTGGGGAACAGCAGACGGCGCCGGCGGCGGTGTCAGCCCGGACCGGGGAGCCGCGCAGCGCTGGCCGAGGCCGGCCGCCGCGAGCGGCACGTTGCATCCCGCGCAGTAGTTCACACAGCCGCCACACAACGGCTCGGCCGTGTCGCTCGCGTAGAACGCCCACCACGGGCTCCCGCAACTGGCGCACGTCGCCGTCATGGCTGCGCCTCCCGCGCGCCGATCGCCAGCGCGTGCCGCACGAGAGGCGACGTCGAGCACGCCGCGCAGCTCGTGGCGTCGTGCGGGATCTCGCGGTAGCACTGACGGCACCGGGCGGACATGCACGCCTGGCACCGCTGCTTGCCGGCGTTCGTATATCCGCTGAAAAGGATCTCGCCGCAGCTCTCGCACGCCATCGCGATCAGCTCGTGGCGGTGCCGGGCGAGCCAGGCGTCCAGCCGCTCGCTCCGGGCCGCCTCGGGCACCTGGGCTTCGAGCCGGCCGCAGCGGGCGCGAAGGCGGACGCCGCGCTCGGCGAGGGCATCGAGGGCCACGGCGGGCAGGTCGCTCACACTGGCGTCCACGGGATCTCCTCGCCGTCGTCGCCGGCGAATTTCTGGGGCTCTCTCCCGCGCCGACCGGGATCTCCGGGATCTTTCAATCGTGTGCGAGCCGAAACTGAATCTGAAGCTCCCGGGACGCGAGGATCGGCACCGGGATCGGCACCGGGATCTCCGGGAGTCGACCGGGATCTTGTCTGATCAGTCAGCGGAAGCGCGATCCCGGTCAGATCCCGGTCAGATCCCGGTCGAACAGCAGTAGCTGAGCTAGGTTTCGTATCTGTTTCAGCATTAAGATCCCGGTCGATCCCGGTGATCCCGGTCATAGGAGACCCCTTCGGATTTCTCCGGCCACCAATCAGCACGTTCACCCGCATCTTGAGCACGCGGGTGCTCACGCCCGGCATGTGGACAGCGAAGCGGCGATCCGGCCCCTTGCCCTGCGTGGCGATCAGCCCGGCGTCGGCGAGTTGCCGACATAGCGTTCGTTCGTCGATCCCGAACACACGGTCTCGGGCGCGCGCGGATGACACGGCGCAGGTGTAGGCGGCAGCCGGCAGCAGGCCAATCCACGGCCCGCGCACCCAGCCGATCAGGGTCGCGCCCGATGCGTGTTCCAAATGTCCATGGGCGTCGACTTCCCATCCCCATCGAGTTGCATCTTCCGGCGCCGCACCGTCGGGCGCGGCGAGGTACGCCCGACGCCCGGCCAGCGCCGTGCTGATCGCTTGGACGAACTCCGTCGCCGGATCTTCGTGCGCGAGGTCGGCGCGCCGATCTGCGCTGACCGCCACGAGCGCGGCCCAGGCGCGCGCGAAGATGGCGTTGGCGTCGAATTGCGTCACCGCACCCACGTCAACCGCGAACTTGAGATACGTTTCGATGCCGAGCGCGAGATGGGCGATCTGGCCGGGTTCGCGCGTGTGGACGCTGCCGGCGCTCTGCGCTTGTTCCCGTAGCTGGCGGACCTGATCAGGAAGCGTGGCGCGTAGCACGTCGAGCGGGCCGGCGAGCCATTGGATATAGCCCGACATTGCCAACTGGTACGTCCCCGCCTCGGCTGCCTTCTGGGCCGCGCTGAGGCGTGGGAGCGCGATCATGTCGCGCGTGAGATGAACGACGTAGAGGCGCGCGCTCGTCGAGACGCCCCGCGTCAGACGCTCGGCCGTTGCCAGCGTTATCCCGCGCGGCCGCCAAGGCGGCCGGACCGTCGTATCGCTGCGCAACCGGCCGCGCCCGCCTCGATTGCCGGCACCGCGTGCAAGGCGGGTCGCGACCGCGTCGAGCTGCTGCGCGTCGCGCCGGTCGTTCGCCGGCCGGTAGTCGTCTACGAGGAGCAACGAGTCCTTCGCGAGGAAGGTCAGGCGCTCAACGAAGTTACCCGTGCTCTCGAACGAGGCCGGCGCGGTCGTCTCGTGCCACCGACTGAAATGCGCTTGGCCGAGCATGGCGAGGGACGTCTTGTGTGCGCCGGTGGGGCCGACGAACCACACCGAGAAATCCGCGGAAGATTTCTCGAGGGGTTCGCACAACGGCGCGCCCCACGCCGCCCCGCAGAGCGGCGCGGCGACGTCGAGCGGCAGATGCTCGAACAGTTCAAGGTCGGCGCGAACAGCGTCGCGCAGTTCATCGCCGGCCGGCGGCGTTGGCAGCACGAAGTCCGCCAGCTCGCCCTCGAGCGCGACGTCGACGCCATCGACGACGCCGTTCGCGCCGATGGCGCCGGCAGCGTGGAGGTACACCCAGGCGCCCCCCGCGATCTTGCGCCAGCCCGTATGGCTGAAGACGTGCCGCGTGGGGATCTCGTGACTGGTCGCCGACAGTACCTGGATGGCCTCCCGCAGCCGGTCGCGCGCGCCCGATCCCGACGAGACAATGCAGTTCGCTCCGAGGTCGGCGATCCAGTCGCCGGAGTGAAAGTGGCGGGCGCTCGTCACGATGGGCGTGGGGCCGCTGCCGTTCCGTGAGACGGCCAGCTCGACGCGGCGATGTTGTTCGGCCCCGTCGTCGTCGATCACGTCGGCCGTGATGTTCGCGCGAAAGTTGCAGAGGAAGACCCACGTCACTTCTTTGCCGGCGCCCTTGCGCCACCACGTACCCTTTGGGGTCATCGAGTACGGGCTGCGCCCGTCATCCTTCGGCGGTTCGTCGCCGTCCGCCGGCCCGTCGTCCGCCGCCGGCGTGTACGGAGCAGCCGTGTCGATCAGCGCGTCCAGCTCGATGTCGCTGCCCGAGAAGTCAGCGGCGTCGCCCTTCGCCGGCGCGTCCTGCCAATCGACGAGGCGGATGTCGATGTGGCCGAGTGCGCGCAATCGGTCGGCGATACGCAACATGTGCTCGCGGCCTTTGCCGTCGGCGTCGGCGTCGGGCCACAAGATCACGGGCTGGCTGAGCAGCGCCCGCAGGGCGTCGTCGCAGGGCGTTCCGCGGACGCCCGTTACGGTCCCCACCGCCGCGATGCCGCGCGCGTAGAGCGCATCGGCCGCCTTCTCGCCCTCGGTGACGACCACGAGTGCGTCGGCCAGGTCGGGCAGCCGCTCAGTCCCATAGAGTGGCAACGTTTCGTCGCGGCGGCCGCCGAGCCCTTTCTTCCCGTGAGCCCGACACCACCACAGCGATTTATCGGTGCCGTCGCCGTGATCGATACGCTGGTGCACGGCCTGCAGCTCGCCGGAGGCGTCGCGGATCTCGAACGCGGTACGGCGGCAGGCGGCGTTGCAGCGGTGCTTCGGCGGCGCGTCCGCCGAGGTGTTCGACGCCTTCGCCGGCGTCGATCGAGCCGATCTTCCCCGACGAGGCTGCGGTGGTGCCGGCGTGTGTTTGACGCCGCACGCGCACGCGCAGGCGAGTCGGTGCGTGTAGGTTGTGCCGCTCGCATCGGGTGTCAGCGCGCCGGCGTGTGCGGCGCGTGTGCAATGGGCGAACAGGCCGTCTTCGCTCGCGAAGCCCCAGCAGCGGGCGCCGCTGCCCTTCGGCGCGCGCGCGTGGCCACCGCAGATCGGGCAGGGGCGCGTCGGCGAGAAGCGCTGGGACGGCTTGACGGCCGTAGACGAGGGCACGGGGAAGGGGATATTCTTGGGCACAGCAAACTCCTAATCTGGCGGTTGGGGGGTTGCGGCTCATGGCGGCGGCGGGCGTGGCGACACGGCCGCCGTTTCGTCGTTTCGGCGTATCACGGCGCCGCCTTCGCGGAACGCCGCGGCTTGGGGCGCGAACATGTGACCGGAGGCGCCACGCCCGCGATCAGGCGCGCGACGTCGGCGAGCACAGCGCGATCCCGCACCCGCGGATTGAACCCTTGCCGTATGCAGGTGCGGATCACCCAGGCGCGCGCGTCGGCCTGCAGTGGCGCAGCGGCGCGCGCCCTCACGACGCCACCTTGTTCTGTGCAGCCTTCTTCTCCCGGTCCTTGTGCCAGCGCGCGAGGCTCAAACGCGCATAGTGCTCGGAGCGCGCGTGCTCCGCGCGGCGGGCGCGCTCGTCCGGCGGAAGCACGCCGTCGGGGTCGACCAGTTGCTCGAACGAGTTGCGGAAGATGCGCCGCGCCTTCGCCGTCGTCTCGCACGGGTCGTGCGAGGCATGCATGGCGTGGGCACCGATCTGCGCGATGAGGTGACGCTGTATGGGGTGGCGAGCCATGCAAACAAGCCCCTTCGACAGCACCGCAATGGTGCGTCAGTTAGGGGCCCGGGTTGTCTGCGCGGTCAACCGTATGCGCTGCAGCGGATCGTCACGACGCGCCGCAGCGCAACTGGGGGGCAGGAGCACCGGCTGGCTGCGCCTTTGCGGTTTGACGGCGTCCCTTTCTCACGGGACGCCGGCTCCGCGGGCCGGTGGGCTCGGGCCTTCTTATTCAGTTGTCGTGCTATCCAAGCACTATGAACGCCGTATCGTCAAGGGGCACCGTCGCTGGCGCTCAAACCTTCCATGCGGGCTCCACCCGTTCCGGGTCGAAGCGATTGCGGCCGCGCACCGCGACGGCGTGGACCACCGCGCGATCGAGGATCGCTGCGATGACCGCCCGCTGTTGATCGCGGTTGAGGTCAGGCCACCGTCCCTGCAGCTCGCCGGCGTGCCCGGCGATCTCGCGCACGGTGCGGTGTTGATCCTGACGGCTGAGGCGCGCCTGCAGCGCCGAGCGCCGTTCCTCGATCACGCGCCGCGCCGTCAGGTACTCGGGCATGCCGATCGACCTGCGCGCCCACGCCGTGGCCAACTCCTTTAATTGCGCGTCGTCGTCCGCGATCGCGGCCGCGATGGATGTCACGCTGTCACGCTTCGCGCCGTCGGCGTACCGCATCGCCGTCAATAGCGCCGGCGTGTCGAGCCGGTAGAGCACGGCCTCCGTGATGAACTCCTCCAGGGTGTCGGCGATGATGCGGATCTTGCCGCATCCCGTGAAGCCCGGTCCGGTGGCGCAGATGTAGCAACGGCGCTTGTCGGCGCGCGGCCGCGCCACAAGCTTGGCACCGCAGAGGCCGCAGTAGAGCAGCCCGGTGAGCAGGTAGCGTTGCGGTCCCCCGTTCATGCGGCGCGCCGGGTCGAGCAGGATCGCGCGCAGGCGCAGCCACTCCGCTTCGCTGACGATCGGCGCCCACACGGCTTGGGCCACGACGTCGCCGTGATACTCGCGTTTGCCCGCGATCCGGCCGGTCGTCAGCTCGCGCCGGAGGATCGTCGACACCCACTGCCGGCCGGTCGCCGTCGTGACGCCGCGCGCGTTCAGGTCGACGCAGATCGACCGCAGTGGCTCGCCGGCGAGCACGCGGTCCTTCGCCTCGCGCAAGATCGCCACTTCGGCCGGGCGGTGTGTCACGCCGTCGAGCTCGAACCCGTAGGGCCGGCTGCCGCCGTGATAGGCGCCCGCACCGGCCAGCTCTTGCGCCTTGCGCCGCACGCGACGGCTCGTGTCATCTGACGACTTCTTCGCGTGTGCCACGAGCACGCGCGCCATGAACTGGCCGCTGTGCGTTGTGAGATCCAGATCGCCCTGGGCGGTGATGAGGTGGCGCGTGCGCCGCTGTTCGCAGATGTCGAGCAGATCCTCGAGGTCGCGCGGCCGCCGCGTGATCCGGTCGAGGTCGTACGCGATCAGCCCGTCCCGACGGCCGGAGCGCAGGTCGCCGAGCAGCCGGATCCACTCCGGCCGCGGCTTGCCGCTCCACGCGGAGACGTCGTTGTCGGTGTAGATCTCGGCGACGGGCCAGTTGCGCGCGGCCGCCAGGCGCCGGCAGTCGGCGATCTGGCGATCGACGCCGAGCGCCCGCCGGTCGGGGTCGTCGGAGATCCGCGCGTAGATGGCGATGGCCGACGGCAGCGCGCCGGCGTCGCGGTCGGCGGCTCTCACTAGGTGCCCGTTCGTGATCCCCGCGGTGTTCCTCGTCATGCTCAGGCGATAGTACCACGTACTGAGACATCGCGGCGTGCTCTTCCTCGACGAGCTGCCGGAATTCGGTCAGCAGGTGCTGGAAGTCATGCGCCAGCCGCTGGAGGACCGAACGGTGACGATCTCGCGCGCGCAGGGCACGATCACGTACCCGGCGAACTTCATGCTGGTCGCGGCGCAGAATCCGTGCCCGTGTCGGTAGGGACTACACCGGGGAAGCGGTATTCGACGACGATGGTCCCGCGCTTGCGGCCGTCGACGAACTCGGTCTTGATCGTGATCTGCCTTACCAGGATCGACACGACTTCCTGACGGAGCGCCTCGTCAGCATCGGTGAGTCGGCGCCGCAGCGCCTCCAGCAAGTCCTCGTCCGGCGTATCGTCGCAGGCCGCCTCATCCGGCGTCAGTTCGGCGATCTTCGCGCGATACGCCGCCTCTTCCGCGATGATCGCGTCCATCTGGCGCTCGCACTCATCGGGGGTCATCTTCCCGCGCCGCAGGAAGTCGAGGACGCGGTTGCGTTGGCCCGGTACGCCGGCGAGCCCTAGTTCCGCGATCTGGCGTTCCGCGTCGCGCAGGGCAGCCGCGCTCGTATCGTGCTTCTCGGATCGCAGCTCATCGAGGATCGCGCCGGGGTTGCGCAGGAAGCCTTCGACGTCCGCCCAGACCTGCGGTTCCAGCCGGCTCGCGCGGAGATATACGGACTTGCAGGGCTGCGCCGCGCGGTACTTGAGGCCGCCCCCGCACCGGTACCAGAGTTCACCCTTACTCCACGTCGCGGTGTAGGTGAGACCGCAGAGGCTGCACCTCATGATCGACCGCAACATGTACCGGCGCTCGCTGTTCTTCGGAATGAGGCGATTCCTGGCGAGCGTCTCCTGCGCGGCGTCCCAGACCTCGACGCTCACCAGGGCAGGCACCTTGGCGACGATCGGCTCGCGTCCCTTCTTCGACCGCCGGCCGAAGTGGTACTCACCTTTGTAGACGGGATTCTTGACGATGCTCAAGATGCGTCCGGGGCGCCAGAGACAATCGGTGCGCGTCTTGCGCTCGCCACGACGCACGAACCGATCGTCCTTTTGGTAGACGGTGGGCACGTCGAGGGCGTTGAGGTGGTCGGCGATCCTCATCGCGGTCCAGCCTTCGACGAGCCAGCCGAAGATCCTCTGGACGAATCCGGACTCCGTCCAATCGCCGAAGAATGGGCGGTCGCTGACCGCGAGCCGGATGTCAGGTTTCTTGCCCTCGGCTCTGTATCCGATGGCCACGATGCCGCCCAGGTACCTTCCGTCTTTCGCCGCGCGCTCGATGCCCATCGCTGTGTGCTCGAGAAAAGCGCGTCGTTCCTCCTCGGCGACGACCGCCTTGATGCCGAGGATGAAGGGGTCGTCCATCGGGTCGACGACCCCGATGACCTCGATCCCGTACGAAGCCAGCAGTTCCACGGCGTTCAAGATATGCACGGCCCGTCGGCCGACGCGGTTGGGGCGCGTGACCAGCACCTTCGTGAATCGCCGGTCGCGCGCGTCTTGAAGCAGCTTCGCTCCCGCGGGGCGGTCGCCGAGCGGTTTCGTGCCCGTGACGCCGTCGTCGAGATACCGCTTGTACACCCGCATGTTGGGATGCGTTGCCAGATAGGTATCGATGGCGTCCGTCTGGGTCTTGATCGATTCCTTCTCGCGCTGCTCGTCGGAGGAGACGCGCTCATATACAGCGACCCAGATGATCTCGTCTTGCTCGCTCATGGCTGTACTCCGATCCCCACGTCCGGCAGCTGCTTTGGCAACCCCAGCACCGCGCGCAGGGCCGCCAGCATCGATTGCCGGTCCGGGTCGTATGTACGCTCTACCCGGGTGTTGTTGGCAAGTTGGTTCGCGTCTTCCACATGGCCAAGCTAAGCCACCGAAGCGCTCGCCAGCATCACAAGAATCCTGTTCAGGATTTATGGGAGACCAAATGGGAGACCGGGGGCGGGGAACTGTGCTGATGCCAGGTGCAACCGCCCGCGCTGAGCCGTGCCTGCTTGCCGTTGTAGCGAAGGGGTGAGAATCGAGGCAAAGGTGGTACGGAGACCACGACACCGGAGTTCTTCTTCAGGTATCGCTCCACCCCCGCGTAGAAATCGTTGATCGACAGAAACGAGTCTTGGAGCCCGTAGCAGTCGATCCAGCAATCAAGGAGTGAGCCAAGCCCGCGGCCCTTTGGTCGGCCGACCGGCCGACGGTTCTTGGTGGGCTTCACAGCGGGCGCGACACGTCGGCGATCGCCGGCGGGTGAGTACCCTAACTCGACAGCGTCGTCACGGTGAAGGCCCGGATCAGGCTCCAGTGCTACGTCAGTGCGCTCGCCATCTCGTCGGTCGGCCTGGCTGCTCACAACGGCGATGAGGCAACTAGCAGGGAGGAGTTGCCGCGCGAGAGCGCGCTTGTTCCGCACGATCTCGTCTTCGATGACCGCTAGTACGCTGCGTCCGTGCCGGCTCAGAAGCGAGACGAAGGCCTCCATCGTTTCCAGTTGATGGACTTCATCGGCGTCGATGCAATCGAAGAGTTCGGGATATGCCGCAAGGAGCTCGTTGGGGCTCCGATCCTCAACTTCTCGAGCGAAGTCGTAGTACGAGTAGGCCATGGTTCGGGCGGCTCCCTCCGGTATTTCTCCACGGAAGATGTCAACCTCATATCGGTCTGCCGGGTCGAATTCCTCAAGCCCAGCGGACTTAATGGCGTGCCTGCGGTCTATGCATTGTGAGCAGGCACCGCAGAACGGACGCATCTTCGTCCTGCCGCGCTGATGTGAGCACGAGTTCGTCTCCTCGATGAGACCCGTGAGTCCCGCCATGCGGAGGATGTCTAACGTCTCCGCACGCGTCCGCGCCCAGAGAGGGTTGGCGAGCTGAGGACCATTCGGGAAGATCGCTTCGAGCAGGCGATTGTAGAGTCGAATGAATTTAGGGTGCGTCGAGCGAGTCGCCCGCGCGCCGAGGAGCTGCTTGTTGATCGGGAGGTTAAGGCTGACCACGCCGTTGTCGGGGAGATGCACTTCGGCAACATGGATCTGTTGAGCGACGGCTACCCCGAGTGTCGCGAGAAGGAACGACCGTGTTCGCTGAGTCGTCTCGGGTGCGTCTGAACCGCGGCGATGGATCGCGCCGCTTAGATAGGGGAAGTGCCATCGCGGGAATCGCGTGCGCAGTCGGCTACACAGATTTCGCTGGTGCGAGCCCGCATTGAGGGCGGCCGAATGACCGACCATGGCCGGTGAACGCCCCTTCATCGATTGCTCGACGACGGCGCACAGGCTGTCGAGCCCACCGGAGATCATCGAGACCATGTCCGGTGAGCCCATGAGCTGGTTGTCATCGAAGTCGAACGGAAGGCTGCTTGGTTCTGCGCGGACCCTGGTAGGTGTGAACACGAAGTCCCAACGGTCGTCAGATACAAAATTGAGCGTGGCACGTAAACGCGCGGTCACGTCCGCCTCACTCCAGAACTCGGGATCGCGTACCGGCAGGCACATTGTGTAGTCGCGATACCAGGCATCACCGTGAACGTCCGCCCTGCTTGTTCGGCTCACTTGCTGGTCTGCTGCGAACACGTAGCTGGAAATCGTCAGGAGATCCTCGGCTCGATCGGCGAAGCGCGCAAAGGACGCTGCGGGCGTTCGGATGTTGATGTTGAGGTTCGCATCTTCGCCGCGATGGCTAATCGTTTCTTCCCGGTCCCACTGCTCAGCTTCGTGACCCTTGGGCCGCTCGGCGCCATCGCACCGGACCAGGACACGAGTCATGCGCCTTCTCCGCGGCGAAGCGCTCCACGGAGTTTCCGCAACGCGTACGCGAGAAACCGCTGTGTCTCTTCAGGCGAGATCTCGCCTTTGGATTCCCAGTTGTGCTTTGCGTACCAATCTCCGGCAAAGTCCTCCAGTATCTTGGAGGCCTGCCATACGTACGCGTCCAACTCGGTCAGAAAATCACGTTGGCCCGCAAGCGTCTTAAGTGCCGTGTCGCGTCCGACGTGGTCGGCGATTTCGCGCTCGACGTAACTCCGAAGTGTTCGGGACATGAACGCAGCAAAGTAGCGCCGCGCCAGTTCTCCAAAGCGCGGGCGAGTGGAGTAATTGCGGACCGCACGCTGCAGGTCTTCGCTGCTGCTTGCGAATAGGCTTCCGCCCTCGCGTCCGATCGTGTTGCTGAGGGCCTGGCGCAGTGATTGGGCGGCGATCTCCGCGTATTGATCAGCCGCGCGCCTGGCGGAGATCTCCACGCGTGTGCGTTCGCCGACGCGCGCAATGAGGCCCACAGCTGACGAATCAGCGGGCGGCTCGATCCCGAGCGCTCGCAGCTGCTCCTCGAAACCATCACCACGCGAAGCCCAGGTAATGCGCGTCAGGAGCCACAGCGGATAGCCGGCGGTCTCGTCTGTCGCCAGACGCCGGAGCCGCACATCGGCCGCCCGGGTGCTGGCGGCTGCGACAGCAGCCGCGTCCGCCGAGGGGACATCCAAGAGCGAAATGACTTCGCGCCAACGTAGCCGCTGCGGCAGCCTGCCAAGGATGTTATGGCCCATGATCTCTCCCAGCTCCGGGAGACAGATTGTACGACGTTAGCGCGCGACCTGCCGAGTGAAGAACTATGGCTTGTCAACACGGGCGCTCAAACGCTGTGGCGCTACCCTTCCTCCACACCGATGAGCGAGGAGTTGCCCATGCTTGAAGTGAAAGCCACCTGCGACAACGGCACTCCGGACACCGGAGGCGTGGTTCACGACCTCAGGGAACTCAACGTCGCCGAGGCGCGCCTCACGATGTACCGCGCTCTGGAAGGGCTCAATCGAGAGGCGGGCGTGGCGATGGAGATCCGTCAGATGAGGCAGTGTGCGCGCTGCGGGGTCTTATTCACGGAGTTCATCGATCCGCGCGGGTGGACGTTGCTGCACATGCACCTGCCGCCGGAAGGGCTGATGATCTGACCCGGCGGGCCGAGCCGATCGGCTTCGGAACCCCTCCTCCAAGTGCCAGGTCTCAGGGCGAAGGTGGGTACACCGGCGGCGCCGACAGGTGTACAATTGCGGTCCTATGCTCGGCTACTTGCTCGACCGAATCCAGGCAATCGCTGACAACCTCATTTTCTTGGCCTTGCTCGAAATCGCGCGTAGGCAGCGCCATCGAACTGCTGACATGTTGCGACGAGGCCGGGAGTGGGTTCGATATGGCGACTGGTCGGCTTTCGCGATTCGCGCGCGGCGCGCGTCGCACGCTGCGTTCGGGGTCGTGGGGCACGCTCATCCCAAAGCCACGGTCGCGCTCTTGGCGGCGTTTTCGCTGTGTGCAGCGCTTCTCACGTCAGTGCCGTCCGCCGTGCCGCTGGCAGTTGTCAAGGGTCGCGTCTACGTCGTCGGTGGCCCTGTCGAGAGCTCGGCGTCCACGATATGGACTGCGGAAGTCGCCCCGGATGGCTCCGTTGGCGAGTGGTCGGTTCTGTCGGAGATACGTTGATGTGCACGCGATGACTCACACGCCGATCGCGGCGGCCACCTTCCCCCAACTCCCATCGGCTTCGCCCTCCAGCCGCCGGAGGTAGATCGACGTGACCTGCAACGATGAGTGATCGAGAAATCTGCTGACGTTCTCGATCGACTCGCCAGCATCCCGCCGCAACTTCGCAGCCGAGTGCCGGAAGATGTGGACGCCGGCGAGCGGCAGTCCGGCCGCCTTCAAGTAGCGCCGCAGGTTGCCGTAAAAGGTCCCGGACGTCACGCCCCTGTTGCCCGCGCTGGACGGCCACAACGACGCATCCGGGGACATGGTCGCGATGTCCCGCCCGAAGGCCGACAGCGCCGCCGTGAGCGCCACGTACGCGGGCTCCGGCAGCTCCCGCTTGCCCTGCTTGTTCCCCTTGCCCCGGTAGCGGTACCAGACCTTCCCGTCCTCCTGCGTGAGGTCGCCGGCGGTCATGTTCAAGACTTCCGCTCTGCGTCGGCCCGTTAGCGTCAGCGTCAGGATGATCGCGCGGTCGCGGAGGCCCACGGGCGTCTCCGGGATCACCGCGAGCAGCTTGCGGATGTCGTCGGCGCTGAGGCCGCGGGGTGGCGCCACTTGCAGGCGCGGCCGTTCGAGCGCGTCGCAGGGGTTGGACGAGACGATGTCCATGCGGATGAGGAAGCGGTAGAACGAGCTGAGGCACGCAAGCCGCGCGCCGATGGTCACGGAGGACGGCTGCTTGCCGGAGAGCCCGATGCCGTACCCCCAGGCGAAGACATCCTGGCTGGTTACGCGGTCCGGCGGCTTGCCGACCGTGGCGAAGAAGTGCTGGAGCATGCGGCTGTAGCCTTCGACCGTGCGGCGGCTGCCGGAGCGTCGCTCCTTCTCGGCGAGGAACGCGTAGAGGCTGCGCTCCCATCCCTCCGCGGTGTTGTCGAACGTGGTGATCGTCTTCATGTGTGCTCCCATCTGTTGCAGGTCGCACCATGTTGGCGTATCGTCGGACGAAGTCAAGCTCGCAGTCGCACGGCGCGGCGGAGTAGCAGCTGAGGTCGAACGTGCAGGCAAAATCGATTGCCGAGCAACTGCTCTTCACCACCGTGAGGGTCGAGACGGCGGGCCCGCGTCATGCTGGTGTGGGAACAGCGTTCATAATCCAAGTGCCGCGCGAGGGCGGCGACGTGTTGGCCCTGGTAACGAATAAGCACGTCATAGCGGGCGCCGACCAGTGCACGCTGACGCTCACGCTCGCCGATGAGAGCGGCGACCCGAGCCTAGGGCGAACGTACTCGTTGTCGCTTCCCGACGTCACCCGATTCTTCGTTGGACATCGCGACGACGACATCGACGTGGCAGCAGCACCATTCGTCCCGATTCTGGAGGAACTTCAGCGCAAAGGGATTCGCCCGTTCTTTCGTGCAGTTCCTTCTGAGCTCATTCCTGCTCCCTCAATTACGGACGGCCTCGACGCGATCGAAGACGTGGTGTTTCTCGGATATCCGAACGGGATGTGGGACGCAGTGAACAACCTGCCAATCGTGCGAAGAGGAACGACAGCCACTCCGATCACCGTCGACTTCTTGGGCCAACGACAGTTTCTCATCGATGCATCAGTGTTCCCCGGATCGAGCGGAAGTCCGGTGTTCCTCTACAACACTGGGATGTACGCGCAGAAGGGTGGTGGAACGGTGGTGGGTGGACGACTTCATTTCCTGGGGATCGTGTCTTCCGTGTATTTCAGGAGAGAGGAAGGCAGCATCGAACTGCGACCCGTTCCGACGGTTGACTCGGCGGTTTCGGTCACGAGGGAGATGATAGACCTGGGGCTGGTAATCAAGGCACAGCCCATCTTGGAAACCGTGCAGCAGATGATCGAGCGGTACTCCCGCCGATAGGGGGCAGTTCGACGCGAAGCACTTTCGCCCACCGCAGGCGCTCACGATGTTGCCGTAGTGTGCCGCGAAGTCAAGCCGAGCGGCCCGTCTCCGACACAGCGCGAAGCGCGTAAGCCAACCAGAAGTGAGATGCCCCAACCGCAAGCTCAGCCT
>CAYJMJ010000070.1:4308-15251 GCA_964371095.1 uncultured Dehalococcoidia bacterium | reverse complement strand
TCCGGGTGTCGCCCGAGCACCACGAACTGTTCCGAAAAGCGGCCGAGCGCGTCGCGAAGCGTGGGGAACGATAGGAACAGGGATTGCGCGGATTTCGCGGATGGCGGATGCCGCGTCCTTCGGCGACGTCAATGCGGTCGGCTCTGGCCGCCGCACCGACGCAATCCAACCTCCAACCTCCAACCTCCAACCTCCAGCTACAATGCCGCATGGCCATCGATCCGCACGCTCTGCCCGCCTCCGGAGCCGCGCTCAACTGGGAGCAGGCGCTCTCAGCGCGCGGGCGGGCGGCGTCCTGGACGCCGTGGTGGCAGGGCGAGCTGCCGCCGCCGCCCGTCGAGCCGATCCTCCTCACCGGCGGCGTTCCCGATCCTGATTCTTTGCCCATAGACGGGCTGATCGCCTGCAACGAGCGGGTCTTGCGCCGCGAGGGGCCGCTCGCGCTGGCGTACGGCGGGCCGCAGGGCTACGCGGGCCTCGCGGAGTGGCTGGCGAAACGGATCAACGCGCGCGAGGGGCTCGGGCTTGGCCCGCAGCACTTCGTCCTCACCTGCGGCGCGGCGGGCGGGCTCGAGAACCTGTGCGAGACGTTCCTCGACCCCGGCGACGTGGCGATCGTCGAGCGGCCGACGTTCCCCGGTAGCCTGCGCACGATCAAGTCATGCCTGCCGGAGATCGCCGGCGTGCCGGTCGACGATGACGGACTGCGGCCGGAGGCGCTCGAAGCGGCGATCGCCGGCGCGGCCGCGGCGGGCAAGCGCGCGAAGCTGCTGTACACGATCGCCAACTTCCACAACCCGGCCGGCGCGACACTCTCGCTGGCGCGGCGCAGGCAGGTCGTCGACTTGTGCCGCCGGCACGACGTGCTGATCGTCCAGGACGACGCGTACGGCGCGATCACCTTCGGGCCGGAGCCTCATCCGACGCTCTTCTCGCTGGCCGGCGGCACCGGGGCCGTGCTGCTGGGCACGTTCAGCAAGACGCTGGCGACCGGGCTGCGCGTCGGATGGATCATGGGCGAGCAGCCGGTGATCGATGCCGTGACGCGGATGCGCTTCGACATGGGCGTATCGCCGTGGACGAGCCGCGTGATCGCGGAGTTCTGCGAGTCGGGGCTGTTCGACGATCACCTGGCGCGCGTCATCGAGATCTACCGCCGCAAGCGCGACGCGATGCTCGCCGCGCTGGACGAGCGGTGCAGCCGCCTCGCGCGCTGGAGCGTCCCCGAGGGCGGCTTCTTCGTCTGGCTGGAGCTGGCGGAGAGCGTCGACCCGGAGCGGCTGCGCTACACCGCGAACGAAGAGGCCGTGGGCTGCGTCGGCGGATCGGCGTTCTTCGATGACGGCGGCGGCGCCGACCGCGTCCGGCTGTGCTACAGCAACGTCGCCGAGGCCGACATCCCGGAGGCGATCATGCGATTCGGGCGCGCGCTGGAACGCGCGGCGAAGGCGTAGGAGCGCGGACGCCGGACGGTGGCGGGCGCAGCAGGCTGCGCCCCTACGCCGGGGGCGTGGGGTTGCGCCCCAGCAGGATGTCGTCCATGCGGGCGCGGACGCGGACCCGCGTCTCCTCGTGCGTGATGATGTAGAAGGTGTCGTGGCGGATGGCGTCGACAACCGCCGCGGCGACATCATCGGGCGGGATGCCGGTGGCGGCGAGGATGGCGCGGAACGCACGCTCCATGTTCTGCATCTTCTCACCAGCGTCACCCAGATCGCCGGTGTTCCGCAGCTCGGCCGGGCGGTTGCGCTCGGACTCGCCGATGCGCGTGTTGACGACGGCCGGACAGAGCACCGAGACGCCGATCTTCGCATCCGCCAGCCGCAGCTCGCCGTAGAGCGACTCGGAGAGGGCGACGACGGCGTGCTTGCTGACCGAGTACATCGTCAAACCGGGGCGCGCGTGCAGGCCCGCGCCGGACGCCGTGTTAACGATGTGGCACTCGTCGCCCTGGGCCAGCATGAGCGGCGTGAAGACGCGAATGCCGTGGATGACGCCCCAGAGATTGACGCCGAGGACCCATTCCCAGTCGTGGACGGACTGCTGCCACGCCATCGCCCCGCCGATGCCGATGCCGGCGTTGTTGCAGAGAACGTGCACGGCGCCGAACGTGTCGATGGTGAACCGGGCGAGCGCCTCGATGTCCTCCGCGCGGGAGACGTCGGTGCGCTTCGATGCCACGAGCGCTCCCCTGGCACGGATCTCCGCCTCGGCGCGCGTAAGCGCCTCCTGCTCGACGTCGGCGAGAACGACCTTCATGCCCTCGGCGGCGAATCGATCGGCCATGGCGCGGCCCATGCCGCTCGCGCCGCCCGTGACGACGGCAACCCTGTCGCGCAGTTCCTTCATGACGCGCCTCCTTGCCCGTGGCTCAGGCGCTGCTGATCGAGCGCGCGGCCGCCCACAGCGCCAGTCCGGGCGGCGTCTCGTTCTCGACCGGGTCTACGGCCGCATGGATCACGGCCGGCTTGCCGCTGGCCGTCGCGCGTTCGAGCGCGGCCCGCAGGTCGACCGCCCGGTCGACGTACTCACCGTGGCAGCCCATCGCGATGCCCACCTGGTCGTAGCGGACGGGGGCGTGCTCGGAGCCGAACCACGGGGCTTCGCGGCCAAACACGCGGGACTGCGCGCTCTTCTCCATGCCGTATGCGCCGTCGACCGCGACGATGACGACGATGGGCAGGCGGTAGCGGACGGCCGTGTCGAGCTCCTGCATGTTGAAACGGAAGGCGCTGTCGCCCGTGACGCAGAAGACCGTGCGCTCCGGCGCTGCTATCTTCGCGCCGATGGCGAAGGGCAGCCCGGTGCCGAGGTGGCCGGCATTGGAGGTCCAGAGCATCGACCGCTGGCTGCGTACCTGCAGATGGTGGGCGGCCCAGACGCACGTGTTGCCGCCATCGATCGCGGCGACGGCGTCATCGGGGAAGAAGCCGTTGGTGACGCTGAAGATCTGGCCGGGGACCATCGGACGGCGTTCGGGATCGGCGAGGCGCGCGTCAAGGTCGGCGCGCCACTTGCGGTCGGCCGCGTGGACAGCCTCGATCTCGCTGTAGTGCGGCCGCGGAGGCGTGGACTTCCGCACAGCATCGAGGATCTGGCCCGCGACGGCGCGCGCGTCGCCTACGAGCGCGAGGTCAACTCGGCGGTTGAGGCCGATGTTGCGCGCGTCGACGTCCACCTGGATGACGGCCTGCTTCGCGGGATCGCCCCAGAGCGGCTGGCGTCCCCAGAAGTCGAGTTCGCCGATGCGCGTGCCGACGGCGAGCACGACGTCGGCCATGTTCTTCACCATCGAGGACGCCGGCGACACGGGCTGGCTTACGAGCGGGTGACCGTCGGGCACGATGCCGCGCGAGCCGGCGCCGGTCGTCACCGGGCAGCCGAGGTGTTCGGCGAGCGCGCGCAGCTCGTCGCCGGCGCCGGCGCGCTGGGCGCCGCCGCCACAGTGGATCATCGGAAAGTTCGCCGAGACGAGCATGGCGGCGGCACGCTCGACCAGGCGGGCGTCGACGCCGGACCCGATGCCGCCGGCATCGTCCTCGGCCTGCCAGAGCGCGACGCCTTCGAATTCGCGGCGCTCGAGCAGCAGGTCCTCGGGGATCTCGATGTGTACCGGGCCCGGGCGGCCGGTCATGGCTGCCCGGAACGCCTGACGCACGATGTCCGGGATGCGTTTCCAGTGCCTGATCTGCGCGCTCCACTTCACCGCCGGCCGAAAGTACGCCATCTGGTCCAGCACCTGCATGCCACCGAGGTGGGGGTAGGCGATGTCCGAGCGTCGCGTCGTGGTGATGGCGATCACCGGGCTGCCCTCGTCCTGGGCGCAGAGGATGCCGGAGATGAGGTTCGCGGCGCCAGGCCCCGCGCACGCCATGACGACCGCGGGCCTGCCCGTCACGCGCGTCATGGCGTCGGCGGCGTGGGCCGCGGCGGCCTCGTGCGCCGGCACCAGCAGATCGATGCCGAGTTCCGGTCCGAGACGCTCAAGCGCCTCGAGGAAGATCATGTACGTGCCATCGGGGATGGCCCAGACGTGACGCACGTTCTCCGCGTGGAGGCTGCGGAGCAGGAGCTCGCCACCTGTAATCTCGGCCATGATCCACCTCGATTGAGCGCTTGGCGGCCGCCGCGTGCCGCGGCTATCGACGGCCAGCATACATGCGCCGGCATCAAACGGGAACGGGGTCCGGACGCCGACGGGCTGTCAACAACGCAGTGTCGCGACGGCTAGGCAATTCTTCGAGGTTGGGATATGATCGCGCGACGAGGACCCGGGAATCCAGCCCGGATAGGACCACGGTGCGTTCGCCCGTCCTGGAGCGACATTGAGGCACTTCATGCGCACATCGTTCGCGCTCGCCGGACTGCTCGCGGCGCTGCTCGCGCTGGCCGTCACCGGTGCGTTCGCCGGCAACGTCGACCAGAACGACATGGGCGTGCGCTACGCCTGGGGCGAGAACATCGGCTGGCTGAGCGCCCGGCCGGGCGCCGAGGCGTACGGAGCCGGCGGCTCGGGCCTGCACGTGACGGACACCGACGTCCTGGGCTACGCCTGGGGCGAGAACATCGGCTGGGTCAACTTCAGCTGCAAGAACGACGCGACCTGCGCCGGCGCCGCCGGCGACTGGGGCGTCCACAACGACGGCGCCGGTCAACTCACCGGTTACGCATGGAGCGAGAACGCGGGCTGGATCAGCTTCTCATGCGCGAATCTCGCGAGCTGCGGCACGGTCAGCTACGGCGTCTCGATCGCGATGCCGGGTACCTCCGACTACCTGAACGACTGGGGCGTCTTCTCCGGATACGCATGGGCCGAGAACCTGGGCTGGATCAGCTTCAACTGTCAAAACGAATTGTCGTGTGGAACGGTTCAGTACGCGATGCAGACGGGCTGGCCGAGCAGTTCCGGCGACGGCTACACCGACGCGCAGCACGTCGCGCTCGGCAAGGATCCGTTCCTGTACTGCACCCTCATGCGGGCCGACGTCAACGGGAGCGGTAAGGTCACGCTCGCCGACCTGATCCTCGTGGCGCAGCAGTACAACCAGAACGTTCCCCCGTCGCCGGCACGCCTGGACCAGAACGCCAGCGCCAAGATCACTCTTGGCGACCTGATACTTCAGGCCCAGGTCTACAACCAGAGCGTGAGCGCCTGTCCGTAGGTTGGGTGTCAACTGGCGAGACGGCTGTCCGTCGAAGACGCCTGCGGGACCGGCGCGCTCCAACCCGGGAATCTATCGCGCCGCGCGGCTATGCTGATCGGGTGACCTCTGAGAACCGGGACCTGAGACTCCAGAACCTCCCATGGCGCGGATGGGCCCCCTGCGCGCGCCCGGTCCGCACCCTCCTGGCGCTCGCGAGCCTGCTACCGGTGCTGGGCGCGTGCGGCGGCGGCTCGACTTCCGAGACGTCCGGTCCGCCGGCTACGTCCGCATCCGCGGCGCAGGCCTGGCTCTCCGGCGTCGTGCTCGCGCCGGGCGACGTCGGCGCTGGCTACACGCAGGACGTCGCGCGCGTCCAGACGAACGAGGAGTCGGCGAAGGCCCGGCCGGACACCGATGATGCACGGCAACAATACGCTGAGTGGGGCCAGGTGCTCGCCTACAACGTGCAGTTCGCCGCGTCGTCCTCGGATGACCTGGTGTTCACGGGCACGGCGGCGCGCGTCATGAACACGGCGACGCTCTACCAGACAGCGGATGGCGCGTCGGCCGCGCTGGCCTTCGCCGGCCAACTGGCGCCGCAGGTCGTCGCGAACTTCCTCGTGAACGACGGCGCAGGGACGAAGATCAGCGATACGCAGGTCGTCAAGGCGGCGGATTTCCCGGCGAAGGGTGACGAGTCGTTCGCATGGCGCGTGAGCGGCAAGGCCGTGTTCGCCGATGGCTTCACGTCCATCTTCGTGGCCGATGCCATGTTCGTGCGCGTCGGCCGCGTCACGGGCAACGTGACCGCCGTCGCGCTCGGCCAGGCGCCCGACCGCACGCGCCTCGCCGCGTTGGTCGACACCTTCATCGCGCGGGTGGAGGCGGCCGGGCCGTGATCATCGACAGCCACACACACGTATTCCCGCCAACCGTGCGCGAGCGGCGCGAGGCGCTGATCGCGACGGAGCCGGCATTCGCGGCGATCTACGCGAACCGAGATGCCGCGATGGCGACCGCCGGCGAGCTGCTGGCCTCGATGGACCGGGCGGGCGTCGATCGGTCCGTGACCTGCAACTTCGCGTGGCGTGACGAGACGCTGATCGACGAGACGAACGAATACATCCTCGGTGCCGCTGCGGGCGCAGGCGGGCGGCTGATCCCGTTCGTGTCGGTCCATCTGGCGGGCGGGCGCCGTCACGGTGGCGTCGAAACCGAGGAGGCGCCGTCGGCTGGAACCGGCGACCCGAGGGCGAAGATTCGCGCGCTGGCGGCCGCGGGCGCACGCGGCATCGGCGAGCTGAGGCCGTTCGACAGCGGCTACGACCTGGCGAACAGCGACGAGGCGGACGTGCTGGCGTGGGCGGCCTCGGCGTTCGATCTGCCGCTGCTGTTCCACGCCAGCGAGCCCGTCGGTCATGCCTACGCCGGAAAGGAGGGCCTGCCGATCGGGGCGTTGTACGCGTTTGCGAAGTCGGCGCCGGGCGCGACGATCATCGCTGCGCACTGGGGCGGAGGACTGCCGTTTTACGCGCTGATGCCGGAAGTCCGCGCGGCCCTCGGGAACGTGTACGTCGACACCGCCGCGAGCCACCTGCTGTACGAGCCGGCGGTGTATCGGCGCGTCATCGAGGCAATTGGGGCGCGGAAGATCCTCTGGGGCAGCGACTTCCCGCTCACCACGCAAGAGAACGCGCTGGCGCGCACGCGCGATGCGGGCCTCACGCCGGACGAACTGGCGGCGATCACGGGCGGCAATGCCGCCGAACTCCTGGGCATCTGATGCAGCCACTGCGCCGTGAACAGCAAGCGCCACCGTCCGGCGCGCCCGAGCCGAAGCGACTCCGCCTCTTCGTGGCGATCGAGCTGCCACAGGACGTCCGCAGGCTGCTCGCCGATACGATCGAGGCGCTGGAACGCGCCGTGGGCGCTGATGCCGTGCGCTGGGTGGGTCCGAACGGCATTCACCTGACGCTGGAGTTCCTGGGCGCGACGCCGGAGGACCGCGTGCCGCTGATCCACACCGCGCTGCGTCTCGCCGTGCGAGACTGCGAACCGTTCGACGTGACGCCGCTGGCCATCGGCTCGTTCGGCGGACCCCGCAACCTGCGCGTGATCTGGGTGGGCGTCGGCGGCGACGGCGGTGCGCTGGCGGATCTCGCAGGCCGCGTTCAGCGTGCGCTGGCGCCGCTGGGGTTTCCGGAAGAGGATCGCGCGTTCAACGGGCACCTGACGCTCGGGCGCGTCCGGGACACCGCGGGGCGCGACGACCGAGCGCGGCTGCACGACGTGCTGACCCACTTCGACGCCCCGCTCTATCCGCAGTTCCGCGTCGATCGGGTGAGCCTGATGGAGTCGGTGCTCGGAGCGGGCGGCGCGGCGTACCGCCAGCTCGGCACATACCCGCTCGGCGGCGCGCCACAGCCGGAGGCGCCATGACACGCTGGCTCGCACTACTGCTTGTCCTGCTTTCCGTGCTCGCGAGCGCGTGCGGCGGATCTTCGTCGGCGCGCACGTACTCCGGGCTGTACGTCTCGCTCGGCGATTCCATCGCGGCGGCAAACGGCGCGAGCGACGGCGCATCAACGAGCTTCGTGGCGCTGCTGGCAGCCGAGGAAGGCGGCCTCGAGACGGCGAACCTCGCCGTCGCCGGCGCGACGACCAACGACGTCATCGGCCGGCAACTGCCGCGAGTCGTCGACGCCGCGCGCGGCAAGAAGCTGGCGTTCATCACGATCTCGGCTGGCGGCAACGACCTGGCGGCGCTGATTCCGAACACCACGTGTCAGCAGGATCCGCTGCCGCCGTCGTGCCCGCTCGACGAGGCGCTGGCAGGCGTCGAGGCGAACCTCGACGCGATCCTGAAACGGCTGCGCGCCTCGTACGCGTCGACGCCGATCGTGCTGCTGCTCTACCCCAACTTCTTCTCGGGCACGGGGCACGCGTTCGAGGGGCCGGCGGCCCGCGTGCTGCCGCGCCTCGACGAGGTGATCGCGCGCGTGGCGGCGAAGCACCAGCACACGGCCGTGGCCATGGGCGCGCCGGCGTTCGAAGGACGCGGCGGGCAGCTGACGCACGTCCTCGACCCCCAGTTCGACCCGCATCCGAACGACGCGGGGCACCGCGCGCTCGCCGACGCGTTCATCGAGGCGCTGCGGAAGGTGAAGTAGCAGCGCGCGACGGTCCGTGTGACCGCGATCGCGGAAACGAGATCGGTGGATCGATGCCCGATGCCGCTATCGAAGGCACCGGCCGGGGACTCGGCGGAGCTGAAGCTCCGCGGGTACCGGTGTGAGTCAGCCGACGTCTCTCCGAACCGTTGATTCACAAAGGCAACAGGACGGCTGCCCGATGTCAAGGCTGCCATGTGGACCGCCGCGACGGGTCCACACCGCCCTACCACTCGCCCCGGCGAGCGTCTAGGATCCGCGCATGCCGCTCCCAAGGCTCGTCATCGCCACCAACAATCCGGGCAAGCTGCGGGAGTTCGAGCAGCTGCTCGCCGGCTGCGGCTTCGAGCTGGTGACGCCGGCCCAGCTCGGCGTTGAATTCGCGCCGGAAGAGACCGGAGCGACGTTCGAGGAGAATGCTAAGATCAAAGCTATCGAGGCGGCGCGAATCTGCGGACTTCCGGCGCTCGCCGACGACTCCGGGCTGGAGGTCGACGCACTCGACGGCCGCCCTGGCGTCGTCTCGGCCCGGTACGCCGGCGGCAGCCGGACCGACGCCACGCTCACGGACGAGCAGCGCGTCGAGATCGTGCTCTCCGAGATGGAGGGCGTGCCGGAGGAGCGGCGCGGGGCGCGCTTCCGCTGCGTGATCGCCCTGGCGACGCCGCCGGGACGCGTGCAGACCGTCGAGGGCGTGTTCGAAGGGCGGATCGGCCGCGCGCCCTCGGGCCGGAACGGATTCGGGTACGATCCGATCTTCTTCGTGCCGGAGCTGGGCGTGACGAGCGCCGAGCTGCCGCCGGAGCAGAAGAACGAGATCAGCCATCGCGGGCGCGCGGCCCGCGAGGCGCGAAGGCTATTGAAGGATCTGGCCGAGGGTGCCGCGGAGCGACATGCCTGAGACGAACGGATCCAGCGGCAACGGTGGCGTGATCGACCAATTCGGGCGGCCGATGCGCGATCTGCGTATCTCCGTAACGGACCGATGCAACTTCCGCTGCCGGTACTGCATGCCGCGCGAGGTCTTCGGCCCGGATTACGCGTTCCTCCCGCGCGAGCGCATCCTGACGTTCGAGGAGATCGCCCGCGTGGCGCGCATCTTCGCGTCGCGCGGCGTGCGCAAGTTGCGGCTGACGGGCGGCGAGCCGCTCATCCGCAAGGGCCTGCCCGACCTCGTGCGCATGCTCGCCGAGATCCCGGGAGTCGACATCGCGGCGACGACGAACGGCTCGCTGCTCGCCGACCAGGCTCAAGCGCTCGCCGACGCGGGTTTGCAGCGCGTGACGGTCAGCCTCGACTCGCTCGATGACGCGGTCTTCCGCGCGATGAACGACGTCGCGTTCCCGGTCTCGCGCGTCCTCGCGGGTATCGCCGCCGCCGAGCGCGCCGGGCTATCACCCGTGAAGATCAACACCGTCGTGCAGCGGGGCGTCAACGACCACACGGTCCTGGACCTGGCACGCCACTTCAAGGGCAGCGGGCACACCGTGCGCTTCATCGAGTTCATGGACGTGGGCACCAGCAATGGATGGAAACTCGACGACGTGGTCTCCGGCAGCGAGGTCGCGCGGATGATCGACGCCGAGATGCCGCTGGAGCCGGTCGAACCGGGCTACCGTGGCGAGGTCGCGCGCCGCTGGCGTTACGCCGACGGTGGCGGCGAGATCGGCGTCATCGCGTCGGTGACGCAGCCGTTCTGCGGCGACTGTACGCGGGCGCGCCTCTCGGCCGAGGGCTCGATCTACACGTGCCTGTTCGCCACCGAGGGAACGGACCTGCGGCCGCTCCTGCGCGGCGACGCCACCGACGACGAGATCGCCGCGGCCATCGACGGCGTCTGGCGGCGGCGCGACGATCGCTACTCGGAGCGCCGGTCTCTCTCGACGAAGGATCTGCCGCGGATCGAGATGTCGTACATCGGCGGCTGAGGGTGTAACCTGCACCCGTGAAGAGCGCCAGCGACCCCGACGAAGACGCCGCGTTCGGCGCCCTCAGCCACATCGACGCGTCCGGCCGGGCGAAGATGGTCGACGTCTCGGCGAAGGGCGACACGAAGCGCGAGGCGATCGCCCGCGGGCGCATCGTCATGCGGCGCGAGACGCTCGCGCTGATCCAGCACAACGGCCTGCCGAAAGGCGATGTCCTCGCCGTGGCGCAGATCGCCGGCATCATGGCCGCCAAGCACACGCACGAACTGATACCGATGTGCCACCCACTGCTGCTGACCGGCATCGACGTCACGCTGACGCCGAACGAAGCGCGCTCGTGCATCGACATCGAGGCGGCAGTACGGACGACGGGCAAGACCGGCGTCGAGATGGAGGCGCTGACCGCGGCCACGGTCGCGGCGCTCACCGTCTACGACATGTGCAAGGCCGTTGACCGCGCGATGCGCATCGATTCCGTGAGGCTGGTCAAGAAGACAGGCGGCAAGAGCGGCCGCATCGAGCTGGAGTAGAGCGCTGCGCGCACAGCAAACAGCAAACGGCAAACAACAGAGGGCGAGAGCAACAGGCGAGGCGCCGAGAACGACGGAACCGGCCGGCCGGCATTGCCGGTGGAATTGAAGGTGCAAGGAGGGATCCATGACGTCTGACGCGACAGCGCCGGCACCGGCCGCACACAAGGA
>CAYJMJ010000070.1:3126-4208 GCA_964371095.1 uncultured Dehalococcoidia bacterium | reverse complement strand
AGGAGGGATCCATGACGTCTGACGCGACAGCGCCGGCACCGGCCGCACACAAGGACAACGTCCTGCACTTCCCGCTCCAGGAGAGCGAGCGTGTCTTGATGATCTGCCGCCGCCACTGGTTCTACCTTTGGCCTCGGACGGTGCTGTATGCGCTGGCGGCGCTGGTCCCCGTCGTTGCGGCCGGCGTGCTCGTCGCGCGCCTCGCCGATCTCGGAGGCACGGCGGGCCGGGTGTTCTGGATCGCGGCGCTGGTCTACCTGCTGTACTGGCTCGTGCGGATCTTCCTGAACTGGTACCGCTACCACAACGACATCTGGGTGATCACCAATCAGCGCATCGTCGACAGCACCAAGACGACGCCGATCACGCTGAAGATATCGACCGCCGATCTCGTCAACGTGCAGGACATGACCGTCGAGCGCGACGGCCTCTTCCGGACGATGTTCAACTACGGCGACGTGATATGCCAGACGGCTGCGGAGCAGCAGGAGTTCCGGATGACGGGCATCCCGCGTCCGCAGGAGATCCAGCTGCTTGTTGACAAGGAGCGCGACCGCGAGCGCCAGCGCGGCCGGACGGCCGGATAGCCGAAGCCAACGTTACGCGACATCGCGCCTGATCTGGGCCTGCCGGACGAGCTGGCTGATGAGCCCGCCGATACCGGTCGCAGGGTCGTACTCGATAACGTCGAATTCCGGGTGGAGGACGCAATCGAACGACTGGGCCAGGAACGGCAGGCCGCGCCGCAGTTTGTCGATCACGGCGAACGTCTTCAACCGATCGAATCCGGGGAGGATCGCGACCACGCGCTCCTCGCCGTAGGTGAAGGATTCGCACCCGTGTCCGGCGCTGACGATGGCGCCGGTCGCGGCGTCGCGGAAGGCGGCCAGGCTGTCGGCACCGCGCGAACGCTTGATCTCCCCGGCGCCGGCAAGCTCGACGACCAGGAACACGGGCTTGACGCCCTGGGCCAACATGCCGTTCACCGAATCTGACAACTCGTCGCGAAAATCATCCATCGGCAGTAGTATCGGCCGAAGAACCGGCGTCCGACTGCCCCGCGGCCGTGTCTCACAGCCCGG
>CAYJMJ010000070.1:0-3026 GCA_964371095.1 uncultured Dehalococcoidia bacterium | reverse complement strand
CGGCCGACCACGGCAAGAGACGATACAACACGCAGCAGCGGGCTCCGGCAACAGCCGGAGCCTTCTTCGTGCGACGCGGCGTCGTGGTACGATCATCGCATGCCCGAACAGTCAGAAGCGCTGCGCCCATCGGGCGGCACCGGCCGCACGTTTCTCGGCGTGCGGCGGATGGAGCCGCACGACGACGGCGTGCGGCTGTTCGGTGACGACGGCGCCGAGATGGGCGTCGTGCGATACGGCGAGCAGGTCTACATCAACGGCCGGGTGATGTCGTTCGGCGCGCCGAAGTCGTGACCGGGGCAGGTTCGACGCCCACCGCAACACGACGCTCCAGGGGCCGTTATGTTTGCGCCGACATAACGCTTTAAGCACGACGCCTGATTTATAATCGTCGCGCAGCCGCGAGATCCGAGGAGCGCGGCTTCGTTGTCCCCCCTCGTGACGTGCGGGCGGCCGCCCCCCGGCGACGCCCTGGAAATGGAGAGAGCCCGACTTATGTTGAATGGCGCAATCAACGGCAAGATGCTGAACGTCCGCCTGAATTCCGGCTCGATCGAGGTCGAGCAGGTACCCGAGGAGATGTACCGCGCGTACCTCGGCGGCTACGGCATCGGCGCGCGGATGATGTTCGACCGTATACCGGCGGGCGCCGATCCGCTCGGCCCAGAGAACGTGCTCGGCCTCTTTCCGGGGCTGCTCACCGGCACGCCGTTCTTCGGCATCCGCTACCAGGCGGTCGGCAAGTCGCCGAAGACTGGCGGCTGGGGCGACGCGAACGCGGGCGGCGACTTCGGCCCGTTCCTCAAGAACGCCGGCTGGGACGGCATCATGCTCTATGAGCGGTCGAGCAAGCCGGTCTACATCTACATCGAGGACGAAAAGGCGGAGATTCGCGACGCGAGCGACCTGTGGGGCATGCAGGCGATCGACGTCGAGATGAAACTCAAGGAGCGGCACGGCAAGAAGGCCAGCGTCGCCTGCATCGGTCCCGCCGGTGAGAAGCTGTCGCTGATGGCGGGCATCTGCAACGAGCGCGGAAGGCTGGCGGCACGAAGCGGCCTCGGCGCCGTGATGGGCTCGAAGAACGTGAAGGCGATCGTCGTGAACTCGACAAAGAGCATCATCGGCTCGAGCCCGGAGATCATGAAGCAGGTGCGGCAGTCGCTCGACGAGTTCGCGAAACCGATCACCAACTTCTTCCGCACGTACGGCACGACGGGTATCACCAACTCCTCGGCAATGTCGGGCGACGCACCGGTGAAGAACTGGGGCGGCGCGGGCATGGTCGACTTCCCGCAGGCGATGACCATGTCGGGCGACGCGTTCAACAAGCGGATGGACAAGAAGTACGCGTGTTGGCACTGCCCCGTCGCCTGCGGGGCCGAGTCGAACGCCTGGGACGAGCAGGAGAACGCCGCGAAACGGCGCATCGTGGGGCGCGAAGCCGACGCGGGCAAGCTGCAGGCCGAGCTGGCGGGCGCGGCCGACGACCGAAAGCAGCAGATCGAGGCGCTGCTGAAGAAGATCGAGGCCGACAACGCGGCGGACGCGGCGATCAAGAACGACCCGCGCTTCCCCTACCCGCACCACACGCACCGGGCGGAGTACGAGGCGACGACGGCGCTCGGCACGATGATGCTGAGCAGCGACATCAACTCGCTCCAGTACGCGAACCACCTCTGCAACCAGTACGGCATCGATGTCATCGCCGCCGGCGCGACGCTGGCGTTCGCGATGGAGTGCTTCGAGAACGGCCTGATCACGAAGGAGGACACCGACGGCATCGACCTCCGCTGGGGCAACTCGGAGGCCGTGATAGCCGCGCTGCAGAAGATCGGCCCGAAGGAGGGCGCCCTCGGCGAGCTGTTCGGCGACGGCGTCAAGGCGGCGGCGGCGAAGATCGGCCCGAAGTCGCTCGAATTCGCAATGGAGGTCGGCGGCGAGGAGCTGCCGATGCACGACTCGAAGCTGCAGCCCGAGTACTACACGACGTACAAGCTCGACGCGACGCCGGCGCGCCACACGCAGTACGAGGCGGCGGCGAGGCCCGCATGGAACCTCGCCAAGCCGCCGCAGGACCGCAAGCAGGCGACCGACCGCGGCCAGCACCACAAGGACTCGTCGGAGTACATGCACGTCATCAACGCGACGGGCACCTGCATGTTCGTGATGATGTGCGCGCCGAACAACCGCCTCCCGGAGTGGATCAACACCGAGACCGGCTGGGACACGACGACCGAAGAGATGCGCCTGGCGGGAGAGCGCATCGCAAACCTGCGGACAGCGTTCAACATCCGCGAGGGCGACATCCCGACGAAGCGGCGGGTGCCCGGCCGGCTCTGGGGCGCGCAGCCGCTCGAAGCCGGACCCCACAAGGACATCCAGCTCGACGTCAAGACGCTCGAGCAGGACTACCTGGCGGCGTGCGACTGGGATCCGGAGACGGCGGCGCCGAGCAAGCGCAAGCTGGAGTCGCTCGGCCTCGCCGACGTGGCGAAGGCGATCGGGGCGAAGTAGGGCCGCAGTTCACAGTTTGTAGTTCGTAGTTAGTAGTGTCTTGGCCGGCGAGGGCTCCCGATTTCGGGGCCCTCGCCGCTTGTTCCGGAGGCGGCGGGATGGACGTGAAGCTCGAGAAGATCAGCGTACGCACGCATGGCATCGGCGAGTTCGTGGAGATCACGGAGGCGATTTCGGAGGCCGTGACGCGCGCCGGCGTACGCGAGGGCATCGCGCTGGTGCGCAGCCGCCACACGACCGCCGCGATCACGTGCAACGAGCCCGACCCGCGCCTGCACGCCGACATGCGCGACGCCGTCTACGCCACGTTCCCCGCGAATCGCGACTATCGCCACATCGAGGAGGGCGCTGAGAACGCGATCGCCCATCTCGCGACCGCGATGCTGTTCGGCGAGGCGACGTGGCTGCCGGTGCGCGGCGGCCGGCTCGACCTGGGCACGTGGCAGCACGTGTATCTCATCGAGTTGTATGAGCCGCGGCGGCGGGAGGTGGATGTGGCGGTGCTGGGG
>CAYJMJ010000069.1:0-15304 GCA_964371095.1 uncultured Dehalococcoidia bacterium | reverse complement strand
GCCGTCGGCGCGCTGGTGTTGGTCGCGGTCGGCGGGACGGACGTGTTCGTCGCCGTCGGCGCGCTGGTGTTGGTCGCGGTCGGCGGGACGGACGTGTTCGTCGCCGTCGGCGCGCTGGTGTTGGTCGCGGTCGGCGGGACGGACGTGTTCGTCGCCGTCGGCGCGCTCGTGTTGGTCGCGGTCGGCGGGACGGACGTGTTCGTTGCCGTCGGCGCGCTGGTGTTGGTCGCGGTCGGCGGGACGGACGTGTTCGTCGCCGTCGGCGCGCTGGTGTTGGTCGCGGTCGGCGGGACGGACGTGTTCGTCGCCGTCGGCGCGCTCGTGTTGGTCGCGGTCGGCGGGACGGACGTGTTCGTTGCCGTCGGCGCGCTGGTGTTGGTCGCGGTCGGCGGGACGGACGTGTTCGTCGCCGTCGGCGCGCTGGTGTTGGTCGCGGTCGGCGCGACGGACGTGTTCGTCGCCGTCGGTGTGCTGGTGCTGGTCGCGGTCGGCGTATTCGTGACCGTCGCGGTGTTGGTCGGCGTACTGGTACGAGTCGCGGTCGGCGTGTTCGTCGCCGCAGGAGTGTTCGTCGGCGTCGGCGCCAGCGCGCACGTCTGGCCGAGATTGTTCACGGTCCCATCCACGAGACTCTGTACCAGTTGCGGCGTCGAGAAGTCGTCGCTGATCGTGTACGAGCCCGTGCTCGTGTCACCGTTGTCCGGTGCCCCGTAGCTGTTCAAATGGATCAGCGAGCAGCCCGGTGACACCACCGTCAGTTGCACCGTTGCCAGCGTCCCCAGCGTCGTGTACGTCCCGCTCAACGTCACGCAGCCCATGTTCACGCCACTGCCGTCCGGCGTCTCGAACGTCACCGCGTCAGCCCCGGGGCAGAGCGCCGAACCGGCGGTCGGCAGCTGCCGCAACGGCGCGGAACTGTACGTGAAGAACGCTGGGTCCCACTTGAGCTCCAGGTTCCAGCCGGCCTGCGGGTCGGCCGCCACCGCGCCCGCCTCCGTCACGACGTCGAACTTCACGTGCGTGGCGTCGACCGCCGCCACATTCGTTACGTGAAGGATCGGACCCGTGCCGGCCGTCACGACGGCAGCGTCGGTGCCAGTACCAGGGCCGAGCGCGATCCAGCCGAGCAGCCCGACGCCGATCCCAAGGATGACGCCGCCCAAGAGAAGTCTCTGAATCATGAAGTGGCCTCCAGTAGCGACCTGCCCCGACCAGCCGGTGGGGGCTGGCCTGGCGACGAATGACGTGCAGCATCCATGCTACGGAGAAGGTTCCTCTGGCATCCGGTGGCCTATTGTGATGGCGAACGTGGCCGCGGTCAAGCGGTCACAGGTTAAGATCCTGCATGAATCGGAGAGCGATTGCGTCCGCGCGGAGCGTTCGGCCGACCTACATCTTGGCAAGCAGCCCGAATCTGCCATGCGGGAAGGATCTGGCGCAACACCCCGGATGTCCCCACGTCCCTGACACAGGGAACTTCGTCGCGTTCGTTGAGACTGGCGGTTCTTCCAGACGCTGGCAGCCGACAACCTGAGCAGACCGCTTCTTCGGAGGGCAAGCAAGAGGGGCGCCAGGCGCCCCTCTTGCCGTTCTTGGTCGTCACCTATGGCCCGGTTTATCTTCGGCGGACACCCACGAGCGTCGCGACGCCGCCAGTGGCAGCCAACGCCGCCGCAAAGGCCACGAACCACCAAACGATGCCCTCCCGGTTGCCACCGCCGACACCGGTGTTCGGCGGGCTGATGTCCTGACCGCCGGCCCCGCCACCCGGACTCGTGGCACTGGGCACCGGCGCAATCACCGTCTGAGCCGGCGTGCTGCTGGCCGGGACCGACGTGCTCGTCGCCGGAACGGTAGCCGTGAACGTGGGCGTCGCCGAGGAAGCATGACCGCCACCCGCCCCGGGCGTATTGGTCACGGTCGGCGTGTTGGTCACCGTCGGGGTATTGGTCACGGTCGGCGTGTTTGTGACCGTCGCGGTATTGGTCACGGTCGGCGTGTTCGTGGCCGTCGCCGTGTCCGTCGGCGTTGCCGTGTTCGTCGGGGTACTAGTCACGGTTGGCGTGTTTGTGACCGTCGCGGTATTGGTCACGGTCGGCGTGTTTGTGACCGTCGCGGTGTTGGTCGGCGTGCCCGTCGCCGTCGGGGTGTTGGTCACGGTTGGCGTGTTTGTGACCGTCGGGGTGTTGGTCACGGTCGGTGTATTCGTGACCGTCGCGGTGCTGGTCGGCGTGTTCGTCGCCGCAGGAGTGTTCGTCGGCGTTGCCGTCGGCGCCAGCACGCACGTCTGGCCGAGATTGTTCACGGTCCCATCCACAAGACCCTGCACCAATTGCGGCGTCGAGAAGTCGTCGCTGATCGTGTACGAGCCCGTGCTCGTGTCACCGTTGTCCGGTGCCCCGTAGCTG
Source organism: uncultured Dehalococcoidia bacterium (assembly GCA_964371095.1). GTDB lineage: Bacteria > Chloroflexota > Dehalococcoidia > DSTF01 > JACRBR01 > CAYJMJ01. The sequence goes on along the minus strand of CAYJMJ010000069.1, from coordinate 12,896 downwards.
TTCAAATGGATCAGCGAGCAGCCCGGTGACACCACCGTCAGTTGCACCGTTGCCAGCGTCCCCAGCGTCGTGTACGTCCCGCTCAACGTCACGCAGCCCATGTTCACGCCACTGCCGTCCGGCGTCTCGAACGTCACCGCGTCAGCCCCGGGGCAGAGCGCCGAACCGGCGGTCGGCAGCTGCCGCAACGGCGCGGAACTGTACGTGAAGAACGCTGGGTCCCACTTGAGCTCCAGGTTCCAGCCGGCCTGCGGGTCGGCCGCCACCGCGCCCGCCTCCGTCACGACGTCGAACTTCACGTGCGTGGCGTCGACCGCCGCCACGTTGGTTACGTGAAGGATCGGACCCGTGCCGGCCGTCACGACCGCAGCGCCGGTGCCGGTACCCGGGCCGAGCGCGATCACGCCGAACAGCACGACGCCTATACCAAGCACCACGCCGCCGGCTAAGAATTTCCGCATCATCGTTCAGCCTCCAGTATCGTGCGCCGTGAAGTCAGTCGCCGCGAAACCCGTTCGATGTCTGATCCGGCGACTGTCCCTGGCCTCCGCAGCGGCGGAGTCTCCGCCCAATAGTGTCGCACCCGGGCGGCGAAATCAATGGCCATGGCGGCCGGGCCAACGCCATGGTCGTCAAGCAAGGCCCAAGACCGAACAGCGCCGTAGCCTCCAACTGGGCGCTCAAGAACCGGCAGGTGCAGGCCTGGTCGGACTCATGGCCATGTGATCGGCCGCTCCCGCGGCAGCCGTCTCGTACGAGGTCTCGCACTATGGGTGCCTCAACATCTGGGTGCCTCAACATCTCACTCGCCGGCTTGCCGCCGGATCCGGCAACGGGAGCGGACGCCTGCGGTCCCGTCCATGACCGCCCACGATGGCCCGGGGTTGTCGGGAGGCAACCACCACCGGCCACCCTCCCCGGCCGCGGGCACTGCCTCGGTGCCCGGGGCCGTGGGCAGCACCAGCCCTGTCAACCAGGCCGTCACGCTGGCGCCTTGACGAGCGACGCCGGACCGGTAACGCATCGCGCGAAATTAGCGTGTTAGGATAGATAACCCGCGCCAATGCTTGGGAGGATTCGTGCTCAAGACACTGGCGATCGCCGCGCTCGCGGTCGGCTGCCTTGTCGCATTATCCGGTCCCTGGCCGCGGCACGCTTCGCGTGGAGTAGCTCCGGGCCAGGGCGATGCCGCGCACGCAGGCATACCCACATCGCCGGCCGGCACGGCCACGACCCTGCCGGAACCCGTTCCAGAAGCGAGTGCGACGCTCGCCGGGCGCACCGTTACCGTGCACGCCAGCCGGGATGACACCACTGTCGCCGGCCTCTCGAACCTGGCGTTGCAGGTAGGCGTGGCGAACACAGGTGGTTCGGCGTTCGACCTCCAGCCGGCCGACTTTTCGCTCATCTCGAGTGAGGGCGATGTCTTCGAATTGGCGACGGCGCCGGACGAAGCATCGCCTTTGACCGTGGGGCCGGGGGAGACCCAATCACTCCACCTGGCATTCTCCGTCCCGGACCCTGCTGTGCGCGGGGCGGCGTTGCTGTATCGGCGGGCCGACGTCGGGGTGGTCACTGCGGTCGGCCTGTCGGCGCCCATGCCGGCGGCCGCACCCAATCCTGCGGCGGCGGCGCTCGCGGACACGATCCAGACGTACGCACTGCCGGGAGGGCTTGGTGACCCCTGGGGCACCGCGATTGATGCGGATGGCAACGTGTGGTTCGCCGAACCCGGTTGCGACTTCGGGCCTACGTGCTCGTCAAGCTCGCCTCCCGGGCAACTCGGCAAACTGCCGGCGGGATCCTCCACGCCGCTCTTCTATACATTGCCCAACCTCGTCGGCAATCAACCGATCTTTGTGGAACTCGATGCGGCGGGCAAGGTCTGGTTCACCACGCCGAACAACAGCATGATCGGCAAGTTCGACCCCGCGACGTCCAGCTTCGTCGGACAATGGCCGGTCGCGGCGGGAAGCGGACCTTGGGACCTCGCGTTCAGCGGCGGGATGCTCTGGTACACGGAGCATTACGCTTCCGCCGTTGGCCGTTTTGACCCGGTGAACCACACATACGTGGACTTCCCGACCCCGAGTTCGAACACCTATCCGTACGGGATCGAGGCGAACGATCCGGTCAACCCTAACCTGATCTGGTTCACCGAGAACAACAGCGCCGTTGCCCGCATCGCCGTACTTGATAAAGGCAACGGAAACGCCATCTCTGAGTACCAGATTCGCGCGGACCTGCCCGGCAACCTGACGCCGCACCTGCTGAGCATCGACTTACAGGGAAACGTCTGGTGGACCGAAGGGTGGGTGCGTGCGATCGGCATGCTCAACCCAAGCGTTGCGTCGCCGGGGAGCTGCGGTGCGAGTTCCGGGAACTGCCCGGGCGTTACCGAATTCCCGCTCCCGCCTGTGCCCGCGGCGTGTGGCGGATTCTGGACTCACGTCTCGGGCATCGCGGTGCAACGGGACAGCGGCCTTGTCTGGCTCGACGACTCGCTCTCAGCGGAAGTCGGCAATTTCAACGTGGCGACGGGTGCATTCACGCTGCATCAACTCTCGGACTGCAATGCGCATCCGCATGACGGCCTCAACCTCGATGGTGCGATGAACGTCTGGTGGGACAACGAATTCGACAATTCGCTGGGCGAGCTCATCCAGTCGGCCACGAGCACACCCACGTCGACGGCCACGAACACATCGACGCCAACATCGACGAGGACGTCGACGGCCACGAGCACACCCACGCGAACTTCGACGAGGACTCCCACGGCCACGAATACGCCGACAGCGACGAACACCAGTACACCGCTACCGCCAACGGCAACGTTCACGAGCACGCCGACGGCGACCAGCACAGCGACGGCCACGGCGACGTTCACGAGCACGCCGCTACCGCCAACGGCAACGTTCACGGGCACGCCGACGGCGACCAGCACAGCGACGGCCACGGCGACGAACACCTCGACGCCGACGCCAACGGCGACCAGCACAGCGACGTTCACGGCCACGAACACGCCGATACCGACGGCCCCTGCCACCCCGGCGGCGACCGACACGCCCACGCCAACGCCGACCGCTACCGGCACAGTCACCGGCGCCCCGACGCCGAGCGACACGCCAACGCCTACTGCAACGAGGACGCCAGGGCCGCCGCCCGCGCCGGTGATCCTCCATGCGTCGAGCGGCGGCACAACGACGACGGTGCGGGGAACGCTCGCGGCGGCGGCGGCAACGGCATACCAGGTGGACGTCTACTCCGACGCCACCTGCGATACGACCGGCGCGACCGCCTCGCTCATCGGCTCGGTAGGCATCACAACGGACGGAAGCGGCAATGCCACCTTCACCCAATTGTTCAGCCAACTTGTGCCCGCGGGCGGCGTGGTCATGGGGACGGCGGCCGAGCAGGGCAGCGGGACGTCGGCCTTCTCAGCGTGCGCGACGGTGGTGGAGCGGCAGTGCAGCGACGACACGACATGCAACGGGTACACGGACGCTGAGAAGATCGCGCTCGGCAAGGACCCGTTCTCGTACTGCTCCATCATGCGCGCGGACGTCGACGGGAACGGCCGCGTGAACATCATCGACCTCAGCAGCATCGCGGGGTACTACAACCAGCTGATCCCGCCGGCACCGGCACGACTCGATCAGAACCGCGACGGCATGATCAACATCCTTGACCTGTCGATTCCGGCGGGGGTGTACAACCAGCCAGTGTCCTCCTGTTCGTGATCTAGGTCTGTGTGGAGAGGCCTGCGTTCTTTCGAGGGAGGACGCGTTGTGAGTTGAGCAGGACCGAACAGGCGACAGGCTGGTGAACTTGCACGAACGTAGGAGCGAACTGGAGGCGGGCCCCGCCTCGCGCGAGCAGTTCGCTCCGCGCCTGCTCCCCGTGCAGGAAGCGGACACCAGAATCTCGCGTCCGGTTCGCGGAGTCGACAGCGGCGCGCCAACCAGGTGCGACTTCTGCGTCAGGCACGGCGGGCGGCTTTCTCGATTGGCCGTCGCACATCACGTGTCATCGTGCCCGATGCGTCTGCGGAGCTACAGCTAGCTGCAAGCTCGCCTCGCGCCAATCCTACTCGCAACCGCTCACGTCGTGCATGTACCACTGCGCCATTCGGGCGAGATCCAAGATGTTAATCACACCGTCCGTCGGTAGCACTCCTTGATCAAAGCGCGCTGGCGCCGGCGGCACGCTCACGCGGTAGTACGCTGCAACCGTTGCGAGATCCAGAATGTTCCCAACGCCATCGTAGTTGACGTCGGCGCGCATAATGGCGCAGTAGACGTTGGGATTCTTCCCGATGGCTATCTCCCGCGCGTCGCTGTAGCCGTCTCCATCCGAATCAGGCGACACCTGCACCGCTCCGCAGGCAGAATTGTCCGCTGGCGTCGGGTCAATTTCGTTCAGCGTCAGCGACGCGCAAACCGACACCGGTCCATTCGCATCCTGCGTCATCGCCGTCTTGACTGTCACGTCGAATGAACCGCTCGCACCGATCGTGCCGATGTTGCAGGTCACGTTCTGGCCGCCGACGAAGCAGGCCGCCGCGCCTGTACCACTGAACGTCGTCCCATTTCCCTCCGTGCCCAAAGGTAGAACGGTCGTCAACACGACGCCCGTGGCCTGTACGAGCGTCGAATTCGTCACGCTCAGGTCGAAGGATGCCGGATCACCCGGCGATACGGTCGCCGACCTCGGTGTGTTCGTGACAGCGAGATCAGGCGCCGCGACAAGCACGAGCGCATTGGAGCCGTCGCAGGAGCCGCTGCATGTGAGTGTGTTCATTTGCGGCAAGTTGTCGAACGCGTTGACGGTGACCGTTCCCGACGTGGCTCCGCCCTCCGCGAGGCTTTGCATGTGGAAGGAAATGGGCCCGGTCTTATTGATATGGACGCTCGCCGTCATCAGTTCGCCGGTCAGCGTCGTCGAACCTGCCAGCTCAACGCATCCCACGACCAGCATCCCCGGAGTGATGTTCGATGTGGGGCAGTAATCTCGCGGCCAGATGCCCCCGGGTGCCGCCGACACGTCGGTGACTCCATTAACTGTGGCCTCGTTGGGGTCGAAGGTTAGCGCCACCTGGTAGCCGCGGTATGCATTCGCCACCGCGCCCGTCGTAGCGAACGTCAGCGTTATGTCGTCTCCGTAATGCGCCGTAGCCGGACCCGACACGACGATGGCGGGACCTTTCGGTATGATCTGAACGTTTGAGCAGGCGGAGTTGTCTGCCGGCGTCGGATCGATCTCGTCAAGCGTGACGGTTGCACAATTGGTCACACTCGTCGTCGTGGTTATCGCTGGGCTGGCCACGGCATGTAGGGTGACCTCGAAAGTTGTTCCGGCGACCAAGTCGCCAGGGGCGCAGGTGACCGTCTGCAACGACACGCCGCAACTCGCCGCCCCAGGTCCAGAAAAGGTCGTCGCGGGTCCGTTGAAGAGCGCCGGAAGAACGTCGGCCACGACGACGTTCGTGGCCGTCGCGAGCCCGGCCGGGTTTGGCACCGATAACGTGACGGCCAGGGCATCTCCGGCGCCTACTTCAGGCGACGCGTTCGTCACTCCGATGGAGAGGTCGGTCGGCAGCGAACCGATGTTCACCATCGCATCCCACGCCGCGTTATACGGCGGTTGGGGCCCGCAGGATGCACCGCTGCAGGAGTAGGAGTTCGACTGGACGTCTCCGGTGGTGGGAACGAAGGTGTAGGTGCCGTAGCTCGCCGCGAGGTTCAGCGGCAGGTCGGGCGGCCCAGCCGTCACGAGGTGAAATACGGCGGCACCCACGCCGCTTGCCTGGACGTGAGCCGTCAACGCCGGTCCGGTCAACGTAGTCGCTCCACTCAAGGACACGCAACCTGCATCGAACGCAAGCCAAGGAGGCGCTAGCAGGCCGCCGAAGTTCGTCGACATCGAATCCTGAAGGCAGAACGTCGAAGCGAATAAGGTGCCATTGGCGTTGTAAGACACGCCCGAGACGCTGACTAGAGATGAATTGTAGACGGCGGAGATCCAGATGCCGTCGTACGGATTCGGCACTGGCCCCACCGTCGAAAAGGTAACGTCGAATCCGGCGCCAACCGTAACGCTTGCGGGTGCGTCTATCGAGATGCCGGGGCCGATCTCGGTGGCGTGCGCCAGTGGCGCGGGCTTCGCAAAGGTCACAAGCGTGACCACCAGGAGCATTGAAAGACCGCCGACAACTCTCTGGATCAATCGCATCTAGGTACCTCACCTTGTGGCTCGCTTGGCCACCGATGATAGTTAAGCAACAGTCGCGCGTCAACGGTCAAAGTTCTCTCGTTTCGCACACCATGAACTCTCGGTAATCGAGTCCCGCCGAAATCCATGGGTGTACGCTCCGTGCGCGCCGTCAAGAGCCGCTCAGAACCGGGTTGAGGTGCTCCACCTTCGCCAACCCACGGCACCGACGGCAGTCACCATGAGCGCAAGGGCCCCGCCGAGTATGTAGCGCGTGTACTCGCGCCCCGGCGACACAGCCGATGGCAGCGCCGCCACGTCGGGCGACTGTGCGATGCCGCCGACGGATCCCGGTACAGTGACGGACCCGTTCGTGAGTGTGCTCGCGATCTCGATGCTCGACGGATCGACGAGGCTGGATCCAGTGAGATCGATTGTGCTCGTCCCGGAGGCCTTCGCCTGGAAGACCGCATGGGCCAGCGCCTGCGGCCCGGATGTTGTGACGCCGTCGCCGTACCCGAAGAGCGGCGTGCAGTCCAGCTCCGCCGTGCCGTTGGTGTTATCGATGATCGGCGTGGTGCAAATCACGATCACCTGCCCGCTCGGCACCCAGCCTGAGTCGATGAGGGACGTCAGGGTGAGAACCGCCGGGTTCCACTGGAGGACGATCACGTAGCCACCGAGCCCCGGCAGTGACACGTTGGATGCGTCGACATCGAGCGCGATGTCCGCCCCGATGCCGGCCGTTGCGGTCGCCGGCGCGACGGAGACGTTAGGCAAACCGGTGGCCTCTGCCGGACGCTGGCTCGTCGTGAGCGTGGCCACGATCACGAAGAGAAGCAGGAGTCCGCGTGAGAGCCGCCATTCGTTCAAGGGCGGAGCGCCGGGCACCCTACCTGGCTCGGGCGTGACACTCGGCGCAGGGCGCCTCAGCACACGGTGACGGCCCCGTGTCGACACGTGGAGGACCGCTGAGACGAGCGCCGCCAGCAGTGGTTTCATCCATCCCTCGTTAGTCCCCCATGAAGCGGAACGGGCACCGCCCGGCTCATCGTACAGCCGGGCGGTGCGGGGTTGTCTGCAGCTACGTCAAGTTTTCGGCGCTACGGGCACGGTCCAACGTGGATAGTGCGTGGGCTGCCGCCGTTAGCGGCGAGCGTGCACCCCGTAATCTGGTCGCCAAAGCTCGGCCCTGGCGGCGTGTTATCGATCGCGTTTACGACCAGCGTGAACTCCACCGTCTTGGTCGCGAACGGCGTAATGATGATGATGTGGCCCGTGCAGGTGACCGTGATGTTCGGTGCCGCCGTGCTGTCGACACTGCAGTTGATGAGGCGCGCGGCGTCCGCATGGCCCTTGTGGCCGAAGGTGCTGTACGCGCCGAACCCGGCAACCGAGAGCACCAGCGCTGCCGTGGCAATCAGCAGAATTCGCTTGATCATGCCTGTTCTCCTTCTGAACGACTACCCGTCGTCTCCGTGCCTTCGCCCCATCCTGAAGGCGGCAAGCCCGCCAAGTCCGAGGAGCGCCGCCCCTACCGCCGCCAGGGCCGGGATCTTCCACCGCGGGCCGCTGGTGTCGGCTGCTGCCACGGAACCGGTCCGCGGCACGTCTACCTTAGATAACGTCTCCTGCGCCGGTTTCGTTGAAGACGTCGGCGAGATCGGCTGGGGCGTGGCCTGCGGGACGGGTGTGCTCGTAGCGCTTGCCGCGCTCGGCGTGTTCGTCGGCTCCGCAGTCGACGTGCCGACGGGCGACGGCGTGGCCGTCGGTGCCGCCGCGACGGTCACCGAGCCATTCGCGAGCGTGGTCGTGAGGGCCACGTTCGACGAGTTCAGGAGACTCGATCCACTGATGTCGATTGCGGTCGACCCCGGAGCCTTCGCGTGGAAGACGGCGTGGGCGAGGGCGTTCGGCGCGGTCGTCGAGACACCGCTGCCGAACCCGATGATGGGCGTGCAGTCGGCCTCCGCTGTGCCGCTCGTGTTATCGATCATCGGCGTCGTGCAGATCACGACGATCTCCCCGCTCGTCACCCAGCCCGTATCGGTGAACGACGTCAACACCAGCACGGCGGGGTCCCACTTCAGGACGATCAGGTAGCCGCCGAGCCCGGGCTGCGCGGGGATGTTAGCGGCGTCGATATCGAGCGCGACGTCATCGCCGGCGTCGGCGCTCGCAGTCGCGGGCGCGACGGAGATGGCGGAAGGATCGGCGGCATGCGCCGCACGGTGGCTCATCGCGAAGGCAGCCGCAACGACGGAGACGAGGAGCAGTCCGCGTGAGAGTCGATCAGCCATGAGGGGGCGAAGCCCACCGGGTCTTACTCGGCTCCGGCGTGTGCCTCCGTCACCAGGTACTGGGCGAAGTCACCCATGCCGGTCGCGTTGTCGCTGCTCGGAGCGTGCGCCTGCTGACGGCCGAGCATCTCCATGACGGCATCGACGACGACGCGCTCCTCTTCCTGCTGCGACGGCTCGTACCAGGCACCGAGGGCGTCGAGCGCGGGCGGCAGGACGAGTGTGAGCGCCGCGACTGCACCGGCTGCGATACCGGCGATCCAGCCGAGGCGGCGCCGCCTTCGCAGGCGATCCTCCTTGATGCCCCGCTCGACCTCGCGCCAGGCGCGGCGCTTTGCCAGGTCAGCGCCCGCATCAAGGGCGCGGAACGCCTCGGCGGCGCGGCTTCGGGCAGGTCGGTCGTCTTGAGGCACCTATTAACGCTCCATGGCCGCTCGCACGGCTTTGATTCCGTGATGGAGGAGCGAGCGCACGGTCCCTTCGGGCTTGCGCATCGCTTCGGCCGTCTGCCGAGTCGAGAGGCCGGCAGCCAACCGGAGCCGGATAGCCTCTCGCTGCCCGGCGGGCAGCGCCCGCAGCGCCTGGGCAAGATCCATCACGAGATCTCTGGTCTCCCAAGGATCATAACGTCCGGAAGGCTCGATTTGTTGAGCGCTCAGCGAAGACGGCGCAATCCTGCGCCGCGCCCGACGGAAGTGGTCGGCAATCTCGTTGCGAGCGATGCGGAAGAGCCAAGCGGAGACGGGCTTTGGTTCGTCCTGGAACCGGAACCCGCCAATGCCGCGAAACGCCTTGACGAAGACCTCAGCCGCGATATCCTCGGCGTCCTCGCAACGCCCTACCGTCGCGAGTACATAGCGGTAGACGGGTGCGAAGAAGCGTTCGTAAAACGACGTGAGTGCGACGTCATGGCCCGCCTGGCAGGCGAGGACAAGAGCGCGCTCATCGGTAAGGACATCGGCAACGATGGCCATGGGCCGTCCTGATGGCTCCACTACGGTGTGCTGCGGACGTTAGACCACCTCCACGCCGCCCGTCAAGAGCGTCTTGGTGCGGACGGGGCGGCTCAGTCAAGTAAACCCGCATGGCAGAGCGTTTCGAATCGATCATCCCGATGTGGTAATGGTGTTTGCGAGAGCGCTAGCTGCCGCCATTGTCGGTGAGGATCCGCTCGGCGCCCACCCCGAGTGCCTGGACGGCGGCCGTCGTGTCCGCTCGCTCGTTCGGCAGCGCTTCTGCGACCGCACAGCGGCTGTACTCATCGGCGGCGACATGCACGAAGTCATGGCCGAGCCCACGGCTGAAATGAGGTCCGGCGCCCGTCTCCCGAAAGCGCCGAGCGAAGCGCTTGCCGGCGTCTGGATGCGTCCGACCCCCTCACGTCAAGCTGGGAGCACCCTGACTTGAACCGCGAACCGCTCATTGCTCTCTAGGATATTGTCGGCAGTTAGGATATGATCGTCGGCGAACCCGCTCGCAGTCCGGCGCAAGTCGACGACGGTGCCTTAGCCAGCCTCTGGAGTGAAGTTGAGACACAACCAGCGCACGTCGTTCGCGTTCGCAGCGCTGCTCGCGACGTTGCTCGCGCTGACCGTCACCGGTGCGTTCGCCGGCAACCTCGACCAGAACAACACCGGCGTGCGCTACGCGTGGGGCGAGAACATCGGCTGGCTGAACGCCCGATCGGGTGCCGAGGCGTACGGAGCCGGCGGCTCGGGTCTGCGCGTGACGGACACCGACGTCCTGGGCTACGCCTGGGGCGAGAACATCGGTTGGGTCAACTTTAGTTGCAAGAACGACGCGACCTGCGCCGGCGCCGCCGGCGACTGGGGCGTCCACAACGACGGCGCCGGTCAACTCACCGGTTATGCATGGAGCGAGAACGCGGGCTGGATCAGCTTCTCGTGCGCGAATCTCGCGAGTTGCGGCACGGTCGACTACGGCGTCTCGATCGCGGTGCCGGGCACATTCGATTACCTGAAGGACTGGGGCGTATTCTCAGGACGCGCCTGGGCCGAGAACCTGGGCTGGATCAGCTTCAACTGCCAAAACGAATTGTCGTGTGGAACGGTTCAGTACGCGATGCAGACCGGCTGGCCGAGCAGTTCCGGCGACGGCTACACCGACGCCCAGCACGTCGCGCTCGGCAAGGATCCGTTCCTGTATTGCACCATCATGCGCGGGGACATTGATGGGAACGGGCGGGTGAATATCATCGACCTGAGCAACATCGCGCTGTACTACAACCAGACGATTCCTCCAGCGCCGGCGCGGCGCGACCAGAACGCCGACGGCAGAATCAACATCCTCGACCTGTCGATCCCTGCGGGGGTCTACAACAAGGCGCCGACGGCCTGTCCTTGACCCAGGCGGAGCCGACGTGCCGCTGAGCTCGACTAGGATCCTCTCGACTAGGATCCTGATGCGGGCCGAAACAGAGGACGCCGCTTTGGGTCAGGGAATCCACCCAAATTGCGGGGCGTGACGCGCGCTCGTCCACTGCGGCACGGCAGCAGACATCGTCGAGGTCCGGATGAAACAGGAACGAGTAGCTCGTGGCCATTCGGATTCGGAGGCGTCGGCGGCTCGCGCCGTCGATGGGCGGCGGCTGAAAGCCTTCCTCGTGGTCGCGCTGGCTGCGTCGCTCGCTGTAGCGGTGGCGATCGCGACCTTCGCCCTGTGGCCGCGAGACGGGGCTCCGTCTTTGCCGAGGGCGGTGATCGTGGATCAGCTGGCGCAGACCGACCCGAATCCGGACTTCATCGCCAATGCCGCGCGACAGCTTGAAGCCGCCGGTTACCACGTCGACTACTACGCGCCGAACGAAGTAACGGTCGATTTCTATCGCAGCCTGCCCGGGCTCGGGTACGCGTTCATCATCCTGCGCAGCCATGCCTCCGATCAGACGTACCTCTTCGACGGCCAGACCGTCGATCAGCGCGCCTCCGTGGGGGTGTTCACGAACGAGCCATACAGTACGGCCACCCACCTCGACGATCAGCGAGCGCTCCGTCTTACAGTCGACTCCTACACGGACCGAAACATTGCGGAGAAGTACTTCGGCATCACGCCAGCATTCATCGAGCATAGCGTGCGGGGTCGCTTCAACGGTGCGATCGTCCTTCTGATGGGTTGCGCGGGCCTGAAGGCAACCGACCTCGCACAAGCCTTCATTTCCCGCGGCGTCGCCAATTTCATTGGCTGGGACGGCGCCGTGACCGCCAACCACACCGATGCCGGCGCGGAGAAGCTGCTTGAGAATCTCTTCGGCCAGCATCTCGATCTGCAGAGCGCCGTCGCGAGGACGGGAGAGCAGATCGGGCCCGACCCGGCGTTCGGCGGACGTCTCCTCTCCTATCCATAAGAAGCCGAACCGACCCGGCGACCGGGCAGTAGGATCATGACGCCCGATTCGCGAGGGGCCTGAGAGTTCGTGAACGGAGACCCCGCCGTACGTGCGCGGTCAGCAACTCCGCCGACGACGGTCTCGCTTCCTCGCTGCGGATCCGCGGGCAACGTAAGTGAGTCCCCGGGCTCCGCGCCTTCAAGCGAGACGGGCCCGTGAGTCTGTGACTCACGAGCCCGTCGCCGCTTCGCCGTGGAGATCCTCCGCTTACGGGCAGCCGGAGACGGGTCCCTGGTACATCCCTGCCGCCTTCGCCAAGTCCAGGATGTTAATGACAGGGTCTGCGTTCTGGCTCAGACGCTGGATGCCGGAGTCGAGTCCGTTTGCGGGATCCAGGGCCGGCACCGGCTGGAGATACCGCTCGGCGATCTTCGCCAGATCGAGGATGTTCACGATCCCGTCGCTGTTGACATCTGCCCTCATCAGCGCACAGAACGCAGTCACGTTCTTGCCGAGCGTAACCTTCTGCGCGTCGAGGTAACCGTCACCCGAGACGTTGATGTCACAGGCGTCGCCGCGCGAATCGGAGCCGGGTAGCTGAGCTGCGTAGTTGAACTCGTCGCGGTTCTCCTGCCCTGGATTGTAGACACTCGGGCAGTTGTCGAGAGAGTCGTTGAGACCGTCGCCGTCACCGTCGAGCGGCGCGGGGCACCCGGCCACGGGCGCCGTCAGGAAGGGAGATGCGTCGATGGTCGACGCGGGGTCAATGACGTCGCCGTGTCCGGTCGGGTTAGCGCCATCGACCTTGCCCCACCAGTTGTTCTGGGCGTTGATCGGCACGGCCACGGTGCCGCCGGTCGCCATGCCGGCCGTGGCATTGCCGGCGATGCAGTTGAGCTGGAACGTGTTGCCGGTCGGCGCGACCCCCCAGCTGTAGTCGACAATGACGCCATAGTCGTTGTTCCGGAAGGCGTTGCCGCTGAACGCGTTGTTCGTCGAGTTGTCCGCGATGTAGACGCCCAGGGACGTGGGCGTGCCCA
>CAYJMJ010000068.1:5771-15391 GCA_964371095.1 uncultured Dehalococcoidia bacterium | reverse complement strand
GCACGTACCGCCCGCCGTACGGCCCAAAGTGCCCGAGCGAGTCCGGAAGGATTGTTGGAGTAGTCATGGATCACCTGCTGAGGCTGGAGGTCCTGGCGAGGTGGCGAGTGTTCGACGCGACGACGTGCGTGATGCTTGATGCTTGGCGAGATCGCTCTCAATTGCGGCGGCGATGGCTGTCAGTTGTAGGGACAGGTCTTCAGACCTGTCCGCCCCCAACTCCGCAAGCGCACCTGGTGGACCGGCATGTGGCCACTGGTCGGCGTGGTCGACGAAGCCGGCCTGAATCGGATTGCCCAGGATGTAAGCGAGATACGGAAGACTCGGTTCGTCCCGTCGCAACACGTGCTCATAATAACTGCGCTGCCAAAGCGATCGACCTGTCGCTCGTTTGAACTCGAACCCGAGCGCCTGCTTGAACCTGTGCACGAGCGAGCCGAGGTCGGACTTCTCCCCGGCGTCTCCAACCGCGAGGAAGTGAACATGATCGGGCATGACGCAGTACGCGTCGATTTCGAATTGGGTTGCACGAGCAGCCACGACAAGCGCCTCGACCGCGCGCCGCGCCCAGCGCGAATCGTCGAAGATCGAAGCGCGGCGCTCGGTGTTGACCACGACGTGATATCGATGACCGCCAACGTAGTCAAACGACGCCATTCGCGGCGACGACCGCCGGCGGGGGTAGCACGTCGACATGGATGGCGACGGCGAAGGTGAGCCGTTGCCGACGACAGGGGCGGACAGGTCTAAAGACCTGTCCCTACGTCTTCGACGCACCTCTTGTTCCTCGTCACTCCCCACCACCTTTCGCGGCGCGGATGAAGGCGCGGATCTTCGCCGGATCCTTGACGCCATCCGTCTCGACGCCCGTCGACACGTCGACAAGCCACGGGTGTACGGCCGTGATCGCGTCCGCGACGTTGTCGGGCGTCAGGCCGCCGGCGAGCCACAGCGGGACACGCAAGGCGATCTCGCGCGCCACCGCCAGATCGCCGCTCGCGCCGCTCCCCCGGCTCGGGTCGAGCATGAACGCCACCGCCGCGCCGGGATGAATGAACGCGGCGACGTCGCCCGCGGTCATGCCCGGCCGCTGGCGCAGGACGTTGATCGCCTGCCGATTCGCCAGCAGGACGTCGCCCGTCGGCTCCGCTCCGCTCAGCTGCACCAGGTCGATGCCGGTCTCGTCGGCGATCTGGTTCACCTCCTCGATCGGCTGGTCCTCGAACACGCCGACGACGAGCGGGCGCTTGCGGGCGAGCAGCCGGTCGAGCGCTTCGGCGCCGTGCGCGAACCACGCTTCGATCGTGTCGAAGCGGCCCGGGTGCAACGGCGGCGGCTCGTCCTGCTCCATCTCACGCAGCGGTGTGCCGGCGGCGCGCACGATCTGCCTCGCGTCGCCGGGCGGGACGCGGCGGCGGCTGCTCTCCGCGAACATGACGCCGATGAAGTCGGCGCCCGCCTCGGCCGCGGCGACGGCGTCGGCCGGGCGCATGCAGCCGCAGATCTTGACGCGGGTCATCGCTGGCGCCCTCACCCCCGTGCCGCCTCTCCCACAAGTGGCGAGGGGGAGCAGGTTCGAAAGCGGGCGCTCGAAATGTACGCGAGCGCCTCTTCGACGAGGTCCGCGAGAGGGCGCGTGGTGTCGAGCACCAGGCGCGGCTGGAATGGCGTCGCGGCGGCGCCCGGGTGGCGCGTCAGATCGAGGGGCGCTCGCGGCTGCGACTCCAGCGCCTCGCGCGTGGCGAGGCGGCGCGACAGCTCCGCCTGGTCCGCGCAGACGCATTCGATGAGCAGGCGCGACGAGCCAATGCTGTCGCAGACCGCGTGCCAGCGCGCCTCGACGCTCGGCCAGAACACCGGGTTGTCCAGGATGATGCTGTGGCCGCGCCGCACCAGGTCATCGGCCTGGGCGAAGTACACGTCGTATGCGGCCGGCGCGGCGTGCTCCTCGGCGATGCCGGCCCGCAGCAACGCCGCCTTGATCACGTCCTTGTCGAGCACAACCGCTTCGATGTGCGGCGCGAGCGCCCGGGCGATCGTGCTCTTGCCGCTGCCGGGCTCGCCGTGCATCTGGACGACGAGCAGGCTCATATCAGCAGCTCGCGCATCTTCGTTGGGAGGTCTTTCGCCGTGATCAGCGCTTCGGCGACGAGGATCGCGTGCACGCCCGCGCGCGCCATGCGCTCGGCGTCGTCGCGCGTCTGCACGCCGCTCAGCGCCGCCACGCACCGGTCCATCGGGATCAGCGGCCGCAGCCGCTCCGTCGTCGCGAGGTCCACCTCGAACGTCCGCAGGTCGCGGTTGTTGATGCCGATGATGTCGCTCTCGACGGCGAGCGCGCGCTCGACCTCCTGCTCGTTCGCCACCTCGACCAGGCACTCCATTCCCAGCTCGTGCGCGAGGCCGACGAGCTGCGGCAGCTCGTCGGCGGTCAGAATCGAGACGATGAGGAGCACGGCGTCGGCGCCGTACGCGCGCGACTCATAGAGCTGGTACGGGTCGAAGATGAAATCCTTGCGGAGCATCGCCGGCCGTCCGCCGGGGTAGTAGCCGTCGATGCTGACGCGGCAATCGGACAGGAAGTTGATCGAGCCCTGGAAGTACTTCGACTCCGTTATGACCGAGATGCCGGCCGCGCCGCCGATCGTATACGTGCGTGCGAGCGCGCGATGCTCGAGCGTGGCGATCAGCCGCCCCTTCGACGGCGATGCCTTCTTGATCTCGGCGATGATCTGCAGGCGCTTGCCGCCGGTGCTCGGCCCGCGCGGCCCTTCGAGGATCGCCCGGACGAGGCTCCACTGCTCCGTCGGGATGCGATCCTGCCGGCGTCGCAGCGCGTCGATCGGCTCCTGCAGCTTGCGCGCTTCGACTTCGATGCGCTTGTCGGCGACGATCCGGTCGATGATGGAGGCCATGTGTACCGGGAACTCCGACCCGGGCTAGCTGTTGGTCGCTTCGACGAAGGCCGCCAGGCTGGCCGCCGCCGCGCCGGAATCGATGCTCTTCTCCGCGATCGCGACGCCGTCGCGCAGATCCACCGCGGCGCCCCAGGCGACGAGCGCCGCGCCGGCGTTCATCAATGTGAAGTCGCGGAGTGGGCCGGGCGCGCCATCAAGTACCAGCTTCAGTTCCGTGGCGTTCTGTTCCGGCGTGCCGCCGCGCAGGAAGCCTACGTCATGGCGCGCCAGCCCGACATCCTCCGGAGCGACGCGGTACGTGCGCAGCGCGCCTCCGGCAAGCTCTGTGACCGTCGACGGGCCGCTGATGCTGAACTCGTCGAACCCGTCGTCGCCGTGGACAACGAGCGCCCGCCGGCTGCCGAGGCGCTGGAGCGCGCCGGCCATCTTCTCGACCAGCTGCGCCCGCGCGACGCCGACAACCTGGCAATCAGCGCCGGCGGGGTTCGTGAGCGGACCGAGCATGTTGAACACGGTGCGGATGCCGATCTCGCGCCGGAGCGGCGCCACGTACTTCATCGCCGGGTGGAAGCCCTGCGCGAACATGAAGCCGACGCCCGCTCGCTCGATGCACCGCTTCACGTGGTCAGGCGTCAGGTCGATCTTCGCGCCGAGCGCCTCCAGCACGTCGGCGCTGCCGCACTGCGACGTCATCGCCCGGTTGCCGTGCTTCGCGACACGCGCGCCCGCGCCGGCCGCCACGAACGCCGCGCAGGTGCTGACGTTGAACGAGCCGCTGGCGTCGCCGCCGGTGCCGCACGTATCGAGCAGCGCGCCGTCGATGTCGATGCGGCTGCTCTTCTCGCGCATGACGCGCGCCATACCGGCGATCTCGTCGATCGTCTCGCCCTTCATGCGGAGTGCGGTGACGTATGCTCCGAACTGCGCCGGCGTCGCCGTCCCGGTCATCAGCTCGTC
Organism: uncultured Dehalococcoidia bacterium; assembly: GCA_964371095.1. Taxonomy (GTDB): domain Bacteria; phylum Chloroflexota; class Dehalococcoidia; order DSTF01; family JACRBR01; genus CAYJMJ01. The sequence continues at coordinate 11,516 of CAYJMJ010000068.1, read as the reverse complement.
CATGCACGCGGCAGCCTGCGCCTCGGACAGATCCTCGAGTTCAACGAGCTTCGCGATCGCGTCACGGATGGTGAAATCAGTCATAGGTTGTGGTTGTCCGCCTCTCGACTTGATGCACGGCGACCCAACGTTCACGATCGCTCACGGAATAGATGACCCGGTACTCACCAACACGGATGCGCCAGTGCGACACGCCTCTCAGTTTCTTCACGCCATCGGGCCTCGGCTCGTCAGTCAGGGCCGCGATCGCACGCGAGATCGGCTCCCTGTGACTAGCTGGCAGCCTTCTGAGCGCGCGAACGGCTGCGGGGCTGACGTCGACGCGGTAACTCAATTCCGATTTGCTCCGTCAAGTCCTCGATCGACACGTAGTCCGAGGGATCCTTCAGGTACCGTTCCATGCCCCGTTGAGCGGCGGCGGCATCGAGCTGATCCTCGAAGGTCTTCTCTATCGCGTAGCGCACAAGGTCGGCCATCGATCCCTTCTTTTCAAACGCGAGCCGGCGCAGGTCCTCGTATCGATCCTCATCCATGCTCACCAGCAGACGCTTCATCTGACCCTCCGTGTGATATCACGATGTCGTGATATCACTATATCACGCCTTCATCGCCAAGAAGTTGCGCAGCATCTGGTGGCCGTCCGGCGTCAAGATCGACTCCGGATGGAACTGCACGCCCTCGACCGGCAGCGTCCGGTGCCGCACGCCCATGATGACGCCGCTCTCGCTCCACGCGCTCACCTCCAGCACGTCCGGCACGCTGTCGCGGCGGATGGCGAGCGAGTGGTAGCGGGTCGCTTCGATCGGCGACGGCAGGCCGGCGAAGACGCCGCGGCCATCGTGGCTGATCCGCGAGACCTTGCCGTGCAGGATCTCGCCCGCGCCCTCGACGATGCCGCCATACACCTCGCCGATGCACTGGTGGCCCAGGCAGACGCCGAAGATCGGCATCACGCCGCCGAAGCGCCGGATCACGTCCTTGCTGATGCCCGCCTCGTCCGGGTTGCCCGGCCCCGGCGAGATGATGATGCGCTCCGGCGCCTTCGCGGCGATCTCGTCGAGCGTGACCTCGTCGTTGCGCACCACCTCGACCTCCGCGCCCAGCTCCCCGAGGTACTGGTAGAGGTTGTACGTGAAGCTGTCGTAGTTGTCGATCAGCAGCAGCATCAGCGCTTCCTCGCCTTCAGTATGAGCGTGTGCGGCACGAGCTTCGCGCGGGCGGCGCCCGCGGCGTCGAGCGATTCGTCCTGCGGCTCCAGCATCCGTTCGACGGCGAACCCGGCGCCGGTCAACATCTCGAACCAGCGCGACACCGGCCAGTACCACTGCCGGAAGCGAGCCGAGACGCCGCCCTCCAGCGACCACGTCCAGTCGCCCTGCTCGCTCCAGTACGCACGTGTGACGCCGTAAGGCGGCCGCTCCGCCAGCGCCGCGTCGAACGGATGCAGCACGGAGATGACCAGCGCGCCGCCCGGCTTGAGCACGCGCGCCGTCTCTCGGAGCGTATCGTCGATGCGCTCGACGTAGTTGAGCATGTGCGCCGAGACGGCCGCGTCGAAGCTTTCGTCATCGAAGCGCGACAGGTCCTCGATCGCGCCTTCGACGAACGAGGCATTGGGCGCGTCGTGGCGCGCAGCATACGTGCGCGCGTACTCGATCTGCTTCGCGGACTGGTCGATGCCCACCGCGATCACCCCCATCTTGTCGAGCGCGACGCAGTCCTGGCCGCCACCGCATCCGAGCACGAGGGCGCGCTGCCCGCGGATTTCGCCGAGCACGTGCAGGTCGTCTTCCGAGGCGCGCCGCGACCACATGAGGCGCTCGCCGTAGCGCTCGCCGTAGAACTGCTCCTGATACGCGGCGGAGATCGCATCCCACACCAGCATCAGCGCTTCCTCGCCTTCAGTATGAGCGTGTGCGGCACGAGCTTCGCGCGGGCGGCGCCCGCGGCGTCGAGCGATTCGTCCTGCGGCTCCAGCATCCGTTCGACGGCGAACCCGGCGCCGGTCAACATCTCGAACCAGCGCGACACCGGCCAGTACCACTGCCGGAAGCGAGCCGAGACGCCGCCCTCCAGCGACCACGTCCAGTCGCCCTGCTCGCTCCAGTACGCACGTGTGACGCCGTAAGGCGGCCGCTCCGCCAGCGCCGCGTCGAACGGATGCAGCACGGAGATGACCAGCGCGCCGCCCGGCTTGAGCACGCGCGCCGTCTCTCGGAGCGTATCGTCGATGCGCTCGACGTAGTTGAGCATGTGCGCCGAGACGGCCGCGTCGAAGCTTTCGTCATCGAAGCGCGACAGATCCTCGACGGTGCCTTCGACGAACGAGGCGTTCGGCGCGTCGTGGCGCGCGGCGTACTTGCGCGCGTACTCGATCTGCTTCGCCGACTGGTCGATGCCGACCGCGATCGCCCCCATCTTGTCGAGCGCGACGCAATCCTGGCCGCCGCCGCATCCGAGAACGAGCACGCGCTTGCCCCGTACCTCGTCAAGGAGATGCACGTCGTCCTCCGCGATCGACCACGACCACATGAAGCGCTCGCCGAATCGCTCGCCGAAGAATTGCTCCTGGTACGCGGCCGAGATCGCATCCCACGATGCGCGGTTGTCCGGCGCAGGACCCACGGATGCCGCCTCGCCGAGCGGCGTCGCCTCGCGCCCCGCGGCGTTCGCCCAGTCGACCACCGGCGGCGGAATGCCCGCGGTCATGATCCGCACCAGCGCGTCGCGCAGCGGCGGCGGCATCCAGAGCCGCTCGATCTCCGCTGCGACGCACCAGCGGGCATCGTCGTAGTCGCCGTCGGCGTTGAAATGCATCGGACCGCCCTGCATCGGCGCGCGGAAGATGTTCACGACGTAGCGGTGGTCTCCTTCCGGCTCCTCGGCGTAGACGGTGTCGATGAACTGCTCGACGCCGAGCGACACGCCGAACTGATCGGGGCCATAGCGCCGCAGGGCTTCCTCGGCCGTCTCGTCGTCGCGCACCGGCGTCATCGGCACGAGCCACTGCTCGGCGAACGGCGGCCGGCCGGCCTTGCGGTGCGCCACGAGCACGTAGCCGTCCCGCTCGAACAGGACCGCTGACAACAGCTCCGTCACGACGACCACCGCCGCGCCGCGCGCGCCTCGCTCCTCACGTCCAGCTTCCCATCCCCACGTTAATACCCCAGGCTGCCGCGCGGGGCGTCCTGCGCGCGCTCCTCGGCCAGCTCGATGGCGCGCATCGTCGCGCGCGCCTTGTTGTGCGACTCCAGGAACTCCTCCTCGGGTGTGCTGTCGTACACGACGCCGCCGGCCGCCTGTACGTAGGCGACGCCGGGTTTCATCCAAATGGTCCGGATGGCCAGCGCCGTGTCGCAGTTGCCCGACATGTCGAAGTAGCCGATGCAGCCGCCGTAGCCGCCGCGCCGCTCGCCCTCCAGCTCGGCGATGATCTCCATGGTGCGGATCTTCGGCGCGCCGGTGACGGTGCCGTGCGGGAAATACGCGCGCAGGGCGTCGTAGGGCGTCACGTCGGCCCGCAGCCGTCCCACGACGTGCGACACCATGTGCATCACGTGCGAGTACCGCTCGATCGCCATCAGCGACGTCACGCGCACGCTGCCGGCCTGGCACACGCGACCCAGGTCGTTGCGCGCCAGATCGACGAGCATGATGTGCTCGGCGCGCTCCTTCTCCGATGATTGCAGCTCCTCGGCCATGCGCTGCTCGTCATCAGCATCGCGGCCGCGGCGGCGCGTGCCGGCGATCGGGTGCGTCTCGATGACGCCGTCCTCGATCCTGACGAGCATCTCGGGCGACGCGCCGACAACGTGCACGTCGCCCAGCTCCAGGTAATACATGTACGGCGACGGGTTGACCCTGCGCAGGGCGCGATACACCTCGAACGGGTGTGCGGTGGTTTGGCGGGTGAACCGCTGCGACACCTGGATCTGGTACGTGTCGCCGCGGACGATGTACTCCTTCGCCTTCTCCACCTTGCGCATGAACTCCTCCTTCGTGTTGTTGGACACGAAGGCACCGGGGGCGCCCGACGCGGCGCCCTGGTCGTACGGCAGCCGCGACAGCGGCTGCGCCAGGCGCTGCACCAGCTCCTCGATCTTCCACGTCGCCTGCCGGTACGCGGCCTCGATGTCGCCATCGAGCCGCGCGTGGCTCACGACCTTGATGCTGTGCTGCAGGTGATCGAAGACGAGCAGCGTGTCGGTGAAGAGGAAGATCGCCTCGGGGAGGCCCTGCGGGTCGGCGTCCGGCACCGGCAGCCGTTCGTAGTAGCGCGCGCATTCGTACGCCATGTAGCCGACGGCGCCGCCGTGGAAGCGCGGCAGCCCCGCGACGGGCACGGGTGTGAAGCGGCGCAATTCGTCCTCGATCGGCCGCAGCGGGTCACCGGGCGTCTCGCCCGCCTCCGCGTTGCCGCCAGAGCGCAGCACGCGGTACGGCTCCGTACCGATGAAGCTGTATCGGGCGAGCCGCTCGCCGCCCTCGACCGACTCGAGCAGGAACGAGTGCTTGCCGCGCGCGACCTTCAGGTACGCCGAGACAGGCGTCTCCAAATCGGCCGCAACCTCGCGGTACACCGGCACGATATTGCCCTGCCCCGCCATGCCGCGCACCTGCTCGAGCGTCGGGAAGTAGGTGGTCATGGGACGGTACCTAACTCCCCGGCCCACTTCCCTGAAGGGAAGGGGGAGGTCACGGTGGCTGATAGCTGACAGCTGACCGCTGACCGCTTCCTCACGTCGGCCTCCCCCGCTCGATGTAGTTGAGGCGGAGCGCCGTGCGGACGGCGATCATCGTTTGTTCGGCGGTGTCCCAGCCGATCCTGCTGCCGGTGGCGAGCGCATCGCGCACCAGGTCGGGGTGCGCCTCGAAGTGCGCGCGGCGCTCGCGGATCGGGTCGAGCAGGTTGTTGAGGGCGACCACCAGCTTCTTCTTCACCTCGACGTCGCCGACGGCGCCGCGGACGTAGCGCTCCTTGAGGTCGTTGACCTCGTCGACGTCCGGATTGAAGGCGTCGTGGTACATGAACACGGGATTGCCCTCGACGTGGCCCGGGTCGGTGGCCCGGAGGCGCGTCGGGTCGGTGTACATGCTCATCACCTTCTGGCGCACCATCTCCGCGTCGTCCTTCAGGTAGATGGCATTGTTCAGCGACTTGCTCATCTTCGCCTGGCCGTCGATGCCAACGAGGCGCGGCACGCGGCCGACGAGTCCTTCGGGCTCAGGGAACACGTCGCCGAAATCGCGGTTGAACTTCCGGGCCACCTCGCGCGTCATCTCGATATGCGGCAGTTGGTCCTCGCCGACCGGCACGAGGTTCGCGCGCGGCATGAGGATGTTCGCCACCTGCATCACCGGGTAGATGAAGAAGCCGACCGGCACGCCCTTCTTGCCGATGTCGAGGTCTTCCATCTCGGCCTTGAGCGTAGGGTTGCGCTGCAGACGGCCGAGCGGGATGAACCACGACAGCAGCACCGACAGCTCCGTGTGCTGCGGCACCATGCTCTCGATGACGAAGTGGCTGCCCTCGGGATCGAGGCCGACGGAGAGCCAGTCGATCGCCACGTCCCACACTGCCTCGCGCACGCGATCGATGTCGTCGGCGTAGTCCGAGACCTGGTAGTCGGCGATCAGGAAGAAGCACTCGTACTCCTTCTGCAGCCGCACCCAGTTCTCGAGCGCGCCGGCATAATGCCCGAGGTGCAGCGACCCCGTCGGCCGAATGCCCGTGAGAATGCGCTT
>CAYJMJ010000068.1:4323-5671 GCA_964371095.1 uncultured Dehalococcoidia bacterium | reverse complement strand
GTCCCTACGACAGTACTGGAACGGACTTCATCGCCTCCGCCACCTTCGCCGCCGGGTAGGCGAAGTCCTGGAGCTTGCCGGCCAGGTAGTTGTCGTACGCCGTCATGTCGAAGTAGCCGTGGCCGCTGAGGTTGAACAGGATCACCTTCGCTTCGCCGGACTGTTTGCAGGCGAGCGCCTCATCGATGGCGGCGCGGATGGCATGCGAGCTTTCGGGCGCCGGCACGATGGCCTCGGTGCGGGCGAACTGCACGGCCGCCTCGAACACGGGATTCTGGTGGTAGGCCCGCGCCTCCATGTAACCCTGGTCGTACAGCTCGCAGATCAGGTTCGCCATGCCGTGATAGCGCAGGCCGCCGGCGTGGATCCCCTCCGGGATGAACGTGTGGCCGAGCGTGTACATCTTGGTCAGCGGCGTCATGCCGGCCGTGTCGCCGAAGTCGTAGCGATACTCGCCCTTCGTCAGCGAGGGGCACGCCTCGGGCTCGGCGGCGATGAACTTCGTGTTCTTCTTGCCCGCGAGCTTCTCGCGCATGAACGGGAACGCCATACCCGCGTAGTTCGATCCGCCGCCCGCGCAGCCAATGACGACGTCCGGGTACTCCCCGGCCATCTCCATCTGCTTCATCGCCTCCTGGCCGATGACGGTCTGGTGCATCAGCACGTGGTTCAGCACGCTGCCGAGCGAGTACTTCGTGTCATCGCGCTGCACCGCGTCCTCGACCGCCTCGCTGATGGCGATGCCGAGGCTGCCCGGGTTGTCCGGCGTGGCGGCGAGGATCGCGCGTCCGGCCTGCGTGGTGTTGCTCGGGCTGGCCACGACCTCGGCGCCGTAGAGCTGCATCATCGAGCGGCGATACGGCTTCTGCTCGTACGAGACGCGCACCATGTACACCTTCAGGTCGATGCCGAAGAAGTTGCAGGCCATCGCCAGCGCGGTGCCCCACTGGCCGGCGCCGGTCTCGGTGGTGATGCGCTTCACGCCCGCTTCCTTGTTGTAGTACGCCTGCGCGACGGCCGTGTTCGGCTTGTGCGAGCCGACGGGCGACGCGCCCTCGTACTTGAAGTAGATGTGCGCGGGCGTGCCGAGCGCCTTCTCGAGCCGGCGGGCGCGAATGAGCGGCGTCGGCCGCCAGAGCTTGTAGACCTCGCGCACCTCGTCGGGGATCTCGACGAAGCGCTCCTGCGAGACCTCCTGCTTGATCAGCTCCATCGGAAACAGCGGCGCGAGGTCCGCCGGGCCGATGGGCTGGTGCGTGCCCGGGTGCAGCGGCGGCGGCGGCGGCGACTTCAGGTCCGCCGCGATGTTGTACCAGTGCGTCGGCACATCGGATTCGCTGAGGATGAA
>CAYJMJ010000068.1:0-4223 GCA_964371095.1 uncultured Dehalococcoidia bacterium | reverse complement strand
GATGCGGCGGGCCGTGGTAACGGTGCCCATCCCGTCGGAGACTACTGCCTCGCCGCGGCGAGGGTTCGGTCCGAGGCTCCCAGGTCCATTCGGTTCGTCGCGCTGCCGCCGGTTTTCACCTGTTCCGGCTCTCTTGTCGGCCCGCCTGCCGAACGTACTAGCCCTGATCGTCGCCGATCAATCTAGAAGTGCGCAGAGTCTAGCGTTATGGCGAGAAAGCTGTCAAGCGGATTCGCCTCCGGCAGTGAGTCAGTTTGCCTGTGGCGTCCCGCCGATGTTCTGGCAATGCGCGCCATCGTCGGCAATGACCAACGGCTGATGGTCGTGCACGTCTGACCAGCTGCAACGTTTCGGGAACGGGCGGTCGATAGACAACGTCGTAAACTGCAGATGCGGGCGCCGGTGCACATCTATGCTGATTGTCCTGCGGGGCGGGAACGCCACCCTACCGTCCCAGGTGTTCTCGATTTCGATTGTGACATCCTCGTCCGTGTCGTTCCGCACGGTTAGCTGGAGCGGAGTCGGATACGTTGCCACGCTAATGGCATCCAATGCGACCAAGCCAATCACAACCACGCAGGGACCGACTGTTATCAGCACTCCCAACGGAACAAACAAACGGAGCATCCACTTCCGGACCATGATTCGTTGACGAATCCTCGACTCGCCCGGCGCTTGTCCAGCGTCGGGCTACTTGCCTTCCGGTCATGCTGAGCGCAGCGAAGCATCTGGCTCGGCCGAGGCCAGCGCCACGCCGCGCCGCTACCTGCCCTGATCCTCCCGCCTGAAGCGCAGCGTGATGATCTCGTTCGGGCGGCCGTGGACCGCGACGCCGCCGCGCAGCCGCGGGACGTCGGCGAGCGGTTCTTCGTTGAGATTCGTCATCATGACGGGACCGGTCACCGGCTTCAGGTCGACCTCCGTACCGGCTTCCGTGTCCAGGATGTTGTAGACGCGGACGATGACGCCGTCGCCGTCTTCGGCGCGCTTGATCGCGCTCACCGGGAACGCGGACGACTCGACGTTCAGCAGCTGCCCGCGCGACTCGATGTGGCCCAGGCCGTGGCGGTTCCAGCGCGCGCGCATCGCCCGCACGAACTGGACGGCGAGCACGTGTGCGCCCGAGGCCGACCAGTCGCCGGCGTGCGGGATGATGCTGTAATCGAGCACGTTGCGGCCGTGGAGCTGCGCGCCCGGTGTGCGGAGTTGCGGACCAGCGCCGCCGCGCCGCGACGAGATGTCGTCGCGCGACAGCCAGCCGACGCAGCGCAGCAGCGTGACGGCGATTGTCGCGCCGGCCGGATCGTCGAGCAGCTCGTACTCCGGCAGTCCGCGGTTCGCGATCGTCAGCCCGAACGTGCCGTCGTCGACGCTGACGAACGCCTTCTGCGGGTACGTGCCCATCGGCTGTTCCATCCACGTCGCCGGATCCCACTCCGGAAGCTTGATCGCGCGCTGCACGATGCCGAAATGCTGGTCGGCCTTCGACACCGAGGCGCGAACGCCCGACGGGAAGTGCACGCGCAGGCGGTGGTCCTCGGCCGCGTTGAAGACGACGGCGCGCACGTCGGCGCGCGGCACGCCGTCCGTCAGCGTGACCGTGGACACGATGCGCTCGCTCGTCGATGCGCTGCTGCGCGACGCGCGGTCGGCAGCGAGGCCGGACGGCAGCTCATACGTCATCTCGACCACCAGCGAGCGCGCGCCCGCCGCCGTGTCGATGCGGATGCGCGGGGGCGATGCCGGCCGATCGACGATCGTGTCGGTCTCGGGCGCGCAGTAGTTGTACTCGTCGCCGCGGTCGCCACCATCGACGAAGCGGTTGAGGCCGGAGTAGACCCGGCCGGTTCGCTTGTCGTGCACGGTCAGCGTGCCGTCCGCGGCGTCCGCCTCGACGGCGAGGTACTCGTTCTCGATCACGTTGCCGCCGGCGCGCGCGAGTGGCGGCGCCGGCGCGTCGGCCGTCTCGAGCCGGAAGATCCCGTAGCCGTAGCCGGGAACGTCGGGCGCGACGAAGCCGATGTCGGCGCGCGCGAGGTCGAAGCCCGGAGGCGCGCCTTCCGGAACCACCACGTAGGCGGTCTCGCCGACCTGGCGCGCCGGAATCCGGCGGCCGTCGGGCGCGATGACCGCAACGACCGGCCGCTCGTCGCTCCACGGCACCGTCGCGACGACGTATCCCGTCGCCGGCTGCGGCGTCGGGTTGAACACGGCGATGGTGCCGTGTGAGTCGCCGGGTCCGAGCGCGCCGATCGTGCGCAGCGACTGCCGCACGATCTCCTCGCCGATCTCCTTCACCCATGCGTAGCGCTGGCGCATCTCCTCGTGCACAGCATCGACCGAGCAGCCGCAGATCGAGTCGTGCGGCTGGTTTTCGAGCAAGTGGCGCCATGCGCGATCGATCAGCGCCGAGATCGAAGCCTCGGACGTCGGGAACGGCATGTGGGCGGTGGTCGGCGGCCGCGGCTCGCGCCATTCCGGGCCGACCTGATTCTTCAAGATGTCGGCCCAGGTCGAGAACGGCTCTGCCCAGTGCGTTAGGAGGTCCTCGCACTCCTGGTTCTGCTGCTTGATCCACATCCGCGCCGAGAGCACGCCCGGCAGCAGGTGCGCGCGTTGTCCGCTTCGGAACTCGCCCATGTGCACCGGCCATTCGTGCGCCCGGTCGCCGATGTGCTTGCGCACGCGGGCAAACACCTCGGGCAGCGAGCTGTGCTCCAGGACCGCGCCCTCGATCTCCATGTTGGCGCTGCGGATCATCGACGGCAGCTCCGGCTGAGGCGGCAGGTGGTCGCTGCCGTTCATCACGAGCACGTACGGCGTCGTCGCGAGCGGCTCCAGCGCGTCGCGGATAGCCTGGATGCGGCTGAGCAGCATCTTCGGATTCTGCGGCAGCGAAGCCGCGGCGCCGTATCCGTTCGGCTTGTGGATGGTCAGCACCTCGCTGCCGTCCGGCGAGCGCCAGAAGAACTCCGTCGTCTTGAGCGAATCGTCGGCGCCGCGCCACATCGTCGCGTACTCGATGCCGAAGCCGCGGAGGATCGCCGGCATGTGCGCGATCTGCCCGAACGGGTCGGGGATGTAGCCCACCTTCATCACCGGACCGAACGCTTTCGCGACCCGATGGCCGCGCAGGAAGTTGCGCACCAGCGCCTCGCCGCCCGGCAGCGCCTCGTCCGGAATGATGTACCACGGCCCGATGAGCAGCTTCCCCTGTTGCACGACGCGCTCGATATCCTCGAAGCGGTCGGGCCGCACCTCCAGGTAGTCCTCGAGCGGGATCGTGTGGCCGTCGAGCATGAAATGCTTGTAGCCGGGATCGCTGTCGAAGATGTCGAGCAGCATGTCGAACAGCCCGACGAGCCGCACGCGGAATGACTGGTACGGGAGGTACCACTCGCGGTCCCAGTGGGTGTGCGAGATCACCATGAGCTGGCGCTTGTCCTTGGTCCGGGGCGATGGAAGTGGCATGGGCTTCGCCTTTGGCTGATGGACGCCGGGGGTCCGGGGCCGGAGCACCCCGTTTGAAGCCGATGGTAGCCCAACCCATCGATCGGAGGCCAGCCCGCGCTACCAGCCGGGGCGAATGTTCGGCTGTCTGCCGCCCGTCGATGGCACTCCGTTGTCTGTTCTCTGTCCTTTGTTCTCGCGCGCCAGCGCGCCTACTCGTATCGCACGACGGCGTGCACCTCGTACCCGGCGAGGCGCTCGCGGCCCGCGAGAGGCGCCAGCTCGATCAGGAACAGGTGGCTGTCGACGACGGCGCCGAGCAGCTCCACCAGCTTCGACGCCGCGTGCGCCGTGCCGCCCGTCGCCAGCAGGTCGTCGACGATCACGACGCGATCGCCGCGCGCGAGCGCGTCGGCGTGGATGTCGAGCTGGCCGCTGCCGTACTCGAGCGAGTACTCGACGGTCATGCGCGACGATGGCAGCTTCCCGGGCTTGCGCACCGGCACGAACGGCAGCGCCAGCCGCTGCGCGATCGGCGCGCCGAACAGGAACCCGCGTGACTCGATGCCGACCACCGCATCGACGGCGCGCGACCGCACGTACGCGGCCATCTCGTCGAGCGCGGCGCCGAAGGCGCGTGGATCGTGGAGCAGCGGCGTGATGTCACGAAACAGGATGCCCGGCGCCGGGAAGTCCGGAACGTCGCGAATGTACGCCTTGAGGTCGATCACGAAGGTGAGACTACAGCAAACAGCAAACAGCAAACAGCAAAC
>CAYJMJ010000067.1:3518-15494 GCA_964371095.1 uncultured Dehalococcoidia bacterium | reverse complement strand
TAAAATCCGTCGGGCGCAAGCTCTTGTGGGTTCGAGCCCCACCCCCGGTACCAGATGATGAAGCGCCACGCGATATGGACATGACCCGGCGTTACGGTACGTCAGCGAAGGCGAGTCGCTTCACCGCCACGCACGAGGCGGCGATACCGATTGAGCCGAAGAGCCGGCTATCGCCCGGCGACGGGTTGCGGGTCTAGTGAGGGCGATCAGACGAGGCGCCGCGCAGATCCCTTCGACGATCCGCCGCTGGCCGAGCTGGGCGAGATGGCTGGGCTTTGCCGCACTCTGGGCGTTATCCGTATTGGTCCTGTTCGTTGTGGCCACCTTTGCCATCCCACCGATCGATGGCTGGTCCCGGGCGGATCAGCTTTCGCTGTTCCAGAGCGCGGTCGGTCTGGCAGGTTTCGGTGGCGCTGTGGGCGGCCTGTTCTTCGCGGGGCGCGCGATCGCCGAACGCTATGGTCGGCCCGAGTTGGTGATCACCATCGACCCCGAACCCCTCGACATACACCTGCCTGACGCCGCAGAGGCTCGGCGGAACACCGGCCCCGCCAGTCCCCTGGAGCGAAAGTTCTCCATCGAGATATTCAACGTGGGCGGGGCGCTCGCTCAGTCATGGCAGCTGCGCATCGATGTCGATCCACCGTTCACGATCTGGCAAGAGTCAGGAGTTGGCGAGGTGGATTTGTCTCACGATCGGCGAACGCTCATGCATCATCGCCAGTCCCCGTTGTTCGCGGATTCGAACGTCGTCGTGGGGATTCTCCGAATCCTCGCCCATCGCGGAGATTACGATGGGACAAGCGACACATACCCCTTCCGAGTGACCGCAACCGTGACCACTGAGTTCGGCGAAGATATCAAGGTCTTCGACGGCAAGGTGATCTTCGACAGGTGAAGAAGTAACGGGGTCCCTGCGCAGCCGTTGGGCGATCCGTGTCCCTGCCGCTGGTGCGGGCGCGGCGTGGCCGATTGGGTCCACAGCCGGGCCTCCAAGTCGAGAATTTCCCGTTCCGGGGTCTTGTGCGGGTGCGGCGCTTTGCGCGACGATATCGCATCGGCATCTGATGTTCGCAGGGAAGAGGAGCACCACGATGGGCGACAAGAGCCCGAAGAACACGGCGAAGACGAAGAAGCAGAAGGGCGCGAAGCCCGCAGCCGCCAAGGGCGCACCGAAGAAGTAGCCCTTCGTCCGGACCACTCGCGAACATCGAACGCGCCGCCGCCCTGACGGCGCGTCGGTGTTTCGTGCGCGACGTGCGGCGCGTCGTCCGATGCAGTGCGCGGGCCGGAAGACCCGCGCCACGCTGCGATGGATGGGTGCTTCGCTACGGGCCGGCGACGGCCTCGGCGAGCGCGTCGAGGCGCTGGAAGAGCAGCGCGCGATCGACGGCGACGATGCGCTGGTCCTCGAACCACGCCGCGAAGGCGTCGCGGTCCCACCGGCCGCGCGCGGTGTGCGCTTCGAGGTCGGCCCAGCACGGTGCGGGCAGCCGCAGATCCATGAGCGCACGATTGCGTCCGACGATCTGCGCGGCCGTGCCGTCGGCGAAGGCGCGCTCGACGGCGTCGCTGCGGCGGCCGAGAGCGTCGCGCAGGCCGGCGGGATCGGCCAGGTGCTCGTCGAGCGGCTTCTGCGCGAGCAGGCGCGCCGCCGACATCGGACCGATGCCGGGCACGCCCGGCAGGTTGTCCGAGGGATCGCCCGTGAGTGTGCGGTAGTCGAGGAAGCGCTCGATCGGGAACGTCACCGGCTCGCCGCTCGCCGTCTTCGGCGCGGCCACGTCGAAGAAGTTCGCCTCGTCGATCACCAGCTTCTTCACCGGCGCATAGATCGAAGTCGATGGCCCGACGAGCTGCAGGAAGTCGCGGTCCGTCGAGACGATGCGCGCGGGCGCGCCCTCGGCCGCGTGTATCAAGCCCGCGACGAGATCGTCGGCTTCGGTGTTGGGGCTGCTCAGCAGCTCGACGGGCAGCGTGGCGGCCGCCGCCGCGCGGAACTCCGCGATCGCGTGCTTGATGAACGGCTCGTTGGACGTGAACTTCGGGTCGGCGTCGCGCGCCGCCTGGTAGGCCGGGTAGATCGCGCGGCGGCGGATCGGGCGGCCCTCGTCGAAACAGATGGCGACGCGGCGCGGGTGCGCGGTAGGCGTCGCGCCCGGCGGCTCGCCCGAGCGCGCGATCGCGCCGAGCGCCATCGACGCCAGGCCGAGGGACGCGACGCGCCGTCGACGGTCGTCGTCCTCCGGCTTCATCGCGCGTTCGAGCGCGTAGTAGCCGGCCCAGGCGAGGTTGTTGCCATCGAGGACCAGGAACATCGACGGCACGATCGCCGTTTCCCCGAGCGCGAGCTGCCGGCTGTCAGATTTGACTGTACCCGCTGCCTTTCTTGTCCGGCTCGACGCCCGTGCCTTGCCCGTGCTCGATCCAGCCGAACTCCTTGAGGATCTGCTGGCTGTAGGTGACGCGCCCCGTGACTTTTTCGATGGGCTCGGTGGCCAGCAGCAGCGCCGCCCGCGCCATCAGCTCCGGCGGCTCGCCGCGCGGGTCGTCGAGGCTGCGGACGAGGCGGTGGTGCACCGTGCCGGGCGTCGGCACGACCTGCGATGGCGCGACGCACGTGACGGAGACGCCGTACGGCTGAACTTCGGCCGCGAGGCCCTGGGTGAATCGCTCGAGCGCGGCCTTCTCGGCGCCGTAGCAGGTGCCGCCGGGGAGCAGGTTCGTCTCGTACGGGCCGCGGCCTGGGCCGATCGCCGCGCCGGACGAGATGTTGACGATGGCGCCGCTCGTTCGCGCGACCATGTCTTCGAGCGCGAGCTTGCTCAGGATGAACGGGGCGTGGAAGTTGACCGCCCACGACCGCATCCACTTGTTGACCGGGTACTCCTTGATCGGGAAGAAGTACGTGAGTGCCGCGTTGTTCACGAGCACGTCGACCGGGCCGTAGGCGGCGCGGGCGGCGGCGATGAGCCTCTCGCACTCCTCCTCGCGCGAAATGTCGGCCGCGACGGGCGTGGCCTCGCCGCCGGCGGCGCGAATGGCGGCGACCGTCGTTTCCAGCGAGCCCTCGTACTGGTGCTCGCCTTCGCGAAGTGTGCGCGCCGCGCAGACGATGCGACCGCCCTCGGCGGCGAACACCCGCGCGATCTCGGCGCCGATGCCGCGGCTCGCGCCGGTCACGACGACCGTCTTGCCTTCGAGCTTTCCCACAGTGCGCACCTCCTGACGATGTCTGAGGCCGTACTTTTCCACGCGCCGGGCGTGTCCGCAAGGGGGCGGCACTTGAACGTTGGCGGCGGTACGCCGAGAATCGGCACGGGGCCAGAAGGAGGCGAGATGGCGGCGAGCAAGCAGATAGAGGGCCTGATCGAGGTGATCCGCGAGAACAGGCGGCGCTTCGAGGCGTTCGTCCACTCGCTTACGGAGGAACAGCTGATGCGGCCGGTGCCGGAGACGACGTGGGTCGTGCGCGACTTCGCAGCGCACCTGGACACGCTCGACACGGCGCTGCTCGGCTGGTTCCAGGCCGCCGGAGGTGGCGCGCCCGCGGCTCCGGCAGCAGCCGCGGAACGCGCGCCCGCTGTCCCCGGGCCCACGACTGACCGCGGGGAGTTCGACGTCGATGCGTTCAACGACGCGCAGGTAGCGGAGCGTCGGAGCTGGACGCTGGAGCGCATCTTCGCGGAGGCGGCGGCGAATCGGGCGCGCGTCATCGAAGCGATGGAGACGCTGACGGACGAGCAGCTCGCGCGGCCGATGCACTTCCCGGGGGACCACAAGCGCGCGGCGGGCGATCTGCCGCTCAACCTGTTCCTGGCGGGATGGGCGCAGCACGACGCGATGCACGTCGCCGACATGATCAAGGCGCTGCCGGAGCGTGCCGACGATCCGGAGATCAAGCGCTGGCTGGACAACCCGTTCGTCGCGGGCTACCAGGCGGTGATGTCGGGGCCCGCGCGGGAGTAGGGGGAGACGGAGCGCCTTACCCCCGGCCCCTCTCCACGGTGTGGAGAGGGGAGATTCGAGTGGAGACTACGGCGGGCATCCCGGAAGGGGCGGCGTCGCCGTCGGCGTGGAGGTGGCTGTCGGCAACGGCGTGCTGGCCGTCGCGGTTGGCGTCGGGGTCGGCGTGATCGTCGGTGTGGGCGAGGGTCCGGCGGTGGGCGTGTCCGTCACCGTGGGCGTCGCCGAGGGCGTCAGCCACAGGGTATTGCCCGTAACCGCTGGCGTTACGGTCAGTGTCGGGCTCCGCGTGACGGTCGGGCAGATCGGCGGCGTGTAGGGCGGCGGCGTCGGGAGCCGCGACGTCGCCTCGATCTTCGCCGCGGCCTCATCGACGGTCAGGCCGGCGATGGCAGCCACCGCCGCCTCGCGCGCCCACCGGCTGTTCACCGCCTGTGTCCTGCCGGCCGCGTCCAGCGGGAAGCGTCCAAAGGGCGGGCTGCTGAACGCCCCGCCCCACGGGTGAGGGATGCTGATATCCCAGCTGCGGAGAAACACGAGGTATGTCGAGCCGACTTCGATCATGGGGTCATCCGCATCCTCGTAGGCGACGCCCTCAAACACGCCGCCGGGCTGCAGGATGGCGACCGTGTCACCGGCCTTGGCCCGCGACGGACCGATCACCCTCATCACGTTTACGGCGTACACGGTAAAGAGATTTCCCGGCGGACGCGTCCACGCGTCCTGCTCGACGGTGGCGACGTCGCTATACGCGGGCGGCGTCGAGCCGAGATAGCCCGGCCTCGGGTCGAACGGTTGGAGGACTCCGCTGACGCGGCCCACGATGATGGTGTCGTGCCACCACAGCATGTTCTGCAATGAATCGAATACGGGGACCCATTCGGATATTCCGCCAATGTGCCGCCGTTCCATGGGCGTCGGGACAGGCGATGCGGCAGCGGATGAGTCAGCCGAACGGCCGGTTCCACAGGCGGCGCATCCCGCGAGCGCGGCGAGCAGCACTGCCGCGTACGCCCGGGACCGTGCCCGTGTCGAGGTGCGCATCGTCCGGGGCCGGTTCCGCCTCGGCGGCTTCGTTCCTGTTCGGCGCGTTGCTCCCGCCTCGACGCTCGCGACACGTTCCATGAGCAGTAAGACGACCCGGGATCGCGCTTAGTTCCCGCTTTGCCGCGACATCCGCATCTCCAACACGAATCGATGGCGCGAATACAGCGCGTTGGAGCGAGAGCGGGCCGGCGATGGCGGAACGACGTGCTGCACGCACCGCGCGTCCGAGGGCGATACCCCCGCGGCCGAAGCTGTGAGGAACGGTGGCGCTACGCATCGGCGTCGCTGGCGCGCACCAATGCCGCGATGGCTTCGGCGTAGGCCCCCCACCACGCGGGCGGCATCAGCCGGCCGATCGCCACCATCGTCTGCGTGCGCGCGCGTTCATCCTGCTCATCGCGCGAGAGAACAGCAGGCATCAATATCTGGAACGCCGGTCCGAACCTCACGACGAGCGTGCCGTCGTCCTCCTCCCACGCCGCCACGGGCAGCAATGGCGCACCGCGCCGGGCCAGCGCCGCCAGAAAGAGTCCGGACCCGCCCGGCGGCTCGACGAGCGCGCCCTGACCGACGGCCTCCGGCGTCAGCCCGACCGGCCCGCGCTCGAGCGCGCGCCACAGCCGCCGCAGCGCAACGGCGCGTCCCGACACCAGGTCCTCGCGGCGGGGCACGATGACCAGGTCATAGACCAGCGCGACGCGGCGGAACACCCAGCGCACGAGCCACAACGGAATGGGCAGCGGGCCGATGTGCTGGCCGTACATCTCGCTCGCGAAGGCCCAGCGGATCTCCGTGCGGTCCGCGCGGGCCTCCGCGACCGTCGCCGACACGGCGAAGGCGCAGTGATACGGCCGCAGCCCGCGACGGCTATAGTGGTTCATGACCACGACGAACGCGCCCTCGCGCGGAATGTGTTCGACGCCGTCGATCCGGCGCGAGAACGGGTTGCCGTCGAGCACGATTCGCCCGTCGCCAGCGAACGAGCGCCGGCGACCGACAATCAGGTCACGCGCGAATGGCACCAGCATTCGGCGCGGCACCTCGTAGTCGTGCTTCAACGAACGTAGGGAGGTCGGCGTTGGGGGCATGGAAGCCACCTACCGAGGCTGTTACCGGCCCACGCCGCGGGCCGGCCGCGGCTCCGGCCAGCGAGCCTGTCCCGCGGTTCAACCGACTGCTGTACGCCTCGCACAGCTTCGGCTCCAGTGTATTGACGCGGGCGACACAGGCCTGGTTGATCTTCTTCTATGCGCCGCCGAAGGACCAGGACCTGCCGACCATCGTCCCGCGCCTCACCCTCACGACGATCCTTCTCGTCATGGGCGTCTTCGATGCACTCGACGAACCACTCGCAGGGTACTGGAGCGACCGCACACGTTCACGCTGGGGCCGCCGCATTCCGTTCGTGCTCTTCGCGACGCCGTTCTACGCACTGTTCTTCTTTCTATTCTGGACGCCGCCGCAAGGTAGCTACGTGCTCGCCGCCATCTACCTCGCGGTCATCCTTCTCGTGCAACGCGTGGCCGGCGCGCTTTCCGGTAATCCGATGCTGGCGCTGCTGCCCGAAGTCGCGCGGACGCCGGCGGGACGCGTCAGCAACGTCGCGTGGCAGTTCATCTTCGGCGCGCTGGGCGCTATCGTCGGCCTTGTCGCGACCGGTCTGATCAAAGACCAGTACGGGTTCGTCGCCATGGGCGCCGCAGTGGCGATCATCGCCACGGCGTCGCGTTACGTCGGTCTGGCCGGCGTCTGGCGCTACGTGCAGGATGACGTCGCGCCGGTGCGCTTCGGCCTCGCCGAGTCGTTACGCGAGACCTCTCGGAACGACCAGTTCCTCTGCTTCCTGCCGACGTTCGTCTTGTTCAACATCGCGATCCTCCTGCTGACGGCAGCGCTGCCGTTCTTCGCCGATGTCGTGATCTTGCGTGAGCACGCGTCGGTTGAACTCACGGTGTTCGGCCACGCGTTCGCGCTGGAGGAGGGCGCCGTCTCCTCGATCCTCTTTGGCGCGACGATCATCGCCGCCTTCCTGGCGCTGCCGCTTGTGTACCGGCTGGCCGTCTGGCGCGGGAAGGCGTGGGTGTACTCGCAGGCGATGCTCGTGGGAGCGTTCATGTTCCCCCTTCTGTTCTTCATGGGCTTCGTTCCCGGCGTGAATCGATTGGCGCAGAGCGTGATCTTCCTCGTGCTCGTGGGCCTGCCGATGGTCGGTGTGTTCACCTTCCCGAACGCCATCATCGCGGACATCATCGACTACGACGCGTTGCACACCGGCATGCGGCGGGAGGCCCTGTACTACGGCGTGCAGAACGTCGTCGACAAGTGGACGAGTTCGCTCGTGTTTCCCCTGTTCGCCGGCCTGCTGCTCGTTGGCGAAACGGCAGCCGACCCGCTCGGAATCCGCTTGATGGGTCCCGTCGCCGGCGCTGCCGCGCTGGCCGGGTGGGCGGTCTTCCGCGGCTACCGCCTCCCTGACTCCGTGAGTTCCGCAACGATGATCCGGACCACCGCGAAATGGCGGTCTCGCGGCGCGGGCTGAGCGCGGCGGGATGGGATTCCTCGCTGGCGGGTACTGGAGGCACATCGAGGCGGCGCTCGGCGTGTTCGCGCTCCGGTCCCGTTCCTCGTGGCCCGACGTTGCCGTCAGGCGCCAAACGAGGCTGCGCATGGCGCTCGCGTCGGCCGGCTCACCACCTGCCGCTGGTCCGAACATAGTGCATCCGTCGCGGGCGGCCGGTACATTCGAACCTCGCAACGTCGCTCGATAGCGTGGATACTGCGCATTGAAGCGAGAGGGGGCCGACGATGCTGGAGAAGCGGTACTGCACGTATTGCGCGTTCGAGGGCGATGCCGCCACGGCCGAATGTCCCTCGTGCGGGGAGTCGCGCGCCTTTCCACGCGAGGTGCAGGCGTCGCACGTCGCGTTCGTGATCAACGAGCTGCGTCAGCCGCCCGTCACGAACGTCGTGGGCCGTAGCCAGCGCCTCTTGCTGGAGACGCATTACGAGCAGCGACTGCGGAGGCTCCTGGGCGCCGCTCCGGCGGAAGAACTGCCGCCGCCGCCACCACCTCCTCCGCCTGCGGAGGTGCCGTCGCGCCGGGCCGCCGAGCCGGAGCGCGAGCCACGGCGCCAGAGGGAGCGGGTGTTTGCGCCGCGGCCGCCGCGCGAGCCCGTCGACTGGAGCTGGCTCGCGGAACAACAGGCCAACCTGTTCCTGTTCGCGGGCGCCTTCCTGACCGTCGTGGCGGCGCTGATCTTCGTCGGATACTCCGGTCAAGCCGTGGGCGGTGGGCTGAAGATGGCGTTGCTCACCGTATATACACTCGCGTTCCTCGCCGCGGGCGTGGGATGCATGCGCATGCCGCGGGTCGCCGCAGCCGGGCGCGTCTTTTTCGCGATCGGCGCGGTGCTCGTGCCGATGAATTTTGTCGCCGCGCGGACGATTCTCGGCGGCGAGAACCTGAGCCGCGAGTCGCTGTGGTTTTGGGGGGCGTTCGCCACAGCCGGCTTCTATTTCGCGGTCGCTTATGCCGGATTGGGGCGCATGTACGCCTTTGGCTCCGGCGTCGCGCTGGTCAGCGGCGTGGCCGCCGCCTGCGTCGTCGGTGACGTGTCGATCGAATGGACGCCCGTGATCTTCGCGGCCGTTGCACTCCCGATGGTGCTGACGCAGATTTCGGGCAACACGACGCTCCGCACGCGGATCGGTTCGATATGGGCGCCGCAGTCGAACGCTGTCGCGCTCGCGGCCGCCGTGTTCGCCGTGCTGCTGATTCGGTACGTCATCGACGAACGATCGGCGGGGGCGCGCTGGTACCTGCCGGCCACGTTCGCGATGTTCACGCTCTACGCCGCGGTGCCGATGCTGGCCACGCGCCGGCAGTACTACGGCCTCGGCGCGCTCGCCGGGTTCGTCGGCCTGTGCGCGGCGGCCGTCTTCGCGATCGACCGGCCGGTGGAGTGGTACGTCGTCGCGATGGCCGCGGTGGCGCTGCTGCTCGGCCTGATGCTCGTGGCGATCGACGACGAGCGCGTCGCGCGACGGCTGCCGGACAAGGCCGCGGAGTTCGTATACGGTGCGGCGCTGCTTTCGATGGGCGTAGCTGCGCTGATCGCGCTGAGCGTGATCGAGGCCGCCGCACAAGACGTGGACCCGTACGAGCCGCAGACACGGTGGTTCCTCGTCGCGGCATTCGCGCTCGTGCTGGCGTTCCAGGGGATCGATGCGTTCGTGCGGCGGCACCGGCCGGGCGTCACCGGGACGCTGGTGTCGATGACCGGCGCGTTCGCGGCCGTCGTGTACGCGGTCGATGCGAGCGGCGAGTACTACGCCTTCGCGTTCATCGCGGGCGGCGCCGTTGCGGTCGCCGCCGCGCGCTGGCTGGCATCTGTGCTGCCGGGGCGGTTCGAGCGCATCAGCCTGCGCGGCGACGCGGGCATGGTCGCGCTCGCCGTGCTCCCTGTTGGCATCGCGGTCGCGCTCGGCGCGGTCCTCGCCTCCGCGGGCGAGTCCTCCTACGCGCCCGATACCCGGTGGTTCCTCCTTGCGGTGTTGGCCATCGCGTGCGCCACCTACACCGCGCACGTAACGATGCGGGAGCAGGTGCTCGGGGAGGCGGACCGCGTGGCGACGTACGGCTTCGGTGCGACGCTCATCGGCGCCGCGATGTCGCTGGTCTACGCGCTCGACGTCAATCCTGAGTATTACGGGTTCGCCGCGGTCGCCGGCGCGGCGATGCTGCTTGCGGCCATCGTGCTGGTGCTCCCGCGGCTGATCGGCGAACGCGGGTGGCTGCGCGAAGACGGGTTGACCGTGGTGCACGCCGGCACCGCCGTTGCGGCGGGCATCATGATCGTCGCCACGCTCGTCGACAGCGCCTCGACGAGTGCCGCCGAGTACCACCTGCAGTCACGCTGGCTGCTTCCGGGACTGTTCGGCGTGCTCGCCGCCTTCTACGCCGTCATGGCCACCGTGCGCGCTCAGAAGTTGCGGGAGTCCGGCGCGGTTGCCTGCGCCGGCGCCGTGGCGTCCGTGTTCGGCGTCACGATGGGCATCGTCTATGCGCTCGACGTGAGCGCCGAGTACTTCGCGTTCGCGGCGCTGGCGCCGGCCATCGCGCTCGGTACGGCGGTGCACGCGCGCTTCCCGGAGTGGATTGCCCGTCATCTGCCAGCGCGCTGGGCTGATGGTGCCATCATCGCCGGGCGCGCGGGTGCAACGGCGGGTGTGGCGGTCGCGGCGGGCGCCGTGATCGCCTCGCTCGGCGCTGAAGCCACATACGCGCCGCAGTCGCACGTGTTCCTGCCGCTCGCGCTGCTCTGCTGCGTGGCGTTCCTGGCGCTGGACGCGGCGCGCGAGCGCAGCCTCGAGCTGTCGGTCGTATTCCTCGCTGCCGTCGGCGCCACGCTCGTCAGCGTGCCGTACGCCGCGCACGCGGGCCTGGCGTGGTATGGATTCGCGTTCGCTTCGACCGGGCTGTTGTTCGGGTTCGGCGGTCGAGCATGGCTGCCGGGATGGATCGACCCTCGCGCCCGTGACGGGCTGGCGGTGATCGCCATCACGGCCGGGTGGTTTTCGTTTGAACCGGCGTACGGCGACGCTCCGCGGCTGGGCGCAATCGTGCATTTTTCCGCCGCGCTGCTCTATGCGGCTGCCGCGATCACCGATCGCAGCGATGCGACGCTCGGATCGTTCTTCGACCCGCCCGCGGCGCGGCGCGTCCGGCTCGCGATGGGGTGGTTCTACGCGGCCGGCCTCACGGCGATGATCGGTTACCTCTACCTCTTGCGCAGCCTGTCCACGGGCGAGGGCGCCGGCTCTGGTTCGCTCGCGCTGCCGCTGATGGCGGCGGCCATCGCGTTCGCCGTCGGCGGCGCGATCGTGCGCCGGTGGCGGGCGGAGTTCGCGCCGCACTTCTACCTGATGTCGCTGTTCGTCGCGCTGGCGTCGCTCGTGACGCCCGGTGATGCGCGCGTGCTCGCGATGCTGCTGACGGTATACGTCGCGCTGTACGTTGCCACGGCGATCTACGAGGACGCGCCGCTGGTATTGGCGCCCGCCGCGCTGTTTGGATTCGCAGCGGTCCCGGCGTGGCGCGCCGACGTTGGTGCGAGCGCGGCGGTCATCCCGATGATCTACTCCGCCGTGTCGCTGGCCGCCTACTCCGCCGCCGTCGCCGTGCGAAACCGGCCGCGATGGTCGAACGCGGCACGCGTCACCGGAGCGCTATACGGGCTCGTCGCGCCGGCGGCCGGCGCGGGGCTGCTTGCGGCGAGCGACGATGAGCCCCTGCGCACGTCCGCGCTGTACGAGTGGTCGACGGTATCCGTCGCCGTCACCGGCGCAATCGGACTCGCCGAGGCGTGGCTGTCCCGCCGGAGCTGGATGATCGTGCCGGCGTCGGCGGTGCTGACGATTGCGCTCCTGCTGCAGATCGGCCGGCTCAATCCGGCGAACGTGCAGGCGTACACCGCCATCATCGGCGCGTACCTGGTGCTCCTCGGGGCGTTCGGCCTGAGCCGCCTCCGGCTCATCCCGCAACTCGCCGGCGACGCGCAGTACGTCGAGGCGCTGGGCGCCGCGACCATCATGCTGCCTTCGTTCGTCCAGTCGATCGGCGGCGGCTGGCACTACGAAGTGATCCTGCTCGCCGAGGCGTCGGTGTTCCTCGCGGTCGGCGTCGCCATTCGGCGGCGCGGCATCGTGGCGGCGGCGATCCTGGCGCTCGTGCTCGCGGCGGGACGCGTCCTGTTCGATGCGGTGAACGCCCTGCCGAACTGGGTCGTCGTCATGCTTGCCGGCCTGGTGTTGCTGGGCATCGGCGTCGGCATCCTCGCCGGGCGGGAGCGGTGGGCGAAGTGGCAGGACGCGATGCTCGCGTGGTGGGGCGAAGTGAACGGGGAACCGGCGGCGCACCAGTAGGAGTCGTTCCGCGGCGTCCGCTGTATCGATGACATCGAC
>CAYJMJ010000067.1:0-3418 GCA_964371095.1 uncultured Dehalococcoidia bacterium | reverse complement strand
CTGTCCGCGTCGTAGACGCCGGCGAGCGCGTTGACGTTGATGTCGGCGTTGACGAACCGCCCCTGGATCTCGCACTGGTTGCCGCTGCAGGCGCCCGCCTGGTAACCCTCGAGCCAGAACAGCGCGAAGCTCACCACGGTCACGCTGCAACTGCCGTTGCAGAGGGAGTCGATCACCGGGATGATGATGACCCGCAGGCTGGGGTAGCTCCCATCGAGCCAGGGGTTGCACTGCGGGTTCAGGCTGTACTGGCCACCGACCGGACCGCTGAACGCCTCGGCGAAGGTATCGCAGTGCGGGTCCGTGTTATCCAGGAGGTAGTCGACGCCGCTGCGCGTGGGCCCGACCTTGTTGCCCGTCTCCGAGGGACAGACCTCGTCCGTGCAGACGGGGCTTGTATCGGTGCAGCCCGTCGCGCCCTCGGCGCAGATCAGCGAACTGCTCCGGTTCTCCATGGAGTCCAGATACACGGACGATCCGGTGCCGTCGAGCCGGATGACGCCGAAGTTACCCGTCGTGGGGTCGTTCGCGTCGTACTTGAGCGTGACGAGTTCGCCAGGTTCAGCCGCCTGCTGGGCGGACTGCAGGACGGACCAGGGTGACACCCCGGCGAGACCGCCAGGGGAGGTCTTGATCGCCGCTGCGTGCGCGCCGACACTCCGGCCGCTGATGCCGATCGCCCTCGCGAAGATGAAGTCGTGCTCGCGTCGGATATCGACCGTGACCGTGGGGTTGGCGTTGCTGGCGCCGACCGGCGTGACGGAGATCGTCACGGCGCTGAGCGGCACGCCGTTCTTCGTGGCCCAGGCTTGCCCCGATTCGACCGCCTCGTCTTCGTCCGGCAGGTCACGTGCCGCTGCCAGCGCGATGCTGTCCGCGCTGTTCTGCAGACTGCGCCGGTCGGAGGCGTAGTTCCCGAGGTCGACAGCCATCGCCGTCATCCCGAGGAGCACTGGGACCAGCAGGGCGGCTACGACCAGCACCTGCCCGGATTCCTGGCGACGAAACAGCTTAAGCATGACCATCACCGGTCCTGTCACTCGAGTCTCATGTCCGTGGCCGAGGTGATCGTGAGGTAGCCGGGGAGGTTGCCACCCGAGATGACGTTCACGACCCTCTGCAGCGGTGTGATGTACTGGTAGCGATACTGCGTCTGAACGTGCACCGACTCGCCGGGCGTGTTCCCGTTCGGATAGGTGACGCTGACGTTCGTTATGTTGGTCAGGCCCAGGCCATCCATCGTCGAGCACACCTTGCCGACGGCCGTCGTCGAGGTGGAGCCGTTGCATTCGCCTGTGCCGCCGCTCACGAACGTGCCGCCCGGGTTGCCGACGGCCGCGTATCGCGCGCCTTCCCGAGTGGCCGCCGCGACGGAGATATACGCCCGGAACCCCATCCCGAAGTCGACGATCCCGAGCACGAGGATGAGGAGCGTGGGGATGATCAACGCCAGTTCGACGAGGCTCTGCGCAGCCTGAGCATGCAGGCGCCGCCGAACACCCATGCGTCCGAAAGGCGCACGCCGGCCGCCGTCAACAGCCGCTCCGCCTGGCTCGTCTGCCACGCTGGCATCACGCGTGAAGCGCGTGATGGCTCTGTTGTTGCGCCGATGGTGCATTACGGTCACTCGCGCGGCAGCGTCTGCCATCGCCATTTCGCGCTCAGACCCGCCCCGAATCTGAGGTCAGCGATATCGCTCCCCTGTTGAGTATCGGCCCGCCTGGCGAGATCTTTCGCGTGCTCGCTAACCGAGTGTTCTCCGTAACCCATTCGGGCTGGGCTGATTCTCGTGGCGCGGTCAACAGCCGGTGGACGCGACCGGGCCAACGGAGGGCTGCTTCGGTGTCGGGGGCACTGGCGGCCGTTGTAGCGTTACACGAGCAGGCGGTGATGGCGGCTCACGATCAGCGGTCGGGCTGAGGTTGGGATTGCCGTGCCGGCGACCGTCGCCCCCCGCCACCCGTTTGTCGGCGCGCGCGCCGGGCAGCGGAGGGGGGCGGTCGCTCGAGATCCCGTCAGGGGGAGCGTGTCACGGGCATGTGCTCACGCTCTGAGAGTAGACGCCCGACATGATGATCAGGTCCGAGAGATTGATGTTGCCGTCGGCGTTCTGGTCGTGGCGGGCCGGCGCCGGAGGGACGGGCGAGCCGTACCATCCCGCGACAATGATGAGGTCCGCGAGCGCCGCTCTGCCGTCCATGTTCACGTCGGCCCGCATGATCAGGCAGTAGGCATAGCGGTCCTCGCCGATCGCCATCTCCTGAACGTCGGGGTAGCCGTCTCCGTCGCTATCGAGCGCCGGGTCGATGGTCGGCGTCGCCGTCGGAGTGAACGTCGGCGTCGGCGTGGGCGTGAGCGTCGGCGTCGGCGTCGGCGTCGGCAGCGGGCATGCGCTCACGCTCCGGAAGTACACGCCGGACATGATGATCAGATCGGGGAGCTGGATTCTTCCGTCCGCGTTCTGGTCGTAGCGAGCCGGTGCCGGCGGAATGTACTGCCCGTACCATCCCGCCACGATAATGAGGTCGGGGATCGACACGTTGCCGTCCATGTTCACGTCGGCCCGCATGATGACGCAGTAGCGGGCCGGGTCGTGCCCCATCGACAACTCCAGTGTGTCCGGGTAGCCGTCGCCGTCGGTGTCGATCGTCGGGTCGGGCGTTTCCGTGGGTGTCGCGGTAGCACCGGCGGGCGGCGTGTTCGTCTCCGTCGGCGTGCTGGTGACGGTAGGCGTGTTGGTAATCGTCGGCGTCGGCGTGATCGTGGGCGTGTTGGTGATCGTCGGCGTGTTCGTCACGGTTGGCGTTGTCGTGGGGAGGACGCACGCAACTCCCGATGCGTCGACCGTGGCGTCGATCGTGCCGTAGGCGTTCACCTGGTTATTGCCACCGGCGTCCTGCGTGCCGGAGCCGTTCGCGTCGTTGTCCGGCGGGCCGAGCGTCAGGAAATGCAGCGGTGAGCAGCCGGTGTTCGGCGTCAACACGATCGTCGCCGCGAGCCCGGTGTTCGTCGTCGGCGAAGCGAGCGTGGCGCAGCCGACGTTGATGCCGTCGGTGACGCCGTTATGGGGGCCGGTGCTGCTCGAAGCGGCGCCCGCGGCGCAGAACGGGCTCGGAATGACGGAGCCGGTCGTATCGACCGAGGAGTACGTGAAGACGGCGGGATCCCACAGGAGCACGGCGGTGACGCCGCCGTACGGATCGAACCCGGAACCGCCGACCATGATCGGCACGCGCACCTTGGTGCCGTCGAACGTGATCGTGCCGAGCGAGAGCGTCGCCCCGCCGGCGGCCGTCGCCGTGGTCGAACCGCCGTCCGAGCGCAACAGGAACGCGCCCATCACCATGGCGACGGACACCACTGCCAGCCCTAACACAGAGATCCTTCTCATGACGATGCCTCCTCTTGGGATGGCCAC
>CAYJMJ010000066.1:11224-15663 GCA_964371095.1 uncultured Dehalococcoidia bacterium | reverse complement strand
CCCCCTGTCCACCCGAGTACATGTTCCCCTGGTACATGATGAAGCAGAGTTTCATGCAGTTCGTAGTGTGTAGTTTGTAGTTCGTAGTGGGAAGCAGCCGGGGTCCCTCATCGGGACCGAAGCTTCACGATCAGGGCGGATAGCATCCGTTCGACCTCGGCGATGTCGGCGGCGAGCCGTTGATGCTGCTCCGCCGACGCGAAGCCCAGCTCATACGATAGTAGCAACTGGTACTCCAGCTCCTTCGCTGATCCCATCGCGATGTCCAGGAATCGAAGGAGATCGCCGTTCGTGCTGCGCCCGCAGCCCTCGGCGATGTTCGACGGGATCGATATCGAGCATCGGCGGATCTGGCTCGTGAGCCCGTACATCTCGCTGTTCGGAAATCCGGCAGTGGTCCGGTAGATCGCCAGCGCGAGGGCGTGCGACTTCTCCCAAACCTTCAATTTGCGGAAGTCCTGCATCGACCCTTCTACCGACTACCCACTACCCACTACGAACTCCGAACAACCTCCGGCAAATGCTCCTCCTGGTAGTGGTGCGCCGACACCATCAGCAGATACACGCCGCACGGCACCGTCCCGCCCAGCTCCGGCCAGAAGAATTGCGCCGTCTGCGTCAGCGCCGAGGCCGGCGCGCGCTCCGCCGCGGCGATCAGCGCGTCAAATACGGCGTCCGAGTCCGCGAGCAGCTCCGCCCACGGGCGCTCCCGCGCCTCCGCCATCCGCGCCGCGTTGAACGCGTCGATCGATGCGTAACGCGCGATGCCGATTGGGTACCCCGACAGCGACATGATCGCCGGCTCTGTCACGCCGTTCGCGATCTCATCGATCGCCGACGCCACCCACCGCTCCCAGCCGAGGATGTGCCCCAGAATCTCCTTCAACGTGCGCCCGTCCGGCGTCCACGGCGTCGATGCCTGCTCGCCGCTGAACGCCTGCACCTCGCGCATCATCGCGAAGCGGCACGACCGCAGGATCTCGATGAGTCGCTGCTTCTGCTCCTCGCCATCCAGCTTCAGCGCGACCCGCAGCTCGTCCTCGAGCGACAGCGGCGGCGCGTTCGGCTCGCCACCCTCTACCGGCGCGCCGGGATCGATGACGAACGGCGCCGGCACCGCGCGCACCTCGACGGTCGAACGGTCATCCTCCAGCTCGCTCGCGTGGCCGTGGCCGTTCGCCCCGTGCGTTGCCGCCGCTTCGAGCGGCTCGCCGGCGCGCGCCTCACGCGGCTTCCGGCTGTACACGACGATGCTCTTCGGCAGGATCCGGTTGCCGATATCGTCGAGCGCCGTCACGATGCGCGACTGGCGCGTCGTCTGCGAGTCGAGCACCCGCCGGAACACGCGCGTGATCGGACCCTGCTTGCCCCAGTCGCTCCAGAACGCCACGTGGCTCAGCCAGTACAGCGTCTCCAGCGAATGGCGATAGCGCACCGCGAACGGCGCCAGCCCCGCCTGCCGCATCAGCTCGACGATCCGCGCGCGTTCGTAGATGCGCACGTGCCCGCCCGCATGCGTGCGGTAGTTCTTCGACAGCCGCCAGAAGATCTTCTCTGAGAACTCGTCCGGCACGCTCACCGCCAGGATGCCGCCCGGCTTGAGCACGCGCACCAGCTCCCGCGCCAGCACGCCGTCGTCGTCGACGTGCTCCAGCGTCTCGGTGCAGATCACGCGATCGAACGCGCCGTCGACGAACGGCAGCCGCTCGCCCGCGGTCTGTAGCCAGTGGACGCGCGCCCGCACGTCGCCCTCGCGACGCATCATCTCGATCAGATACCGCCCGACGCGCAGGTCGTGCCGTGACAGGTCGGCGCCGAGGATCGTGCCGGGCGACTTGCACAGCTCCAGCACGTGCCGCCCCGTGCCGCACCCGAGGTCGATCACACGATCGTCGGGGCCGATATCGAGCAGCGCGGTGTCGATCGATTGAAAGCGGTCGAGCGGCATGGCGCGCCTACCCTCCGCCGGAGCGCACCGCCGGAACCGCCGCCCCGTTCGGCGAGGCGGTCGGGGGCGCCGGCACACGCTTGCGGCCGTACAGGATCATGTCCTTGCCGATGACGAGGTTCGCCGTCGCTTCGATGTACTCCAGCAGCTTGATGCGCCGGTTGTGGTGCCAGTTGATCAGCTTGAAGAAGACGCGAACCGGCAGGTAGTTCTCGTTGTCCTTGCCGAAGAGGCAGCGCAGGAACCAGTACACCGCCTGCGACGAGTGCCTGTTCCGCTGAAACTGCACGTCGATGTTCTGCTGCTCCAGGATCTTCCACATCGCCCCGGGCTTGTAGCGCCGCACGTGGCCGCCCGGCGTGTGCCAGTACTCCCAGCTCAGCGTCCAGAACACCGTCTCCGGCCAGTAGTTCGGCACGCTCACCGCGACGGGCGCGCCGGGCTTCGTCACGCGCTCGAACTCCGCGATGCCGCGCCGGTCGTCCGGGATGTGCTCGAACACCTCCGTGCAAAGCGCCTTGTCGAACGCTCCGTCCCTGAACGGCAGGTTCTGCGCGTCGCCGATGATGAAGTCTGCGTGGCCCTTCACCTCGCCCTTCCGCCTCAGGTCGGCGTACATGTACTGCGCCGCCTTCAGATCGTCCGGCGAGAAATCGAGCCCGACCACGCGCACCGGATAGCGCGCCGCCTCCAGCGTGTGCCGCCCGTTGCCGCATCCGAGATCCAGCACCCGCTCACCCGCCTGCAGGTGAAAGTGCCGCCGAAAATCAATATTGACGATGTTGTCAGGCACTGCGTAGAACCTGGAACCTGGAACCGAACCCCAACGAAACCAGGCGCAAGCTTCGCGTGGGACGGATTTGCTGTTTGCTGTTTGCTGTTTGCTGTCTCACGTGCCCTGCGCCGCCATCGTGAACGTCCGCCGCTTCGCTGGCACGATCTCCTCGTACACCGCCAGCGTCTCCTCGGCGGCTTTCCGCCAGTTGAACTTGTCGCGGATGCGCTGCCGGCCGCCATCGGCGAGACGCTGCCGGAGCGATGGATCATTCCACAGCATCCGGATCGCGTCCGCAAGCGCCCGCGGATCGGACGGCGGCACCAGCCAGCCGCTGGTCCCGTGCTCGACGATCTCCTCGTACGCGCCGATCCGCGTCGCTACGGTCGGCGTGCCGCAGGACATCGCCTCCGCGAGCGGCAACCCGAACCCCTCGTGCACCGACGACGTCACGAGCAGCCGCGCCTCATTGTAGTGCCGCACCAGCTCCGGCGTCGGGATCCGCCCCGTGAAATCAACGCGCGAGTTCAGGCCGAACTCGTCCACCAGCCCCGGCACCAGCTTCAGCCGCCACTTCTCGTTGTCGACGAACGTCACCCGGAAGTCCATCTCGTCCTTCAGGATGTTCAGCGCCTCCATGAAGTACCGCGCACCCTTGTTCCGGTCCTCCGAGTTGCCGACGTACAGCAGCTTGTCCGGCCGCCGCTCGACGCCCGGCAGCGGCCGGAACGTGTCGGTGTCGATGCCGTTGTACACCGTGCGCACGCGCTCCGGAGGAAGCTCGAATGCCTCCTCCACGTCGACGCGCGACGTCTCGGACACCACGATTACGCGATCGACGCCCTTCGCCGCCCACTCCTGCATCATCCACGGCGACCAGAGGATGCGGCGCGCCTTTTCGTACGTGCTGCGCGACTGCCGCAATGCGTTCCGCAGGTCGTACTTCAGCGGATGATGGATCGTCGCGACGAGCGGGAACCCCGTCTTGTGCATCGCCCAGACGCCGTAGCTCAGCGTCTGGTTATCGTGCACCACGTCGAATCGATGCTCGCGGGACAGTTCCCGCAGCTTGAAGTACGCCCGGATGCTGAAGTTCGCCAGCAACGACGACAGCGTCAGTCGCGTCGAGATCAGCTCGTAGAAGTTGACCGGGTGAAAATAGCTCAGCGGCGGCCGGTTGAAGACGAAGTCCTTCTTGTAGTGGTGGTAGCTCCAGAAGCTGTAGTCCCTGACGTTGTGCGCCGTCACCGCCTCGTCGAGCGCCGGGTACGGCGGCCCGGCGATCACGTGCACCTCGTGCCCCATGCGCGCCAGCTCCCGCGTCAGGTAGTAGAGATATACCCCCTGCCCGCCGGAGTACATGTTGCCCTGGTACATCAGGAAACAGATCTTCATCTGGCGCTCTGAGCCTCTCGCGCTGTCAGTGCCTTCTTGTTGCCGGGCGTGGCCACATACTAACGGAGCGAGCGCCGCCGGGCGATTGTGGCGGTTAGATCAGCACGACCGCGCGAATGTCACCCGGAGCGCAGCGAAGGGCCTTCCCCGGTTGCGGCGCTCGCATTGCTCGCCGCGACGGCGTCCGGCCGACCGCGGCGGCGCGCCGAAGACCTGCCCAGGGACTCGGCTGAACAAGATGCTTCGCTTCAATCAGCATGACGTCCCGCCTCCGACCTCCGACCTCCCGGCCGCCTGTCACGGCGTGGTCTCGTGGCACAC
>CAYJMJ010000066.1:0-11124 GCA_964371095.1 uncultured Dehalococcoidia bacterium | reverse complement strand
CGCCTCCGACCTCCGACCTCCCGGCCGCCTGTCACGGCGTGGTCTCGTGGCACACGCCGACCCTGTCGTCGACGTTTCCGAACACATTGTTGTTCTCCGCCACGACCTTCCCCGCCTTGTAGATGCAGATCGCCGATCCGCCATTGCCGAAGATCGCGTTGTCGTCGATCGACCCCAAAGACGTGTTGACGTACGACACGCCGATGCCCCGGTTCCGGTAGATCATCGAGTTCGACACGTCCATGTTCGCGCCCTGCCCCAGCACGCCGCCGCCAAGCCGCCCCGATTCCGGCAGCACCACCGTGTCGTGGATGTCCGCGTGGTTGATGCGGCCCGTCGCGCGCACTGGGAACTTGGTGCCGACCTTGCCGTACTTCAGCGGGTCCGGGTACGCCCGGAACTCGATCGCGTGCTCGTCGTTTCCGTTGAATTCGTCGGATTCGGACGTGATCGACGCGCCCCACACGAACAGGCCGGACAGATGATTGCGCCAGATGCGGTTGCGCGTGAACGTCCCCCGCGTGCCGGGGAACATCACGATCCCCGTGCTGCCGCTCGCCTGGATCACGTTCCTGTTAAGGATGATGTTGGCGTCGCCGACGAACGCCTGCAGGTTCGTGAGATAGCAGTCCGGCACCTCCACGAAGCCCGGCGGCAGCAACGCGCACGGCGTTTGTCCCGCAAATACACCCGGACCGGCGTTGCCCGAGATGATGTTCTGCGTGATCGTCGTCGTCGCCGCCTCGCCGACCGTCGAAACGCCGACGCCGCCGTTCAGGAAGATCCAGTTTCGCTCCACCGTCACGTTCGAGCGGCGGCGGATCAACGTCCCGTCGCCCTCCGCCGCGTAGATGAACGAATCGGCGATGCGCCCCGTGCTGCTCACGTCGTAATGGATGCCGATGCCGCCGCCCGCGACGTCCATGTGCTGGAACAGCACGTTCTTGCTCGTCCACACGTACGCGTTCGATGGGTGCCCGTAGAACAGCGTGAAATTCTCGAACGTCAGGTCCGTGCTGTTGAAGATCAGCATCGAATCCTTGTTGCCGCCCGTGACGATCGAGATGCGCGGTCCGGCGCCGCGAAGCGTCACGCCGTGCCGGTCGTGGAACGTCAGCGGCCCGCGATACACCCCAGGCGCCATGCAGACTACGTCGCCCGGCTGCGCCGCATCGACGATGCCCTGCAACGTGCCGGGATCGGCGAGCTTATTGCAGTCTGCGGCCCGCGCCGCCGGCGCACGCGATCCCGACAATCCCGCTCCGGCCATCACGGCCAGCAGCACGGCGAGGAACAAACACCCGGTGAGGAACCGTCGCGTACCCGTCATCCTTGACCTCCACATCGTCATCACGCGAGCCGGTCGAAAACCCAGCCTACGTCAGCCGCTATCGGGTTTTCAAGTGCCCGACATGCGGGCGACCGTCTGGCGATGCCGCGAGGTTCGCGGCGGCGTGCGCTTCCGTTGCGCGTCGCGGCTCTCGCATCAGTGGCGCACGCAGTGGATCGCATCGCCTGAGCGAGCGCGCGTATGGCGTGGACCGCTACGTGCCGAGCAGCCCGCGCACCGCCGCGGCCGCATCGCCCAGCGCGACGACCTGCGCGTCCTTCGTCGTCCGCCGCTTGATCTCCGCCCCGCCGTTCTCGATGCTCCGCGGGCTGACCGTGACGCGCACCGGCATGCCGAGGAGGTCGGCGTCGTTGAACTTCACGCCTGCCGAGCCCTCTTCCCGGTCGTCGAAGAGCACGTCGAAGCCGGCGTCCTGCAGCTGCTGGTACACCTGTTCCGCGCTCTCCCGCACGCCCGGCTTGTCGAACCCGAGACCGACGAGATGCACGTGGTACGGCGTCAGCTCCGGCGGCCAGATGATGCCCCGCTCGTCGTGGTTCGCCTCGATCGCGCCCGCGAACACGCGCCCCACGCCGATGCCGTAGCACCCCATCACGGCTGGCTTCAGCTCGCCCGCTTCGTCGGCGAACGTCGCCTGCAGCCGGTCCGTGTACACCGTGCCGAGCTTGAAGACGTGCCCCATCTCCATCCCGCGCTTCGTCTCCAGCGTGCCGCCGCAGCGCGCGCACACGTTCCCCGCCCGCGCCAGCGAGATGTCGGCGACGACGTCGGCCGTCCAGTCGCGCCCGTGGTTGACGTTGCGGAAGTGTACGTCCGGCTTGTTCGCGCCCGCGACGAGGTTCGGCGATGTCAGCACGCTGTCGTCCGCGACGATCTTGATCCCCTTCAGCCCCACCGGCGACGCCGACCCCGCGACGAGTCCGTGCTTCTTCACGCCCTCTTCGTCGAGCAGCGCCATCTCGACCGCCTTCAGCGTGTTGCGCAGCTTCGCCTCGTTCACCTCCAGGTCTCCCCGGATCGCGACGAACACCGGCCCGCCGTCAATCTCGTAGAACACCGCTTTCAGCGTCCGCGCGTGCGGCACGCCGAGAAACGCCACCAGGTCGTCGATCGTCTTCTGCCCTGGCGTGGCGACCTCTTCGAGCGGCAGCGGCTCCTCCTCCGGCATCTCGTGCTTCTTGTGGTCGGCCTTCTCCTCGTTCGCCGCGTAGCCGCATCGGTCGCACAGCAGGATCGTGTCCTCCCCGACCTCGGTGAGGTACATGAACTCCTCGCTGTCCTTGCCGCCGATGGCGCCGGAGTCCGCCTGCACCGGGATCGTCGGCACGCCGCAGCGATCGAAGATGCGCGTGTACGCGGCGCGCGCCGCCTGGTAGCTGCCGTCGAGCGCGTCCCAGTCGGTGTCGAAGCTGTACGCATCTTTCATCGTGAACTCGCGCACGCGCATTAGCCCGCCGCGGGGCCGCGCCTCGTCCCGCATCTTCGTCTGGATCTGGTAGATCATCAGCGGCATGTCGCGGTAGCTCTGCACCTGCTTCTTGAACAGGTCGACCACCACCTCCTCGTGCGTCGGGCCGAGGATCAGATCCCGCTCGCGGCGGTCCTTCAGGTGAAACAGCACGTCGCCCATCGTGTCGATGCGCCCTGATTCCTGCCACAACTCCGCCGGCTGCACCACCGGCATGATCACTTCCTGCCCGTCTGCGCGGTCCATCTCCTCGCGGATGATCTGCTCGATCTTCCGCATCACCTTCCAGCCCGTCGGCAGGTAGCTGTAGATGCCGGCCGCCAGCTGCTGGACGAGGCCCGCTCGCAGCATCAACTGGTGGTTCGCCGTGTCGGCATCGGCCGGCGCGTTGCGCAGCGTCTTGCCGAAGAGCCGTGACATCCGCATGAATTCGTGTCCTGTCGGTAACGCTTGCCGGTCGCCGAAGCTTATCCAATGCAAGCCGCACGCGGCAGGCGAGCGCGCCGCGCCGTCGCCCCAGGGCGCCCGCAC
The DNA here is from genome assembly GCA_964371095.1 of uncultured Dehalococcoidia bacterium. Lineage (GTDB taxonomy): Bacteria > Chloroflexota > Dehalococcoidia > DSTF01 > JACRBR01 > CAYJMJ01. Next base: position 7,774 of record CAYJMJ010000066.1, on the reverse strand, counting down.
GCCCCCGCCCTGCTCCATTTGACGATCTGTTGCCTGTTGTTCTGTTCTCTGCTCTCGGCGGACCCGGCAACCTCGGCGATCCTGCCGCGCCGCACCCGAAACTCACCTCAATTGCGCGATCGCTCATTCCGGCGAATTGGGTGAATTTAACCCGCTGGCCGCCACGGACCTTCCGTCGCCGTTCGATAGTGATCTTGGGGTCAGTGGTTGCGGCGGCTGTGCGCGCCGCTTGTATCAACGTGTTTCACGAGGAGTTTGTATGCGACAGAAGTTCCTTGCCGTGGGCATCGCCGTCGCTCTCGTATCGCTCGCCGCGATCGGCGCCTACGCGTCGAACGACGGTCTCCAATCGGCTGCGGTAGATCCGCTCGCGACCGACACGGCGACGGCCACCGCGACCGACACGCCGGTCGGCGTCGCCACCGATACGCCAACCGCCACCGATACGCCGTCCGCCACCGACACGCCGGCGGCAACCGATACGCCTTCGGCGACCGACACGCCAACCGCCACCGATACGCCGTCCGCGACCGACACGCCTTCGGCGACCGACACGCCGTCCGCCACCGATACGCCTTCGGCGACCGACACGCCGGTGCCCAGTCCGACCGCTTGCTCCGGCGGCGACAACGGCCACCATTTCGGCAGCCATCGCAAGGGTGACGAGGGCCTCCATCTTGGCGACCACCATTGCAAGAGGTATCCCGGACGCCACCACGGAGATGACGACGACGAGGATGACGAGGACGACGACTAGCGAATCCGCAAGCCAGACGTGGAGCGAGGCCTCGAATATTCGGGGCCTCGCTTCTTCTTCAAGGTCTTGTCGATCCCGTCGCCACCTCCCGATCGTCGAACCTGGCCCGTCCGTCAGATGTCGCTCCGAGTGACCTCGCCCGTGTGGATCGCGAGTGCCGTTCTCAATGCGGTCCAATCCACAGGTTCCCGAGCGCAATTCCCGGCACGGACACGGGCGTCGGCTGCCGCTTCGCCGGCCCCGATGCCGTTTCCTGTCACATTTCTTATACGAACGCACCGTACGAGGGACGCCGACGCGACGCGCACCGCCATACGATGACGGCATGAACATCCTTCTCGTCGAGGATGACCGTCCGCGCCGCGATGCCATCGCGGGCAACCTGTGCATGGGGCGCGAAGCGGCGAAGCGGCGATGCCCGTGACGAGCGATCGCGCGACGCGTGACGTCACCTTGCCGGGGGTCGCGGCGCTCGCAGGGGCGACGCCGGAGACGCGCCTCCGATTGCTGCAAACAACCGCGGGCGGACTCACGCTTTCCGAGGCGGGCAGACGCCGTCGCCTCTTCGGGGTGAACGAGCCCGTCCGTCCGAAGCGCTCCGACATCGTCGGCACGTTTCTCGACAACTTCACGCACACCCTCGCACTACTGCTCTGGTTCGCTGCAGGACTCTCATTCGCTGCCGGCATTCCGGAGCTTGGAGCGGCGATCGTCGCCGTGATCGGGGTGAACGGTGTCTTCGCGTTCTTGCAGGAGTATCGTGCCACGCAGGTCGTGCGGAGCCTGATGCAACGCGTCGCGGTGCAGGCCCGTGTCGTGCGGGACCGCGTGGAGCGGCGTCTCCCGGCCACCGACCTCGTGCCCGGCGACATCGTGCATCTCGCCGCTGGCGATGTCGTACCAGCGGACGTCGTGCTGCTGACCGCCCGGGATCTCACGCTCGATCTCTCGATGATCACCGGCGAATCTTCACCCGTCGAGCGCGACGCGCGGGTCGTCATCGATGCGGACAGCACGGTACGCACCACGGATCTCCCGTGCGTGGCGCCTGCCGCGTCGGGTGTCGTCACCGGTTCCGGCCAGGGGATCGTATGGGCCATCGGCCCCGCGAGCACCATCGGCGAGATCGCCGCGCTCGTCGAGGTCGTGCATCGCGGAGACTCGGTCCTCGAGCGCCAGGTGGCCGCGCTCTCGCGACTGACGGCGGTGCTTGCCGTGCTCGCCGGCGCGGCCACGTTGTTCATTGCCTCTCTGAGCACCAGCGTCGAGTTCCTCGCCGCACTCACCTTCGCGACCGGCGTGATCGTGGCACTCGTCCCGGAGGGCCTTCTGCCGACGCTGAGCGTCTCCCTGGCCATCGGTGCAAGGCGCATGGCCGAACGCGGCGCCGCGGTCCGGCGGCTGTCCGCGGTCGAGGCCGTAGGCGCCGTAACCGTAATCTGCACCGATAAGACGGGCACCCTGACGCAGAACACGCTCTCGGTGCTTGGATTCGCCGATGCCGCCGGGTCGAGCGTCCCTGCTCCTGAGACGCTTCTTGCCGCTGCCCTCTGCAACGATGCCTTCCCGGACAACGATGGCTTCGCGGGCGATCCGATCGACGTGGCCCTCGTGCGGTGGGCTCAGAGCCACGGCTGCGATGTCGTCGCCCAACGCAGGGCGCATCCACGCACCGAGGACGTGCGGTTTGAATCCGCCCGGCGGTATATGTCCGTCACGTGCAACGTAGGTGGCGTGCCCCGCACGTTCATCAAGGGCGCTCCCGAAGCCGTGCTGGCCCTCGATGCCTCCGGCGGCCGCAACGAGGCCATCGCCGGCATGGTGGAGGCGGCAGCCGGTCGCGGCGAACGCGTGATCCTGCTCACGAGCGGCCCGAGCGGCGAGCGGCCTACCGTCCTGGGACTGGTGCGCCTTCACGACCCTCCGCGCCCGGAGGTGCGCGCGGCCATCGAGGCATGCCGGCGCGCGCGCGTCCGCGTCATCATGCTGACCGGCGATCACCCGGCCACCGCACAGGCGGTCGCGCTCGAAATCGGACTGGCCGAGACGGCCCTGCCGGTGTGCGACGGCGCAACGCTCGACGAGCTCTCTGATCAGCGGCTGCTCGACCGGCTCCGGGCGGACACCATCTTCGCCCGGATCGATCCCCGCCAGAAGCTCCGGATCGCGACGCTGCTCCGCGGCGCCGGGGAGGTCGTCGTCGTCACCGGCGACGGCATCAACGACGCGCCCGCGCTTCGCGCGGCCGACGTGGGCGTCGCCATGGGTCGCCGTGGCACCGAGGTCGCCAAGCAGGCAGCGGACATCGTCCTCGCGGACGACAACTTCGCCACGATTGTGGCGGCGATCCAGGAGGGCCGCTCTATCAAGGCCAACATCCGCCGGTTTGCGAGCTATGTCTTCACCAGCAATGTTGCCGAGCTGGCCCCGTTTCTGCTGTACGTGTTCCTGCACATTCCCCTGCCGCTTGTCGTCGCGCAGGTCCTCGCCATCGACCTGGGTACCGACCTCCTGCCGGCTCTCGCGCTCGGCGCCGATCCGCCCTCGCCGCGGATCATGGACGCTCCACCAGAGCCGTCCGGCCGCCCGCTCATGACACGGTCGCTGGCCCTCAAGACCTTCTTGTTCTTTGGCGTCATGGAGGCGGCTCTCGGGTTGGCGGGCTTCTTCTCGTACTTCGCGTGGCAAGGTTGGCGCCCCTTCGACTCCCTCGAGCCGTACAGCGCATTCGACGACGGGGCGCGCTCGATGACCCTGCTCGGCGTCGTGGCCGGGCAGATCGGCTGCCTCTTCGCACAACGCGAGGGCTCGTTGGGCAATCGCCTCTCGTTGGCGTCGAACGCCTGGATCCTGTACGGGCTGCTGTTTGAGCTGGCGCTGGCGCTGACACTCATATACATGCCAGGCATCAACCAGATGTTCTCCATGGAAGGCGTGGGGCCCGCATGGCTCGCCATCCTGCCGATCGGGGCAGTCACGTTCTTTCTCATCGATCACGCGCGGCGCGCTCTGGCTGCCCGCGCACGCTAGCGCCGCACGTTTACGCTGTCCCCGCCACGGCGCCCGCCGTCAGGCCCGGCTCGCCAGACGAAGCCCGAGAGCGCCCGCATGGCCATGCCGACGTGCTCCCGCTGCGGCTGCGGCTCCTCCCCCCACGGTCCTGCCCCAAACGCCGGACCCGTTCCATTCTCTGTTGTCTGTTGTCTGTTCTCGGCGGCCCGCCCCCTGCTCTCTCCCCTTTGCTGTCTGCCGTCTTCTGTGTGGCTGCTCCCCCCACGGTCCTGCAACAGACGCCGAAGCCGTTCCATTCTCTGTTGTCTGTTGTCTATTCTCGGCGGCCCGCCCCCTGCTCTCTGCCCTCTGCTCCCTGCTCTCCACCCTCTGCCCTCCGCTCTCCGCTCTCTCGCCGTTTGCCGCCCGGCGCCGCCACCCGCCAGGACCGATGCAGTCGCGGAATAGCTCGTATCGAGCGACCGCCGTACCCTGCATCCGAGGGAGCCGACCGAATGGCCGAGATGCACGTCGTCACAGGCGCCTTCGGGTTCACCGGAAGCCACATCGCGCGGAAGCTTCTCGATTCCGGCATCAGCGTTCGGACGCTGACAGGCCACGCGTCCCGCCCCTCGCCTCTCCACGATGCCGTGGAGATTCGGCCGCTCCAATTCACCGACGTTCGGCGGCTCGTCTGGGATCTGCAGGGCGCGCGCGTCCTGTACAACACGTACTGGGTCCGCTTTCCTTACCGTGGCACGACCTATGAGTCGGCCGTGAACAACTCGCTCGTGCTCATACGCGCGGCCCAGGAGGCCGGGGTGGAGCGCGTGGTGCACATCAGCATTACGAACCCCGACGAGGCGTCGCCGCTGGGATATTTCCGCGGCAAGGCGCGAGTCGAACGCGCCATCCGGGAATCGTCGCTCTCGTACGCGATTCTGCGGCCCGCCGTGCTGTTCGGCGACGACGGCATCCTCATCAACAACATCGCGTGGTTGTTGCGACGCTTCCCGATGTTTGTGACCCCGGGTTCAGGCGAGTACCGGCTCCAGCCGATCTTCGTCGGGGACCTCGCGGACCTGGCGATCGCGCAGGCGGTCCGAACGGACAACTCGACGACAGACGCCATCGGACCCGAGACGTTCACGTTCAACGAACTCGTGAGCTGCATCGCACAGGTACTCGACAGCAGGGCGCGCGTCGTCCACTGGCCGCCCATGCTCGCGCTCGCGCTCAGCAAGATCATCGGTTTCCTGCGACGAGACGTGATCCTCACCCGCGAGGAAGTGGACGGGCTGCTGGCGGACCTTCTCGTTACGGGGAGTTCACCAGCCGGCGTCACGAAACTGAGCGATTGGCTGTCCGCTCACGCCGCATCGATCGGTCGCCGGTACCAGTCCGAGCTGGCCCGCCACTATCGCGCGTCGCAGCCCGGCAATCCGTGAACCAACCGTGGCGGAGTCCATGGCCTGCCGTTGAAACTCGACGGCGTGATTGGCGTGACGCGGCGCTGCCCTTCGTCGCACGCACAACCGGCACAGCCCCCCGCCATCGTGCGCACGGCGCCGCGCTAGTAGGCCGATGCGTGTACCACGTGCGCCCGCTCGACCAGCTGCGCAACGTTGACGCCGGAGTCCACTGCCTGATGTGTGCCGCATCCATAGCCGCCCGCATCACAGCCGACGTAGTAGAGTCCGCGCACCGGCGCCTGCGCTGAGGGCTTGTGGCTCCCGCACTGGCCGACGATCTGCGCCAGGCCGATGCATTCGCCGCCCTGCCCGGGCACCACCTGGTCGCGCGTCAGGCTCGAGACGTGCGACGTGCCGTAGCGCTCCTTCGACGAGACGCATGCTTCCAGGCCCGGCCACAGCTGGCCGACCGTCTCCTCGAGCTTGCTCCACCAGGCCTCGTTGTCCTCCGTCCCCGGATCCGGCGTGCAGATCGTGCCGATGAGCGCGCACTGTTTGCCGGGAGGCGCCAGGCTCGGATCGTAAACCGAAGGGACAACGTTGAACACCATCATGTCCTCCGGCAGCTCGCCCGTGCGGGCGCGGCGGAAGCGCTCGGTATCGAGGTAGCTCTCGTCGGTAAACGCGATGTACGTGCCGCGATCGAAGAATGGACGGTCGAGGAAGTAGCGAATGCCCATGAAGCCCCACGATGGGACGAGACCCTTCACATAGCTCACGTAGCTCTTGTCGAAATGCTCCTCGCCGACGAGCCGCAGCACGGTCGGCTGGATCCCGGCGTTGCTCACGACGATCGGCGCAGCGAACGTACCGTGCTCGGTGATCACGCCCGTGACGGCGCCGTCCTCCACGCGAACACGCTCGACCCGCGTCTTCAGCAGCACACGCCCGCCGTCGCGTTCGATCGACTCGCAGCAGATCTCCGCCAGTCGTCCGTAGCCACCGCTGCCGTACCGCATGGCGCCGCCGCGCGAGAAGTCCTGGAACGTCCGGATCGCCTCGGACGCGGCGAGCAGATCGATCCCGACCACGAAGACGATGTTCGTCCACATGCCGAGGTAGCTCCAGATCGACTGCGGTACGTCGTACCGTCGGATGAACTGGGCGAACGTGACGTCGTCGAGGCGGGCGATCTCCTCCGGCGGCATCTGCACCATGTCGGCGAAGAGGCGGGCGACGTCAGGCAACTCGCCGCCCGTCAGGCCGAGCAGATCGATCAGCCCCATCGGCCCGCCCGACGCAGCCTGCGGCGTGGCCGACGTCACCTGCTTGCGATACTCGCCGCCGGCAGGCCGGTACATCAACATGCCGATGTCGTCGGGCGTCAGGATCTCCATCTCGCGCTCCATGCCCAGCTCTTCGAGCACGTGCGCGAACTGGGATCCCAGGCTGGGGCCGCCGCAGATCGGCCAGAACTCGTAGCGGAAGTCCTCCTTGGACATCGTCAGCGCCTTGCCGCCGGGGATCGCGTTCTTGTCGATCAGCAGCGTGCGAACGCCGCGGTGCGCGAGCAGCGCGGCGCACGTCGCGCCGCCGAATCCCGCGCCGATCACGATCACGTCGTATTGCTCTTCCATGGGGCGCTCCTTACTCCGAAACACGATGCGCTCGTTTGGCGGATGCCACCGGTCCGCACTTCCCCGGCATAGTCACGCCGCCTGCCCGCGCACCCAGCGTAGTGCGACGCGCACCGCACCCACAGGGCCAAAGGACCCGCGCGCCCGGCGCGGCCCCTCGCCCGGCACTCGACCCCCGTTCTCCCAATCTGTTGTCTGGCGTCTGTTCCACGCCGGCGGCCGCGCCTTTGCTGTTTGCTGTTTGCTGTCTGCTGTTTCCCGTGCGGCTCGGAGAGCGCGTCGTCCTCGCCGCAGGGCCGGCCCGTCGATGGTTGCGCATCAGATATAGTTTCCGCATGGACGATATCCTCGCCCGGCTGCACGTCACGGACGAACAGATTGCGGCGTTCTGCCGGAAGTGGGCGATCGTGCGCTTCGAGCTATTCGGGTCGGCGCTGCGTGACGACTTCGACGAACAGAGCGACGTCGACGTGCTCGTAGTGTTCGAGCATGAAAGTCAGATCCGCCTCCATGATCTGCTCGATATGGAGGCGGAACTGCAGGGGCTCTTTGGTCGCAAGGTTGATCTCATCAAGCGGCGGCTCGTGGAGCAGAATCCAAACTGGATTCGGAGACGCGGCATTCTGAGTTCCGCCCGCCTGGTCTATGCGGCGTCCTGACGACGCGCTGTTCCTCGATATGCTGGTGCACGCTCGGCGCATCGCCTCTAAGATTGCCGGGGTCTCACGTGCGGAGTTCGATCGGAATGACGATCTTCAGCTCGCCATCGTGTATCTGGTGCAGGTCGTGGGCGAGGCTGCGAGCCGCCTGACGCAGGAGCAGCGCGACTCGCATGCCGGCATACCCTGGCGCGATATCATCGGGATGCGGCACCTTATCGTGCACGATTATTTCCGCATCGATCTCGACGTTGTGTGGGACACGGTGAACCACGATGTTCCGCGTCTCATCGCCTCGCTTGAATCCATCGCGCTTCC
>CAYJMJ010000065.1:4157-15912 GCA_964371095.1 uncultured Dehalococcoidia bacterium | reverse complement strand
TGACCCGACTGCCTGGCACGATGCCCCGCGACTTGGATCGGTTGGATTCGCTCACGTCGTTGTTGCCTCCTGCGACGCAAGATACATCTTCGCGCTCACCGCGACTTGATAGTGACCGGCGTCGGAGCGTACATGGTGTCGCCTCGTAGGAGGGGGCGCCGCCATGACGCCGATCACCACGTTCGACAACACTGCCGAGGGCTGGGAGCGCAGCCTCTACGCGTTCCTCGCCGAGAAGGAGCGGCGCTCGGGCAGCCGGCGCACCGTCGAGGGCTACAGCCGCATGCTGCAACATTTCTTCGCCAGCGTCGGCAAGCCGCCAGACCGCGTCACGAGCCCGGAGGTCTTCGCCTGGGGCTACGGCGTCGGTCTCTCCGGCAAGCAGCCGTCGTCGGTCACCATCGGCGCCCGGCTCGCCTGCCTGAGCAGCTTCTACCGCTTCCTGATCCGCATGGACATCGTCTCGTCCAACCCCTGCGACGCGCTCGAACGCCCCCGCGTCCAGGTCGCACCGCCACGCGGCCTCACCGCCGACGACATCCGCAAGCTGCTCGCCGTGATCCCCGAGACGCTGGTGGGCCTGCGGGACCGCGCCATCATCCTGACGCTGACGCTCACCGGCCGGCGGAGAGCCGAGGTGCTGAACATGACTGCCGGCGACCTGACACAGGAGGACGGCGTGGTCTGGTACCGCTACCGAGGTAAGGGGAACAAGCAGGGCAAGCGAGAGCTACCGGAACCCGCCTACGTGGCGCTCACGGCGGCGCTGTCGGCCTTCGGGCGGGACATCGCGACCATGTCCTCGGACGCGTCGCTGTGGCCGTCCAGCGCGGGCGACCGGGGAGTGACGTCGGGAACCTTCTACGGCAACCTGCGCCGCTACCTGAAGTCAGCGAACCTGCCGCTCGCGGGCGTCCACATCTTCCGGCACTCGGCCGCCAAGCTGCGCCGCGACGCCGGAGAATCGATCGAGAACGGTTCTCGCTTTCTCGACCACTCCTCGCTCCAGGTCACGTCGGTGTACCTCCGGCGGCTGGAGGGCGAGGCGGATGCGAGCTGGGGGAAGGTGGCTGCGGCGATCGGCGTGTGAATTCTGTTTCCCACGCTTCGAAGCGCTCGGTCGATGGGGGAGGGGGAGAGATTTCTAAGGGCGACTTGACCTGTTACAACTCGTCGGCTCCGCAGCCGCGTGTACGCTAAGAGGGTGACGGGTGAACGTCTCCTACCAAGTGCCGGCCAAGAGTGCGTCGCCGCAAGCATTGCGTGGTAGAGCAACTTCTGATAACATCGGGACGTGAGCACCGAACAGCTATCGCTCGGGGAGTACATCAGGCGACTGCGAAAACGGAAGGGCTGGAATCTGCAGATGATTTCTGAGCAGACAGGCCTCTCCTACACGCACCTCTCGAGAATCGAAAACGATTCGAGTATTCCTGGCGCCGAGACGGTCGCCCGCCTCGCGGAAGCGCTTGGGGGTGATCTGAAACTCATGCTCGAACTGGCCGATTGCCTTCCGCGCCAGATCCTAGATCGCATCAGCAATCGAGAACAGACGAATGCGCCTGCGCTACGACGGGCTGCCGGCGGCCAGCCGCCGCAACGGTCAATCGGAGGGCTCGAAGGGCGTGCCCTCACGCTCGTTCGCGCGGCCGGCGTCCCAGAAGCCGAGTCCGACCACGCCGCCGATGCTATTGTCCGGCTCCTTCGCCTCGACCCGCGCCGCCGCCGCGCCCTGATTCAGCTCGTGCGTTCGTTCATTGAGGAGACGCATGGCGGCAAATCGTAGCTGGCAACGGCGACGTCAGAGGGATGCCTGGTCATTCGGACGAGGTCAGCGAGACCGCCTCCTCGCTGAATACCAGAAGGCTTACGGATTGGCCGTTCCTCCACCCCCTGCGAAGATCATTGCCGAACTCCTCACCGACTTCCTCGACGCCACGCTTCGATTCGATCCGCTGCCTTCTGACCGCTTCGCCGAGACGCGCTTCGACAACGGTAGGTTCGTGGTGACGGTGAATACAGAAGACATCGAGGGAGTAAAGGACCCTGAGGGCGTGCAGAACGTCGGGATGTGGCACGAGGCCATCCACGTCATCGATCACGCGGCGATCCTCAGGCAGTCCTCAGGGCGACAGTTTCCCGGATTCGAGGTGCCGCCCCAGTTCGTATGCCTCCGCTCCAACGACCCTCGTCGACGCCACGGGACCCCTGACGACGAGGTGGAGCGCGAATACTGGGTCGAAGAGGCGGGGCGTGCGGCCGCGGTGTCGCTGGAGGCGTTGCAGCGAACGGAGTCGTTCCGCGCCCTTCTTCGCGCGGCGGGTCGCAGCACCGGGGCCGTCACGGGCGCCTGGCCGATGCTGTATGAAGCGGCGGCTGAGACGGGCGTGAACATCACAGCCCTAGTGAAGCAGTTGTCGCTCGAGGGGCTGATCGTGGTGGACCGCGACGAGAATGGTCGAAGCATCGTGCACGTGCAGCCGCTGCTGATTGGTGGTGTCGCTTGACCGACGTTGCCCCTACTGGCGCCGATCGCATGAGGCAGGCCGACAAAGTGATCAACGCGGTGTCCGAGAAGCTTGAGGCTCACCGCGCTCTATTGAGCAAATGCAGGCAGGGTGCTCTGATGTGGCGCGTTGATGATCGAGGAAAGGTGCTGGTGGAGCTGAAACCGACGCTCTAGGGCGTCGGGCAATGCGAATACTTCGCTCGGAGCGGCGCAAGGCTCCCGGCGGACCTGGGAAGGGTCCGCGGGGAGCCTTGTTCGTTGAGTGGATTCAGTGGCGTGAGTTATGGCATTACGTGACGACAAGCAGGCCCGGCGGCGGAGCGAACGCTGGGAGCGACTGATGGAACTGATGATCCGTTCATGGAGACGGCAGCTGATCGAGCGCCGGGAGGCCGATGAGGGCAGCACTACTACTTAGAGTTAGCGACGAGCGCCAGGCGGGCAAACGGAACTACTCCGTCGACGCCCAACGCCGCATCTTGCGCGAGCGATGCGAGCGCGAGGGCTGGACGGTCGTCGCCGAGTACGTCGGCGACGGTGAGTCTGCCTTCACTCGGCATGCCTCAAAGCGCAAGACGATCCAGGACCTCGTGCGGGACGCCGATGCCGGCAGGTTCGACGTTCTGCTCGTCCACGACCTCAGCCGCTTCGCTCGCGACGAAGAGCTAGGCCACACCATCTTCAACCTTCTCGATGAGCACGGCATCAAGCTGATCAATGCCAGCAGCGACGTCGACTACAGCACGCCCGAGGGTCACATGATGCTCAGCATCGATCTCGGCCTCGGCGCCTACTGGTCGCGGAAGATGAGCTTCCACATTAAGAAGGCCAAGCGCGAGAAGTTCGAAATGGGGCTGCACGTCGGTGACGTCCCCTTCGGCTACGCGAACGGTGCGACGAACAAGGACCCGCTGCTACCTGTTCCGCACGAGGCCGCGGCGATCCTCGAAGCGTTTCGCGACTACGTCGCCGGTGTTGGCTACACGGAGATTGCACGGCTCTGGAACGAGATGGGCCTCAAGCCTCACTCTAAACACAAGGACCGTCTCTTCACGGCGTCTGCCGTGCAGTCGGTGATCGAGAACGAGTTCTACGCCGGCTACATCCGCCACCGAGGCGAGCGGCGGCGTGGCATCCACGAACCAGTCGTGTCGGAAGAACTGTGGCGCGCGGCCCAGGCGCGGGTTCGCCGGCAGCCGACGAGGGCACGGGAGCCCTGGCTGCTCGCCGGCATCGCCGTTTGCGCCGTCTGCGGCGGCCCCATCTGGCAGTGCAAGTCGGGTATCGGCAACCACCACCACTACTACCGAGAACCCTCAGGCGTGCGTCAGCGTGTCTGCGCGATTGCGGGTAGTCTCTGGGACCGTCAGCTTGCGGAAAACGAGGTGAGCGATGTGGTCACCGCCATGACTGTCGAGCCAGGCTGGTTGTCCGAGATCGAGCGGGAAGCGCGCCGGATTCCCGTCGCCGAGGGTGCTGTCCGGCGCAAGAGTCTTGAGGCGAAGAAGCAGCGATATACGAATGCGTACCTCGCGGACATGATGCCCGAAGCGCAGTGGCGCGCCCACCTTGCGGCGATCGAGGCGGAGGTCCTCCAGCTAAAGGAGCAGAGACCAGACGCGATCGTGATTGCGGGCGACCGGCTCGTGTCGATCGGGCAGGTCTGGAACGGGATGAACGTCGAAGAGCGGCGCGAGGCCTGCCGCATACTGTTCCGCAGCGTGCAGATGAACCCGCGCGAGAAGCGCCTATGGCTCGATCCGTGGCCGGAATTCACCGAAGTATTCGAGTACCGGCGCCGTTTGTGTATGCATGGTACCCCCGGCAGGACTCGAACCTGCGCACATGGTTTAGGAAACCACTGCTCTATCCTCTGAGCTACGGGGGCGTACCCGGAGTATAGCGAGCGGTCGCGGGTTCGACGCCGGTCCGATGCGCCGCGTCTCGCCGCAATCGTCGCCATCTGTTCGTGGCGGGCGGTTCCGCATAAGCTGATGCGATGATCGGACGCATGACACCGGAAGCGCCGGCGCGCGGCGGCGGATCGGCGTGGGCCGGCCGGCTCGCGATCGTGCTCACGCTGTTGGCCGTGGGCGTGGCGATCGCCACGCAGTTCTCCATCGGGCGCGATGGGGGCGTGCCGGACGCGCGCGCGGGGTTCGTCGTTGCTGTGCTGATCTTCTTCGTCGCGGCCGCGCTGCAGAGCCGCGCGCCCGAACGCCGCGCCTTCGACCTGCCGCGCTCGTGGGAGTGGCGGCTCGTGCTCGTCGTCATCGGCATCGCGCTGCTGTATCGGATCCACGAGTTCTTCAGCTTTCCGCCGGGCCTCTGGTACGACGAGGCGGTCAATGGCACCGACGCCATCGACCTGATGAAGCACGGCAACCACCTGGCCGTGTGGCGCGCCTCGAACAACGGCCAGCCGACGATGTACTTCTACCTGCTGATCGCGTCGATCAAGCTGTTCGGCTACACGATCCTCGCGATGCGCATCGTGCCGGTCGTGGCGGGGATGGCGGCGGTGGCGATGTTCTACCTGCTGGCGCGGCGGCTGCTCGGGCCGGTGGCAGCGCTCGCGGCGACGGGATTGATGGCCGTGTCGCGGTACGCGGTGACGTTCAGCCGCGTCTCGTGGGCGGCGTCGCTCGATCCGGTGTTCGAGATCATGGCCGTGTACTTCTTCATGCGGGCGGTTGACACGGGGCGCAAGCGCGACTGGTTCATGGCGGGCGGCTCGCTGGCCGCGGGCCTCTACACGTACGCCTCGTTCCGCATGGTGCCATTCGTGATGGCGTTCTTCGTCGTGTACTTCGCGGCGGCGCGCCGGCGGCAGCTCCGGAGCTACGTTCCCGGGCTGGTGCTCTACGCCGTCTCCTTCGCGATCGTCGTCCTGCCGCTGGCGCAGTTCGTCGTGCGGCACTACGACCAGGTCACCGAACGGCAGGGGCAAGTCAGCGTCTTCAAGCAGACCGACGCGGCGGGCAACTACGGTCCGCTCCGGAACAACGTCAAGGCCGTCGTCAAGATGATGAACGTACGCGGCGACCCGAACGCGCGCCACAACCTGCCAAATGAGCCGATGCTCGACGAGATCTCCGCGGCGCTGCTGGTGCTCGGCATGGGCGTGGCCGTGTGGTCGTTCCGGGACTGGCGCCGGGGCGGGCTGCTCGGCTGGTACGCGCTGGCGCTGATACCGAGCGCGGTCACGCTCACGCACGAGAACCCGAGCGCGATCCGGACGATCGGCGTCATTCCGCCGATGTTCCTTCTCATCGGGCTGGCGATCGACGTGGTGTATCGCACCGTCTCCACAGGCAGGTGGAGTCGCGCCGCGTTCGCCGTGCTGGTGCTCGCTCTGTTCGCGTGGGCCGCCTCGATCAACTACCACGTGCTGTTCGACCGGCAGGCGAAGAACCAGGACGTCTATGACATGTTCCAGTCGCAGACGACGAAGGCCGCTGAGACCGTCGCGGACGAGAGCCGCACGTCGGCGGTGTACCTGAACGATTCGTTCTTCGGGCCGGCGACAGACCTGCTCGACCACGGACGAAAGTTCAACGGCGTCGATCCGGTCGTCAACGTACCGGTGCCCGCGAACGTGACGCGAGATGCAACGTTCATTCTCGACACGCACCAGCAGGCACTCGAGCGCTACCTCGTGGCGCTGTACCCGGAGGCGAACGCGGAGGAGGTGAGGGATCGCTTCGGCCGCATCGACTACTTCGTGGTGCGGATACCGCGCGCCGCCGTCGTGGGGCTGCATCGCGCGACGGCGGAATACACCGCGTCGCGCGCCGGAACGCCGGCCGCGACGATTGGCGAGAGCCAGCTTTCGCACACGTGGCCGCAGGATCTTCCTGCGGGCGTGGCGTTGCCGTTCACGTTCTCGTGGAGCGGCGTCGTCCGGCTGAGTCCCGCCGTGGATCCGAAGGTGCTCGCGGCGCCGAGCGCCGGGGTGACGCAGGTCGCGTTCTCATCGCCCGGCGCCGTGCGGCTCGAAATCGACGGGCTGGGCGCGCGCGAGGGCCGCGACAGCGTCACGCTCGACTTGCCGGCGGACTTCCCGGCCGGCCTCTATCGCTATCGCGCGACGGCAGTCGTCGACGCGCCGGGAACGACGAAGCTGGAGTTGCTGATGACCGGCGGTGTGCGTCAGGTGGTCCCGGCCGACGCGCTCGTCGTCGATGCGCCGACCGGCAACGGGTTTGTCGCGCGCCATTACCAGGGCACGGAGTGGAACGGTCCTGTGATCATGCGGAGCCTGGAGCCGTACGCCGCGCCGGCCGGACGGCTGCCGCCGAAGTTCAGCGTGTCGATGGACGGACAGCTCGACGTGAAGGAAGGCGGCGAGTACGGGTTCGCCGTGGACGCCGAATGGCCGGTTGCCGTCCTGGTCGATGGCCGCATGGTAGCGGACGCAAGCCAGCCTCAAGGGTGGCGGCGTGTCGAGGGCACGGTCACGATGAGCCCCGGAAGTCACGTGATCACGATCAGGTACGCGAGCGTCGGACGGACGTCGTTCGACGTCGAATGGCGCACGCCGGGCGGCGACTGGCAACCCTTCACGGGCCAGGACGTCACGCACCCACCGATCTCGGCCGGGGACTGAGGCCGAGGCGGCTCGACCGCCGTCGTGCCGACGTCTTGCGCGGTGACTGTTCGCCCGCGCCCCCTGGCCCCGATGCCGGACGCGGCCGCTACTTCGCGCGGAAGATGAACGTGCGGACGGCCTCGTCGGCCAGGGAATCGACGACGAGGCCGGCGTCAGCGAGTTCGGGCGCGGGGTGCGTCGTCGTGACGCCGATGGCGCGCATGCCGGCGGCCTTCGCGGCACGGAGGCCGGCGGGAGCATCCTCGATCACGACGCAGCTCGCCGGCTCGGCTCCGAGCCGTTCCGCCGCCACCAGGAATCCTTCCGGGTCGGGCTTGCCCTTCGACGCGTCCTCCTCGGCGACGAGCGCTTGGAAGCAGTCGGCGAGGGCCAGCGTATCGAGGATGAGGTCCAGGTTCGCGCGGGGCGTCGACGTGACGATCGCTCGGGGTATCGATTGCTCGTCGAGCGCCGCGAGCAACTCGCGGACACCGGGGAGTGCTTCGACATGGCCGCGGGCGCTCTCTCGGAATAGCGCCTCTTTGGCCTCGGCGAGGCGCGCCAGCTCGTCGGGCGTGATGCCGGGGAGGAGGCCGCCGAGGATCGCGTCGTTGCGCAGCCCGAACGTCTGCGTGAAGTAGTCGGGCGCGTGCTGGAGCCTGTGCTTGCGGGCCAGCTGGTGCCAGACGGTCAGATGGTGGGGACGGCTGTCGACGATGACGCCGTCCAGGTCGAAGAGGACGGCGACGTCACTCGGCACGCGGTATGACTGCCAGCCGGAAGCGGCGATCGTACTGGCCGCCGGCATAGGTGTCGCAACAACTGCGGCACGCGACCTTGTCGCGTCGCGCTCGCCGGTAGGTGCGCCGGCAGCGGGGGCACACCATGTGCCAGTAGCGACGCTGCGCGCGCTCCTTCTTGGCGAACGGCGGGCACGTGATCGTGATGCGCGGATCGAGCTCGTGCGCCACCATGCGGAACTCGCCGCCGTGCGGCGCGATGCGGCGGCCGTAACGCCATCGCGCGGCCCAGTGGGCGAGTTCGTGCTTGAGGACGAGCAGCGTCTCGTCGATGCCGTGGTCGCGGTGGTAGAGCGTGGCCAGGCGGATGAGGCCGGTGTCGGCATAGCATCGACCGGCGCTAGAGGTCATGCGGCCGCTCAGTTCGAGGCGCGGGTATGGCGCGCGCGGCATCGCCAGGACGTCGCGGAAGTAGGTGCGGATCAGGCGGTCCATGGCGTCCTGCAGCTCGGCCTGGAGCCAGAACTCCGGTCCGCCCAGCGGAAGCATGTATCCTTCGGCGTTCGTGGTGCGGTTGACCAACCTGTCCTCGTTATGTGTAGGGGATCACGTTCGGGGGGCGAGCCCCGGCATCCTGATCATCGAAGAAACGACCCGAATAGCCAGCCGGAGCGGCTGCTCCCGGCGACCGCCGCAGGCCCGCGGAAGGCTGCGGCCATCTTACAACGGCGGCGGGCGCGGCGGGGCTCAACTGGCGCGTTAGCGAGGCGCTTTATGTATTGCATGCGGCCCCAACGACAAGGTCACGCAGTTCGAGAATGAACATCGCGCCGCGTCGCGCGGCCGGCGAATTCGCTCTTTCTATGGCACCGCCAATTTCCGCAGCACCCATCGCCCGGCGCGCGTTGGTGCTGACGCTGACTGGAACATATGTGCGCATGCCAGCGGTGGGGCCGCAAGTCCCGCCGTTTCCGCAACGCCATCCGGTCATCCGCCGGTCAGGAGGCGGCGCGATCGTGCGCGGCTGGCGAGTCTCGCCCCGTGGACACAACACGCGCCGGCCGCGATGATGGTCGAGGCGACCGGTGCGCTGCGCCGGCGTCGCGGCGACAGAGCGTCGAGCGTCATACCGGGACGGAAGAGGGAGCGCGCGCATGACTATCGATAGCTTCAAGTGGTTGCCGCCGTCGCTGAAGGCGTACTTCGCGAACATGGCGGTCGAGACGCCGTCGTCGACGCCGTGGACACCGATGACGAAGCCGCTCGCGAAGGCGCGCGTCGCACTCGTCACGACTGCGGGCATCAACGTGCGGGGGCTGGAGCCGCCGTTTGATTACGAGCGAGAGCAGCGAGAGCCGAACTGGGGCGACCCGTCGTTCCGGCGGCTGCCGCGCGACCTCCGGCAGGACCAGGTGCAGACCGGCCACCTCCACATCAACAACGAGGACATCGACCGCGACTTCAACGTTGCGATCCCGATCAGTCGCATGATCGAACTCGAAGCGGCCGGCGTCATCGGCGGGCTGGCGACGACGAACTACTCGTTCATGGGCTACCAGCCCGACACGCGCGAGTGGATCGCGACATACGGGCCGCAGGCCGCAGGATTGATGAAGGCCGAGGACGTCGACGCCGTCGTGCTGACGCCCGTCTGACCGGACTGTTGCCGCGCCGTGAATGCGCTGGCACGCACGTTCGAGGCCGAGGGCCTCAGCACCGTAGTCATCAACATCATGCCGGTGTGGGGCGAGCGTCTCGGCGCGCCGCGCACGCTGGGCGTGGAGTTCCCGTACGGCCATCCGTGCGGGCTGGCCGGCGACGCCGCGCTGCAGACGCGTGTCGTGCGTGCCGCGCTCGACCTGCTGGCCGGCGCGGAGGGACCGCCACCGGTCGTCGCCGAGTTCCCCGAGCCGTGGCCCGGCGACTTCGACGTGTGGAAACGCGCCTGGCACCCGCTCGAGCCCTCGCCGATCGTGCGGTGGGCGCGCGAGCAGGCGGAGCGCCGCCGCAAGGAGCGGGAAGGGCAGTAGCTGCGCGACCGGATCTCGGCTGCTGCCGGCGCAGTCAGGGCCGGCCCTCGCGCTGGCGCGGCGTCGGCTTCCAGGTCGGGTATTCGATCGCGCCCACCGCTCCGAGGAACATGCGCGACGTGACGTCGCCCATGTGGCTGAAGCGCTTCTTCACCGCCTTGATCAGCGCGTCGACGTCGGTGCCGTAGCTCCGGAGCCACCGCGTCATGCCGCCGTGCTCCGCGGCGATCTCCTCGATCTGCCGTGCGTTCTCGATTGTGCCGACGATCTTCTTGCCGTTGCGGATGATGCCGGGGTCGGCGAGCAGGCGGTCGATCTCCCGCTCGCCGTACACGGCAACGGCCGCGACGTCGAAGTGCCCAAACGCTTCGAGAAACCGCGGCCACTTCGACTTGAGCACGCGCCAGTTTAGACCGGCACCGAAGACAAACCATGAGAGGACCTCGAGGTATGCCCGCTCATCGTGGGGGGTGTCGCCGTACGTGAACGGAAAGATCTCGGTCGGATCGACGCCCTGGGGACCGCTGCGCGGCATGACGCTGCCTCCTCGTCGGGGTCGGCTGCCTGATCGCACTGTACGATTCCGCGCGTGCCGCTGTATAGCGGGCGTCTGGTATTATCGGCACGGTCAGCGCCAAAGGAGTTTCCGTGACACTCGAGATCAGGCCCTTTCGACCTGAAGAAACGGACGCGTTCTACCGCGTGCCGGCGATCGTATTCGGCCAGTACACGGGGCAGCCGGCGCCGGCTACGGCCGTGATGATCCCGGAATGGTCGCTGTGCGCGTTCGAGGACGGCGAGCTGGCGACAGCGTACGGCGCGTTCCCGCTTATCCAGCGCATCAACGGTGCACCGGTATCAGCGGCGGGCATTAGCTTCGTCGGCACGCTGCCGCAGTTCCGCCGGCGCGGCCACCTGCGGAAGATCACTGAGACGGACTTCCGTCGGCGATACGAGGAGCACCGGGAGCCGATCGCGATCCTCACGGCGTCGATCGCCGGGATCTATCAGCGTTACGGGTACGCCGTCGTGACGACGTCCGTCCGATACAGCATCGACCCGCGATGGATCAAGATTGCGCCCTCGCTGCCGAAGCCGGCGGGTGCGTTCCGCGACGGATCCAAGGCCGACCTGCCCGTGATGGAGCGGATCTACGAGGCGTTCACGCGGGAGCGCAACGGCTTCCTCCAGCGCATCGAGATCCTGTGGGACATGCAGACGTTCGGCATCGACGCGCAGTTCGATCCGGTGCCGCTCGGGCCGAGCGTGATCTCGATCTACGAAGAAGGAGGCGAGGCGAAGGGGTACGTTGCCTGGGCTCCGAAATGGCTGCCTTCGTTTCACGGCGATTCCGCGGGCCCCGGCCAGCGCATCTTCATCCGCGACTACGCGTGGAACTCGCCCGGCGTCTACCGGGCGATGTGGGATATGTTCAGCACATTCGACCTCGCTGCGCGCATTCAGATCGAGGCGGCGCCGGTCGACGATCCGGCACCCCACATCCTGCTGGACCCGCGCGAGTTGAACGCCACGCATCGCGACGTGATCATGGCCCGGATTATCGACGTCGAACGGCTGATGCCGCTGCGGCCGTACAGCGCGGACGGCCGCGCGGTGTTCGATCTTCGTGACGACATGTGCCCGTGGAACGCGGGCCGCTGGGCGCTCGAGACGGGCGCAGACGGCAGCACCATCGCGCGTACGCAGGAGAGCCCGCAGCTGACGCTCGACGTGTCGGCGCTCGCGCAACTGCTGTACGGGCAGGTGTCGCCGTCGAACGCCGTCCGATACGGCCGCGCCGAGGCTGCGCCAGACGCGCCGCTCGACCTCTGGGACAACATGTTCCGCACGAAGTTCGCGCCGTTCTGCCCGAACCTGTTCTGAC
>CAYJMJ010000065.1:0-4057 GCA_964371095.1 uncultured Dehalococcoidia bacterium | reverse complement strand
ACCAGCTCGGCGATCGACCGCACGATGCGGTGCGGGCGCACGGGCGCGCCGTCCGGCAGGCCGGCGCCGCGTGCATCGACCCAGACGGTGTGCATACCGAGACGGTGCGGAGTCTCGATGTCTGCAGCGAGGTTGTCGCCCACCATCCAGGCCCGCTCGGGGGCGCAGCCGGTTGCCGCGAGAGCGTGGCGAAAGACCCTCTCGTCGGGCTTGCCGCAGCCGAACTCGCCCTCGATGACGATGCACTCGAAGTACTGCTCGAGCGCATGCTTCTCGACGCTCACGCGTTGACTTCGTGCCCCGCCGTTGGTGATCAGCGCAAGCGGGATGCCGCGTTCGCGGAGCGCCTTCAGTGTCTCGGTCGCGCCCGGATACGGGGCGATGGCGGCGGCGCGCTGCGCGCGATAGTAGTCGGCCAAACTGTCGGCAACATCGAGCCGATCGATGCAGAGGTCCGTGAAGGCGTGACGCACGATCTCGCGGCTCGCACCGTCGAGATCCATGCGGCCGCGGTACGCGCGCTCGGCGTCGGCCCAGAACCACGTCCGGCGCGTGCGGATAGCCTCGTGCAGCTGCCCGGGCGTGTGCGGGCCGTCGCAGTACTTCTCGCACGATGCGAGCCAGGAGTCC
Source organism: uncultured Dehalococcoidia bacterium (assembly GCA_964371095.1). Classification (GTDB taxonomy): domain Bacteria; phylum Chloroflexota; class Dehalococcoidia; order DSTF01; family JACRBR01; genus CAYJMJ01. Next base: position 3,427 of record CAYJMJ010000065.1, on the reverse strand, counting down.
TCCATCCCCGTCTCCCAGTCCAGGATGGTGCCGTCCATGTCGAAAAATATTGCCTGCGGTACCGAGTTCATCTCCACCCGCGGCCGGGCGCAGCAGGCGCCGCCCCTACGTCTCCGACCGGCATAGCCAGCGCGCGATCTGTTCGATGTGCTCGCGATAGTGGTCGTCCGAGTTCGCGCTCGCCATCTGCCAGGCGGGCCGGCCGAAACGTTGTTCGTCGGCCAGTTCTGCTTCCGACATTCCCTCGATTGAGGCGACGATCGCGCCGTGCGACAGCCGCGATTCGGCGAGCACGTCGGCCAGCGGCCGGTCCTTCGCGTCACGGTAGGAGCGGGCGTTGAAGCCGTCGACGTCCCGTACCTCCGCGCGGTCGGGCGTCTCGCCGCGTGCCGCCGCCGCGAACCACGCGGTGCAGAGGCGCTCCCACACGCTGACGTGCGCGAGCACGTCCTTCACCGACCAGCCGCCCTCGAGCGACGGTTCCACGAGCCGCGCGGCGTCGAGGCCAGCGACGAGCGCATCGAACCGGGCCCGGTCGGCCCGAATTCGTTTTGTGAGTTCCTCCTTTTTCACCGGCGAACCTTCGCTTTCGCCCTGGCTGCGCCGTTCTTCGATGGAGCGGCTTTGGCGCCGTTCGATGCCGCGCCGTTGCGCCTGGCGGCGCGCTTCAGAGCGGCGAGCCGCTCGGGCGGCAGCACCTTCCGCAAGTACTGGCCGGTGAAGCTCTCCGCGACGAGCGCCACCTGCTCCGGCGTGCCCGTCGCGACGATGCGGCCGCCGCGGTCGCCGCCGAACGGCCCCAGGTCGATGACGTGGTCGGCGTTCTTGACGACGTCGAGGTGGTGCTCGATGACGACGACGGTGTTGCCGGCATCGACGAGGCGTTGCAGGACGGCGAGCAGGGCGCGCGTGTCCTCGAACGCGAGGCCGGTGGTCGGCTCATCGAGGATGTACAGCGTGCGGCCCGTGGAGCGCTTCGACAGCTCGGTGGACAGCTTGACGCGCTGGGCCTCGCCGCCGGAGACCGTCGTGGCGGGCTGGCCGAGGCGGATGTAACCGAGGCCGACGTCGCGCAGCGTCTCGAGCTTGCGCCGCACGCCGGGAATCTTGTCGAAGTAGCCGAGAGCCTCCTCGACGGTCATGTCGAGCACGTCGGCGATGCTCTTGTCCTTGAAGGTGATCTCGAGCGCCTCGCGGTTGTATCGCTTGCCCTTACAGACTTCGCACGGCACGGTGACGTCCGGCAAGAAGTGCATCTCGATCTCGATGTAGCCATCGCCGGAGCACGCCTCGCAGCGGCCGCCCTTGACGTTGAACGAGAAGCGGCCGGCCGTGTAGCCGCGCAGCCGCGCCTCGGGCGAGGACGCGAACAGCTCGCGGATCGGCGTGAAGGTGCCGGTGTACGTGGCGGGGTTCGAGCGCGGCGTGCGGCCAATCGGCGACTGGTCGATGTTCACGACCTTGTCGATGTAGCCGAGGCCCTTGATGGCGGTCATCTTCCCCGGGCGTTCGCGGGCGTTGTACAGCTCCTGCGCTGCCTTCTTGTAGAGCAGGTCGTTGATGAGCGTGCTCTTGCCCGATCCCGACACGCCGGTCACGCAAACGAACATGCCGAGCGGGATCTCGACGTCGATGTTCTTCAGGTTGTTCTCGCGCGCGCCGACGACCGTGATCGCCGTGCCGTTGCCGGGCCGGCGCTCCTCGGGCAGCGGAACCTGGCGGCGGCCGCTCAGGTAGGCGCCGGTCATCGACTCCTCTGCCGCCATGATCGTCTCGATCGGCCCGGCCGCCACGACGCGGCCGCCGGCCTCGCCCGCGCCGGGGCCCATGTCGATGATGTGGTCGGCGGCGCGCATCATCGCCTCGTCGTGCTCGACGATGATCACGGTGTTGCCGAGATCGCGCAGGCGCTCCAGCGTGCGGATCAGGCGCGCGTCGTCGACGGGGTGGAGGCCGATGCTCGGCTCGTCGCAGACGTACAGGACGCCCATCAGGCTCGAGCCGATCTGCGTCGCCAGCCGGATGCGCTGCGCCTCGCCGCCGGAGAGCGTGCCGGCGGCGCGGTCGAGCGAGAGGTAGTCGAGCCCGACGTCGAACATGAACGTGAGCCGCGCCCGTATTTCCTTGATGATCTGGCGGGCGATCATCTGTTCGCGCTGGTTGAGCGGCGTCTTCGGCCCGGCCAGCTCCTCGATCCAGTCGCGCGCTTCGCGCACGTCCATCGACGTCACCTGCACGATGTTCCGGCCGGCGACGGTCACGGCGAGCGTCTCGGGCTTGAGGCGGGCACCCTTGCACGCGGGGCAGGGCGTCGCCGACATGTACTTCTCGATCTCGGACCGGATGTAATCGGAGTCGGTTTCCTTGTAGCGGCGCGAGAGGTTGGGCATGACGCCTTCGAACGTCGTATCCCACTTGTTCGTGTGGCCGCCCGAGGCGGTGTAGCTCAGCGTGATCGGCGCATCGTCGCCGTTCAGCACGAGGTCGAGGTGCTTCTGCTTCATCTCGGCGATCGGCACGTCGAGACGGAAGCCGTGCTTCTTCGCGACGGCCTGCAGCATGCGCATGTACCAGGTGTTCGTCGCGGCGGCCCGCGACCATGGCTGGATCGCGCCCTCCTCGATCGACACGTCGCGGTTCGGGATGACGAGCGCCGGGTCGAGCTCCATCTTCACGCCGAGGCCGGTGCAGACGGAGCAGGCGCCGTGCGGGCTGTTGAAGCTGAAGTTGCGCGGCGCCAGCTCGCCGACGTTCGTGCCGTCGAACGCGCAGGCGTAGTGCTCCGAGTACAGCCGCTCTTCCCTCACCCCCGGCCCCTCTCCCAGGGCGGGAGAGGGGGGACGCTGGCGCGCGCGCCTCGATTTGTCTCCAGGGGTCTGGTCCTGGCCATCGCTTTCCGGCGCAGCTCCCCTCTCCCCTCGTGGGAGAGGGGCCGGGGGTGAGGGATCCTCAATGTCGACCAGCACCGTGCCGCCGCCGAGCTTCAGCGCCTGCTCGACGCTGTCCGCCAGGCGGCTCGCGCTCGACGCCGTGCCCTCGCCGTCGGCGCCCTCGGTGACGATGCGATCGACGACGACCTCGATCGTGTGCTTCTTCTTCTTGTCGAGGTCGATGTCCTCGCCCACGTCGCGGATGCGGCCGTCGACGCGGACGCGGACGAAGCCGGCGCGGCGGGCGTCCTCGAAGACGTGCTGGTGCTCGCCCTTCCGGTCGCGAATGATCGGCGCCAGGATCATCAGCTTCTTCCCCGGCTCGATGCCGAGGATGGCGTCGACGATCTGCTGCACGGTCTGGCGCTCGATCGGCCGGCCGCACGTCGGGCAGTGCGGCGTGCCGGCGCGGGCGTAGAGGAGGCGCAGGTAGTCGTAGATCTCGGTGACGGTGCCGACGGTGGAGCGCGGGTTGTGGCTGGCGCCCTTCTGGTCGA
>CAYJMJ010000064.1:11964-16212 GCA_964371095.1 uncultured Dehalococcoidia bacterium | reverse complement strand
CCTCCAGCGCGGCGAGTTCCCGCGACCGGTGCGCGCGCATCAGCGCCGGGTAGCCCTTCTCGACGGTGTCCGCCAGGTCGAGGCCGAGCAGCCCGGCGGTGCGCCGCACCTGTTCCTCGGTGCCTTCGATCTCCGCGAACGGGCCGAACTCGAGCGTGTCGAGCGCGACCAGCGCGCCGTCGAGGACCCACGTCTCGCGCGTCTTGCGGTACTCCAGGGCCGCCTCGAAGCCCAGGCCGGCGAGGATGGTCGCCGTCGCCGAACCGTCCGCAACGTCGGTCTCGGTTTCTTCGCGGCTCTTGATGCCGTCGCGGTACGTCGCCGGTCCCTTGAACGTGAGGAGGGCCGGCCCGCCGGCGATCGTTCGCAACCGCAGGACCTGCCCGTTCCGCCGGAGCGTGCCGCCGGCCGTGTCGAAGAGCGTGTTCGTCTCGTCCGCGGTCTCGTGGTGGGCGCCGCCGAGCCGGCGCAGCGCCGCCCGCAACCGCGCGTGCCCGCGCCCGTCCAGCCGCCACTTCGCTTCGATTTCGATGCCGCTCGCCGTCATACCGGCCATGATAGGGCACGGGACGCGCCGCGCGGTGGCCGGATGGTGAACGTCGGGGTTCCCGCGCCCGGATGCGAGGCGATTCCCGGTCCGGCGATGGCGACGATCTGCCGGATATTACTCCAATGGGAGGCGCCATGGCGCAGCCGGAACCTGCCCGCCAGTCCGAATTCACCTGGCAAGACCAGTGCCGTGTCGAGGACGAGGAGACCGCGACCGTCAATGGAGACGCGCCGCGGCCCTTGCGGAACATCCGCATCGTCGACGAGAATCCGCGCCGCCTGGTGCTCGTTCCCCCGACCTGGTCCGATGACGATGACGCGCCCGATGACGCGCCGGACGGCGATCCGCCGGCCGCACAGCGCCGCGACGGCATCCGCATGCCGAAGGCCGTCGACATGCGCCGATATCAGCGCGAACTCGAAGGGCTGCAGGTCGAGCTGGTGAAGATGCAGCGCTGGATCGAGGCGAAAGGCCGCCGGGTCGCCATCGTGTTCGAGGGGCGCGACGCCGCCGGCAAGGGCGGCGCCATCCGCCGCTTCACTGAGCACCTGAACCCCCGCGCGATGCGCGTCGTCGCGTTGCCGGTCCCCACCGAGCAGGAACGCGGCCAGTGGTACTTCCAGCGCTACACGCGGCAGCTTCCCGATGCCGGCGAGATCGTCTTCTTCGACCGGAGCTGGTACAACCGCGCCGTCGTCGAGCCCGTCAACGGCTTCTGCACGAAGGAGCAGTACGAGCGATTCCTGCAGCAGGTGCCGGAGTTCGAGCACATGCTGTACGAGGATGGCATCACGATCGTCAAGTTCTGGTTCTCGATATCGAAAGACGAGCAGCGCCGACGCTTCAAGTCGCGCAAGGTCAACCCGCTGAAGCAGTGGAAGCTCAGCCCCATCGATGGCAAGGCACAGGATCTCTGGGACACGTACACGCATTACAAGCAGGAGATGTTCAGCCGCACGCACACGTCGTTCAGCCCGTGGATCACCGTGGTCGCCGACGACAAGAAGGTGGCGCGGCTCGAGGCCATCCGCTACGTGTTGAACCTCCTTCCGTACGACGGCAAAGGGTCCGCCGCGGTCAACCTCCGCCCGGACCCGAACATCGTGTCCCGGTTCCACCGCGAAGCCGCCCACAACGACTAACCGGCCGTTGAGGCGGCCAGTTCCCTCCGCGGCGCGGGCTTTCATCCCGGGATTCCGGTGTGGCGCGTTCGAAATAGCGTGATCCAGCGCGACGCGAAGCACGGGGCGTGGCCGCCCTCGGCTGCGCGTCCGCCGGGATCGGACCGCCTAGATCCGCCCGACCGCAATCACCGCCTGAGCGATCGAAACCGGCAGCGTCGCCGCCAGCACAGCGATGCAGACGGGCAGCCGGAAGCGCGCGTCGCCCCTCGCGAGGAAATGAGCGTGGATCGCGAAGGCGAACACCCCGGCCGCCGCGAGAAGCAGCGAGAATGCATGGCCTGCCGTCGAGCCATCGATGACGAGCTTGAACCCCGCCAGCGCGACGATCAGCAGCGCGAAGTTGAGCACGAGGTTCAGCTGCGCCCCGCCCGGGATGTGGAACAGCTCCCACTCTTTCCAGTACGCGGAATCGATCTGATGCGTGAACAGCAGCGCGAAGTTCACGGTGTACAGCGTCTCTTCCATCGTCTGCGTCCGCTCGGTGAGCCGCACCTGCGGCCGCTGCGGAGCGTCCCCCGCGGACGAGTATAGAGGACGCTTGAATTGACGTGCCTACGTAAGCTCTCGCCGCATGACGTGGCGGCGCGTGCCCGCGCGCCCCACTTCGTGAAAGCCGGCGGCGGCGAACGACGAGACGAAGCCCATGAATCGATAGCTCGGCGAGTCGGGGTCAACCGGGTACGCCTCGACGACGGTGGCGCCCCGGCGCCGCGCGTGCGCCACCGCCTCCTCGATCAGGCGTTTCGTGATGCCGGAGCCGCGGAGGTCGCGCTTTACGAAGAAGCACGCCAGCGACCAGACCGTTGCCGCGTCCTCGGCCGGGTCATCGACGCCGCCGAGCGGCCGGTACGTCGTTCGCGGCGCGATGGAGCACCATGCGACCGGCTCGCCGTCGAGATACCCGAGGATGCCGACCGGAACGCCTGCGGCGACGCGGTGCTGCATTGCGGCTTTTCGGCTGGCGCCGTCGGTGCGGCGGGCCTCCTCGGCCGTCGCGCGCCAGACCATGCACCGGCAGTTCTTCGGCCCGCCGCGGCTCTCGAACAGCCGCTCCATATCGGGCCAGCGAGAGCGATCCACCTCGTGGAACACAAGGCCGGAGCTGGCCCGTTCGCCCGACGCCTCGCTCACCGGCCTGGCTCGCGCCGCCACGTCACCCGCCTTTCGTCGCCCGCGGCCGAGGCGCCGCCTTCCGCGCCTTCGGCTCCTTCGGCGGCAGCGACTCCGCGAACGCCTGTGCCTTCTTCATCCACCTGCGCAGCCGGGTCCGATCGTCGAAATACGCCGGCGGCACGGTGACGTACTCGCGCATCGCTCGCCCCATCGGCGCGAACGGCGCGCCGCCAACTCGCAGCAGCTTCTCCCGCTCCGCCTCCGGCAGTCGCAGCATGATGTTCTGCCCGTACACGCCCGCGAACATGTTGCCGTGAACGAAGCACGCCGGCATCCCGAACATCTTGCGCCGCTCGACCGGCGGCGGCGGAATGACGGCGTCGAACGCCTCCGTCACCCGCTGCGACGGCTTCTCGAATTCCACGTCTTCTCCTGTCAGTTCGCGTCGGCCGCGCGATGTCGCCACGATTGAGCTTGCGTCCGTCGCCGCACGCCCGCAAGCCGGGGGATGCCTCGCGTTGTCACGGCTGGTGACATCGTGCTGTCAGGAGCCAGCGCTCGGCGCGGTGCATGCTCCGGGTGGGCGGTTGTTGCCGCCGTGTGGCCCGCGTAGGATCGATACACCACCGCCGCCGTGCGTATCAACCGGAAGGACGGACATCGCCATGGCCACCGCACTCGCGTACCTGTTCGAGCATCACCGCTGGGCCAACCTGCGCCTCGTCGACGCGCTGGCCGGGCTCGACGCCGCTTTGCTGCGTGCCTCCGCCGCCGGCACGTACGGCGCCGTGGACGACACGCTCCAGCACCTCGTCATCAGCGAGGAGCGTTACGTCCTGACCGCCCAGGGCGAGAGCCTTGACCCGCCCAGCCCGCTCGGCACATTCCCGGGCTTCGACGACATCCGCGCTCGCCTCGCGCGCACCGGTGCGGCGCTCATCGAGATCGCCGCGCGCGCCGATCCGGCGCAGCTGCTGCACGTTGCGCGCGGCGGCCAGACGTTCGAGATGAGCATCATGGTCCCGCTGACGCAGGCGATCAACCACGCGACCGAGCATCGCGCGCACATCGTCACCGTGCTGAGCGCCCGCGGCGTGGAGCCGGTGTCGCTCGATGCGTGGACGTACATGGGAGCGCAGTCGCACGACGCGTAGCGCCGCGCACCCGCCCCGGCCGAGGTGCGCCGCCCTCTGTCATTCCGAGCGCAGCGAGGAATCTACCCCGGCCGAGTTCCACCGCAGGATTGCCTGGATAGTCCCCGCGCGATCCTCCTCTCTCCTTGTGGGAGAGGAGGTGGCCGGCCGCAGGATCGCCGCGGAGAGAGGCGGGACGTGAGGGGCGCGGCCCGCCGCGCACCCGCCCCGGCCGAGGTGCGCCGCCCTCTGTCATTCCGAGCGCAGC
>CAYJMJ010000064.1:0-11864 GCA_964371095.1 uncultured Dehalococcoidia bacterium | reverse complement strand
GGCCGAGGTGCGCCGCCCTCTGTCATTCCGAGCGCAGCGAGGAATCTACCCCGGCTGAGTTCCACCGCAGGATTGCCTGGATGGTCCCCGCTCCGATCCTCCTCTCCCCCTGTGGGAGAGGAGGTGGCCGACGGCCGGAGGTGAGGGAACCTACGCCGCGACGAGCTGGGCCGTGCAGAACGCGCAGCGCCGCGCCTCGAGCGGGATCTCGCTGAGACACTCCGGGCATTTCTTCGATGTCGGATCCACCGGCGGTTCCTTCTTCGCGCGCGCCATCAGCGCGTTGACCGGCGTGACGACGAAGAAGAACACAACCGCCGCGATGATCAGGAACGAGATCGTCTGGTTCAGGAAGTGCCCGTATGCGAAGACGCTGCTGTTGATCGTGAAGTCCAGCGAGGAGAAATCCTGCTTGCCGCCGATCGCCGCGACCAGCGGCGTGATGAAATCGGCGACGAGCGCATCCACGATGGCTTTGAACGCGACACCGATGACAACCGCGACGGCGAGGTCGACGACATTGCCGCGCAGGATGAATGCCTTGAAGTCGTTGAGCAGGGTCATACCGCCTCCTTGTGCATTGAGTCGATGGTCAGGGCGATTGTAGAACGAGCGCGCCGGCGCGGGCACTCGCGGCGCGTGTCAAGAGCGCGAAGAATCAGCCACGTAAAGCGGAGGCGGATGCGATGTGATCGAGCGGCGCGCCCCGCGCTTCAGCCCGCGGTCTTCTTCTCCACCGCGAACACCCGCACCGGCTCGGCGATGCCCTTCAGCGCGCGCTCGCCCCGGTCCCCGAACGCCACGCCGGCCGACGTGCGCGCCAGCCCGCGCACGGTGTCCGACACCAGGATCTCGTTCGGCGCCGACAGCTCGGCGATGCGCGATGCGATGTTCACGGTGCCGCCGTACACGTTGTCGCCCTCGCGGATCACGTCGCCCGCGTGGATGCCCAGGTGCAGCTGCAGCTCGACGGCGTCGCCCGCGTCGCTGCACCGCACCGCCGCGTCGATCGCCTCCCGCGCGGAGTTGAATACCGCCAGTACGCCGTCGCCGAGCAGGCGCCCCTCCACCGGCGAGCCGCCGCACTGCCGAATGATCGTCCGCATCGAAGCGTCAAGCTCGCGCGCCCGCGACCGGAACGCCGCGTCGCCCAGGCTCTCCGTGAGCGCCGCCGAGTCGACGATGTCGGCGAACATGATCACCGCCGTGCCGCCAGGCAGGATCTCCGCATCGATGCGGCCCGCGCTGGCGAGGAAGTCCTTGATGACCTGCTGCTGCGGCGCCCAGTCGCCGAGAAACATGATCGGCCGGCTGTTGTCGAACATCACCAGGCTCCCGTCGGCCAGGTTCGAGGCGAGGCGCATCGACGCCTCAACGGAGATCGACTCCTCGAGGCCGCGCTGGTGCATCACGAGCGCCGGGCAGCGCACCGACGTCAGCGTCTCGGTGAGGTCGACGTTCAATTGCTGGATGGCGTTGGTCTTGTACTGCTCCCGCGACTCCCTGAACCGCGACTCCGCCACTTCCTGCGCCGTCTCCGACCAGCCGAAGTCCACCAGCGCCATCGTCTGGCACCACAGATCCCAGTCGATGTCGATGAGCGCGTGCAACGCGGCGCGCCGCGGCGACGTCCGGGAATCTTCGGCGCGCGCGTACGACCACCAGAGGATCAGGTGCGTCACCTGCTCCGGGTGTTGCGCCGCGTACGTGATCGCGATCACCGAGCCCGAAGACTGCGACATCAGCGCGAACCGGTCGATGCCGAGCTTCGAGACGACCGCCTCGAGATCGCTCACGAAGGCGTCGAGGCTCAGGTCGGCCGCGTCGCGCTGCGAGTAGCCCTGGCCGCGCCGGTCGTAGACGATGACCGTGCGCGTCTGGGCCAGGTCGTCGATCCAGCGGTAGGCCGCGGTGATCAGGTCGGGCGCGTAGGCCGGACCGCCGCCGGGCACGATGACGAGCGGCGGACCTTCGCCGTACGTGCGGAAGGCGATCGTCGTGCCGTCGCGGGCGTGCGTGTATCGGACGCTGGGCTCCATGCGGGAGCAGTATTCCATGCCGCCGCGCGGCGCGGAACACGGCAGGCCATCAGAGGCGGAAGACGCGGCGCGCGTTTCCCGCGAGGAAGAGGTCGCGAGCCTCCGCGTCCAGCCCCAGCTCGTCCACGTGCTCGAGGCACTTGAGTGCGGTGATCATCGGGTAGTTCGTGCCGAACATCACCTTCGCGCGGCCGTTCGCGCGCATGTAGGCGACGACTTCGGGCGGGTAGCGCCGCGCCGTGTACGCCGACGTGTCGATGTAGACGTTCGGGTACTTCGTCGCCAGCGCGATCATCTCCGCTGTCCACGGGTAGCCGATGTGCCCGGCGACGATCGTCAGGTCCGGGAAGTCCAGCGCGACGTCGTCGAGGTACGGGATCGGTCTGCCCGTCTCCGACGTGCGGAGCGGGCCTGTGTGGCCGGCCTGCGTGCAGAACGGGATGCCGAGTTCCACGCACTCGGCGAACAGCGGGTAGTAGCGGCGATCGTTCGGCGGCCAGCCCCACAGCCACGGCACGACACGCAGCGCGCGAAACCCGAGGTCGCGCACGGCGCGGCGAAGCTCGCGCACCGCCGCCACCGGGAGCCGGAGATCGACCGAGGCCACGCCAACCAGGCGGCTCGGCGCCTGCGCCACGAACGCGGCGACCTCGTCATTGGAGATGAGCGCGCCTTCCGGGCCGTACCACGCGGAGATCAGCCCGCGCTCGACGCCGCCCTCGTCCATGGCGGCGATCGTCAGCGACAGCGGCAACTCCGCAGGCGGCTCGCCCGGCGTGCCCGGATCGGCCGTGCGTGTCCAGCGCCGCAGCGACGCGAACATCTCGTGCTGCGCGAATCGCGCCGTCGGATGCTGCATCCAGACGTCGATCGCGCCCGTCGCCGCCGGCACGGTCAAAGAGAGAACTTCTCCTTGCCCTCGTAGACGGCCATCGCCTCGTCGACGCTGTGGCCGCCGTAGGTGATGGCGCTGATGGCGTTCGTCATCTGGATCGCCTCGTGCAGCGGCTTCTGGTGGATGTTGCGGCCCGTCGCGCTGCCGTAGGCGCCGGAGATGAAGATCTGGTCGTGCAGCGTCTGCAGGAACTTGCGGACGTCGGTGCTCGATCCGCCGGCCGTGATGACGCGCGTGCGGCCGGCTGCCTGGACGGCCTCCTTGAACGCCTCGGCGGGCGAGCCCTCCTTTGGCTTCGGGTAGTTCACCTTGCAGAAGTCGGCGCCGAGCGTCGCGCCCAGCCCCGTCGCGCCGGCGATGATGTGCGGGTGCTGCTCCTCGGGCACGGCCTTGCCGCGCGGGTAGATCCAGAGCACGGCGAGCATGCCGTTGCTGTGGGCGCGGAGGCACGCCTGCGCCGCCTCGCGCATCTGCTCCGACTCGAACTCGCTGCCCAGGTACACGGTGTAGCCGACCCCGACGATGTTCAGCCCCGCCTCGCGCAGCAGCAGCGCGTCCTCGACCGTCACCCAGCCGAGGCTCTGCGGGTCACGTTGCGCGGTCTTGATCAGGTGCGACTTCGAGTTGAGCTTGACGAGGTACGGGATCGCGGGGTAGTCGCGGGCATAACGCGCGATCAGCCCGAACTGCGTCGCGTAACAACCGATGACGCCGTCGCGCGCGATGCGGAACAGGTGCTCCGGGTCGCCGTCATCGGCGGTGATCGTCTCACCGCTGCTGAGCGTGCCGTAGAAGTCGTCGTTCAGGTGCTCGACCTTCTGGTCGCCGGCGAAGAGCATCAGCCGGCCGGTGCCCTTGGTCATCGTCTGGAAGTTCTCTTCGTATCGCGCCTGTTGCGACGACGGTACGTCGGCCGGAACGTCTACTTTGGTGAGAAGCTGCGTCATGGTGGGTTCCCTCCGTCACGATCTGGGCCGCGCTGCGCGGCGCGCCACCGAGATTATCGGCTCGCGACGGCGGTTCGGGCAACGCCCGTTCGGCCTATCCGGCTATGTCTCCTGAAGGAACCTGCGGCGCGTCAGCCCTTGCGGAAGTCCGCCGCGCCGTAGCGGCGCAGGTCACTGAAGTTCTCGACGACGATGTCAGGAGCGTACTCCACCGCGTACTTCGGGTCGGTCGCATACTTCCCCTGCAACACGTGCACGGTCGTCAGCCGGCTGCCCAGCGCCGCCTTCGATCGCATGAGGATGCCGGGCTTGTCGTCGATGAGCACGTAGTGGTCGGCCTTGAAGCGCGTCTCCACGGCCGGCAGGTGCTTCTCCTTGTGCACGAAGATGAAGACGCGGCCATCGACCAGCTCGGTGACGCCGCATTCGTGGATCTTGCTCGGCTGGAACACCGCGTCGCCGTCGGATACGACGATCGGCAGACCGAGGCCCTTGAGGTGCAGCACCGTCTCGAGTGCGTTGGGATAGAGGCGCGGACGGAAGTCCCACTCCATCAGCGCGTCCTGCGCCGCGTCGACCGTGGCCGCGCGCTCGGGAAACTCTTCTCGCAGCCGCCGGAACCCCTCGATGAAATCGATGAAGTCGGTCTCTTTGCGGATGATCTCGTACAGCTCCCAGAACCGCGCCGCCATCTCGCCGCCCAGCATCTCGAGCATGCGTACCTGGAGGTCCTTCTTCACGCCGTCGTTGTCGAGGATGGTGTTGTCGAGGTCGATCATGAACACCAGGTCACGCACGGCTGTCCCCTTTCCCGGCCGGCGTCGCTCCGGCCGCGCTCAACTGCATCGAGATTACTCCGGCCCGCGGCGACACGCCAGATCGACGCGGCTGCGGCTCGTCAAGCGACGTCCGCACCCTGCTTGACTGAATGATCGTACAGGGGAAGCGCTGCAATCGGCCCAGAGCTACGGTAGCGGACGTTGCAGATTCGTGTACAAACGCTACCGGTCCGTGACAAGGATCGCCGCATCGTGCGCCGGCAACGCGAGGCGCTCGACAACGGCCACGCCGTCGGGCGTGTGGTAGCGGCCCGGCAGGAGCGCGGCGTGCTCGACGTCGTCCGTGTTGACAATCACGGCGCCGTGCTCGAAGAGCCTCACGCGGAGGCCGTCCGTCTCGTGCAGCTGCCCGATCGGCCGCCCGAGCGGCGCCAGCCGGTACGACGGCTGCAGCGCGTACGCCTCCGGCGGCGGCCCTTCCGGCGCCGCCTGTCCGTACAGCGCGGGGGTCGCCTGCAGCGTGACCAGGTACGACGCGAACGCATAGCGATCGATGCGCTCCTGCCGCTCCGGAGTCGGCGCCGCCGCACCCGGCGCGTACGCGATGGCGACCTTTCCGTTCGCGGCGATCTCCGTTGCCGCGTTGACGTCGTCGAGCCAGCGCGATGCGGCAACGGGCGCTGCGCCGGTTGCGGCGAACGGCTGCAACAGCACGGCGTCGGCCAGGTCCGGCAGCTCGCCGCCGCCCGCGGCGAAGTAGTCGCTCCCGGTCATGCCGGCGATCGCGATGTAGGCGTCCGCGCCGGCGATCGCACGCACGCGCGCGACGAGCCCCTCGACGGCGGCGCGCCACTCGCCGTCGGTGTACGGCGCGCCCGTCGCCGGGTTCACCGGGTGCGATGCGAGCACGGTGCGGTCGTACGGCGTGCCCGGCGCGGCGACGTACGGGATGACGTCGTCGAGCAGCGCACCGTCGTAGCCGAGCTTGCGCGCCATGCGCGCCTGCGCGCCCAGCGCGAGGCGCACGTCGACGCTCCCCGGATCGAGCGCGTAGTTCACGTGGCCGTTCCAGCTCGCCGCGCCGTCGTACGCGCGGACGAAGTTGCCCGACGCGTCGCGTAGGAACCAGTCCTCGTGGACGCCGTCGCCCGGCTCGATCGCGGACAGCGCGACGTCGTTGCTGCTCAACGTCCAGAGATAGCGCACGATCTTCAGGCGCGGATTGATGCGCCGCATCTCCTGCATCTGCGCGAGGCTGAGCGGGACGCCGTCCGGCTGGCCCCGCAGGTCGTCTTCGATGACGTCGTACTCCGAGGCGAGCCGCACCAGCTCGTCGTGGGAGAGGTCGCGCCGCGGGGGGTTGCCGTTTCGGTCGCGCGCGGTGGGGTCGACGGCGCGATGATCGAGGAAGAACGAGGCCGGCCAGGTGCGGTCGGCGGCGGCCTCGGCGGTGGCGATGGTGCCGTGCTGCTCCTGCGGCTTCGCCCCGGGCCGGACCGCGCGATCGGAGAATGCCTGCGCGCCCGGCGGCTCGACCGCCGATTGCGGCGCCGGGCCGGTGCGCGGCTGCGATCCCGGATCGGCGATGAAGTAGCCGGATGCGAACGCGAGCGCGGCAAGCGCCGCGGCCACGGCGATCGCCGGAGGTCGTCGAATGTGCACGGAAGAGTATCGGCACCGGCGGCGCCGCCCCGTACGAGAGCCACCCCGTTCGCGCTGCCGGGCCCGATTCGCAATACTGCGCTGCAGATGGATATTGCCGCCGGCTCGCCCATCCCTCCGGCCACGCCCCGGACTCCCGAGGTCTCCGGGCGCGCCGTGCCGTGGACCCCGCACGACGTGCTGGTCGGCGTACTCCTCTTCATCGGCGTCTTCGTCATCCTGCCGCTGCCCGTCGCGCTGCCGCTGGTGTTCCTCTTCGATCCGGACTCCACGCCGGTGCTCGCCGTGAGCATCGTCGCCAGCGCGCCGATCTACCTGGCCGTCGCCTGGATCGCCGTTCGGATGACGTTCGGCAAGTACGGGGGCGGATGGGAACGCCTCGGCGCGACGCCGCCGACGCGCGCCACCCTCGGATGGGCCGCCGCCGCGTTCATGGCCTCCCTCACGGTGTCGATGATCTACGCGGCCGTCGTCAGTCTGTTCGGCATCGACGCCCTGAGCCAGGACTGCGCCGACCAGGTGCCGGAGAGCATCCGCGGCAGCGCGCTGCTCCTGGCCATGTCGGGGTTCCTGGCCGTCATCTTCGCGCCCGTCTGCGAGGAGCTGTTCTTTCGCGGATTCGTCTTTCCCGGCCTGGCGAGGGCGTGGGGCCCCGTGGCTGGCATCGTCGCCAGCGGCATCCTCTTCGGGTCGGCGCACCTGCTCGGCAACCCGACGCTCTACAAGTCGATGATCCAGTTCAGCGCCATCGGCATGGTGTTCGCCTTCGTCTACTGGCGGAGCGGCAGCATCTTCTCGTCGATGCTCGCGCACTTCGCCTTCAACCTGATCGGCATCGTCACGATCGCGAGCACGACATGCCCGAATTGAGCCGGATAGCGCAGATGTTCGAGCGGTCCCGAGCCGAGAAGCGCGTGGCCGTCATGCCGTTCATGACGGTTGGCTACCCGGACCTTGACACCAGCATCGAGTTGGTGAAGGCCATGGTCGCCGCCGGCGCCGATGCCATCGAGCTGGGGGTGCCGTTCAGCGACCCGCTGGCCGACGGCCCGACCATCCAGCGCGCCTCGTACCAGGCACTCCAGCAGGGCACGACACCCGCCCACGCCATTGACATGGTGGCTGCGTTACGTCGAGCGGGGGTTGCCGTCCCGCTGATCCTTATGGGATACTGCAACACCTTCCTCGCCAAAGGCGAGGATCGATTCATCTCGGACGCGGCCGCCGCCGGCGCCGACGGGTTCATCATCGTGGACCTGCCGCCGGAGGAGTCGGACGGGACGCAGGCGCTCTGCCGGAAGATCGGGCTCGACCTGATCTACCTGCTTGCGCCGACCTCGGACGATCGGCGGATGGCGGAAGTGCTGAAGCGGGCATCGGGCTTCATCTACTGCGTGGGCGTAGTGGGTGTGACCGGCGCCAGGGCGCAGCTGGCGGACGAACTGCCGGACTTCCTGCGGCGCCTCCGCGCGAAGACCGGCCTGCCGCTCGCCGTCGGGTTCGGGATCTCGAAGCGCGAGCACGTCGAGGCGCTGCGGGGCCTCGCCGATGCGGCGATCGTCGCCAGCGCGCTGATCGACATCGTGGAGTCGTCGCCTCGTGAACAACGAGTGGAACGAGTTCGGAGCTATGTTGGGGTGCTCACCGGCCGCAGGGAGGACATGGCGTAAGGCCATCAAAGTCGCATGCCGCGGCTTCGATGGCCTCGTCTATGGCTATTCCACGGCCGGCGTCTTTGGACGCCGGTAACCCGCCCGGACGGGAATCGGCGGCTGAAGGTGGAGCACGAGTGACGAACGAGGCGATCCGGCTGCGTGGGATCCGCGGCGCGACAACGGTCGAGGCCAACACCAGGGAAGCGGTCCTCAACGCGGCAGCAGCGCTCCTCTCCGCCCTCATCGATGCCAACGATATCCGGCGCGACGATGTCGCGAGCGTCTTCTTCTCGACGACGCCCGACCTGAACGCCGAATTCCCCGCCGTGGCGGCCCGCCAGTTGGGATGGACGAACGTCGCCCTCCTGTGCGGACACGAGATGGCCGTCCCCGGCAGCCTGCCGATGTGCCTCCGCATTCTGATGCACGTCAACACGGCAAAGGCCCAGGACGAGATCCGGTTCGTGTACTTGCAGGGGGCGCGGGCGCTTCGCCAGGACCTGGCGGATGACGCGTGAAGCCAGAGCGCACTTCCCGGCGTGAGCGGGGATGAAGGAGACAGCACGATGATGGTCATCATGAAACCGGGTCATACCGCCGGCCAGATCGGCGACGTCATGAAGCGCATCAAGGAGGACGGGCTCGACGGCCACGCCATCGTCGGCGTCGAGCGCACCGTGATCGGCGTGGTCGGCCTCGACCGCCTGCACCCCGAGCTGGCCGACGACCTGGAGGTCATGCCGGGCGTCGAGACGACGGTCAAGATCAGCAGCCCGTACAAGCTCTGTAGCCGCGAGTTCAATCGCGACGACACGGTGGTGAACGTCAACGGCGTCAAGCTCGGCGAAGGCACCGTGACGGTGATCGCCGGCCCCTGCGCCGTCGAAGGCGAAGAGCAGGTCATGTCGGCGGCGCGCGCCGTCAAGGCCCGCGGCGCGTCGATGCTGCGCGGCGGCGCCTTCAAGCCGCGCACGTCCCCCTACAGCTTCCGCGGCATGGAAGAGGACGGCCTCAAGCTGCTCGCGCAGGCGCGCGCCGAGACGGGCCTCCCCGTCGTGACCGAGGTGATGTCCGAAGCGACGGTGCAGCTCATCGCGAAGTACGCCGACGTCCTCCAGATCGGCACCCGCAACGCACAGAACTTCTTCCTGCTCGAAGAGGTGGCCCGCACCGGCAAGCCCGTGCTGCTGAAGCGCGGCATGTCGTCCTCGATCCAGGACTGGCTGCTCGCCGCCGAGTACATCCTCGCCAAGGGCAACCGCGACGTCATCCTCTGCGAGCGCGGCATCCGCACGTTCGAGACCGCGACGCGCAACACGATGGACATCAACGCCATCCCGCTCGTGAAGGAGATGAGCCACCTGCCGATCATCGCCGATCCGAGCCACGGCACCGGCAAGCGCAAGCTCGTCGAACCGGTCTCCCTCGGCATGGTGGCCGCCGGCGCCGACGGCCTGATCCTGGAGGTCCACCCGGACCCGGAGCACGCGCTGAGCGACGGCGCGCAGTCGCTAACGTTCGATCTCTTCGCCAGCGTCATGCAGAACGTCGCCAAAGTCGCCGCGGCCGTCGGCAAGCGCATGGAGCGTGCGGCCGCCGTAGGTATCGGTGGATAGCCGCTCGGGAACACGGGGCGATCGCACGGGCTGCGCCGCGCCTTCGGCAGAATCGGGATTTCGCCGTAGGGACAGGTCTTCCAGACTTGTCCGCTGCCGCGCCTCGTCCTGAGGCCGCGGCTCCGCGCGTGCTATCGTACGTCCCTGAACACCGGCGCTCGATTCCCGGGTCCCCGCTCATGACCACCGCCCACGCCGCCGCACCATCGCTCGACGACCTCCGCCGCACCTGCGCGGAGCCGTACGGCGCCTGGCTCGACGCCGCCGCGCCGGGC
Organism: uncultured Dehalococcoidia bacterium; assembly: GCA_964371095.1. Taxonomy (GTDB): domain Bacteria; phylum Chloroflexota; class Dehalococcoidia; order DSTF01; family JACRBR01; genus CAYJMJ01. The sequence continues at coordinate 1,996 of CAYJMJ010000064.1, read as the reverse complement.
GGCTGGGCCGGCGGATCGATGTGCGCCTCGGAGCCGTCGCTCGTGATGCGAGCGCAGGGCGGCACGGTCGAACTGCGCGGCCGAGGCGGCACGTCGCGCTGCACCGCCAGCCCGTTCGAGGTGCTGCGCGATCTGTTGCGCGAGCGCGCGGGCCGCGACGGCGCCGCCGCCGGCTATCTCGCCTACGAACTCAAGCGCCACGTCGAGAAGCTGCCCGAGCGCGCCGTCGACGACCTGCAACTCCCCGACGCCTATCTCTGCTTCTACGACCGCGTCGACCGCTTCGATGACGTCGCCCCGGCGACCAACATGCGGTCCGACGCCGGAGCCGCCGTGACGGCCGCCTCGACGTTCACTGCCGAGGCGTACCGGCGCGCCGTGGCGCGCGTGCGCGAGCACATCGTCGCCGGCGATGTCTACCAGGTGAACCTCTCGCAGCGGTTCGCGCTTCCGCTCGCCGGCGATCCGTTCGACGCGTACCTGCGGCTGCGGTGCGTCAACCCGGCGCCGTTCGCGGCGTACCTCAACTTCCCCGAGCTGCGGGTGCTCAGCGCCTCGCCCGAACTCTTCCTGCGCCTCGATCCGTCAACGCGCCGCATCGAGACGCGGCCGATCAAGGGCACGCGGCCGCGCGGCGCGTCGCCGGCCGAGGACGCGCGGCTGCGCGCCGAGCTGCTCGCCAGCGCCAAGGACCGCGCCGAGAACGTGATGATCGTCGATCTGGAGCGCAACGACCTCGGCCGCGTCGCGGACATCGGCTCGGTCCGCGTCACCGAGCTTGCGGCGATGCAGGAGCTGCCGTCGGTCTTTCACCTCGTCTCGACCGTCGAAGCGCGGCTGCGCGAAGATCGCGACGCGGTCGGCCTGCTGCTGGCGGCGTTCCCGGGCGGATCGATCACCGGGGCGCCGAAAATCCGCGCGATGCAGATCATCGACGCCATCGAGCCGGTCGCCCGGGGCGTCTACACCGGCGCGATCGGCTGGTTCGGCTACGACGGCTCGCTCGATCTGAACATCGCCATTCGCACCGCCGTCCACGTCAACGGCACGGCGTACGTTCAGGCGGGCGGCGGTATCGTCGCGGATTCCGACCCGGAGGCCGAGTACCAGGAGACGCTGGACAAGGCACGCGCCCTGCTCGCCGCGCTGGGACGCGCCGATGAGTGATCGCTGGGTCTCCGTCGCTGGCGAGCTGGTCGCGGAGAGCCAGGCGACGGCGCCGGCGCTCGGTGGCGGCGTGCTCTACGGATACGGCGTGTTCGAGACGATGCGCGCCTACGGCGGCCGCGTCTTCCGCCTCGGCGCGCACGTCGAGCGGCTGTGCGACGGCGCGCGCGCGCTCGGCCTCGGCGTTCCGTTCGACGTGGCTGCGCTCGGCCGCGCCGTCGACCGGTTGATGGAGCGCAACGGCCTCGCTGATGCGTCGCTGCGGCTCACGCTCGAAGGCGACCCGCCCGCGGACGGCGCGCCCGCGCCGGCCCGCTGGTTCATCACGGCCCTGCCGATGACGCAGTACCCCGAGGAGCTGTACGAGCGCGGCGCCTCCGCGATCGTCAGCGACGTGCGCCGCAACGAGACGTCGCCGCTCAGCCGGCTGAAGACGCTGAACTACCTCGACAATCTGCTCGCCCGCCGCGCCGCGCGCGCCGCCGGCGCCGACGAGGCGATCCTGCTCAACACGCGCGGCGACGTCGCTGAGGGCGCCGCCAGCAACGTGTTCATCGTGCGCGGCCGGCAACTGCTGACGCCGCCGGTCGATGCGGGCGCGTTGCCGGGCATCGCGCGCGCGACGGTGTTACAGCTCGCGCCGTCGCTCGGCCTCGAGCCGCGTGAAGCCCCGTTCTCCCTCGACGCCCTCCGCGCCGCCGACGAGGTCTTCCTCACCAACTCCCTCATGGAAGTGCTTCCGCTCACGCGCGTCGACGGCGCCCCGATCGCCGATGGCCGCCCCGGCCCCGTCGCGAAACACCTCCGCGACCTCTACCGCGCGCAGGCG
>CAYJMJ010000063.1:0-16519 GCA_964371095.1 uncultured Dehalococcoidia bacterium | reverse complement strand
AGCGGGCGGGCCGGTGGCGCTTCGCGACGGCGCCGGGCGCCGGCCGGCGGAGATGCCTCGCTTCGCTCGGCATGACCGGCGACAGTCTAGCATGGCCGGCTGACGCCAGTTCAAGGGGCGCTGACCACTTCGAGCGCGCGAACCGCTCCCGCCATCCGGCACGCTATTGGCACATCCGTTCTATTCAGGCGCGGTCCGGGCCTCGATCTGTGGGATTATGTCACGAAGGTGCAATTTCTCGACGGCTGGCGCACCGCGCGCGCTGCCCGGCGAGAGCTACAATTCATCCAGTTTGGTGCCACAGGGGGGTTGCATTATGTGGATACGTTCAGGTAGCATCCGCTGGTTGACATCCCGAAGGCCCATTTGTATACTCATCCAAGGCTAGACAGAACCCCCTTGCCTTTTGGATCCCCATTGCATGTCCCTTCCGGGACTATTCCTGTCCTCAGGAGATCACGGTTCGTAACGCATTGTTAGGAGCGCGCGCGGCATGACTGTCTCCACAGACATCGTCAGTACCCGAACATCGGTTCCTGCCAGCAAGAAATCGTACGCGAAGATCGCGCACGTGCTGGACATACCGCACCTGATCAGCATGCAGATCACGTCGTTCGAGTGGTTCAAGAACGAAGGACTGCGCGAGCTGTTCGACGAGATCTCCCCGATCGAGGACTTCACCGGCACGCGCATGAAACTGCGCTTCGGCGACTACAGCTTCGGCGAGCCGAAGTACCCGGAGCTGGAATGCCGCGAGCGCGACATGACCTTCTCGGCGCCGCTCCGCGTCAACGTCCAGCTCGAGGTCAAGGAGACGGGCGAGGTCAAGGAGCAGGAGTTGTTCATGGGCGACTTCCCGCTCATGACGCCGAACGGCACCTTCGTCATCAACGGCGCCGAGCGCGTCGTCGTCTCGCAGCTCGTTCGCTCTCCCGGCGTCTACTTCACGCTCGAGACGGACCCGACGACCGGCCGCGACCTGTGTTTCGGCAAGCTGATCCCGAACCGCGGCGCATGGCTCGAGTTCGAGACGAGCAACAAGAACGTCATGTCCGTGAAGGTTGACCGCAAGCGCAAGATCCCCGTGACGACGCTGCTCCGCGCCATCGATGAGCAAGAGGGCGTACCGGAGGCGAAGCTCGGCACGAACGAGCGCATCCTGGCCAAGTTCGCCGACATCGATACGAACCCGGAGCGCGTCTACATCCAGGCGACGCTCGACAAGGAGACCGCCACCAACAAGACCGAGGCACTGCTCGACTTCTACCGCCGCCTGCGGCCGGGCGACCCGCCGACGCTCGAGAACGCCCGCGGACTGCTCAACTCGCTCTTCTTCAACAGCCGCCGCTACGATCTGGGGCGCGTCGGCCGCTACAAGCTGAATCGGCGCCTCGAACTCGACACGGAGCAGAAGACGCGCGTGCTGCAGCCCCGCGACCTCGAGACGATCGTGCGCACGCAACTCAAGCTCAACAACGGCAACGGCCGGCCGGACGACATCGACCACCTGGGCAACCGGCGGGTGCGCGCGGTCGGCGAGCTGATCCAGAACCAGTTCCGCATCGGCCTGCTGCGCATGGAGCGCGTGGTGCGCGAACGCATGACGATCATCGACCCGGACCAGGCGACACCGAGCGCGCTGATCAACATCCGCCCGGTCGTCGCGTCGATGAAGGAGTTCTTCGGGGGCTCGCAGCTCTCGCAGTTCATGGACCAGACCAATCCGCTGGCGGAGCTGACGCACAAGCGGCGCCTCTCGGCGCTCGGCCCCGGCGGCCTCTCCCGCGACCGCGCCGGCTTCGACGTGCGCGACGTGCACCACAGCCACTACGGCCGCATCTGCCCCATCGAGACGCCGGAGGGCCCGAACATCGGTCTCATCGGCTCGCTGGCCACCTACGGCGTGATCAACAGCTACGGCTTCATCGAGACGCCGTACCGGCGCGTGATCAAGGAGCTGCAGGCTGACTCTCCGGAGTGGATCGGCCGCTTCCTGCGGGACGACGTGGACGGCGTCGGCGAGGCCGGCACGGAGATCACGGACGTCTTGCAGAAGAAGCTCGCGCGCAAGGGCGAGCGGATGATCAAGTGCAAGCCGTTCGTCAGCCGCCAGATCGAATACCTGGCGGCGGACACCGAGGACCGCTACGTCATCGCCCAGGCGAACGCGCTGCTGACCGCGGACAACCACTTCATCGAGGACCGCATCGAGGCGCGCGCCGGCGAGCGGTTCATGATGGAGCCGCCGCATCTGGTGGACTGGATGGACGTCTCGCCGAAGCAGATCCTGAGCGTAGCGACGTCGCTCATCCCGTTCCTTGAGCACAACGACGCGCCGCGCGCGCTGATGGGATCGAACATGCAGCGCCAGGCCGTGCCGCTCGTGCGGCCCGAGACGCCGATCGTGATGACCGGCGTCGAGGGGCAGGCGGCGCAAGACTCCGGCCAGGTCATCCTCGCCGAGGACGACGGCACGATCGTGAGCGCCGATGCCCGCCTGATCAAGATCCGGTACGACAGCGGCGAGGAGCGGGAGTACCCGCTGCTCAAGTTCGTGCGCTCGAACCAGGGCACCTGCATCAACCAGCGGCCGACGGTGCGCACCGGCGACCGCGTGAGCCGCGGCGCCGCGCTGGCGGACAGCTCCTCGACCAGCAAGGGGGAGCTGGCGCTCGGCCAGAGCGTGCTCTGCGCGTTCATGAGCTGGCAGGGCTATAACTTCGAGGACGCGATCATCCTTTCCGAAGCGCTGGTGCGCGACGATAAGTTCACGTCGATCCACATCGAGAAGCACGAGGTGGAGTCGCGCGACACCAAGCTCGGGCCCGAGGAGATCACCCGCGACATCCCGAACGTCGGCGAGGAGTCGCTGCGCGACCTCGACGAGAACGGCATCATCCGCATCGGCGCCGAGGTCAACTCCGGCGACATCCTCGTCGGCAAGATCACGCCGAAGGGCGAGACGGAGCTGACGGCCGAGGAGAAACTGCTGCGCGCGATCTTCGGCGAGAAGGCGCGCGAGGTGAAGGACACGTCGCTGCGCGTGCCGCACGGCGAGCGCGGCAAGGTGATCGACGTCAAGGTGTTCCGCCGCGACACGCACGATGAGTTGCCCGCCGGCGTCAACGAGCTGGTGCGCGTCTCGATCGCCCAGCGGCGGAAGGTGTCCGAGGGCGACAAGATGGCCGGCCGCCACGGCAACAAGGGCGTCGTCGCACGCATCCTGCCCGTCGAAGACATGCCGTACCTCGAGGACGGCACGCCCGTCGACATCGTCCTGAACCCGATCGGCGTGCCGAGCCGCATGAACGTCGGCCAGGTGCTGGAGACGCACCTCGGCTGGGCGGCGAACTCGCTCGGATTCCGGGCCGTGACGCCGGTGTTCGACGGCGCGAGCGACAAGCTGATCGAGGACGAGCTTGGCCGCGCATGGCTGGCCCTGAAGGCCGGCGCACTGAGCCGGAACTCCCGCACGAACGGCCAGGCGGCGACCACCTACGAGAAGCTCGACCTGCCGAAGTTCGAAGCATGGCTCCACGAGCAGGGCTTCGACGCCCGCGAGCTGCTCGACGAGACGCGCATCGGCGTGGCGGCGCGCGCCTGCCTCGACTACTGGCTCGAGCACGAGGTCGGCGTCAAGCGCGTGCGCGGGCTCACGCCGGAGCAGATCGAGAAGAAGGTGACGGAGGCGATCGAAGCCGGCTTCGCCCCGCCGACCTGGGGCAAGCAGAAGGTCCTCGACGGCCGAACGGGCGATGCGTTCGACCAGCCGGTGACCGTCGGCTACATCTACATGCTCAAGCTCGTCCACCTGGTCGAGGACAAGATCCACGCGCGCAGCACCGGACCGTACTCGCTCATCACGCAGCAGCCGCTCGGCGGCAAGGCGCAGTTCGGCGGCCAGCGCTTCGGTGAGATGGAGGTGTGGGCGCTCGAAGCGTACGGCGCCGCGCACATCTTGCAGGAATTGCTGACCGTGAAGTCGGACGACATCGTCGGCCGCGTGAAGGCCTACGAGTCCATCGTCAAGGGCGAGGACGTGCTGGAGCCGGGCGTGCCGGAATCGTTCAAGGTGCTCGTGAAGGAGCTTCAGAGCCTCGGGCTCTCGGTGGAAGTGCTGAACGAGGACGAAGAATCGGTCGAGTTCGTGGATACAGGAGAGGCCATGCCGGAGCTCGGCATCAATCTCTCGGGGTTTGAGAGCGAGGATAAGCTCAGTGCTTGAGGTAAACGACTTCAACGCGGTCCGCATTTCGCTGGCTTCGCCGGAGCAGATCCGGTCGTGGTCATACGGGGAGGTCACGAAGCCTGAGACGATCAACTACCGCACGCTGAAGCCGGAGAAGGACGGGCTCTTCTGCGAGAAGATCTTCGGTCCGACGAAGGACTTCGAGTGCTACTGCGGCAAGTACAAGCGCGTCCGCTACAAGGGCATCGTCTGCGACAAGTGCGGCGTCGAGGTGGCACGCTCGAAGGTGCGCCGCGAGCGCATGGGGCACATTGAGCTGGCTTCGCCCGTCAGTCACATCTGGTTCGTGAAGGGCACGCCGAGCCGCATCGGACTCCTGCTCGACATCTCGCCGCGCTCGCTGGAGCGCGTCCTCTACTTCGCGCAGTTCATCGTCACGTCCGTGGACGAGCACGCGAAGAAGCGCGCCCTCGAGCACCTGCAGGAGGAGATGGAGCGCGAGGCGGTGCGCCGCGAGAAGCAGTACGCGGACCGGGTCGCCGAGTTGCAGCAGCAGCTCGACGACGCGGAGAAGGAGATCGAGCGGGACCGCACGGCCAAACTCGCGCAGCTCGAAGAGGAGCGGCAGGAGCAGACCGACGCGATCATGCAGCAGGCCGTCGAATACCAGGCGGAGCTGAAGGAACTCGTCGGCAAATCCGCGCGCAAGGGCTACCGCCTGGGCGACGCGCTGATCGTCGAGCGCGGCACCGTGATCGAGGACAGCATCGTCAAGGGCCTGAAGAAGGTGGCCCAGGAGCGCGTGGCGGCGCTCGAGGAGACGTACGCCAAGCGGCGCGACGACATCGCCCTCATGGCGGACGCCAGCGCCGACCAGAAGCGCAAGGTGATCCTCGACGAGTTGAAGCCGCTCCAGGAGCGCGCCGGCGGCGAGCGCGAAGCCGTCTACGCCGAGTTCCAGGACCGCATCCAGGAGCTGGAGGAACTGGTCGACCCGGCCGAGAACGACAAGATGGTGCTCCTGACCGAGGCGCGCTTCAAGGAGATGCAGGAGCGCTACGGCAACGTCTTCGAGGCGGGCATGGGCGCCGAGGCGATCCTCAAGATCCTCGAGCGCGTCGACGTCGAGAAGCTGCGCGAGAAGATGCAGATCGAGATCCACTCGACCTCCGGCCAGCGGCGCAAGAAGGCCACCAAGCGGCTGAAGGTGGTCGAGTCGCTGCGTCGCTCGGGCAACCACCCGTCGTGGATGGTGTTCACCGTGCTGCCCGTCATGCCGCCGGAGCTGCGGCCGATGGTCCAGCTCGATGGCGGCCGGTTCGCGACGAGCGACCTCAACGACCTGTACCGGCGCGTGATCAACCGCAACAACCGCCTCAAGCGGCTGCTGGAGCTGGGCGCGCCGGAGATCATCATCCGCAACGAGAAGCGCATGCTGCAGGAGGCCGTCGACTCGCTGATCGATAACGGCCGCCGCGGGCGCGCCGTCGCGGGCTCCGGCAACCACAAGCTGAAGAGTCTGAGCGACATGCTCAAGGGCAAGCAGGGACGCTTCCGGCAGAACCTGCTCGGCAAGCGCGTCGACTACTCCGGCCGCTCGGTCATCGTCGTCGGCCCCGAGTTGAAGCTGCACCAGTGCGGCCTGCCGAAGCGCATGGCGCTCGAGCTGTTCAAGCCGTTCGTCATGCACGCGCTCGTCTCGCGCGGCATCGCGCACAACATCAAGAGCGCCAAACGCATCGTCGAGCGGGCGCGGCCGGAAGTGTGGGACGTGCTCGACGAGGTCATCCACACGCGGCCTGTGCTACTCAACCGCGCGCCCACGCTCCACCGCCTGGGCATCCAGGCGTTCGAGCCGGTGCTGATCGAAGGAAGCGCCATCCAGATCCACCCGCTCGTCTGCACGGCGTTCAACGCCGACTTCGACGGCGACCAGATGGCCGTGCACGTGCCTCTCTCGCGCGAGGCGGTGGCCGAGGCGCGGCAGATCATGCTCTCGACCCACAACCTGCTGTCGCCGGGCTCGGGCGAGCCGATCATCGCGCCGACGCTGGACATGGTGCTCGGCTGCTATTACCTGACGATGGACAAGCCGAACGGCCGCGGCGCCTACCGCCTGGGTAAGAACGGCGTTCCAACGCAGGGCCTGTTCGGGAGCCCGGAGGAGGCGCGCATAGCGCACGACATGGGCGCCGTGGATCTGCAAGCGCGGATCCGCGTACGCATTCCGTATGAGAAGCCCCGGCGGCCCGTGCGACAGGAAGCCGTGCCAGCGCTGGCGGCCGGCGAGGCGGACGGGGGCGGCGTGGCCGTCGCCGTGACGGAGAGCTTCGAGTCCGAGCAGCCTGCGCAGCGCGGCCGCACGGAGATCGTCGAGACGACGGTCGGCCGGCTGATCTTCGACGAGATCCTGCCGCCCGGCGTGGGCGCGGCCGTGACCGGCGGCATCGACTTCATCAATGAGAAGATGGACCGCAAGATGCTGAAGACGGTCGTGGCGCGCTGCTATGACGTGCTCGGCAACGAGGAGACCGCCGAGGTCGTCGACAACATCAAGCACATCGGCTTCGAGTACGCGACGAACTCCGGCATCACGATCGCCGTCAACGACCTGCGCGTGCCCGCGGAGAAGGCCGGCCTCATCAAGAAAGCCGAAGACAACATCAAGGAGATCGACGGCGAGTACGAGATGGGCCTCATCACCGAGCAGGAGCGCTACGACGCGACTGTCGAGGTGTGGAGCCGCACCACGGAGGACGTCAAGAAGACCATCCAGGATCAACTCGACCGCTACGGCTCCGTCTACATCATGGCGACCTCGGGGGCCAAGGGTAACATCAGCCAGATCACCCAGATGGCCGGCATGCGCGGACTGATGACCGACCCGTCCGGGCGCATCATCGACCTGCCGATCCGATCGAGCTTCCGCGAGGGGCTCACCGTGCTGGAGTACTTCATCTCCACGCACGGCGCGCGCAAGGGCCTCGCGGACACCGCGCTCCGCACCGCCGACTCCGGCTACCTGACGCGGCGTCTCATCGACGTCTCCCAGGACGTGATCATCCTGGAGGAGGACTGCGGCACCCGCATGGGCGTCTGGCTCGACCAGCCGGAGGCGGGCGTGCTGGAGACGTTCGGCGAGCGCATCGTCGGCCGGTACTCGGCGATGGACCTGGAAGACCCGGAGACCGGCGAGATGCTCGCCGCGTTCAACGAGGAGATCGACGACGCGAAGACGGCGCGGCTCGAACAGCTGGGCCTCGAGCGTGTCTACGTGCGGTCGCCGCTCACCTGCCAGGCGAAGCGCGGCCTCTGCCGGTACTGCTACGGACGCAGCCCGGCGCGCGGGTCGCTCGTCACGATCGGCGAGGCGGTCGGCATCGTCGCGGCGCAGTCGATCGGTGAGCCGGGAACACAGCTGACGATGCGCACGTTCCACACCGGCGGTGTGGCGAGCGGCGTCGACATCACGAGCGGTCTCCCCCGCGTCGAAGAACTCTTCGAGGCGCGCGTGCCGAAGGGGCAGGCGCTGATCTCCGAGATCGACGGCATCGGCGAAGTCGTCCGCGAAGGCGACGCGCGCCGCGTCCGCATCAAGAACATGGAGTTGTACAGCGACGAGTACGAGGTGCCGAAGGGCGCGAAGTTGCTCGTGAAGAAGGACGATGTGATCGAGCAGGGCACGATCCTCGCGCGGTTGCCCCAGCTGGCGGCGGCGAAGGCGGATGCCGAAGTCGTGGCCGAGGAGGGCGCCAAGAAACCAAAGGCGCGCACCAAGAAGGCCAAGGTCGAGGAAGCGCCGGAGGTGCTCGAGGGCGACGTCGTCGCTCGCATCGGCGGGCGCGTCGTCGTGACCGGCAAGGATCGCATCTCCGTCGTGTACGAAGAGAAAGAGGAGCGCGAGTACCCGGTGCCGGCCGCGGCGCGACTGCGCATCGAGAACGGCGACCCGGTACAGGCGGGCCAGCAGCTCACCGAGGGCTCGCTGAACCCGCAGGACATCCTGCGCATCATGGGCCCGGAGTCGGTGCAGCTCTACCTGGTCGAAGAAGTGCAGAAGGTCTACCGCTCGCAGGGTGTGACCATCAACGACAAGCACATCGAGGTCATCGTGCGGCAGATGCTGCGCAAGGTGCGGGTGGACGCACCGGGCGACACCGGCCTGTTGCCGAACGACATCGTCGACCGCTTCGAGTACGAAGAGATCAACTCCCGCGTGCTCGCCGAGGGCGGCGAGCCGGCGACCGCCGTGCCCGTGCTCCTCGGCGTCACGAAGGCATCGCTGAGCACCAGCAGCTTCCTGGCCGCGGCCTCCTTCCAGGAGACGACGCGCGTCCTCACCGAGGCGGCGATCAGCGGCCAGACCGACCACCTGATGGGCCTCAAGGAGAACGTGATCATCGGCAAGCTGATTCCGGCACGAACGCCGATCAACCTGCCGCCCCCGCCGGTCAAGGAGATCCCGCTGCCGGAATCGCTGGAGCTCGAGGAAGGCGACGAGCTGTTCGTCGACGACGAGGAGATCGCCGGCCTGCTCGGCGCCCTGCCGCTCGACGAGCCCGAGGAGGATGTTGCGCTCGTCGACGACGAGGAGGAGGAGCTGCCCGAGATCGACGAGCCGTCTCCCGAGGATCTTCTCGCGGAAGACGACGACCCGCCGGCACTCGTTCTGGAGGAAACCGTCGAGCCCGCCGAGCCACCGCTGCCGAAGGGCTTCGTGGCGGAGCGGGACTAAGATAACCAACCCGTTTCAGCGCCACTGCAGAAGAGGGAGCCCGCGCGGGCTCCCTCTTTTCTTCTGTCCTGGCGCGTTCACCGTCTGCCCACCGGCGCCGGCACGGCACCCCATCAGGACGGTGCCGTCAGGCGGCAGCCTCGTCGGCGGCAGCGGCGGTCAGGCAGGCGACGAGTTCTTCGACGCTGCCGGCCGTCGCGGGATACGACGCGACTCGCACCGAGATCCGCGCCTCCGGCGCCTCCGGGAAGCGCTGCCGCACCATCTCCACCGCCGCATCGCGGAGGCGCTCGGCCGAGAGCTGCGTCCCGGCCTGCGACGTCTCGGCGTGGATCACGGCGTACGCGCCGTCGAGCGCGCCCAGCACGTCGGAGTCGCGCACCGAGGCGAGGAGCTGGCTGCCGATACGCCGCAAGAGATGGTCGGTGAAGAAGTCGCCAAAGCGCGCGCGCACTTCCGCCTCGTTGTCCAGGCGCAGCAACGCGAGACCGACTTCGCGGCCATAGCGGCGCGCGCGGTTCACTTCGCGCTGGAACTGCTCGAGCAGGAAGTGCTCGTCCGGCACCCACAGCCGCGCGTCCACGGAGTGCAGCCGGCGCGCGTCCTCGCGCTCGCGGATCTGCGCGATCGCGACGGCCGCGTTGCTCGCCAGCACCGCCGCAATCTGTTCGGCGAGCGGCGACGCGTCCACGACAAAGAGTCCCACACCGAGGAATTCACGATCGCACAGGAGCGGCGCGACGATCGCCTCGCCGCCGGCGGCTGCGCCCTCCCCCTCCGGAAACAGCTCGGCGAGGCGCACCACCACCGGGCGGCCGGCCGTCTCGGCGGCCACGAACGCCTTCGCGGCGGCCGTATTGCGCGCGAGCGCGTCAATGCCGAGCGCGGCCCGCGCGTCGTGCGCCGACGCCGGCCGCGGCGACGCGCTGGCGGCGGCGCGAAAGGCTCCGCGCTCATCGGGCAGCGCGAGCAGCGTGAGCGTGGCGCCAAGCACCTTCTCGCCCAGGAACTCGAAGCGCCCGGCCAGCCATCGGATGTCCAGCGAGGCGTGCAGTTCCGCCAGATGTTCCGCCAGGTACAGCAGGCGGCCTTCAGCCTCGCCGAGATCTGCGCTCTGCGTGTCCACGGCAGTCCCTCCGGAGGAGTATCGGCACGGACGGCAGCGAATCGAGGCGGGAAAGGGGAAGAGGTGTTACGCCCGGGCGAATGCCTCAGGCGGTCGGCGCGGGCGACAGCGCGGCTCGGCGCCCGAATACGTTCGTTATGTAATGATCCGCTCGGATCGCCGCGGTCGCGCCGTCCCCGGCCGCGGTCACTGCCTGGCGTGCCGAGTTCGCGCGGATGTCGCCGGCCGCATACAGGCCCGGGACCTCCGTCTCCATCCATTCGTTCACGATGACATGCCCGCCGGCGTCCATCTTGACCTTGCCGCGCAGGTAGCCGCTGTTCGGCGTCATGCCGATGAAAATGAACACCCCGGCGACGGCCAGCTCGGACGCCGCGCCCGATTTCGTGTCCCGGAGGCGGAGTCCGGTGACCGCCCCGTCGCCCAGGATCTCCTCGACGACTGTGTTCCACACGAACTCCAGCTTCGGCTCGGCGAATGCGCGCTCCTGCAGGATGGCGCTGGCCCGAAGCGTGTCGCGCCGGTGGACGACGTACACCTTGCTCGCGTACCGCGCCACGAACAGGGCCTCATCCATGGCCGCGTCACCGCCCCCGACGACGGCGACGGTCTGGTCCTTGAAGAACGCCGCATCGCACGTCGCGCAGTACGACACGCCGAAGCCGGTCAGGCGCTCCTCGCCCGGCACGCCCAGGCGGTCGTAGTCCGCGCCGCCCGTGACGATCACGGTGCGCGCGCGGTACGCGCCTTCGGACGTGCGAACAACGTGATACTGGCCGTCCTGGTCGATGGCGGTGACGTCGGCGTACGCCGTCTCCACGCCATGCTTCTCGGCCTGGCGATGCATCGCCTGCGCCAGCTCGAATCCGTTGACGCTCTCGATGCCAGGGTAGTTCTCGACCTCGGACGTCAGCGCGATCTGGCCGCCCGTGACCTTGCGCTCGATCACCATGGCGCGGCGGCGGGCGCGTGCCGCGTACAGCCCGGCGGCAAGTCCCGCGGGACCGGCGCCGATGATGACGACGTCGTAGTCGGTGAGGTTCGCGAAATCGGACATGGAGGCAGGCCTCGAACGACACGCCGCCCGCTCGATTGGGCGGGCGGCGTGTCGCCGGTTGATCTAGAGGACGGTGTCGAGCTTCTTCTTGAGGTCGCTCTTCGGCCGGAAGCCGATGATCTGGCCGACAGGCTCGCCGCCCTTGAAGACGAGCAGCGTCGGGATGCTGCGGATCTGGTACTGGGCAGCGGTCTTCACGTTGTCGTCGGTGTTCAGCTTGACGAACTTGACCTTGCCGTCGTACTCGTCCGACAGCTCATCGACGATCGGCGCGACCATGCGGCAGGGTCCGCACCACGGCGCCCAGAAATCGACGAGCACCGGCGTGTCCGACTTGATGACTTCGGTGTCGAAGCTGGCATCGGTTACTTCAAACGGCTTGGCCATGTTCGGCATCTCCTCTTCGTACTCGCTCAACCGGCGCGGGCCGATTGACATCTGATCTGGAGTCAGGATAATATACCCCCGAGGGGTATGTCAAGGGTTCGCGCAAGAAAATATACAGCGCAAATCGCCCCAAGGGGAGGAGCCATGGTCGCGAAGCCGCTCGGCGAGGATATCGCCACCCGCCTGCGCCGCATCGAGGGGCAGATCCGCGGCATTCAGAAGATGCTGGAGGAGGGGCGCGAGTGCGAGGACATGCTCACGCAGACGATGGCCACGCGCAGCGCGCTCGACCAGGTCGGCGCGCGCCTGATGGAGTACCACCTCGACCGCTGCCTGCTCGACGGCTTCGACTGTGACGCGGAGCAGATGACCGCGCTCCGCGAAGCGCTGAAGCTGTGGACCCGCTTCGGGCAGCCCGCGCCCGCCATGGCGATACCGTACGAGGAATAGCGCGCAACCACGCGTGCGCGTCCGGCACGACGGCGCGCGACGCGGTCAGCGGCGAATCGCGCTGGTGCGGCGGCGCCGCTGCTCGGCGACGCGGAGGCGGATCATCGCACGCTGAAGCGCGGCCGCCGCCATCGCCAGGTCCTCGGTGCTTTCACGCCGTTCGAGGGCGAGGCGCGCCCTCTCGCGCGCCTGCTCGGCGCGTTGCACGTCGATCTCTTCCGCGCGCTCGGCGGCATCGGCCAGGACGATCACCTTGTCGCGCAGCACCTCGAAGAACCCGCCGGTCACCGCGAACGGGATCTCCTCGCCGCCCTTCTTGAGGATCAACTCGCCCGGCCGCAGCATCGTCATGAACGCGGCGTGCCGCGGCAGCACCGCCAGCTCACCCTCGATGCCGGGCGCGATCACTTCATCGATACCCTCTTCGCTGAGCACCTTGCGTTCGATCGTGACGATTTCTACTGAGAGCGGCATAACGTTAGAACCTGATGCCTAGAACCTAGAACCTAAGATCGCGAATCCGAAACTGTGAGGCTGGACGCAGGCACACTAACCTCCAACCTCCAACCTCCAGGCGCCTATCCTTCCGACGCCATCTTCTGGGCCTTTTCGATGGCCTGGTCGATGGTACCGACGTTGACGAACGCCTGCTCCGGCAGGCTGTCGTGCTTGCCTTCGAGGATCTCCTTGAAGCCGCGCACGTTCTCCCGCAGCGGCACGTACTGCCCCGGGATGCCCGTGAACACCTCGCCCATGTACATGGCCTGGCCGAGGAACCGTTCCACGCGCCGCGCCCGTGCCACGGTCTGCTTGTCCTCGTCCGAAAGCTCCTCGACGCCGAGGATGGCGATGATGTCCTGCAGGTCCTTGTACCGCTGCAGCACCCGCTGCACGCCGCGCGCGACGTCGAAGTGCTCCTGCCCCACGATGTTCGGATCGAGGATGCGCGACGACGACGACAGCGGGTCCATCGCCGGGTAGATCGCCTTCTCGAAGATGCCGCGGTCGAGCGCGACGACGGCGTCGAGGTGGCCGAACGTCGTCGCGACGCCCGGGTCGGTGTAGTCGTCGGCCGGCACGTAGATCGCCTGGAACGACGTGATGGACCCCTTCTTCGTCGTCGTGATCCGCTCTTCCAGCTCACCCATCTCCGTGGCCAGCGTCGGCTGGTAGCCCACGGCCGACGGCATGCGGCCGAGGAGCGCCGACACTTCCATTCCGGCCAGCGTGTAGCGGTAGATGTTGTCGATGAAGAGCAGCACGTCCTGGCCGGACTCGTCGCGGAAGTACTCCGCCATCGTCAGGCCGGTGAGGGCGACGCGGAGGCGCACGCCGGGCGGCTCGTTCATCTGGCCGAAGACGAGCACCGTCTTGTCGAGCACGCCCGACTCTTCCATCTCGACCCAGAGGTCGTTGCCCTCGCGGGAGCGCTCGCCCACGCCGGTGAAGACGGAGATGCCGGAGTGCTCCGCCGCGATGTTGCGGATCAACTCCTTGATGAGCACGGTCTTGCCGACGCCGGCGCCTCCGAACAGGCCGACTTTGCCGCCGCGCACCAGCGGCGCGATCAGGTCGACGACCTTGATGCCCGTCTCGAGCACCTGGACCTGCGTCTCCTGCTCCTCGAACGTCGGCGGCTTGCGGTGGATCGAGGCGACGCTCTCCTGACCGACGTCGCCGCGCTTGTCGAGCGGCTCGCCGAGCACGTTGAAGAGGCGGCCCAGCGTCTTCGGCCCGACCGGCACCGAGATCGGCGCGCCGGTATCGACGACGACGGCGCCGCGGCGCAGTCCGTCGGTCGAGTTCATCGCCAGGCAGCGCACCCAGTTGTTTCCCAGGTGCTGCTCGACCTCGGCGACGATCGTGCCGCTATCGGTGGTGATCTCGACGGCGTTGAACAGGGACGGCAGATCGCCGGACGGGAACTCGACGTCCACGACCGTCCCGATCACCTGCGATACCCTGCCCCGGGTTGCGACGTTCGTTGCCATATGTTGCCTCCGCCCCGTATCAGGCGTTCATCGCTTCGACACCACCGACGATGTCGAGCAGTTCCTTGGTGATCTGCTCCTGCCTCACCTTGTTGTAGATGAGCGTGAGCGTCTGGATCATGTCGTTCGCCGCGTCGGTCGCGTTGCGCATGGCGACCATGCGTGCCGACAGTTCGCTCGCCTCCGACTCCAGGATCGACTGGTACACCGTCATCTCGATGTAGCGCGGCAGCAGTTCGGCGAACACTCCCTGGGGGCTCGGCTCGTACAGGTAGTCGACGTCCTCGGGCGTGATGTCCGCGATCTGTTCCGGCTCGATCGGCAGGAGCTGGCGTATGGTCGGCACCTGCACGGCCGTGTTGACGAAGCGCGGGTACAGCAGGAACACGCGATCGGCGCGCTCCGCCTCGTACTCCTCGACGATGATGCGCGTGACGGGCAGCGTGTCGAGCTGCTCCGGGTAGTCCGGCATCGTGAACTCGGCGACGAGCGGCGTTCCGGTCCGCACGATGAAGTCGCGCCCCTTCTTGCCCACGGTCACGAAGCTCACCGGCGTCTCCTGCTCGAGCGCGAACGAGGCGGCACGGCGATTCATGTTCGAGGGCAGACCGCCGGCGAGCCCGCGGTTCGGGCCGAGGTAGAGGACGAGCGTGTTCTTCGCCGGGCGCACCGTCAGGAACGGGTGCGTCTCCTCGTCCTCGCCGCGCTGCTTCGCCAGGTCGCCGAGCAGCTCCATCATCTTCTCGGCGTACGGGCGAGCCTGCAGCGCGCGCACCTGCGAGCGCCGCATCTTCGAGCCGGCGACAAGCTCCATCGCCTTCGTCACCTTCGCGATGGAGGTGACCGAGCGCACGCGCCGCCTGATCTGTCGTATGGTCGCCATTCGTTCCCGTCGTCCCTGGCGGACCGGCCTGAAGACCTGTCCCTACGGTTCGTCGTCCTCGCTGCATTGCGGCGCTTCCGCGCCGGGCGGAGCTAAAGCTCCTTCGCTACTTCTACCGGTCGCGGGCGCGGCAGGCTGCACCCCTACGCGCCCCCCACCTCTAACTTCCAACTTCCAACTTCCAACGTCTAGTACGGCACCGTGTTCTTGAAGTCGGTCAACGCCGACTTCAGGAGACCCGTGATGTCGTCCGAGATCGTCTTCTCGTCCATGATCTTCGCGGTCAGCTCCGGCTTGTTGCTCTCCATGAACTTGTGAAACGCGTTCTCGAACGCCTGCACCTTCTCGACGGGCACGTCGTCCAGGAAACCGTTGTTGAGCGCCCAGAACATCTCGACCTGCTCCGCCATCGAGAGCGGCTGGTACTGGGGCTGCTTCAGGATCTCCTGCGCACGCTGGCCGCGCTCGAGCTGCCGGCGCGTCGATGCGTCGAGGTCGCTCGTGCCGAACTGGGCGAACGCCTGCAACTCCCGATACTGCGCCATGTCGATGCGCAGCTGGCCGGCCACCTGCTTCATCGCTTTGCGCTGCGCCGCCGTGCCGACGCGCGACACCGAGATGCCGGCGTTGATGGCGGGCCGGATACCGGCGTTGAACAGGTCGTTCTCCAGGAAGATCTGGCCGTCGGTGATCGAGATGACGTTCGTCGGGATGTAGGCCGACACGTCGTTCGCCTGCGTCTCGATGATCGGCAGCGCCGTGATCGAGCCGCCGCCATTCTCCTCGTTCACCTTGGCCGAGCGCTCGAGGAGGCGGCTGTGCAGGTAGAACACGTCGCCGGGGTACGCCTCGCGGCCCGGCGGGCGGCGGAGCAGCAGCGACACCTGCCGGTAGGCCCAGGCGTGCTTCGACAGGTCGTCGTAGACGATGAGGACGTCCTTGCCCTGCTCCATCCACTCCTCGGCCATCGCGCAGCCGGCGTAAGGCGCCAGGTACTGCAGCGCGGCGGACTCGGCCGCCGTCGCCGAGACGATGACCGTGTGCTCGAGCGCGCCGAACTTCTCCAGCGTCGCCATCGTCTGCGCCATCTTCGCCGACTTCTGGCCGACGCCGACGTAGATGCAGAGCAGGTCGCCGCCCTTCTGGTTGATGATGGCGTCGATCGCGATCGCGCTCTTGCCCGTGCCGCGGTCGCCGATGATCAGCTCGCGCTGGCCACGGCCGATCGGGATCATGCCGTCGATGGCCTTGATGCCCGTCTGCACGGGCGTGTCGACCGACTTGCGCGTCGTCACGTCGGGAGCGATGCGCTCGACCGGGCGCGCGCGGGTCGTATTGATCGGGCCCTTGCCGTCGATCGGCTCGCCCAGCGCATTGACGACGCGGCCGAGCATGGCATCGCCGACCGGCACCTCGACGATGCGGCCGGTGGCGCGCACCTCGTCGCCTTCCTTGATCGCGTCGTAGGCGCCGAGCACCATCACGCCGACGCTGTCCTCTTCAAGGTTCAGCGCGAGACCCATGACGCCGCCCGAGAACTCCACCAGCTCGCTCGACGCCACGTTCGACAGCCCGTGCACGCGCGCGATGCCGTCGCCGGCCTCGACGACCGTGCCGACGTTGACCGTCTGCACCTCGGCGCCGAACTGCTGGATCTGCTGCTTGATGATGCTCGAAATCTCTTCGGAGCGGATTGCCATG
>CAYJMJ010000062.1:3563-16603 GCA_964371095.1 uncultured Dehalococcoidia bacterium | reverse complement strand
GTGAGCGAATCCAACCGATCCAAGTCGCGGGGCATCGTGCCAGGCAGTCGGGTCACGCTGCGAAAGGACCAACCCTTCAATGCTTCCCGGCAGCACATGCGCGCCCACGCGATGCATGGCGACGTGGGCACCGTCCTCGATCCGCGCCGCATCGCTTGGCCGGAGTGGGTTCTGGTGCGGTTTGATGGCTGTCTAACCGCGCATCGGCTGACCGAAGGCGAGATCGTGTTGGCTGGGCGATCAAAGGGCTAATGATCTCGTCGGCTGCGCCGCAGCCCCCCGGAAGGGCACACTATATTCGCGTCGTGTGTGCGCCGGCCTCCGTATGACGTCGGGCGAACTTGATCTGCTCCTCCGTTGACGCCTTCCTTGTCATCCGCGCGCCGCCTTGTCGGCGCCGAGCCTGCCGGAGACGTTGGAGTCGGGCTGGATCAGGATTCCGGGCCAGGACCAGAGGCGGAGCGGAGGCACGAGCAGGGCGGGCTTCCTGGCGGGCCCGGACCGCTCATCTGCTCGTGCCTCCTCCGGTGCGCTCGGACCGGTACGTGTTCGCCGCGAGGGGGGCGCGCGGCCACGCAATCGGCACCGGCGATATCTTCCTGGAGCGGAATCGCTACGCATCCCGCTCCGGGCGAGTCCCTCGAGAACGGCATCCTCGGGGCTCTCTGTGAACATCCTCGTGCCGTTTGCGCCCGCCCTCACGGCCCTGGTGTCACAGGAAGGTGTCAGGGCCGTCACAGACATGCATCGCTGGCGGCGATCCGTTCTCTCCACTGGACGTCGAACCTGTGGAAGTTCTCCACGGCGAGCCAGTGCTTCTCCACGGCGACGATGATGTTCATCACGTGCACGTAGGAAATCGGCTTGACGATGTACATGTTCGCGCCAAGGTTCATGCACGTCTGCGCCATCCCTTCGTCGTCCGCGCCGGAGAGCACGACGACGGGGACATCGGAGACACGGGCATCTTCTTTGATTCGCCGTAACACGATGAGGCCCGAGAGCTTCGGCAGGCCCAGGTCGAGCAGGATCACGTCCGGCACGTGGGTAAACGGGGGCGCCGCCACCGCGGAGTTATTCGGCCCCAGCAGAACGTCGAGCGCGGCACGCCCATCCCGCACAACGTGCGGATCGTCGGTCAGTCCCGCGCGCTTCAGCGTGTGCTGGATCACCACGACCTCGTCGTCGTTGTCTTCGATGAGGAGTACGCCGAATGGCTCGCCGTATGTTCCCGAGCGTGGTCCGACTAATGTCGATGGCACCGGTGTGCGGCTCGGTCGCTCGGGGACGTACTTCACCGGCCGCGTCGCTATTGCTGCTCTTGACATCCTGGTTCTCCTTGGCATCTGGTGGTCGCCGCCACGCGAGCCCGCGACCGCATCGACCCTGACCGTCGTACAGAGCATCGTCATCATCCGGGCTGAGCTGCCGAGTACGACGGTGTCCCCCAAAGAGCGGGATCGGAGCTGATATGCCAGTGTGATCGAGCTGAGACGCCGCCCTATGCGTCGCACGACCGCTGTTGACGACCCATTCACTGGTGGGCACGAAGCGATCGTGCCGCGCCGAACCTCACGTGGGAGAAGGAGCCAAGACATGCGCGCATCAAAGTGGGAGTCGCTCAACCCGAAGGACGCGTCCGTGCTGGTCGTCGAGGACAACCCGGACGACGCGCGCGTGGTCACGCGGGTGCTGCAGAACTTCGGCATCAGGCGGATGTCCGTCGTAGGCACGGGAGAGGACGCCATCGCTCGCTCGGCCGCGGACCCGAGCGATGTCATGCTCTGCGACTTCGGGCTGCCGGGCATGAATGGTCTGCGCGTGCTGGAGCGGATCACGAAGGTAAGTCCGCAGACGAAGGTCATCGTCATGACCG
This sequence comes from uncultured Dehalococcoidia bacterium, assembly GCA_964371095.1. Classification (GTDB taxonomy): domain Bacteria; phylum Chloroflexota; class Dehalococcoidia; order DSTF01; family JACRBR01; genus CAYJMJ01. The sequence goes on along the minus strand of CAYJMJ010000062.1, from coordinate 14,727 downwards.
GCCTCGGCGACGAGCGGACCGCCGTCGCGGCGATGAAGCTGGGCGCCGCCGACTACATCTGCAAGGACGAACTGCTCACCTCCGGCATCGTAACCTCGCTGCAGGCGGCTCTGCGCGCGAGTATCGCCGCGCGGACGTCGCAGATGTCGCGCATGATGGAGCAAGGCGCAGATCGGCTAGACATCGCCGAAGCCGAGGCCGACTGGTTGATCCTTTACGACGTCGAGAACCACGGCTACCGGAAGATGACGCCGGTCTCGACCGATGAAGACGAAGACGAAGACGACGTGACGCACCTACGGGAGATGCTGTGCCGGTACCTGGAACTGGGCGAGCACGCCTTCTATGGCCCCACGCAGAAGGAGGAGGAGGGGCTGGTGGCAGCGTTCGTGACGCGCGGCATGAGCTCGCAGGCGATGCTGTCGCTCTATCGATCGTCCATTCGCGCTATGCGACAGCGCGAGCGCGACGATGGCAAGACGCTGGCGGTGAACCCGACGGCCAGTCTGGTCCGCGTGCTGTCTCGCGTGATCGAGGAGTACCAGTACCTGCTCTCGATGTCGGCAATGCCCTTCGCGCAGGCCGCCTGAGGGAAGGTGCGTACCATAAGATCGCGGGTTGTGCGGTTGGGTTGACGCATGGGTGTACACTGAAAACGTACGATGGAAGAGGCCATGACACGTTCGCTTGCCCTGCGCGTCCCGCGCCGCAGAAGTCTGCCGGCGTGTTTCCATCCGTTGCCTCAATTGCATCGACGATTCGCGGACGGTCCTCGCTCCGCGTCGCCGGCGGGCGTCCGGGAAACATGAGTCAGCGTCTTCAGGATGAGGGCGAAATCACGGGTCTGTTCACGGCGCTGCTGGACACGCTGCCCGATGGCGTCATTGTGCTCGATCGGCACGGCGTCATCGTGGCGTGCAATCCCAGCGCCGAGCGCATGACCGGAAGACCCGAGTCGCGTCTCATTGGCTCGCCGTCGACGTCGCTGTTCGACAAGACGCGTGAATTGCCGCTCGGCACTCTTCATCTGCAACACCCTGTATTCGATGTCTCCCGAAGTGACGGCACTCGCGCGTGGCTCTCGGTGGTCACGAAGCCATTGAAGCGGGATGACGAAGCGGATGCCCATGGCACCCTCCTCTGTCTCGCCGATATGACTGAGAGGATGCTCGCCGAAGAGTCCGATACAAGAACGCTGTCGATGCGCGATCTCATCGCTCAGGCCTCGAACGACGCGATCTGGGACTGGGATCTGGAATTGGATCGGATCTGGTGGAGCGAAGGGCTGCAAGCGCAGTTCGGGCACGTCAGCGAGACGGCGGCCGATCGGGAGTGGTGGCTGAGCAACGTCCACCCCGACGACCGTCAAGCGGTCAATGCGAGCTGGCTCTCCGCCTTCCGAGGCAGGGGGCAAGTCTGGTTGCGCGAATTTCGGTTCCGTACAGCGGCAGGCGAGTACGCGACTGTGATTTGCCGCGGCCACGTCGTGCGGGGCGGGAACGGGCGCCCGATGCGGATGTTTGGGGCGATGCAGGACGTGTCCCACCAGAAACGCGTCGAGGACGACCTCCACCAGTCCGAGGAGTTGAGCAGGGCCGTCCTCTCGTCGCTCTCCGCACGCATTGGCGTACTCGACCGCAACGGGATCATCATCGAGGTGAACGACGGCTGGCGCCGCTTTGAGCACGACGACAGGCCAGCGGGCGAAACGCGCTGTCTCCTCGGGGCCAATTACGTGGCCGAGCGCGGCGGGCTCGGGACCTGTGGCGACGCGGCCGCGGATGAGGCGGAACGCGGATTGCTGGCGGTGTTGCGCGGCTCCCGCCGGCGCGCCGACCTCGAGTACAAGGTCGACACCTCGAGCGGCGTCCGCTGGTTCGCGATGCACATTGAACCGCTCCGTACGGACCGGGGAGGCGCTGTGGTGTCCCACGTCGAGACCACCATGCGTCGCCTCGCCGCGGAGGCGGAGATCCGCCAGCTCTCCGCGGAGCGGAGCGAGCAGGCCAAGACCGACCTGCTCAACGTCATCTCCCACGAACTCCGCACGCCCCTCGCGGTGATTCGCGGCCACGTGACTACCGTGCTAGAGTACGGCGACCGGATGACGGAGGCACGGCGCATAAGGAGCCTGGAGGCGGCAGATGGCGCAGCGCAGCAGTTGGAACGTCTTGTCGCCGATCTGGTTACGATGGGGCGGCTTGATGCGGGCATGCTGCATATCGAGTGCCAGCCGCATTCCCTCGAGGAGATTCTGCGCGAGGCGGTAGAGGACGCGGAAACGATCGCCCGCCAGCCTATCGAGATCCGTCTTCCTGGAGAGCCGTTGCAGCTAGAGGTCGATCGGTCGCGGATGATCCAGGTGTTCTACAATCTGCTCGACAACGCCAGCAAGTATGGAAGCCCGGGCGCACCCATCCGCGTCGAAGCGCGCCATGCTGAGCCGAACATGGCGCTGGTGACGGTGGAGAACCAGAGCGCAGGCGTCCGCCAGGCCGATGTCGCGAGCATCTTCGATCGGTTCTATCGGACGGATCACGGAATGAAGGCGAACGTTCGAGGAGTGGGGTTGGGCTTGTCCATCTCTAAGGGAATTGTGGAAGCGCACCAGGGCCGCATTTGGGCGCGCGTCAGGAAAGGCACCTTTCAGGTTCATCTGTTGCTGCCGAAGCTACCGGTATCCGGTGCGCAAGCAGCAAGCGTTTGAGAAACAAGAGATTTCTCGTCGTCGATGACGAACACGACGTCGCCGATTTTGTCCGCACGGTAATCGAGCTTGAAGGCGGCATCGTCGTCGTTGCGTCCACGGCCGCGTTGGCCTGCGCAAGCCTCCTCGCAGACGGGCCCTTCGACCTCATGGTGTTGGACCTGGCGCTGCCGGACCTGTCCGGGTGGGATCTGCTGGCGTCGGCGCGGGAGCTCCTGGCTGGCGTCAAGGTGGTAATCTTCAGCGCGTCTTTGCCCCACGACGCCGCGGAGCGCGCCCAGGATGCCGGCGTCGCGCTGATGCTGGTCAAGCCCGTTGCAGCGGCCACGCTTCGTGACGCGCTGGCGTCGGTTCTGTAACCGCTTCCCGGACCACTAGCCGGTATCCAACGCCATCGACGGTGTCGATGCTGACGTCTCCGGAATCGTTCAGCGCAAGCTTCTGACGCAGCCGGCTCATCGTCACGCGCAGCACGTGCCGTGAGCCCAGGTAGCCCGCACCCCAGACCGTCGTGAGCGTGTCGTCGTGGGTCAGGACATGGTTCTGGCGTGCCGCCAGGTGTGTCAGCAGCCTCAGCTCGGTCTGCGACAGCTCGACCAGCCGGCCGTCGACGCGCACCTCGTGCTCGACGACGTCAATAACGATGTGGCCGATCGTGATCCGTTCCGGCGCATCGGCGACCAGAGCCGGACGGCGCAGGGCCGCCCGGACTCGCGCGACGAACTCGCTCGCACCGATTGGCTTGCGGATGTAGTCGTCGGCGCCCGATTCCAGTGCATGGGCCGCGTCCCACTGGTCGTCCAGCGCGGTGAGCATCAGGATCGGCACATTCGACCTCGCGCGGACGATGCGGCATGTGGCGAGACCATCCAACTCCGGCATGCGCATGTCCAAAATCACGATACTGGGGCGTATTGTCTCGAAGCATTGAACCGCTTCGCGGCCGTTGAGGCACGCGGTGACGGCGTACCCCTCCAGCTCGAGCATCTCGCTCATCGCGCCAAGGACGCCGGGGTCATCGTCGACCATGAGGACGGCCGTACCTGGCGGCATTCGTCCATTCGCGGAATGCGTTGAACTGCCCGTCGAAATCATCGCGGTGCCCTCCGGCCGAGATCGCTCTTGCATTGTCGGCGAATGTCCGCACAGGCTGTTTGCTTGCGTATCCCGCAACTATACAGTGATAGCGATGTGCCGCCGGCATTAGCGCGGGGTCAGGATTGATTTGGAACAGCATTGTGATATCCAGGCGAGCAGGCCCGTGCGACGCTCCTGTGACAGATCTGAGAGCCACATGTGCCGCTCGCGATAGGCGCACGACGCGTGGCGCTGTCGGCGGCGGACGATCATTCCTGTAGCGGGATCCAACGCCGAGTGTGGCATCGTCGGGGCTCTGCCACGCTCCACGTTACGCCCCGCACCGTGAAGCGCCTTGCAGCATGACGACGGCGCACGCTGTTCGACAACACGAGAAACTGGAGCGGTGGTCAGCAGATGTCGATCCCGAGCAAGCGGACGCAGACAGCTCACTAAAGTCCAGGCACCAAGGAGCGCGCAGTGTCAACGAACAATCTGATGGACCGGTCCGGTCAAGCGGCGGCGGATCTGGAGTGCTTCTTTTCGCTGTCGATAGACATGCTTTGTATTGCAGGCTTCGACGGCTATTTCAAGTACGTCAACGCCGCGTGGGAGAGGACGCTCGGCTGGACCGTTGAAGAAATGACGACGAAGCCGTGGTCCCACTTCGTCCATCCGGATGATCTGGAGCGGACGATTGCGGAAGCGGATAAGCAGGCGCAGCGCGGGCTCGAGGCGATCTCGTTCGACAATCGATACCTCGCGAAGGACGGCTCGTATCACTGGTTGCTCTGGAACAGCCGCCCAAGCGCGGAACATGGCGAGATGCACGCTATCGCGCGAGACGTGACGGAACAGAAGAGAGCGGAACTGGCGTTGCAGGCCCTGAACGAGTCCTTGGAACGCCAGGTCGCGGAGCGTACCGCAGCGGCCGAAGAGCGTGCACGCCAGGCCGAGCGGGCTGAACAGGCACTGCGCGACAGCGAGGCCCGCGCGCAGGCCATCCTGCTGACGGCCGTCGATGCAATCATCACGATTGACGAACAGGGCAATATCGAGTCGCTGAACCCCGCGGCGGAGCGTGTTTTTGGGTATCCAGCATCAGAGATTGTCGGGTGCAGTGTCTCCGCGCTGATGCCATCTCCGGATCGCGAAAGACACGGCGGCCACGTCGCCGAATATCGCCGGACCGGCCACGGGAACATTCTCGGTATCGGGCGCGAGGTCGTTGGCAGACGGCAGGACGGCACCACATTCCCCATGGATCTCGCAGTGAGTGAGGTACTGCTAGCGGATCGGCGTCTCTTTACCGGCATCGTGCGCGACATCAGCGAGCGTAAGCGTGTCGAGCAGACGGTGCGTGAGACTGCAATCGATCTCGCACGCAGCAACTCGGAGTTGGAGGCGTTTACGTACAGTGTGTCGCACGACCTCAAGGAGCCGCTGCGGACGCTGGAAGCCTTCAGCCAGTTCCTGCTGGAAGACTACGCCGACAAGCTCGACGCGGACGGGAAGGATCATCTCAGAAGGCTCGCGCAGGCAAGCGCGCGGATGAAGCACCTCATCGAGGACCTGCTTACGATTTCGCGCGTCAGCCGCCAAACGGAGCCGACCGAGCCCGTTTCCGCAGACCGCGTCATCGCCGACATCGTCGAAGGCATGCGTGTGACCGTGCACGAGCGTAACGCGACGGTAGTGGTGGCGTCCGGCCTTCCGGAGGTCGTCGCCGATCCTCGCAGGATCGGGCAGATCTTCGGCAATCTCATAGCCAACGGCATCAAGTTCAACCGCAGCGCCGCCCCGTGCGTCGAGATCGGCGCACACGTGAAGGATTCCGGCGACGCCGTGTTCTTCGTGCGCGACAACGGCATCGGCATCGACGCGCGCTACCACGAGAAGATCTTCGGGGTGTTCCAGCGTTTGCATCGTCGCGAGGAGTTCGAAGGTACGGGCGCCGGACTCGCCATCGTCAGGCGCGCGGTCGAAGCGCTGGGCGGCAGCATCTGGGTGGAGTCGAGCCCCGGCGAAGGCAGCACGTTCATGTTCAAGCTGCCGGTCTCACCGGCGCAAACGGCAGCGGCCGTCCGAGAGACCGCCTGAGCGCGGCGGGGAAGTGCAGAGTCCATGCGCGGAGAGCGTGAGGAGAAACCGCCATGAAGACCATCAAGCCCGCACAGGTCCTGCTGGTCGAGGACAACCCGGACGACGTGTTCATCACCCGCCGGGCACTCGAGCGCAGCCGCGTGGCGAATGACCTGCACGTCGTGCGCGACGGCCAAGAGGCGATGGACTTCATGTTCCGCGAGGGCGCGTTCGGCCCGAATACGCCCCGCCCCGACCTGATCCTCTTGGACGTGAATCTCCCCAGGGCGAACGGGATGGAGGTGCTGTCGCGGATTCGTGCGAACACCGGGACCGCGTTCATCCCGGTGATCATGCTGACGTCGTCCGACCGCGATGAAGATGTGGTCAGGAGCTACACGCTCGGCTCCAACACGTACATCCAGAAGCCAGTGGAGTTCGACAAGTTCCTGCACGCGCTCGACGTACTGGGCGAGTACTGGATCGTCATCGCCACGCTGCCGCCCGCCGCGTGATGGTGACCACGGCGTCGGCATGCGGGCGGAACGCCAGGCGGGTCGCCATGGCTCCGCCGATACGCCGGAAGTCGCGAACCAGATCGCCGGTGCAACATTGAGCGGAACGATGGTCCCGAAATCGGGTGCGGATCCGACCCATTCGGGTCGGCGAGCGGCGTCGGCGACCTTGATCCCCCTTCGCCCCTCAATACGCACCGTCACGCTCAGCGTGATAATCATCGCGGTGGCGGTGACGGCGGTGCTCGCCTACGCGCTGTATCGCGGGGCCCAACACCATGCCGAGACGGATGCGCGCGTCATCACGCGATGCTTCGCGCACGTCCGCGTCGTGCTGTTTCGACGGTTTCCTGTGAATGAACGGGATGCGCCACGCCATGCCATGATGATACTTCAGATGCAATTCGGCGCACTATGTGCGGCGGCATTGCCCTACACCATGAAGTCATGGTGTGCCCGCTCTTCGAGACCGACGCCGGCCGGCACGAAGAGCGCGCTGCTGCGGCTGCGCGGCCGCGCGACGTGACGCATCGACGCGGACGCGTGCCGCGATCACGTACCAGGCGCACGGGAAGACAGGGCACGAAATACGTTGACCCGCGGACGTGTCAGCGTATGTGCCAACGCGGCCTAGCGTCGCGTCGTCAGCGATCCCGTCGCGAACGCCGCCGCGGCTGCGCCAGCGAGCGCCACGATGAACCAGATTAGCCCTGCCCGCAAGCCGCCTCCAGGCCCCGACCCTGTGTCGGGCGCGACGATCACGCCGAGCGGCTGGCTGACACGCGTGGGCGTCACCGGGACGACCGTCGCCGCGGCCACCGTCGACACATGGACCGGCGTCGAGGTCCTCGTCGGCTGTGCGCCACCGCCACCCGAGCTGCGCGGCTCCGGCGTGGTCGTGCTTGTCGGCCGCGGCGTGGTTGTCGACGTTGTTGCGGGCGTGTTCGTCGCGGTCGACGTCGCCGTGTTCGTCGCAGTGAGCGTGCTGGTGGGTGTGTCAACAGCCCCTGGCGTACTCGTCGCCGTCGGCACAGGCGTGTCTGTAGCGGTGTAAGCCGCCGTGGCCGTCGCCGAGGCGGTCGGCGTGCTTGTTGACGTCGGTGTCTCCGGCAGCGCAGTGTCGGTCGCCGTCGGCACCGGCGTGTCGGTGGCGGTGGCGGCCGGCGTGTCGGTCGCTGTCGGCGTCGGCGTGGCGGAGGGAGGTGGAGTAGGCGTATCGGCCGCTACATCGTCCCGGGTAAGCGCCGATTCGAAGGAGCCGCTATCGCACCCGTCGCCCTGCGGGCGCGGTTCGCCGCGCTGGTCGGTCGGCGGGCAGTTGGCGGGATCCGCCCCGGCGATCGCGGGATTTTGCGGAAGGAGCGCGTGGGTCCACGTCGGTCCCCCGTTGTCCGCGAGAGCATCGAGTGGCGCTTCGACTCCAAGAACATTGCCCGTCTGGTCGCCGGCGATCGTGCACCCCTGCGGCCCCTCAAAGACGTTGTAGCCGAGCGAGTTGAGCGTGCCGATGCAGTCGCCCGGCACGTTGTCGAGGTCCACGTTGTTCGCAAACAGGCTGTTCCGCACGTTCACCGTGGCGGTGTTGTGTATGCCGCCCGTTGCCGGATACGTGTTCGGGCCTGAGATCGCGGACGCGCCCGAGCTGTTGTTGGCCATGGTGACATTCGTCAGATTGAGGACGCCGGCGCCGAAGTTGGAGATCGCGCCTCGCGTGGGAACCGTGTTTCCGACGCCGCGGCCTCCGCTGATGGTGGAGTCGGTGATGGACATCAGCCCCTGGTTGTCGATGGCGTGGGTGGCCGCGTTGCTGATGGTCGAGCCGCGGATGGTGACATTGCCACCGCTGCTCATGCCGTTCCGGTGGCTGGCGTCGAAGGTGCTGTCGACGATGTCGACCTGCGGGGCCGGGATCAGCGCGGTCCCGCTGCCAATCTGCATCGAGTCGTTTCCGCTGTTGTCGATGCGCACCCGGGTGAGCGTCACGTGCGTCTCCGGGAACACCACGATGCCGGCATTGCCGTTGCGGATGCTGACGTCGGTGAGATGGGCGTCGCTCAACAGCCCAAGAGAAGCCTCCGACACCATGTCGGCGATCGAGACGCGGTTCAGCGTCAGCGTGTTCGGGTTCGTCGTCCCTCTCTTCTGATAGAGGACGATGCCGGCCATCTTGCCGTCTCGAAAGCCGACGTCCTCGATCACGACGTCGATGCCCGTGCCCAAGATGTTCTGATTGCCAATCTGCAGGATCCCGCTCGGGTATCCGGACACGCCTTCACCCGGCACATCGACACCCTGTGAGTACGAGCCGTCAATGATCGTCCTGTCCGAACCCGCCCCGTAGATGGTCAGGTCGCCGCCATTCATCACGTCGAGGTCGCCGGACGCCACGTGCGATCCAAAGCAACAGTACTCACTGTAGTTCGCGAGCCGCTGCAGTTCGAAGACGCCTTCCGGCAGGACGATCGTGTTCAGGCCGAATGCGGCCTCCGCCTGCTGGAATGCGGCGCGTAACGTACAGACGCCTCCAACGGTGCGGCACGCGCCGTCGCCCGAGGAGGCATCAGGCAGGTCCAGCGTGCAATCTACGACAAACCATCCCGCCTGGATCGCCACCGGGGGCAGCGCGCCCACATCGCCGCTCGGACACCCGATGATAGGCGTTGCCGTGGGGGTGATGGTCGGCGTAGGCGTGCGCGTTGACGTGTTTGTGGCGATGGCCGTGTTCGTCGGGGTGGACGTTGGGGTCGGCGTGGCCGAGCAGCCCGCGTCGGCTCCGTCAATCGTGTTGTCGCCGTCGTTATCCACACCGTCCGTGCACGTGGCCGCCAGCGAACTGTGCTCGGGCGTGCTTCCCGCGTCCGCCGGATCGGAGCCGAGCGAGACTTCCGTCTCATCGTCGTGTCCGTCGGCGTCAGAGTCAGTACACACATCGATGATCGTCACGTTCGAGCGCTCGAACGGTTCACCACCGCTGGTTCCGGTCGCCGTGAACGAAACCGCGCGCGGTCCGCATGATGAGAAGGTGATCTCCGCCGTGAAGATCCCGTCTCCCCCGGCCACATCCGGCCCTGCGCCATCGTCCTGTAGCGACACTAGCACCGGCCCGCCACCGGACGTTAGCGCAGTCGCCGATACCGTGGCCGTCAGGGCGGGCACGGAGCTGAGGTCGGCCGTCAGCGTGACCGGCTGCCCGCTGGCCGGATGCGCGGGCGCCGCGGCGGCCCTGAGCACGATCGAATCCACCATCGCCGTCATCGCAAGGAACGGCTGCGGCGAGGGCAGCGGCGAGACCGGCGTGATCTCCACCGTCCAGTAGCCGGCCAGTGGTGCGTCGATCGCCCAGATATCCACCAGTTGCCCTTCCATGAACGGCGCCGCCGGCCCGTGCGAGACATCGCTGTCGGTGTCGAGTACGAGGCTGTTATCCGGCCGCCGTACGGCCAGCTGGAAGTCGGGGGTGCTGTCGGCGTCCGGCCATATCGCCGAAAACGCGACGCCCCCTGCAGACGACTCCACGTACACCTGGTGCGACACCGTCGCCGCCTGCGCGGTGCCGAAATAGAGGTCGGCGATCCCGGACTCGCCCGTGGCCGCCGGCGCGACAGCATTCACGAGGAGGGCGTTCCTTCGTACGGGCGCGGACACGATCCCGGGGCCTGCGGGCGCCTCTTGCAGCGGGATCCCGAGGAACTGGTTGATCTGGCAGAACGTGTGCACCGGGTTGGACTGACAGGCGGGGTTCGGTGGGTCATCCGCTTCGCCCGGGAGCCCCTGGCAGGCGGCCTTGTGCGACACGTTCTGATACACGAACGTCGTCGCGGGCGGGAACGGCCCGGCAGCGCTCGCGCTCGAAACGAGACAGTCGTCCGGGCCGGGGAACGCCAGCGTCGACCAACTCGCCGGCGGATCGGCGTTCAGCGCGACCTCGCCGGTCAGCACCCGGTACTCGGTGCTGGACGGCGTCCAGCCCGTATTGATCTGCGGCAAGATCGGCGAAACCATGCTCATGTCCCGCGCGCCCAGGTCGTCCTGCCACACGCCATCCGCGAGGTCAGCGATGCACTCCGGGGCGAGCAAGCCCGCGTACATACAGGCGCCCAGGTCCAGAAGCATCGCCCCGTCGGACGCGAGCGTCCCCAGGTTTGGGGTGCCGAGCATGATCAGCTTGTCGACGTACGCGCTCCCTCCGCGCTTCTCGATGTAGTAGCGGGAGTTCACACCGCCGTAGCTGTGCGCGATGATGTTGATCTTGTCTTCGGGGAGGGGCCGCGTGCGTTCGAGGAAGCCGCCGGGACCCTCGACGTACTGCTCCATCTGTGCGCTGATCGCGAAGGTGCCCAGCTCCCAGTCGTAGCCGGCGTTTCCCGGCAGCGGACTCCCCGGGTTGAAGCATTCGACGCGATCTGCGACGTCTCCTTCGGATCCGGGGAAGACGGTGTAGTCGACGAGGTGCTGCTCGACCCAGGGTTCGACGGCGTACATCCCCTTCTGGCAGCTGCTGCCGTAGCCGTGCACCAGCAGCACTGCGGGCGCGCGCTGAATCGAGAACGGCAGCGTCGTCGTCCGACCGCTCGGCTCCTTCACCGCGACCTGCCAGTGCCCGGCGAAGGCCGCGCCGAGCGGCGGGACCGGAAGGCCGTCGACCGTCCAGTTCTCACCCGAGACGGGTAGACTTACCACCGCGTCGAAGAAGCACGGGCATCCGGTCGGGAAGGTGTCGATGACCTCGAACGCGGCCGGGTTCCCCGCGTACCGGCAGTTGGCGAGCGCAGTCGGGACGTCA
>CAYJMJ010000062.1:0-3463 GCA_964371095.1 uncultured Dehalococcoidia bacterium | reverse complement strand
AGCTGGCCGAAGTGGTTGTAGCCCCAGCACTTCGCGCCACCGCTGGCCAGAACGGCGCAGTTGTGTGTGCCGCCGCCCGCGATATCGACGACGTCCGCCGACAGCCCCACCACCGGCCGCGGCGCCGTTTCGCGCGCCGTGAACGCGCCGGTGCCGGCGGCACCCAGGTTGTTGAGACCCCAGCACCAGACCCCCCCCAGGTCGTCGAGCGCGCAGGCGCTGTCGCCCGTGACAGCTTCGGTGATGATGTCGTCGACGAAATCGGCGACGAATGACGGCGAGAACACGCCGTACGGCGGCGATGGTTCGAACGCGCCGTTGCCGGCCTGGCCGTGTGCGTTGTAGCCCCAGCAGTAGACGTCGTTGATCAGATCGACGGCGCAGGTCTCCGCGCCGCCGACGGCGACGTCCACGAGGGGATTCGGGAAGCCTGTTACGTCCGCCGGCAGGGCGCGGCAACCGTCCGACGTGCCGCTCGTGCACTCAGCGGTCGTCGGGACTACATCCGGATTGGCACGCGGGCCGATGCCCAGCTGCCCGTTGTAGTTCATGCCCCAGCATTTCAGGTCGCCGCCGTCGAGGAGCGCGCACGTGTGGAGCCCGCCCGCCTCCACCTTCTTCACACCGGACAGCCGCTGTCCGCCTTCGCACGTGAAGCCCGTTCCGGTCTCGCAGACCGGAGTCGGCCCCAGCCAAGCGTTACCGCTGGTGTTGTTCCCCACCTGCCCGTAGTTGTTCAGACCCCAGCACCAGACCTCGGTCTCGAGCGTCAGCACGCACGTGTGGTCATGACCGGCGGACACTTGCGTGGCGACGAGGCTGTCGGTCACGAGAAGTGGATAGGGGTTCGCCGCGCTCGGGCCCGACAGTCCATTGCCCAACTGGCCCCAGGTGTTGTCGCCCCAACACCGGACGCGGTTGGCCGCGACCGCGCAGGTGTGCGCGCCTCCAGCGGAAACCTGCTCCGTACCACCCAAACCGAGTACGACGACATTCTTCGGGATGGACCTATTGGCGAAGTCGCCGGTCCCAAGCTGCCCGGAACTGTTCAGCCCCCAGCACTTCAGGCCGTCCGCCGTGGTGATCGCACAGGTGTGATTGAGTCCGACTTCGATGCTCTTGAAGCCAGGTGGCGTGTCGGCTCGCGCCGGCCCCGCACCGCTCATGCTCAGGGCGCCGAGGCACAGAACGATCAGGCCCGCCAAGGCGCCGGGAAGGCCGCCTGGAACGCCACCGGTTCTAAGCGGCCCCGTCTTGAGGAAGCAAAGCCTGATTCGCATGGGCCTGCTTTCGGTCCGAGCGCGCGGGAATTAACTTTGCGATCATACAACTAATCGCGTCATTTGCAAGGTCTCGCTCCTGAACTTGACATTCATGCCTCCGAGCGAGGTATGGGGTACGCGTAGCTGAGCTACTTGAGTGCGATCTCGGGCAGGGGGTATCTCTTCGATCGCCCGCTTTCGGTCGAGCAAGTCAACGACCTCTTGGCACATCCGCGGGCGGCTTGACGCCGGCTACCAGACTTGGAGGCACGGGGATCGCGAGGCAGTGCAGGCCGGCGGCCTCCCCTCACTTCTGAATGACGGCAGAGTGCTCGCGTCCGGGCCGACGATGGTACAACCACACACCAGCGCCGAGTTGGAACATGTTGCCCGCGAGCGTCATCGGCTCCGCGAGGCAAGTAGAGTCCCAGGACGTGGTGTAAGTAACCGGTCAACTGGATAGCAGGTGGCCACGGCATCATCCTCGTGTGAAACAGGATCAGTGTTCGCACGAAGGAGGAATCACCGTGACCACCCCTACCATGGACGCTCTCGACCTCATCCGCAAGCACGCCGACGGGGCGGACGTCGACTTCCTGCGCGAGACGCTGCAGGTCGTCTTGCACGCCGTCATGGACGCCGACGTGAGCCAACGGATCGGCGCCGACTTGCACGAGCGGTCTGAGGACCGCGTCACGTATCGGAACGGCAGCCGGCCACGCCGCTGGGACACCCGCGCGGGCACGATCGACCTGCGCATCCCCAAGCTGCGGGAAGGCACGTACCTGCCCGCCTTCCTGGAGCCGCGCCGCCGCTCCGAACAGGCATTGCTCGCTGTCATCCAGCAGGCGTACATCGAAGATGTCTCCACGCGCCGCGTCGAAGACCTCGTGCAAGCGCTCGGCTGCGACGGCATCTCCAAGAGCGAGGTCTCGCGCATCTGTCAGGCGCTCGACGTGCAGGTGCAGGCCTTCCGTGAACGGCCGCTGGACCAGGGGCCGTATGTGTACGTCTGGCTCGACGCGCTCACCCAGAAAGTGCGTGAGGGCGGGCGCGTCGTGAACGTCGCCGTCGTCGTCGCCACCGCGGTCAACGGCCACGGTCAGCGTGAACTGCTTGGCCTCGACTGCGGCGCTTCGGAGGACGGCGCCTTCTGGCTCAGCTTCCTGCGGTCGCTCGCCGCGCGTGGCCTCAGAGGCGTGCAGCTCGTCATCTCCGATGCCCACCAGGGCCTCAAGGACGCCATCGCCGCCGTCTTCGCCGGCGCGGCCTGGCAGCGCTGTCGTACGCACTTCGCGCGGAACCTGCTGACGCGCGTCCCGAAGAGCGCGCAGCCATTCGTCGCCACCGTCGTGCGCAGCATCTTCGGTCAGCCGTCGGCGGAAGACGTGCGTGCGCAGCACGCGCGTGTCGTCGAGCAGCTCGCGCCACGCTTCCCCGACGCCGCCCCCCTGCCCGCCGACGCCGCCGAGGAAGTCCTCGCCTTCGCTGCCTTCCCGCAGCAGCACTGGCGGAAGATCCGCTCCAACAACCCCCAGGAGCGTCTGAACCTCGAGATCCGCCGCCGCACCGATGTCGTCGGCATCTTCCCCAACCGTGCCGCCGTGATCAGGCTCGTCGGCGCCGTGCTCGCCGAACAACACGACGAGTGGCTGGTCGGGCGCCGCTATCTCGCGGACGAGTCCCTGCGTCTCGTCACCGCGCACGATCCCCCGTCCCTCCCCTTCCAGGAACAGGAGGACCCCGAACGTCTACCCATCGGGGTGTAACACGCGGCTCTCAGAGCGAGGATGATGTCAGCGATTTACACCACTTGACGGGACGCGGCCGTGTCCACTTAAGCTACGAGCTATCGCGATCACGAGTGCTCAAGATGTCCGCTGATGAACTGAAGGCGGCTGCGGTCGCCGCGCTGACGCGACTCGATCCGTTTATTCAGCTCGTCGAGCACGGGGCGTAGAGACATACACGATGGCACAATCGTGCGGCTATCCCTGCGGGCGGACGCTGAAGGCTGCGTGTCTGTGCTCCAAGCTATACCCACTACCACCCGTTCGTCCCGGCTATCCGGCTCTTCCGCCGTTTCAACATTGACTGCGACAATTCACCCAGCGTGAGCGAGCCGCGCCTGCTCTGATCCCACGAACCGCCTTCGCGAGTGTGGACTGGCTCATGAGCCTCCAGGCAGTCGTCGTTCGGCG
>CAYJMJ010000061.1:0-17035 GCA_964371095.1 uncultured Dehalococcoidia bacterium | reverse complement strand
CCGCACACCGAGCCGGACGGCGATCACGGCTTCATCTGGGTGAGCGAGGCGGAGCTGCGGCGCAACGACGCGCTGCCGGTCGCCTCGTGCGGCGTGGATATCGCCGCGCCGGAGGACGTGCGCGTGCTGGGGTTGCAGGCCATCGCGGTGGTGCGCGCGGCCTCGAACGCTAACCCGTAGCCTCGAAACCCGATAATCTGCACGCATGCTGAGCCTTCAGTTCATTCGCGACCACGCGGACGTCGTGCGGAAGTCGCTCGCCGACCGGCAGACGCCGGGCCCGCTCGACGACATCCTCGAGCTGGACGTGCGGCGGCGCGACCTGCTGTCGGAGACGGAGCGCCTGCGCGCCGAGCAGAACGCCGCCGGCAAGAAGATCGGCGCGGCGAAGGATCCCGTCGAGCGCCAGCGGATGATCGACGAGATGAAGGGCGTTTCGGCGCGCATTGACGAGCTGGCGCCCGCGCTCCGCGAGACCGAAGAGCGGCTCGACGCCCTCGTAATGGAGATCCCGAACATCCCGGACCCGGCGACGCCGTATGGCGCGAGCGAGGACGACAACGGCATCGCGCAGCAGTCGGGCGAGGAGTACAGCGACCCGTGGCGCAAGCCGCACTACGAGCTGGGCGAGGCGCTCGACATCATCGACTTCGAGCGCGGGACGAAGCTCTCCGGCAGCCGGTTCTACGTGCTCAAGGGCGCGGGAGCGCGCCTGCAGCGAGCGCTCATCGCGTTCATGCTCGAGCTGCACATCGACAAGCACGGCTACACGGAGATGTACCTGCCCGCGATGGTGAAGGAAGAGACGATGTGGCACTCGGGCCAGCTCCCGAAGTTCCGCGACAACCTCTATCACGATGCCGAGGAGGACTTCTGGTTCGTGCCGACGGCCGAGGTGCCGCTCACGAACATCCACGCCGACGAAATCCTCGAGGCGGGCGCGCTGCCGCTGCACTACGTCGCCTACACGCCATGCTTCCGGCGCGAGAAGATGAGCGCGGGCCGCGACGTGCGCGGCATCAAGCGCGGCCACCAGTTCGACAAGGTGGAGATGTACAAGTTCTGCGAGCCGGAGCACTCGGCCGCCGAGCTGGAATCGATGCTCGACGACGCGCTCGATGTCTGCCGCGCGCTCGGCTTTCGCTATCGCGTGATCAACATCTGCACCGGCGACCTGGGCTTCAACGCGGCGCGCACGTACGACATCGAAGTGTGGGCGCCGGGCGTGGGTGAGTGGCTGGAGATCAGCTCGGTGAGCAACTGCACGGATTTCCAGGCGCGCCGCGCGAACATCCGCTTCCGGCGCGAGCCCGGCGCCAAGCCGGAGTTCGTGCACACGCTCAACGGCTCCGGCCTCGCGCTGCCGCGTACGATGATCGCGATCATGGAGAACGGGCAACAGCCCGACGGCTCCATTGATGTGCCCGACCCGCTCCTCCCGTTCATGGGTGGGATCGGCCGCATCACGCCCGCCGGCTGACGCAGGCGTCAACTTCAGGCCGCGCAGCGTCAAGTGCGGACCATCGGCTCTTGACCGGGGTCGGAGCCCTCGCCTAGCCTCCGCGCATATTCGTTGGAGGTCTGCCATGAAACGCAGTCTGCTCGATCGCGCTGGATGGGCCATAGCCGGGGCGCTGGCGATCGCGCTGATCGGGGCGTTGGCCGGCGTCGTGAGCGGCGGCCCGCTCGATCCGCCGGGCCCGCCGGCGTCGACGCTGCCGCTGGTGGAGCCGCGCACGCCAATCTGGCAACCGGCGACCGCCGCGGACTTCCCGATCGTGATCAGCGCGCCGGGCTCCTACTACCTCGCGGAGAACATCACGGGCGTGTCCGGCAAGGACGGCATACAGATCGCTAGCGATGCGGTGACACTCGACCTCAACGGGTTCGCGCTGATCGGAGTGAGTGGCTCGGGCGCCGGCATCGGCGGCGCCCTCAGGCGAAACGTGAGCATTCACAACGGCAGCGTGCGTTTGTGGGACGGCGGCGGCATCAACGGGGACTTCGTCGACAGCACGTTCGAAGACCTGCGGCTGTTGAGCAACAACACCGGGGGAATCAGTACGAACGGGAATAGCCTGGTCAGCCGCGTCGTGGCGACGAATAACGGGGGCTACGGCATCCGGATTGGCAACGCGTATGGCTCCGGCGGCGTCATTCGCGACTCGACGGCCTCGGGCAACTCACTCGACGGGATACTCGTGCTCGGACGCGTGCTGGTCGTCGACAATACGTCGATCCTCAACTGGACTGCCCAGATTCACGTCGTCAACTCGGGCAGCCGGATCGAGTCGAACAATGTCGAGCGGCTTGCCGCGGCGCCGCTGGGGCTGGCAATCCACGTCGAGTCCGCGAACAACGTGATCATCCGGAACAGCATTCGTGGCGTGAATTCAGACGTGAGCATCGTGCCGAGCAACACGGTGGGTCAGCTGGAAAACGCGGGCACGCCGATCAGCAACCCGTGGGCGAACATCGTGTATTAGCACGGCATCGGTGCGGGACGATGGCGGGAGCCCGAGGGTTCGTGCGACGTGTCGCAGGTGCTGTCGCCGTTCATGGCCGGCGCCGGGCGAATCCGGCCGGCCCGCTGAGCGATTCGCGCAGCTTCGCCGCCTTGTCCCGCCCGGGGCGCTCCCGAATACTGATCGGGCTATGACTTCATCCGCTGCCGTTCGCGCGCCATCGCCCGTTGGTGATTCCTCGTTCGCCGAGAACGCCGTCCGCCTGCTGTGGGGCGGCGCGCCGCTCGCCGCGCTGCTCGGCGGCATGGCGGCGGAGTGGCTCGATTTCCGGGCGTTGCGCGTGCCGCTGCTGCTGATGGTCGGGCTCGGCGTGCTTGCGACGTCGTACGCCGTCACGCGCGGCCGCACAGGCACGCGTCCGTTTCTGAGCGCGATTACGGCCGGCGCGGCGACGTGGGCCGCGGCCGAGGCCGTGTACGCGATCATCCACGTGGCGAGCGGCGAGCGTTTCCACGCCGAGCGCTTCGGGCCGCAGTGGTCGCAGGCCGCCGGCCTGATCGCGGCGCACGGGCTGCTTCTCGGCGTGCCGACCGGGATTGTGGCCGCGCTGATGCTGCATGCGCCGCCGCTCCGCCGCCGCGTTCGCCCCGGCGCCTGATGCAGTTCGAGGACGGCCCGCAGCTACCGCTGACGTCGACGCGGAAGGCGCTGCTCGCGGCCGGCGTGGCCATGTTCGCCGCGCAGGTCGTCGCGGCCATTGCGGCGGCGCCCCGGACGACGGGCGCGGGACATGCCGATGCGGGCGTGTTGTTCGCGATGTGGTGCGGCTCGGCGGCGTGGTCCGCGGTGACGGTGCTGCTGCTGGTGCGCCAGGCCGACCTGCCGGACGTGGCGACCGCCTCGTTCACCGTCGTCATCGCGACGTTCGCCGCGTTCGCGCTGACGGCGGCGCTCGCCGCCCGCGGCGCCGATGCGGAGGTGAACGTCGTCGATGCGCTGTTCTTCGGCGTCACGATCGGCGCGCTGACGGCGCTCATCGTCTGGGCGATCGCGATCGGCATCGCGCGCCTGCTGCGTCTCCCGACGACCGCCGCGCTGCGCCAGTAGCTGTCGGCTATCAGCGGTCAGCTATCAGCTTCGAGCCCGTCGACCGCAGCACCCGATCGGATAACGCTAGAGCGGCGGGGGTCACCCGCCGCTCTTCGCCTTATCTACGTCGGTCGAACCTAGTGCGCCGCGCCCGGTGTTGCCTCGGCGGTGACGCCGGCGGGCTGCGTCGGTACCGGATCGCCGTCCTTCGGCCAGCCCTTCGCCTTGTCGCCGGGCTGAATGCCCTTGATCGACGCCGTGAGCACCGCGTTGAGGGCATCGAGGTTCAGGCTGTCGGTGTAGACGACCGGAATCACCATGCCGCCGTTCGCGAGCGCGACGTTCAGCGACTTCCCGTCCGGCCCCATGACGTGCGACAGCGTGTGGCAATGGAAGATCCACGCGCCCTTTCCGGGACCGTCCATCGTCACTTCGACGTCGATGGTCTGGCCCGGCGCGATCCAGACGGTGTTTTCGACCGGCCGGCTGCTGCCGCCTGTCTGCTCAGCGCCGTCGCGGGCAATCTCCTTCACGTAGTGGCCGTGGAAGTGCATCGGGTGCCCTTCGAGCGCGCTGATGTTGATCATGCGGACGCGGAGTTTGTCGCCGGTCTTGACGAGCCACGGGTCCGTGTTCGGGAACTCCTTGCCGTTGATCAGGTAGTGGCCGTTGATGTTGTTGAGGAGGACGATCCGATCCTGGTCGTACTTCCCTGCGCCGTTGTCGCGCGGATCGACGATGAGCGCGCCGCTCAGGCCCTTGCTCACCTGTTCCATGTCGTTCATGTGGGCGTGGTACATGAAGGTGCCGGGCGTGTTGGGGATGGTGAACTGGTAGACGAACGTCTCGCCGGGCATGACGGGCGGCTGCGTGAGGCCGCCGACGCCGTCCATGGAGTTCGGGACGACGAGGCCGTGCCAGTGGATGCTCGAGGCCTCGTCCAGGTCGTTTCGGTAGTAGATCCGTACCACGTCGCCGGCCTTGAAGCGCAGCGTCGGGCCGGGGATCTGGTTGTTGTAGCCCCAGACCTCGACGGGCGCGACGTCGTCGCGGAACTGCCACATGAACTTGGAGCTTGTCAGATGCACGGTCTTGATGTCGCCATCCTCGATGGTGACGTCGGCCTCTTTCGGGCCGAAGCGCTGCGTCGCCGCGCTGGCGTGCCCGGCGCTGCCCTTGAACGCGATCCCGGCCAGCACGATCGCGCAGACGGCGATCACCAGCCAGGACGCCATGAACCACTTCCCTCTCATCGGACCTCCTCCAATGCCGCCGCAGATGGACCCATGATCGGGAGCCGTGCGCGTCAGAGCAAGGGGCCGATGAGCCCAAGCGCGCGTTCGAGACTGCTTCCGCGCTCGTGACGGCGGAGGCGGAGTATCTGGGCAGAACTGCATTGACAGCCTTTCGGCATCGAATTAGGATGAGTCCCATAGAGCGATTGCCGAATCCGTGCCGGCGATGGCACGGAACGGGGGAACCACGTTTACCGTCCCGATGCGGATCGCGTTGCCGCGGCAACGGTTCTGCAATGTGCAGCTTGGTAGGCTCGGGGCGGAGGGGTGAATCTCGTCGGCGAGACGAGACGGGCGCTCTCGAGCCCGAACCCGACAGCTAACCTCGTAGGCGCTAGCGAGAGGCTCTCCCCGGCCGTGGGTCCCGGGCGATGCCTCCGGGATCTTTTTTCGTCCAGCGCGCACCAGCTTTGAGGAGGACCGTCATGTACGGCACACTCGCGCTATCACACAGGGCGCTCGATGATCTCGCCGACGTCGTCGGCCGGGACGAGATCGACCGCCTGCGGGCGCTCGCGCGGCCGATCGAAGGCCTGCGCGTGCTCAACCTCAGCGTGACGCGCTTCGGCACCGGCACGGCCGACCTGCTGGACTCGTCGGTGCCGCTGTTCGCGGACCTCGGCATCGACGCGCACTGGCAGATCGTGCGGACGTCGGAGGCCTGCGCGGCGGTGAACCGGGCGATGTACCAGGCGCTGGGCGGCATCTACGTGGCGTGGACGCCTGAGATGACGGAGACGTGGCTGAGCCACGCCGAGATGAACGCGGCGATGCTTACCGACCCGTACGACGTGATCATCGTGAACGACCCGCAGCCGCTCGCCATCCGCTCGTTCGTCCCGGACTCGGCAGCGAAGTGGATCATGCACTGCCACCTCGACCTCACGTCGGCGCAGGCGGACGTTTGGATGCTGCTGCGCGCGCACGTCGAGAAGTACGACCGGGCGATCTTTTCGGCGCCCAATTTCGTGCGGAGCGACATCTCGATCCCGACGCAAGTCGTGGCGCCCGCGATCGATCCGAACAGCGCGCGCAACATGCCGCTGCCCGAGGGCGTGATACGCACGGTGCTCGAACAGTACGGCATCGACGCCGACCGCCCGATGATCTGCCAGATCTCGCCGTGCGACGCCGCGAGCGATCTGTGCGGCGCCGTCGATGCATGGGCGATGGTGCGCGAGCGCCATCCCGGCCTGCAACTGGCGATCGTGCTGACGACCGAGCCGCAGGACCCGTCCGGCCGCGCCTGCTACGACCAGCTAGCCGAGCGGTGCATGAACGAATCCGACGTCAAGATCGTGGCGGCGGGCGCCAAGCTCGGGAACGTGGAGTTCAACGTGCTGCAGCGCGCGGCGTCGGTCGTGATCCAGCGCGGACTGCGCAAGGGCTTCGGGCTGTGGGTCTCGGACGCGCTCTGGAAGGAGCGGCCATGCGTCGTGGCGCCGGCCGGCGGCCTGACCGAGCAGGTGATCGATGGCGAGACGGGCCTCGTGGCCCGGACGACGGAGGAGTTCGCCGCCGCGATCGAGCGGCTGCTGACGGACCAGGCGCTTGCGCGCAAATTAGGGGAAAACGGACGGCGGCATGTGGCGGAACACTTCTTAATCACGAGATACCTAAGGGATTACCTTGAAATTCTGAACGAATTACACAGGATTGCGCCGTAGTGCTCGGAACCGTCCCTACCACTTCGAAGTCGCTGGAGGCCTACCGCAGCGTCATCGGCGACGAGCGGACGGATGAGATCCTGGCGCTCGCCGCGCGGCTGAAGGGCGCACGTGTGCTGCACGTGAACGCGACGGCGTTCGGCGGCGGCGTCGCCGAGATCCTCGCGACGCTGGTGCCGCTGATGAATGACATCGGCCTGCAGGCGAGCTGGGCGGTGATCCGCGGCGCGGACGAGTTCTTCAACGTCACCAAGGCGATGCACAACAGCCTGCAGGGCATGTACTACGACTGGACGCCCGCGATGCGGGACATCTGGCTCAGCTACAACAGGCTGAACGCCGACATGTTCGACGAGTCGTACGATTTCGTCGTCATCCACGATCCGCAGCCGGCGGCGATCCCGTCGTTCATCGAGGAGCGAACCGGGCGGCGCGACGGCAAGTGGGTCTGGCGCTGCCACATCGACCTGACCGACGCGCAGGTGCAGGTGTGGGACCTCCTGCGCCCGTACATCGAGCGCTACGACGGCGCGATCTTCACGCTGCCAGGCTACGTGAAAGAGGATCTGCGCGGCCCGCAGATCTTCAGCGTGCCGCCGGCGATCGATCCGCTGAGCCCGAAGAACGTCGATCTGCCCGGCGACACGGTGAGCGCGATTCTGTCGCGCTACGGAGTCGACCCGGAGCGGCCCATGGTCACGCAGATCTCGCGGTTCGATCCGTGGAAGGACCCGCTCGGCGTCATCGACGTGTACCGGGCCGCGAAGCGGGATTTTCCCGACCTCCAACTCGTGATGATCGCGTCGATGGCCAGCGACGACCCGGAAGGGTGGGACTGGTACGAGCGGACGGTGCGGCGCGCGGGGGAAGACTTCGATATCCACATCCTCTCCAACCTGAACGGAGTCGGGAACGTAGAGGTGAACGCGTTCCAGCGTGCGGCGCGCGTGGTCATCCAGAAATCCGTGCGCGAGGGCTTTGGACTGGTAGTGTCGGAGGCCTTATGGAAGGGACGTCCGGTGGTCGCGGGGAACGTCGGTGGAATCCCGTTGCAGATCGTGAACGGCAAGACGGGCTTCCTGGTCAACACCGCGGAGGAATGCCTCGACCGGCTCTTATTCCTGCTCCGGAACAAGGAGGAAGCGGACCGGATGGGTGCGCGTGGGGTCGAGTACGTACGCGACAATTTCCTCACGACGCGGTATCTTCGGGACTATCTGGGCATCTTCTGTCTGCTCTCCGGGAAGGAGCTGCCCGGAGAGCGCCCGCTCCAGTCCCAGCACGTGCGCCACTAGATCAAGGGTTGCCGATGAAGCGAGTCGTGGCACTGGTCCTGGCCGGAGGTCAAGGCGACCGCCTGAGCGTCCTGAGCGAAGAGCGGGCGAAGCCGGCGGTGATCTTCGGCGGGCGCTACCGGATCATCGACTTCGCGCTCAGCAACATCGTCAACTCGGGCATCA
Source organism: uncultured Dehalococcoidia bacterium (assembly GCA_964371095.1). Taxonomy (GTDB): domain Bacteria; phylum Chloroflexota; class Dehalococcoidia; order DSTF01; family JACRBR01; genus CAYJMJ01. Next base: position 9,059 of record CAYJMJ010000061.1, on the reverse strand, counting down.
GCCGCGTCGGCGTGCTGACGCAGTACCGGCCGCGCTCGCTCAACGACCACATCGGCATCGGCCGGCCGTGGGACCTCGATCGCACGGGAGGCGGCGTGACGCTGCTGCAGCCGTACCTGGGCCGCGAAAGCTCGGACTGGTACCGCGGAACCGCCGACGCCGTCTTCCAGAACATCTACTTCCTCGAGGAGACGCGCGCGGACCTCGTACTGATCCTCGCAGGCGATCACGTCTACAAGATGAACTACGACGAACTCATCTCCTACCACCTGGCGAAGGGGGCCGACGTCACGGTGCCGCTCTATCAGGTGCCGATGGAGGAGGCGCACCGCTACGGCGTGCTCACGACCGACGAGGACGGCCGCATCATCGAGTTCGACGAGAAGCCGGACCGGCCGAAGTCGAACCTGATCTCGATGGGGATCTACGTGTTCAACCGGCAGACGCTCATCGAGCAGCTGATGGCCGACTCGCAGCGCGATACGTCGCACGACTTCGGGCACGACATCATCCCGGCGATGGTGGAGCACCCGGAGCTGCGCACGTACGGCTTTCCATTCAACGACTACTGGCGCGACGTCGGCACGATCGAGTCGTACTACGACGGCAACATGGACCTGCTCGAGGACCTGCCCGCGCTCAACATGTACGATCCGGACACGCGCATCCGCTCGCGCGTCACGGGCTTTCCGCCGGCGAAGATCGGCCGGCGTGCGTACCTGTCGCGCTCGCTGCTGGACCTGGGCTGCATCATCAACGGACACGTCGAGCACTCGGTGCTGTCGCCGGGCGTGTACGTCGAGGAGGGCGCGGTGGTCCGCGACTCGATCATTTTCGACAACTGCCGCATCGAGGCAGGGGCGATCGTCGAGCGGTCCATCGTGGACAAGGACGTGCTCGTAGGCAAGAACTCGTACGTCGGCTACGGCGATGACTGGTCGCCGAACCACGAGCGGCCGGACATCGTCAACTGCGGCATCACGATCGTCGGCAAGCGCGCCAAGCTGCCGCCGTATGTGCGGATCGGCCGCAACTGCGTCATCGGCGCCAACGTGATGGCCGAGGCGGAGACCGAGGACGGCTACATACCCAGCGGCACGACGATCCGCGCCGCCGAAAAGCAGTACCCCTACACCGTGTAAGGAGAGCTGATGACGGTTTCGACGAACGGCAGGCGCGCGAAGCAGGGCGCATTCACGTTCGTGCTTCACTCGCACCTGCCGTACGCGCGCATGGCCGGACGCTGGCCGCACGGCGAAGAGTGGATCCACGAGGCGGCGACGGAAACGTACCTGCCGCTGCTCGCCGCACTGCACGACCTGGCCGCCGAGGGGACGCGTTACCGGCTGACGATCAGCATCACGCCGGTGCTCGCCGAGCAGCTCGCCGACGCCGACGTGCTCGCCAACCTCGAGTCGTACCTCGAAGACCTGCACGGGCGCGCGCAGGCGGACGTCGAGCGGTACGAGCGCGGCGGCGATCCGCAGCGCGCCCGCGTCGCTGCGTTCTATCGCGACCGCATGGCGTGGCTGCTGGACCAGTTCCGGGTCCGCTTCGGCCGGGATCTCATCGGCGCGTTCCGCTGGCTGCAGGACCACGGCTACGTGGAGATCGCGGCGAGCGCGGCGACTCACGGGTACCTGCCGCTCTTCGAGCGCGACTCGTCGATCTACGCGCAGATTCGCACCGGCGTGCGGACCTACGAGCGCCACTTCGACCGCAAGCCAGAGTCGTTCTGGCTGCCGGAGTGCGCCTACCGCCCCGCCAGGGCGGGCGCCGGCGGGGAGCGGCCGGGGATCGAGGAGTTCCTCGCGGCGCAGGGATTGACCGTGTTCTTCGTTGAGACGCACGCCATCCTCGGCGGCGAGCCGGTGGGCCGCGCCGAGGGCGGCGAGATCGGGCTGTACGGGGAGGTCACGAAGCGCTACATCGTTCCGAGAACCGAGCCCGGATCGCCGACCCGCCGGACGACGTTTCAGCCGTACTGGGTCGCGCGGCCGCAGGTCGCCGCGATCGGCCGCAACGTGACGACCGGATTGCAGGTGTGGTCCGCGAGTCACGGCTACCCCGGTGACTTCGCCTACCGCGAGTTTCACAAGAAGGACGACGACTCCGGCCTGCACTACTGGCGCGTGACCGGCCCGGGCGTCGACCTCGGCGACAAGGCGCTGTACGACCCGGACGTGGCGTTCGGCCGGGCGCACGATCACGCGCGGCACTTCGCCTCGCTGGTCGAGGAGCAGGTGCGCGAGTACCGGAGATCGAGCGGCCGCTACGGCATCGTCAGCGCTGCGTACGACACGGAGCTGTTCGGACACTGGTGGTTCGAGGGCGTGACCTGGTTGCAGGAAGTGCTGCGCAACCTGTCGCGGAGCGACGCCGTCGAGATGACGGGCGCGGCGCAGTTCGTGCGCGAGCACCCGCCCGCGGAGGTCGTCGCGCTGCCGGAGGGGTCGTGGGGCCAGCAGGGCACGCACTTTACCTGGCAGAACCCCGACACGGAGTGGATGTGGCCGGTGATCAACGGCGCGCAGCGCCGGATGGAAGAGATCGTCGCGCGGCACGCGTCGGCGCCGGGCGCGATGGCGGCGGCGATGGCGCAAGTCGCCCGCGAGCTGCTGCTGCTGGAATCGAGCGACTGGCCGTTCCTGGTGACGACGGGGCAGGCGCGCGCCTACGCCGAGCTGCGCTTCTCGGAGCACGTCGAGCGGTTCAACCGCCTGGCGGACCAGATCGAAGGCGGGGCGATCGACGAGACATATCTCGCGGACCTGATCGAGCGCGATAAGCTGTTTCCCGACGTCGATGCGGCGGACTTCGCCGCTCGGCAGGGGACGGCGTCGGTGCCGGAGCGGTCGCCGGCGTGACCGCACGAAGCGCGCACCGCTGCCCGAACCGCCGGACCGGCCGCTGACGCAGGGGAACCGTATGTCGAAGATCTACTGGGCATCGCTGCTCCACTTCTACCAGCCGCCGATCCAGATGCCGGAGGTGCTCCGGAAAGTCGTCGACGAGTCGTACCGGCCGCTGATCGAGGTGTTCAAGCAGCACCCGCACGCGCGCGTGAGTGTCAACATCAACGGCGTCCTCACCGAGATGCTGTACGAGAGCGGTTACCAGGACGTCATTGACGGCCTGAAAGAGCTGGCGTCGCGCGGGCAGCTGGAGTTCGTCGGCTCGGCGAAGTACCACGCGATCCTGCCGCTGATCAACGAGAACGAGCAGCGCCGCCAGATCCGGCGCAACCACCTGACGAACAAGCACTTCTTCGGCGATCTGTACCGGCCGCGCGGGTTCTTCCCGCCGGAGATGTGCTATGACCGGTCGTTCCTCGACTCGATGCTCGATCTCGGGCACGATTGGGTGATCATGAGCGGCGTGGCGTGCCCGGCGCCGTGGCCCACGAACCAGATCTACGAGGTTTCGTCGGAGGACGGCCGCACGGCGGCGGCGATCTTCCGCGACGATGTGCTGAGCAACAAGATCTCGTTCCAGGACATGGACGGCAAGGCGTTCATCGCCCACCTGCGCGCCGCGCACGGCAATCCGAGCGACATGTACATCGTGACGGCGATGGACGCCGAGACGTTCGGCCACCACATCGAGAACTGGGACCAGCTCTTCCTGTCGGAGGCGTACGAGGCCGTCGCGCCGCCCTACGAGGCCATGCGGCAGGCACGCCCGCTCGCCGTGAGCACCCGCACGCTGCTGACGATGGTGGAGGAAGCCGCCACGCCCGACGTCGTCGTCTCATCCACGATCAGCGAGGTAGTCGACCGTTTCCCGCGTGGCGAGCTGGTCGAACCGCGGCCGGCCTCGTGGAGCACGACGCACGACGATCTGCACGCGGGCGTGCCGTACCCGCTGTGGCAGGCGCCGGGCAACTACATTCACAAGCTGCAGTGGGAGCACGTCGAGTTGATTGGCCAGCTCGTCGAGACGGCGTTGGCGGTCGCGGACAGCGACGTCAGCAAGCGCCATGCGGACATCGGGCGGGGTCTGATGGATCCGGCGCTGCACTCGTGCCAGTTCTGGTGGGCGAGCCGGCGCCCGCACTGGGACGTCAATATGATCGCGCGCGGGCTCGACCAGCAGGGGGGCGTCGTGCTGAACGCGTTCCGCGCCATCAACCTCAGCTCGGCGCCCGAGGCGATCAAGCGGGATGCGTATTACAAGGTCGTGGCGTCGCGCGACATCCGGTCGAAGATCCACGACCAGCTGTTCTGGGACTGACGCGCCGGGTTCCAGGTTTTGAGTTCCGATTGCTTTTGTCTGGGCTGTCTTGAAACACGTCAACGTCATCCTCGCCTTTCACGCCCACGAGCCGCTCTGGGACCTGCCGGAGCGCGTGCTCGCAACGCTGCGTGACGACGACGTGCGCCGAGAGGCGATTGGCAACGACAACTGGGTGAAGACGCGCGCCGATGCCGGCCGCGACATCTACGCGCGCCTCCTCGCGTTCGGCGAGCGCCTCGGCGCGACGCTCTCCCTGGAAGCGACGAACGAGATCCTGATGCAGGTGCGGCGCTACATGCCGCGAACCTTCGACCGCCTCGGCGAGGCATACCGCTCGGGCGCGCTCTACCCCGTGTACGGCAACGCATTCCACACGCACATCGCCATGCTCGGCGACGACGAGCTGGCGGACGAGCTGCGCCTCAACCGCGAGTTCCTGCGCGACGTGCTGCGCGCGCCCGCGCCCCGGCACGCCGGCGCGTTCCCGATGGAGGGCTCGATCGACGCGCACCGGCTGGCGGGATTCCGGCGCGCGGGCATGGACTACGTGATCTTTCCGAATCTGAGCCCGTCGAAGGCGCGCTACGCGTTCGACGGCCTCGCCGCCGGTGCGGCCCCGGCGCACGGCGCCTTTACGATCGGCGACGGACTGCTCGCGCTGCCGCGCCACTTCCCGATCTCGCAGGAGATCTGGCGGCCGATCACCGCTATGGCGCCGGAACGGCTCGCGCCGCAGGGGTACATCCTCGGCAAGTACCACGTGCTCGACATGGAGTACCTGCGGAAACACCCGGTCGCGTATCCGATCACGCGCGAGCAGGGCGTGGCGGAGTACACGGAGGTGCTGCGGCGCGCGCTGCGCGATGCGCCCGACGGCGGCCTGCTGCTCTACATCCAGGACCTGGAGCTGATGGACTTCGGCGAGGAGGCGCTCGACATCCTCGGCGAGGCATGGATGGCGGTGCGCGACGAGGGCATCGCCGAGATCCGCTTCGTCACGCCGGACGAGTACATAGACGGCGTGCGGGCGGGCGGCGGGCGGCTGCCGCACCTGCGGTTCCACCAGGTGTCTTGGGCGCCGGAGATCCGCCTCGTGCTGCGAAGCGACGGCCACTACCCGCCGCTGCACGCGGGCCCGTTCCGCGGCATCGACAACGACACTGAGGTCTTCCGCCGCTGGCCATTCATCTTCTGGGAGCCGGGCCGCTTCATCGCGGCCACGTTCAAGGCGCTGCTCGCCGCCTTCGGGCACGGCCTCGACATCCCGCTGACCGGCGCGCAACTCGACGAGCGCGGCTACGACTTCACCGGCCTCGGCGCGGGGACAAGACTCGCAATCCACATGCGCGCGATGCAGCGCGCCTGCAACTTCGGCTGGCAGCCCGATGAAGCGCGCCACAAGTGGCCGTACATGCACGGCCTGGCGATCTGCGAGATCCTGCGCGAGGAGTTGCAGCAGCCGGAGATTGCTGAACGCGTCTCGCACGACGTTCGGCCGCTGGCGGAGCAGGCGCTGCGCGGCCTCGACCGGGTGCTGGAGATCATCGTCGACACGCGGGTCGCGTACCTGCGGCGCGGCATCGAGCGGCTCGGGGAGCGCGCGGGCAGCGGGGAGAAGCGCGCCGAGGCGGAGCAGCACCTCGAACAGGTGGAGCGGCGGCGGCGGCGCGCTTCAGCGCTCGCGCGGCAGCTCCAGGCCGAGAACACGAAGTTCATCACGAGCTGCGCCATCGACGCGCGCGCCGTGGGGCGCATCCTCGCACTGGTCCAGGAGCACTGCAAGGAGGCGTACCTGGCGGTCAACGAGATCCAGCGCGCGTGGATGTGCATCGACGACACGGCCGGCATGATCGAGGAGATGTACGACTACCTCTACGACCTCTACCCGCCGAAGTTTCCCGCGATCCTGCGCGACCTGCTGAGCGCGGAGGAGATGGCGCTCGTCGACGATCCGCCGCTGGCGTGACGGCCAGCAGGGCGCGGAGCTCGATGACGGTTGATGTCGCGAGGCCGCGCAGGCGTGCCGTGAATCTGCCAGACGCGGGCTGAAAGCCCGCGCGACGAATGGGTTCGGCTCACTCCGCACGCTGGCTAGGCACGCGCCTCGAACACGAACTCCGCCTCGACGCTCGCGCCGAGCGGCAGCTCAGCCACCCCGACGGCTGCCCGCGCACCGAGCCCGGCCTCGCCGAACACCTCGCGCAGGAGGTCCGATGCGCCGTTGGCCACGGTCGGCTGGTCGGTGAACCCGCCGGCCGAGGCCACGTAGACCGTGAGCTTCACGACGCGCGCCACGTCGTCGAGCGAGCCGAGCATCTGGCGCACGACGGCGAGCGCCGAGATGGCGCAGGCGCGTGCCGCCTCGCGTCCGCGCTCGACGTCGACCTCGCGTCCCAGCTTGCCGGGGTGCACGACCGCGCCGTTCTCGATGCCGATCTGGCCGGACACGAACACCAGGTTCCCGGTGCGGACGGCCGGCACGTACGCCCAGCGCGGTTTCGCCACGGGAGGCAGGACGATTCCCAGCTCGGCGAGCCGCGCTTCAGCGTTCATTGAAGTATCTCCGGGCACCGTCGCGGTTGGTCGCACGCTCGCCGACGCCGATTGAGCGGTGGTCGTAATCCTGCCGCGGCACTACGATACCATCGCAGGAGCTGAAAAGGAGACGACATGCCGATCTACAAGCTCGAGGCGTTCCCCCGTAAGGTGCAGCTTCGTAACAGCTCGTCCGCCGAGTTCCGGCCCATGGAGGCTCGCGACAAGGACAAGCTGCTCGAATTCTTCCTGCAGGTGCCGGAGGAGGACCGCTATTTCTTGAAGGACGACGTCACGTCGCCGAAGGTGCTCGAATCGTGGGCCGCGCACCTGGACTACGATCGCGCGCTGCCGCTGCTCGCGTGGGACGACGGCAACGTCGTCGGCGATGCCGTGCTCGTCCGGTCGCGCACCGGCGCGCGCTCCCACATCGGCGAAGTGCGTGTGGTGGTCCACCCTGCGTGGCGTAATCGCGGCCTCGGCAGCGCGATGATCCGCCAGCTATGTGACATCGCGGCGGACGCCGAGCTGGAGAAGGTGGTCATGCAAGCGGTGGCCGACAGGGAGCAAGAGGCGATCACGGCCGCGGAGCGGCTGGGCTTCCTGCGGAGCGCCGTCATTCCCGAGTACTTCCTTGACCAGCGGGGCCACCGGCACGACCTCGTGGTCATGGTCCTGCCGCTGGGCAAGTGGTACGAGTGGTGGACGTTCTGACGATTCGGCATCCCCGGGAAAGCACGGCAGCGCAGCCGTGTGCGTTCGGCCACGTGCGCTACAGCGCCCGTCGACTGACGCGGACGAGTGCAACCCGGGACGGTTCACGATTGTTTAACAGTTTGGGCCTGATGGCTTAACAGGCCCGGCCTAAGATGGACAACGGAAACGGCGCCGCGACCATGCTCCCCCGGTCGCGGCGCCGTTGTCATTCCGCCCGGATTTCATCGGCTTCAGCTTTACGGCCCGATGATTCGGTCGCGGGACCTGCTCGTTACGGCGGGCGCGGATAGAATCAACAACGCAACATCGCCGAAGGAGTCGCTGCCGTGCAGGAAGAGCAGGGTCCCGTCCGCGCGCCGGAGTTTCCGGCGAACGTCGCGTGGCTGCAGGGCGGGCCGCTACGGCTCGCCGATCTGCGTGGCCGGCCCGTCCTGCTCGACTTCTGGGACTACACCTGCGTGAACTGCATCCGTACGCTCCCATACGTCCGCGAGTGGCACGATCGCTACGGGCCGCTCGGGCTGGCCGTCATCGGCGTGCACGCGCCGGAGTTCTCGTTCGCGCGGGAGAGCGGCAACGTGCTTCGGGCGGTGCGCGAACACGGCATCGAGTATCCCGTGGTGCTCGACAACGAGTACGCGATCTGGCAGGCCTACGCGAACCGCTTCTGGCCCGCGAAGTACCTGGTCGACGGCGAGGGCTACGTGCGCTACTTCCACTTCGGCGAGGGCGGCTACGGCGAGACGGAAGAGGCGATCCAGTTCCTGCTCAGGGAGGCGTTCCCGCAGATCCTGCTTCCGGGCGTGATGGAGCCGATGCGGGACGAGGACCGGCCCGGCGCGGCGTGCTATCGCGTCACGCCGGAGGTGTACCTCGGCTATCAGCGCGGCAGCATCGGCAACACGGCCGGGATCGAGCACGACAAGGCGGCGACCTATCGCGATCCCGGCAAGCACATCGACGGGCACGCGTATCTCGAGGGCGACTGGCTGCTCGCCGGGGAGTACCTGGCTCGTCCGGCGGGCGCGCAAGGCGAAAGCCGCCTCACGCTGCCGTACATGGCCAAGGAAGTGAACCTGGTGATCCACCCGCCGACGTACGGAGGCGCCGCGACGATCAACGTCCTCCAGGACGGCGCCCCGCTTGATGCGGAAGACGCCGGCGATGACGTCGTGGCCGGGCCGCAGGGCAGCGCGCTCACTATCGACGCGCCGCGCATGTACCGCCTGGTCGACAACCGCGACATCGACCGCCACGAGCTGACGCTGGCGACGGCCTCGGACGGTGTTGCGCTTTACGCCTTCACCTTCATCTCGTGTCTCGTGCCGGATGAGGCCGAATCGCCGGAAGCGTGACCGGCGGGTCTCGCCCGAGCCGACAGCAGCGCGCGTGGCGTCCGGCGGAGCCGAGCAGCAGGCCTCGGCCGGGGAAGATGCTTCGCTTCGCTCAGCATGACCGTGGGTGCGATCGACGGCCCTGGCGCCCATTTTGCTGATTGCCGTTTGCCGTTTGCTGTCTGCCGCCTGTCGTCTGTTGTTTCCGTTTGCTGTTTGCTGTTTGCTGTTTGCTGT
>CAYJMJ010000060.1:14847-17772 GCA_964371095.1 uncultured Dehalococcoidia bacterium | reverse complement strand
CAGTTCGCTCAGACCGACCGCGGGTATGTGGCCGGAGTCCTGGGAGTCTGACCTTGGGGGGGGGGGGGGGGGGCGGCGGGGGGGGCCCCCCCCGCCCGCCCCCCCCCCCCCCCGCCGAGGAGAGACGCGATGCACATAGAACTTCTCTGGTTCGACGGCTGCCCGAATCACGGGCGCGCGCTGGCGCTGCTCGAAGAGGTCCTCCGCGCACGAGGCGTTGACGAACCGGTGAGCTCCATCCATGTCGTCGACGCTGACATGGCGGAGTCCATGCGCTTCCCGGGGTCGCCAACGATCCGCATCGACGGCGTCGACATCGAACCGGGGTTCGACGACCCGGGCGATTACGCGCTGCGGTGCCGGGTCTACCTGACGGCCGGCGGCCTGAGCGGAGTGCCGGAACGCGTGTGGATCGAGTCCGCGCTCGACGTGGCCGGCCGCCGCTGAAGGCAATGGGCCGCGGAGTCCGCCCCCGGCGTGGCACGCCAACGGGCCTTGACGCCGCATGCCAACGGGTGACGCCGATCACAGAAGCCACCGGCACACCTGTCGCACCATCCAACGACAGAGCGCGGCACAACCCCCGGCCGGCCAGGCCGTGCCACGCCGCGTTCGGCTCGACCGAGCCCCAGGAATCACCGCAGCGAGGAGCGAGACCAGATGCCGCGACGGAAGCTGATCGCACAAAAGCAACGGCGCCGAAGGGCGTACCGGCCCGGGGGCGTGTCGGCGGACGCCTCCGTGGTCAAACCGAGGGGCGCGTTCCGCATCTTCACGAACTACCGGCTGTTCGCGATCATCGGTGCGACGACGCTGGTTGCCGGTTTCGCGTTCTCGGCGTATGGCGGCACCACGCACAGCGGGCCCGGCAGCTCCCACGGCAGCAGCACGCTCGGTCAGGGCGTGACGAGGGCGACACCCGAGGCCGAAAGCGCCGCCCAGAACCGCTCACCAATAAAGCAATATCTGACGGCGCCCGCGCCTGCGATCGACCCTTCCCGGAAGTACGTGGCGACGATCAAGACGGAAAAAGGCGACATCGTGGCCGAACTGCTCGCCAGTGAAGCGCCGGCCACCGTGAACAACTTCGTCTTCCTGGCGCGAGATGGTTTCTACGACGGCGTCATCTTCAACCGCGTTATCGCTGACAGGGCTGGCGCGCTCCACTTCGCTCAGGCTGGCGATCCGGCTGGCACCGGCTCGGGCGGTCCCGGCTACGACCTGCCAGTTGAGCAGACGCACGAGCCGATCGTCGCCGGAGTGCTGGCCATGGCGAAGCGCAACGAGGCGGGCGCGCCGAACAACGGCAGCCAGTTCTTCATCACCTTGCGCGACGAGCCGACGTTCGACGGGAAGTTCACCGTGTTCGGCAGGGTGACCTCGGGGCTCGATGTCCTTCGAAGCCTGGAGCCAAGAAACCCTCAGCTACAGAAGGTCCCGAGCGTTGGAACACGGATCGAGGCCATCACGATCACCGAATCGTGACGAACCACCAGCCACCCCGCGAGCATGAGGCGCCTCACACGGATCCATCGCCGGCTCGCCTTGATGGGCACGCGCTACGCCGCGCACGCGCGGCCATGGTGAAGTTCCGGATCGGGCGAGCCGAGACGAGCGATTGCCCGTCCTGGCTGTTTAGGTCGCCGTCACAGCGACGCGCGACAAGGCGGTGCTTCAGGGCGTGTTGCCCGTCGACGTGGGCGAGCCGTTTATCACCACTGAACAAACATCGGCATGACGACGTGGATGTAGTTGTCGTTGTCGATGGGGCGGATGACACCGGGCTGCGACGGGCCGGTCGTCTCCAGGGCGACGCGCCCGCCGTCGAGCACCTGCAGCACTTCCTGGAGGTACTTGCCGTTGAAGGCGATCTTCGATGCCTCGCCCTCCACCGCCGCATCGAGCTTGCCTTCGTTGTCGCCGATCTCCTCGGCGCGAGCCGAGACCTTCATCTCGCCGGGCTTGCCCTCTTCCCCGGCCTCGAACGTGATGCGGACGATGCCGCTGCCGTCCCGCGCGAAGATGGACGCGATCTTGGTCTCCTGCAGGAAGTCGCGCACCTCGACCACGGCGCGGCTGCCCCAATCCTTCGGGATCAGGCGGCTGTAGTCGGGGAACGTGCCCTGGATGAGCTGCGCAACCAGCTCGACATCCTTGAGGCGGAACAGCACCTGCGTCTTGTTGGCGTTGAACGTCATTCGCACCGGCTCGTCCTGGTCCTGCAGCAGGCGGTTCAGCTCGGCCAGCGCCTTCGCCGGGACGATGACCTCCTGGCGCTCGGCGACCTTCTTCTTCAGGTCGAGCGTGCGCACGGCGAGGCGGAAGCCGTCGGCCGCGGCGAGCGTCAGCTTGTTGCCTTCGACGACGAGATCGACACCGGTGAGCACCGGCCGCGAGTCGTCGGTTGCCGCGGAGAAGACGACCTGCGTGATGGCCTCTCGCAGCATCTTGGCGTCAAGCTCGAGCGCGTCGCCCTCGATCGCCGGAATCGGCGGGAAGTCGTCGGCGTCCATGCCGCCGATCGTGGCTTCGTTGCGGGCGCAGACCAGCTTCACCTGCCGCGAGCGCGGCGCGAGCGTGAACTGGATCTTCTCGGCTGGGAGCGAGTTGACGAAGTCGGTGATCAGGCGAGCCGGCACCGTGATCGCCCCCTCGTCCTCGATCTGGCCGCCGATCCAGCAGCTCAGAGCGATGTCGAGGTTCGTCGCGGCGAGCTTGATGCGGCCGTGTTCCGTCGAAATGAGCACATTCGACGTGATCGGCAGCGTGCTCCTGAGCGCGACCGCCCGGCCAACGATGCCCAGCCCGCGCGCCAGGTTCTCCTGGAGACAAGTAACCTTCATTGCGCTCACCTGTGTAATCACTTTCCAAGGAGTATAAGAATATGCCGGTCAAGCGACAATAGATCAAGACGCGTTAGCAATT
>CAYJMJ010000060.1:0-14747 GCA_964371095.1 uncultured Dehalococcoidia bacterium | reverse complement strand
AGGAGTATAAGAATATGCCGGTCAAGCGACAATAGATCAAGACGCGTTAGCAATTAGATGTTGGAGGTTAGAGGTTGGAAGTTGGAGGCAGAGCGAGGACGTGAAAGAGCAAAGAGCGCGCTAAAGGGAAGTGGTGTCGAAGGACTGGACGGGGCCGCGCCAGCGGTCGTCGTCAAACGTGCGCTCTTCGAACCGGCCGCCGGTGCAGGCGCCGATGACTTTGCGCCAGAACGCCTGCGCCGGGAGGTTGGCGGCCATCTCGGCGACCTCCCAGGTACCGGGATGGCGGTCGAAGATGCGTCGGGCGACTTCGGCGCCGACGCCGCGGCGTCGGTACTTGCGCATGATGAAGAACTCGGAGACATACATCGCCCGCGGGTCGCCTGCCATGTGCCCGCCGCGCTTGAGGAGCGCGAACCCCGCCAGCTTGCCGCCGACGCGCACCAGCAGCCGCGTACGCCCGTCCTCTGTCCAGTAGCGGTCGAGGTAGTCGTATCCGAAGCGGCCGTCGTTGCCGATGTCCCTGTCGTCGAACTCGGTGAAGTCGTGCTGGTACAGCTCCAGCAGGTTGCCGAGCACCGGCTTGTCGTCGGGCGTCGCTACGGCGAGTTCGATGTGCATCGTCGGTGCTCCTACGCTTCTTTACGGTGAGCGTGGTGGCGCACGCGCCCGAGATACTCAGTCGAGTCGTGGTACGGCGCCGGTCCGCCTACGGCGAACGCGCAGGCGATGGCGGCTACGCCACACGCTTCGCGTCACGCTAACCAACGCCATCTCCTAGCAACACGCTACCGGGCGGTCCAGCCGCCATCGACGACGTAGGCGGAGCCGGTGACGAACGACGCCTCGTCGGACGCCAGAAAGAGCGCGACGGCGGCCACCTCCTCTGGCCGGCCCATGCGGCCGAGTGCGCTGTTCGATTCCATGTACGGCTTGGCACCCGCCTGAGCGATCGGATCCGTCATCGCCGTTTCGATCCAGCCCGGATTGATGCAGTTGACGCGGACGCCCCGCGTACCGAAGTTCGTCGCGTAGTGCTTTGTCAGACCGACCACGCCGTGCTTCGCGGCGGTGTAGCCCTCGACGCCGGGGAACGGCACGCTGATCAAGCCGAGCATCGACGACAGGTTGACGATCGCGCCGCCGCCCCGGCTGGCCATCGCCTCGCAGCCGTGCTTGCAGCCGTACATGACGCCGCTGAGGTTGATGGCGATCATACGGTCCCACTCAACGCCGCCGCCGACGCCCGCGTTGTTCACAAGGACGTCGATGGTGCCGAAGGCCTTGATGGCAGACTCGATGGCCCCGGCGACTTCGGCTTCCACCGAGGTATCGCAGTGGTTGACGACCGATGTCTCACCGATCTCGGTCGCAACCGCTCGCGCGGCCTCGTCGTTGATATCGGAGACGACCACGTTCGCGCCCTCGGAGGCGAATCGCACGGCGATCGCTCGTCCGATGCCCATGCCGGCGCCGGTGACGAGCGCCACCTTGCCGTGCAGCCTGTCTCCCATGGCGTTGTCCTCCAGCTCCATTGTTGCCGATGACCAAAATGTCGCGTCGCGGATGCGTCCGCGCCCCGCCACTTTGCCATGCCGGGGCGCGTTGCACCATCGCCGGGAGTGCGCGCGATGCTTGTTCGACCCCCGGTGGTCACCCATAATTTCCGTGGCGCCGGAGTCCGGCGCGTTCGTTTCTCCGGGGGCGTGGGTGTGACTCTCGTGATCGGCCTCACCGGCGGCATCGCCAGCGGCAAGTCCGTCGTGAGCCAGATGCTCGCCGAGCGCGGGGCGCTCGTGATCGACGCCGACAAGGTCGGGCACGAGGCGTACGCGCCGGGAAGCGGCTGCTACGAGGCGGTCATCGCGGCGTTCGGGCGCGACGTCGTCGGCGTGGACGGCCAGATCGATCGGAAGGCGCTGGGCGGCAAGGTGTTCGGCGCCCCGGCCGAACGTAAGCGTCTCGAGGGCATCGTCTGGCCGTGGATGCGGGAGACGATGGAGCGCCGGCTGGCCGGGTTGCGCGGCGAAGGCATCCCGGTCGTCGTCCTGGAGGCGGCGGTGCTCATCGAGGCGGACTGGATCCCGATCGTGGACCAGGTCTGGCTCGTCACTGTATCGCCAGAGATTGCGCGCGAGCGGATCATGAGCAGAAACGGCCTCACGGCCGAACAGGCGGACGCGCGCATCGGGGCGCAGCTCACGAACGCCGAACGTGAGCGGCACGCGCAGGTGGTGATCGATAACAGCACGTCGCTGGACGAACTGCGGCGGCGGGTTGACGCGGAGTGGGAGCGCCTCGCGGCGACGCGGAAGGGCTGAGCGGTATCGCGGGGCGAGGGAGGATGGACAGATGACGATCGAGGAGCAACTTGCTGACGAGCCGGAGTACCGGCAGTACGCGGTCGAGGAGTACCACCCGCACGTCGAGCCGTACTACGTGCCGACCAGCGACGAAGTGGAGCTGTTCGACGCGGCGTTCCACTCGAAGATCCCGGTGCTGCTCAAGGGCCCGACGGGCTGCGGCAAGACGCGCTTCGTCGAGTACATGGCGTGGCGGCTCGGCCGGCCGCTGACCATCGTCAAGGACGTCGGCGGGAAGAAGGGGAAGAAATCGGAGACGACGCAGGCGCTGCCGCTCGTGACGGTCGCCTGCCACGAAGACCTGACGGCCAGCGACCTCGTCGGCCGCTACCTGCTCGAAGGCGATTCGACGCGATGGATCGACGGTCCGCTGACGCGCGCCGTGAAAGCGGGCGCGATCTGCTACCTCGACGAGGTTGTCGAAGCGCGCAAGGACACGACGGTCCTCATCCACCCGCTCACCGACCACCGGCGCGTGCTGCCGATGGAGAAGCTCGGCCAGATCATCGAGGCGCGCGAGGGGTTCCTGCTGGTGATCTCGTACAACCCGGGATACCAGAGCGCGCTCAAGGACCTGAAGCACAGCACGCGGCAGCGCTTCATCTCGCTGGAGTTCACGCACCCGCGCAAGGAGCTGGAGGCGAAGATCATCGCCCACGAGAGCGGCGTGTCCGAGGACACGGCGCAGGACCTGGCGAAGCTGGGTGAGAAGGTGCGCAACCTGCGCGAGCACGGCCTCAGCGAGGGCGTGAGCACGCGTCTGCTCATCTACACCGGCAAGCTGATCCAGAAGGGCATTCCGGCGCGTCGCGCGTGCCAGGTGGGCGTCGTCTGGGCGCTGACCGACGACGCCGACGTGCAGCGCAGCATCGAGGAAGTGGCGAGCAGCATCTTCGAGTAGGCGAGCGGAGGGGGCGGACCAGCCGCGGCCCGCGGCACCAGCCCGCAGCGAAGCGTGTTCCGCGCCGGAAGGCGACTGCCTGGACCCTCAAGTGCGACAGCCGCTTCCCGTCTGCTATCGTTCCCGCGTTGATGCCAGGAGGATCTGGATGAGACTGTTCGTCGTTCTGGCGCTCGCGTGCGCATTTGTCATGACCGCGTGCACGGGCGCCAAAGACGTGCAGCCAGGCCGAACCATCACACCGGCCTTCCTGACCGCCGCCGCGACGGCGACCTCGGGAACGCCGTCTGCTGCCACGCGGCCCTCTGCCACGCCAACGAAGACTGGAGGCAAGAAGACGTACTCTGCACCACCGCCCATGACGATCGATCCCAACAAGAAGTACACCGCCACGATCAAGATGGACATCGGCGACATCACGATCGAGCTGTACCCGAAGGACGCGCCGATCGCGGTCAACAACTTCGTGTTTCTCGCCCGGGACCACTACTACGACGGCGTGACGTTCCACCGTGTCATCGCCGGGTTCATGGCGCAAGCGGGCGACCCGACCGGCACCGGGAGCGGCGGGCCGGGCTATTCGATCAAGGATGAGTTCAACTCGCGCAAGTTCCTCGAAGGCACCGTGGGCATGGCGAAGACCAGCGCGCCGAACTCCGGCGGCAGCCAGTTCTTCATCGATTTCTCGCCGCAGCCGTCGCTGGACGGCGGTTACACGGTGTTCGGTCAGCTGATCGGCGGCCGGGACGTGCTCAACAAGATCGCGATACGCGATCCGCAGACGGCGACGCAGCCGGGAACCGCCATCAACACGATCGAGATCCAGGAGCAGTAGCGGCTGGGGACTGGTTGCTGGTGATTGGTTACTGGTGACTGGTTGCGGGTTACTTTGCCGAGGGGTCGGCTGGTCTGTGGTTGGGGGTCGCCGGGCGACCACGGCGTCACTGGCGCACGAACAGGCCTTTGACGGCGCGGAGCGCGCGTGCCGCCACGGGCGGCTGTGGATGGAGCGGGATCAACTCATCGCGGAATGCGTCCGTGTGAAAGCGCAGGAGCGTGCGTGCCAGCTCGGCTCCGATCAGCAGGATCGCCGACGACAGGTACGTGAAGAACAGGAACAGCAGCAGACCGGCGAGCGACCCGTAGACCACGTCGAAGTTGTTGAAGTTTGCCACGTAGAAGGCGAACGAGTTCTTCAGCGTCTCGAACAGCAGCGTCGCGACGAGCGCGCCGGGCAGGGCGTCGCGCCACCGGGGACGCGCTGCCGGCACGATGCGGTAGAGCAGCGCGAACGTCACGAAGGTCAGCACGGCCGGGAGCAGCACGGACGGGATCTCCCAGAGCGGGCTGCGGCCTGAGAGCGGACCGGCGCTGTCCGGCGTGAGTTCTCGCACGGCCCTCAGGACGCCGGTGAGGATCAGCGACGACAGCAGGATCGCTCCGAGCACCCCCACCTGGGCGATGTCGACGAGCTTCTGCTGAGCGAACGGCCGGTGCTCTCCGATCGCCCAGACCCTGTTGAGCGCTTTTCGAACCGAGGCGAACACGGACGATCCTGTCCACAACGTGCCGAGCAAGCTGAGGATGGCAACCGGGCCGCTGACGCTGTGCACGCTGTTGACCGCGTCTTCGACCGCCGACCGCCCCGACGTCTCGTTCAGCGGAACGATGTCGAGCACGCGGTTGACGATGTCGTTCCGGACGCTCTCGCTGTTGAGGAAGAACCCCAGGATCGATACGGAGAGAATGATCAGCGGAACGATGGAGAACAGCACGTAGTACGAGATGGCGGCGGCGAGCTGGGGGCAGTCGTCGCGCGTGAATCCGGAGTACGTGTGCTTGCCGATGACCCAGATGCGCCGGAACATATGCGGCCTCATTGTAGGCTCGCCGGGCCGTCTACCGCCTCGGGCGTGGCCCGGACAGGCGTTTCCGCGCTGATATAATCGGCGCGAACCGGCGGCAGCGAGCGGAGTGCCCATGTCGAGACAGCGCGGAGCGAGCGGCGCCCACGGGGGATACCGGCGCATCGTCGCGAAGCTCGGTACGAACCTGCTGACGGCCGGCTCCGACCAGCTCGACACTCCCGTGATGGCCTCCCTCGTCGAGCAGATCGTGCGCCTGATCGACGAGGGGCGGGAGGTGCTGATCGTCACGTCGGGCGCGATCGCGGCCGGCAGGCAGCGCCTGAACGCGCCCGGCAAGCGGCGGGAGATCCCGTTCCGGCAGGTCCTGGCCGCGGTGGGCCAGGCGCACCTGATGCAGACGTACGACGCGCTCTTCGCCGCCCACGGGCGCGTTGTGGGGCAGACGCTGCTCACGCGGCGGGACCTCTCCGATCGCGTCGGTTACCTGAACGCCCGCAACACGCTGCTCGGCATGCTCGAGATGGGCGTCGTGCCGATCATCAATGAGAACGACGCCGTCGCGATTGACGAGATCGCCGGAGCGCGCATCGGCGACAACGACAACCTTTCGGCACTCGTCGCGAATCTGATCGATGCGGACCTGCTGGCGATCCTCAGCGACATCGCCGGCCTCTACACGGCCGACCCGCGCACCACCAGGTCCGCCACGCTGATCGAACGCGTCGATCGCATTACGAAGGAGATCGAGCAGATCGCCGGCGGCAGCGAGAAGGGCGGCCGGGGCACCGGCGGGATGATCACGAAGCTGCAGGCGGCGCGGCTCGCGACGGGCGCGGGCTCGGACGTATTCATCGCCGACGGCCGGGTGCCCGACGTGCTGTACCGCCTCGCGACCGGGACGCACCTCGGCACGATGCTGCCCGCGCGGCGCAGCCGGATCGAGAGCCGCAAGCGGTGGATGCTGTCGGGCCTCGCCACGCGCGGCGCGATCATCGTCGACGCGGGCGCGGCAAGGGCCCTCGTGGAGCGAAGCAAGAGCCTGCTGGCCGCGGGCGTGCGCGACGTCGTGGGGCCGTTCAAGCGCGGCGACACGGTCAATATCTCGGTCGCGGAAGGGCCGCCGATCGCATGCGGCATCACGAACTACGACGACCGCGAACTGGCGGCCATCAGCGGGCTGAGATCGGACCGCATCGCCGAGGTGCTTGGCCACCAGTACGGCTCCGAGGTCGTCCACCGCAACAACCTCGTCCTGCTGTAACTACTGCCGCGTTGCGGCCCCTGATAGCCTGTACGCATGAGCGCATCGGAGCCGCCGCTCCTGTTCGACAAACCGGCCGACGGCATCGCCCGGCTGACGCTGAATCGCCCCGCCGTGCTCAACGCGATGAACATGGCGGTGCGCGACGAGCTGTGGTCGATGCTGCTCGCCGTGCGGGACGATCCGGACGTCCGCGTCGTGCTGTTCCGCGGCGCCGGTGACCGCGCGTTCTCGGCCGGCGCCGACGTCGGCGAGTTCGGCAGCGCGCCCTCGTACGCCGACGCGCGGCGGGCACGCCAGGACCGCGACGTGTGGGGGCTGATGCTGTCGATCATGAAGCCCATGGTGGCGGCCATCCACGGCTACGCGTACGGCGCGGGCTGCGAGATGAGCCTGCTGTGCGACGTCCGGATCGCCGCGGACGACGCGCGATTCGCCCTGCCCGAAGTGACGCTGGGCTATATCCCGTCGGCCGGGGGCACGCAGACGTTGCCGCGTTCTGTAGCGCCCGGCATCGCACGGGAGATGGTGCTGAGCGGCGAGCCGATCGACGCGGAGCGCGCGCTGGCGATCGGGCTCGTCAGCCGCGTCGTGCCGGTTGAGCAACTCGACGATGCGGCGATGTCGATCGCCGGGGCGCTCGCCTCCCTGCCGCCGGACGCCGTGCGCGCCGCCAAGGAAGCTATGGTGCGCGGCGCGGATTTGCCGCTCGAGCAGGCACTGCGCCTCGAGGCGCTGCTCGCGAGCCGCCTCCGCGGCGGTGTGCGGCGTCCATGAGCGAAGCCGGGGGCGGTCAACTGCCCACCCGGCGGCGCGGCCTTGGCTGCCTCGCGTGGGTCGCCGCGCTCGCGATCGCGGGGACGGCGATCGTCGTCGCGATCGGCTTCTTCTTCGACCAGGGCAGTAACGCGCGGCAGCCCGACCGAACGTACGACGCCGGCTCGGCGGCCGCGTATGAGCCGGGGACGGTGGTCTACGTCGAGGCCCAACACCTGTACATCGTGCGTCTCGAAGACGGCGGCTTCCTGGCGTTGTACGACAAGTCGCCGGAGCAGCAGGAGCTGCGCAGCGACTGTCGCATCGCGTTCGACGACAGCGCGACGACAGGCTACCTGGACCCGCTTCCCGGCATCGCGGGCGGACTCGTCGAGAACTGCGGCGGGATGCGCGCGGTGTGGCGCGCCGACGGGACCTTCGCGTTCGGCGCCAGCTACGGCAACCTCGATCGCTTCCCCACGACGGTGGACGCCACCGGTCATCTGATCGTCGATACCAGCACGCGCACGTGCACACGGAGCCGGGGCGTCATCGGCGTGCCGCCGTTCGACGAGAAGACTTGCGGAAGCGGGGATTAGAGGGCGCCTACGCGGCGCCCCGGCGCTCGACGCGGAAGAGGTTGATGGGGTCCGGAATCCCCTTCATGACCACCGGGCCGAGCTGCTCGAACGCGACGTCCGGCAACCCGCCGGCCGCGCGCCGCACGGTCGCCTCGGACGCCAGCACCTCGCCGGAATTGGCGAGATTCATGATCCGTGACGCCACGTTGACGTCGTGGCCGAGGAGATCGTCGCCGCGGCGGGTCTGCCGCCCGGCGTGCACGCCGATGCGGACCCAGAGCGGGGCGTCGATGCCCAACGATTCCTCCTCGAACCGCTCCTGGAGGCGCAGGCCCGTCTCGATGGCGGCGCAGGCGTCCGCGAACCAGAGCATCAGGCCGTCCCCCAGCTCCTTGACGATCCGCGCGTCCTCACCGAGCTCCCCCTGTACGATGCGCTCCTGGAGCGCGAGCAACTCCACCGCCTCGTCATCGCCGCGCAGCGCATTGAATTCCGTGAACCCGACGATGTCGGTGAACATGACGGTACCTTCGACCACGCTGTTGGGCAGCGGGGCGGTCGCGATCATCCCGGCACGACGTCGATGGAGCCGGACACCGAGGTGGCCTCGACGAGCACGTCGCTGCCTTCGGGGCAGGAGCAGCAGATCCGGCCGGACAGGCTCCTGAAGCGCGTCTTCGGCTCGGTTCCCTCGGGCAGCGCGAGGTGCACTTTGCCCGATACGGTCTTGACGGCGATCGTTCCCTCGCCGCCGCACGCCGCCTTGATCGAGCCTGTCACGCTCCGGGCCTTCAGCGGCCCGCTCACGCGCTCGATTTCGATCGCTCCGGACATCGTGCCGGCAGAGGCGGCACCGACGCTGCCCGCATGCACCTTGCCGCTCGCCGAGTTCATGCGGCAGTTCCCCCGGCAGGAGCCCACAGTGATCGACGACGACATGGAGCGGAGATCGACTTCATCGGCGCTCTCGACCTCGACGGCGCCGCTGGCGGTGGTCACGGAGACGGAGCCGAAGTCGCCGATGAGCCGCACGGCGCCGGACTGCGTGCCCACGGCGACGTCTGTGCCGACGGGGCAGCGCACCACGAAGGACCGGCGGCCGTGCCCGTTGCGGATGCGGAGCGTCGCACCGCCGTCGTCAACCTGCGATTCGATCTTGTCGCCCTCCGCGAGGACGTCCTCGCGGGGCTCCGCGATCACGTCGACGCGCCCCGAGCGCGACTGGATGCGGAGCGTCACCGCCACGGGCAATTCAAATCGCTGACCGGCCAAGTCGCCACCTCGCCCCATTCGTGACCGCCATTGTGGATCGGACCGGGTAAACTCTCAACCCGGGCCGGTTTGCGGAATCCGCAGCCGGCCAGCTCGGACTCCCGACGGCGAGCCGGGGGCGCCGACCGGGCTACACTGGTTCACAGCGAAGAGGAGCTAAGCATGGCGGCGAACACGCTCAGCCACCACTACGTCACCGTCAATGGCGTCAAGCTGCACTACGTGCGGCAGGGCGCCGGCGAGCCCCTGCTGCTGATCCACGGCTGGCCGGGGTTCTGGTACGAGTGGAGCAAGAACATCGCCCCGCTGGCGGCGCGTTTCGACGTCATCGTGCCGGACATGCGCGGCTACGCGTACTCCGACAAGCCGGACCTGCCGCCCGAGACCGGATACTCGGACACGGCGTACGCAGAGGACCTCAAGGCATTCATCGACTTCTACCACTTCGACCGCGTGCGGATTGTGGCGCACGACTTCGGTGCGGTGTGGATGCAGAAGTTCGCGCGGCTGTATCCGGAGCGGGTACACAAGTTGATGCTGTTCGATCCCCCGTACCCCGGCATCGCCGGACGCTGGTTCGAGCTGCCCCACGTCATGCACACCTGGTACCAGCTCTTCCACCAGCTGCCGCTGGCCGAGGATCTCGTCGGGTCGAGCAGGAAGGCGACCGAGGTGTATCTGCGCCACTTCCTTTCCTCGTGGTCGGCCAACAAGGATCTCTGGACCGATGACGACATCGCCGCGTATGTCGAGGCGTACTCCCAGCCGGGGGCGCTGCGCGGCGGCTTCAACTGCTACCGGGCGGTCCTGCGCGGCGGCGCCTTCTCCGGCGGCGGCGACCTGAAGGTGACCGTCCCGACGATGGTGCTCTGGGGCGACAGCGACCAGATCCTGCCGCTCGCGTGGACCGACAACCTGCCGCAGTTCTTCCCCGACCTCGTGCTGAAGAAGATCGAGGGCGTCGGCCACTTCATGATGCGAGAGGACCCCGACCGCATCAACGCCGAAATCCTCGACTTCATGCGCGAGTAGGCGCGCCCGCTGTCTCGGCCGCCCGGCGGCCGCTACCATGATTCGGCGGCGCCGCCGGACGGCGCCGATGCACCGGAAGCGAATCCATGGACCTGGGACTCCGGCAAAATGTGGCGCTGGTGACGGGCGCGTCGCGCGGCATCGGTCGGGCGATCGCGCTGGCGCTCGCGGCCGAGGGCTGCGACGTCGCCCTGGTAGCCCGCGGCGAGGAGACGCTGCGCGACGCCGCGAGCGCCGTCGCTGCGCTGGGCGTGCGCGCCTGCCCGATCGTCGCCGACGTCACAGCCGCCGCGGACATCGAGCGGATGGTGAGCGAGACCGTCGGACAGCTCGGCCGTATCGACATCCTCGTGAACAATGCGGGCGGCTCGTTTCCGGACGACGACGCCGGCTGGCAGGCCGCGTTCGGAGCGAACATCGAGGCGGCGGTGCGGGCGACGCGTGCCGTCGTGCCGCACATGCGGGCGCAGGGCGGCGGGGCGATCGTGCACGTGGCGTCGATCTGGGGGCGCGAAGCGGGCGGCGGCCTTCCCTACAACGCCATGAAGGCCGCGATGATCAGCCACGCGAAGAACTCCGCGCTGGCGCTCGCGAAGGACAGGATTCGCGTCAACTCCGTCGCGCCGGGATCGATCGAGTTTCCCGGCGGATCGTGGGGCCGGCGCGTCGAAGCCGATCCGGAAGGCATGGCTCGCTTCGTCGAGCAAAACATCGCGATGGGTCGATTCGGCCGTCCTGAAGAGGTGGCCAGCGTCGTGGCGTTTCTCTGCTCGACGAAGGCGAGCTGGGTCACGGGCGCGTGCATCAACATCGATGGCGGCCAGTCGAAGAGCAACATCTGACAGGCGGGAGAGAGGGAGCGCGTGGCTGATCGGCTGTTGACGTACGCGGCATCGCTGCTGGCCGACTGGTACGGAGACCGCAACGAGCGGACGTATCGGCTGGCGTCGGTGACGGACGCGGCGCTGCCCGTGTATCTCGCCGAAGGGCCCGGCGGCCGGCTCGCCGTCGCCTTGGCGGCATTGTGGGAGCCGGAGAGCGACCCGCAGGCGGAAGAAGCGCGCCAGCTCATGCAGGAACGCCTTTCGGGCGGAAACGTGCGCGGGCCGCACATCGTCTGGGTACCGCCGCGCGCATCCGTGCCGGCGGAAGAGCCCGGCGCATCGGAGTTCGTGATGCGCACGCAGCTCGCCGCCGCGCCGATGCAGCCCGGCGCCCGCGGCGAGATCGAGTTACCGGTAACGATCCAGATCCAGAAGACGCGCGTCGAAGGCGGGTACGCGAACGTCAGCGGCGGCCTCAGCCGCTTCTGGACGTCTATCACCGAGCGCGTCGAAGGCACCTTCAACGTGTACAGCGCGCGCATCCGCCGGGCTCCGCAGTCCGAGGCCACGCGGGCGGCGCTCTTCGAGCGGATCGGCGAACGCTCGAAGGACATGGCCGTCGGCGACGCCGCGGAGCTCGATGCGGCCGAGGCATGGACGGTGCAGCGGCTCCGCGCCGAGCCGCTCGGCGAGACGGGGTTCGCCATCGCCCAGGCGCCACCTCGGATCGACCCGTCGGACGGCTCGCTGATGCGGCGCCTCGTGCGGAAGCGGCTCAAGGACGCGGCCGCCGCCCTCGAAGGCGTCGACGCGGACGTCAAGGGCGTGGGACTGGTCGCGATTTACGAGTACGCCGAGCACGAGAACGTGAGCGCATTCGTCAAGTCCCTCAGCCCCGGGCTGTACGCCGGACTGCCGCTGATCGCCGCGATGGTCGACGGCGAGGTGCGTCCGATCTTCCTGCCGCGCTAATCGGCCGCGTTGAGCCGATCGACGACGTCCAGCACCTCCGCGAGCGAGCGCACGACGGGCGCGTCGATCGGCGGCGCCGTCCGCTCGCGATCGATGAGCACGGGGTGGAGTCCGGCAGCACGCGAGCCGAGCACGTCGGCCAGGTACGAGTCGCCGACGTAGACCGTCTCCTCCGCCCGGACGTTCGCGCGGGCCAGCGCATACAGGAAGATTTCGCGGTGCGGCTTCGAGGAGCCGACGACCGCCGATGCGACGACGAAGTCCATCAGCCGAGTGATCTCGTGCGCGTGGAGGATCGGCAAGAGGTCGCTGCCCCAATCGGAGACGACGCCCTGCACGAGGCCGCGGCGACGGGCGGCGTGCAGCGCCTCGATAGTCTCCGGGAACGGCTGCCACTGCGCCGGATCCTTGTACCAGTCGTACAGCGCCCCGCCCGCCGACACGATCTCCTCCCTCGGGAGGTCCGGCGCGACGTCGCGCAGCGCGTACGCGTAGTATTCGGTCCAGAATGCGCGCGCCTGGCGATCCGAGGCGTACGCGCCCAGACCGTCCTCGCCCAGGCGGCTGTAGAAGAACGCCGCGACATCCGGGAACGGCCCTCGATGCGCGCCCTCGATCGCGATGCCGAGCTGGTGGGCGAGGAAGTCCCAGACCTCGTCGATGCCGGCCCGGGGCCGGACGAGCGTGTGGCCCGCATCGTAGAAGATCGCGCGTATCGTCACGCGGGCAGGGTACCGGCTGCCGCAGAATGCCGCCGTACGGGAAAATCCGGGTTCAGAGACCGTCGCGACGCCTACAACCGCCCGGTCCGGCGGTCGATAACAGATCCGATGGAGACGCTTCACTTCCGCATCTTCTTCTGGCAGAAGTTCACGCCACTCGTGGCGTTGCCGGTCTTCGCGCTCTTCTTCGCCGTGTCGCCCGTCGGCAGGGGCTGGTCGCCGGTGGCATGGAGCGTGGCAGGCGGCATCGTCGGACTGGCGGTCGCCTTCTACCTGTGGCGCGCGTGGCGAAGGTCGGACACGCAGCTCGACGCCGTCGGGTTGACCCTCTACGGCAGCGCCGGGAAAATGAGCTGGCCGTACGCGAAGCTGCTGAAGGTCAAGCAGGCCGGCAAGTACCGGGTACGCATGTGCTTCGATCCGGACATCCCCGACAAGCACATGCACGTTACTGTGGACCTCTTCAGCTCCGACCGCTTCGTCGATGCGCTGCTCGACCGGTACGCCGAGACCCAGGGCCACGAGCTGCCGGAACTCGAAAGCCACGCCGCGGCCGCCTGACGCCGGCTAACGTCCCGGGCCCGTACGCTCGTCCCTCGCCTTGGCCTTGATGGACTCGATGAACGCGGTCTTGTGGTCGGTGTATCCGACGTTGACATCCGACGCATCGGTCAGCGTGGCGTTGTAGCGGGCGGCGATCTCGCGCTTGAGCCGAGCGTACTCGGCGGCGGCCTCCGCGTGCGCGCGCAGGTAGTTCCGGAACAGCAGCTGGTCGATCCAGAACTCGCTGCCAACCTCGACGACGTGCAGGTGGAACGCACGCTCGCCGTGCTCGTCCTTGCGGAAGTAGCGCCGGAACGGCATGCCCGGGCCCGATGCCGTGTCGTGCTCGAACGCCGGCACGTACTCGTACCCTGTGGATTCGA
This sequence comes from uncultured Dehalococcoidia bacterium, assembly GCA_964371095.1. GTDB lineage: Bacteria > Chloroflexota > Dehalococcoidia > DSTF01 > JACRBR01 > CAYJMJ01. Next base: position 1,269 of record CAYJMJ010000060.1, on the reverse strand, counting down.
GCAGCGGGATCAGCGGCGCCGCACCGGCCAGCTCGCGCAGGCCCGGCATGATGTCGATGATCGGCTTCGCGGCGAGCCCCGGCACCGACGTGCTGCCGACGTGCTCGATGCGCACGAAGGCCCCGTCGCCGCACGTGCGCACGATCAGTGCGCGCTCGGCTTCGAAGCGCAGCGGCCAGCGCGGGTCGTAGTCCGCGATCACGATCGGCTTGCCGGTGCGGGAGGTCATGCCAGCCGGCAGCCAGCGCCTTCTTCGATGATGCGCAGGCCCAGCTCGACGCCCAGCGGCAGGCACGCCTCGTCGAAGTCGAACTTCGGGTGGTGGTGCGGCCACGCGACGGCGCCGTCCGGCTTGCGGCCTCCGAGCATCACATAGGCGCCGGGCGCTCTCTCGAGGAAGTACGCCATGTCGTCGCCCCCGGTCGTTCGGCCCTCGACGACGTTGTCCGGGCCGAGGAACGCGGCGGCGGCACCGGCGGCGAGCGCCGCGCACTCGGCATCGTTCACGACCGCCGGGAGCGTCGACGTATCGAACTGGTACGTCGCGCCCCAGGCTGCCGTGACGCCGTCCAGGATGCCGGTGGCCCGCTCGAGCACGCGGCTCTGCACGTCCCGGTCGAACGTGCGGATCGTGCCCGACATCATCACTTCGTTCGGAATGATGTTGCCGCGGACGCCGCCCTGGATGCGGCCGACCGTCAAGACGGCCGTCTCGTCGGGGTTCACCGAACGGCTCACGACCGTCTGCAACGCGACGATTGCGTGCGCCGCGACGACGATCGGATCGACCGCCTCGTGCGGCGCCGACGCATGACCGCCGCGGCCGCGGATGATGATGCGAAAGTGAGTGGCCGCGGCGAACACGGGTCCTGCGGTGACGACCGCCTGCCCGATGGGCGTCGTCGCCCAGATGTGCAGTCCGAATACGCGGTCCACGCGCGGCGACGCCATGATCCCTTCGTCGATCATGCGCTGCGCGCCGCCGACGTGTTCCTCGGCCGGCTGGAACGCGAACCGGACCGTTCCCGCGCGCGACGCGCGCGACCGCTGGAACACCGAGGCCATCGCCAGGGCGATCGCCACGTGTCCGTCGTGACCGCAGGCGTGCATCGCCTTGCCGTCCTCCGCGGCGAATGGCAGGCCAGTCTCCTCGCGCAGCGGCAACGCGTCGATGTCCGCGCGCCAGAGCAGGTTCGGCCCCGGGAGGGCGCCCCGAATCAGCGCGGTCGCGCCGGTGCCGGCCACCGGGCGCACGTCTTCGGCGCCGAT
>CAYJMJ010000059.1:14934-18148 GCA_964371095.1 uncultured Dehalococcoidia bacterium | reverse complement strand
GCCAGGCTCGGCGTAATGCGCAGCTCGACGTCGGCGGCGATGAGTGCATCGAGCAGGTCGCCGACCGGTTCCACCGCGAGCGGCGCGATGGTCTCACGGCTCCCCCAGTGGCCGGCCGTCTCGTCGAGCCGCACGAATGATTCCGGCGGCATGTTGTAGCGGTAGAGCGTCGTCGTGCGGATGCGTTCGAGCCATGCCGATTCGACGGCGATGACCATCCTGGCGTCGACGTGGCCGAACCAACGATCGCGATCGTCGGGCGTCGTGCGTAGCGATGGCCAGAAGCAGGCGCGCGGACAATCGCGCGGGAAGTAGTACATCGGCGCGTGCCAGTCGTCGATCGCCCAGACCATTGGTTCGATCTCGGGCCGGGCGACGGGTGCGCGCGGCGCGAACGAGGTGAGCCCGGGGTCCTCGCTGAAGTGGTAGAGCATGGGCATGGCGGCGCGGGCGCTAAATTGGCGCGCCGGGCGCGGTCATCGGCCACGGAAGTGTCCGCTCCATCACGAGCGCGAGATCGAGGAGGAGCGCATCGTCGTGGCGGCGGGTGATGGCCTGCAGCCCGATCGGCAGGCCGCTCTGCGAGAGGCCGGCGGGGATCGAGATGGCGGGGTAGCCGGAGATGCTGGCCGGGATGGTCAGCGCGCCACCGTTGAACGGGTTGACGTCGACGTCGCCGACTTTCCGAGGCATCGGGCCCTCCGCCGCGAACGGCTCGGTGGGACTGACCGCGGCCAGCACGATGTCGACCTTCTCGAACACGTTGGCGAGCGCTTCGTTCATCTCCATGCGGAAGCGCTCCGCGGATGCGGCGTGCCAGACGCGGTAGTTCTCCATGAACTTCATGGCGAAGCGGATCTCGAACGTGAGGTCGTTCTCGCAGGCGGGCCAGTGGTCCTTGAGGTCGCCGTAGAGGCCCGGTGCGCCGGCGTTTGCCCACGCCGAGCCGCCTTCCGGAAGCCGAATCTCGACGTCGGTGCGGGTCAGGCCGGCCGCGTCGATGAGGGCGCCGGCCGCGTCGCGGACGATGGATTCGACCTCGGGATGGATGATTGCGCACGTCATGTCCGGTACGACGGCGACACGGAGGCCGCGCAGGTCGCGCGTGCCGAGGTCGCGCTCCCAGCCGTCGATGCGGGGCAGGCTGAACGCGTCGCGCGGGTGGTAGCCGGACGCGACGTCGTACCAGCGAGCGGCGTCGCGCACGCTGCGGGCGGTCGTGCCCCAGAGGTTGGTGAGCTGGCCGAGGCGGCTTCGCGGTCCGCGGGGGATGCGGCCGTACGTGCCCTTCATGCCGACGAGACCGCAGTACGACGCGGGCAGGCGAATCGAGCCGCCTCCGTCGCTGGCGGTGGCGATCGGCGCGAGTCCGCCCGCGACAGCGGCCGCCGAGCCGCCGGAGGAACCGGCGGGCGTGCGGTCGAGGTTCCACGGGTTTCGCGTGACGCCGTGCAGCTTGGTTGCCGTGTAGCCGACGAATCCGAACTCTGACGGGGCGGTCTTGCCGACGACCACGGCGCCGGCCGCCCGCAGCCGCTCGACGTGGATCGAATCGTGGTCCGCGATGTTGTCCTTGTACGGCACGGAGCCGTGCGTGGTCGGCATGCCCTTAGCGTCTTCGAGGTCCTTCACCAGCAACGGCACGCCGCCGAACGGCCCGGCGTCCTGGCCGGCGGCCACCGCGCGGTCGATCTCCTCGGCGCGGCGGCGTGCCCCGTCGGCGTCGAGGTAGACGACGGCGTTGAGCTTCGACGACGCGATGGCGTTGAGCGAGGCCTCAAGCGCGTCCGTCGCGCGAACGTCGCGCCGGCGAATCGCGTCGGCGAGGGAGGAAGCGTCGTTGAGCCAGGGTTGCATGGGTGACTCCTTCGAATCCGCGTGGGTTTGAGTGTAGGAGCGCCGGCCGCTTACGAACCAGTGGGCAGATTGTGGTTCGCAGTGAGTCGTGGGTGTCGATTTCAGTCGCGCGGCAGGGCGAGGCCGCGCTGGGCGATGATGTTGCGCTGCACCTCGGACGTGCCGGCGGCGATGGTGTAGGAGTGGGCGGCGAGGTAGTAGCTCCAGAAGCGGCCGCCGCGGGGCGCATGCGGGTCGCTCCGCGTGAGCGCGCCAGCCGGGCCGCACAGGTTGATCGCGGCGATGGCGAATCGCAGTTGCAGCTCGGTCGAGTAGAGCTTGGCGATCGACGCCTCCGAGTTCGGCACCTGGCCCTGGCCCTGCATCCACGCGACGCGATACGACAGCAGGCGGCCGACATCGAACTCGATCTGCAACTCGGCGAGCTTGTTGCGCGCGCCCGGCCCGTCGATGAGGCGCGGGGCGCCGTCCCGGCGCTCGCGGGCGTGGCCGATGAGGTCATGGAGGAGCGTCTCGGCGAAGACGATGCGCTGGATGCCCGAGCGCTCGAAGTCGAGCGTCGTCGTTGCGACGTACCAGCCGCGGTTGGGATCGCCGACGAGGTTGGCGCGCGGAATGCGCACGTCGTCGAAGAACACCTGGTTGAAGTGGTCGGAGTCGAGCATGTTGGTCAGCGGGCTGATCGTGATGCCGGGCGACTTCATGTCGAGCAGGAAGTAGGAGATGCCGCGGTGCTTCGGGGCGTCGGGATCGGTGCGCGCGAGCAGGATGCAGTAGTCGGCGTGGTGCGCGCCGGAGGTCCAAATCTTCTGGCCGTTGACGATGAAGTCGTCGCCGTCCTGCACGGCGCGCGTCTGCAGCGATGCGAGGTCAGATCCGGCACCGGGCTCGCTGAATCCCTGGCACCACGACATCTCGTTCCGGGCGATCGGCGACAGAAAGCGGGCGCGTTGCTCGGCGGTGCCGTGGAGCATGAGCGTCGGGCCGACCATCGCGACGCCGGTGCCGGGAAAGGCGGGCGCGCGGAGGCGGGACATCTCCTCGTTGTACACGAGCTGCTGCATGGGGCTGGCGCCGAGGCCGCCGTACTCCTTCGGCCAGGCGAGCGTGAGCCAGCCCTTTTCGGCGAGCTTGCGCTGGAATGCGCGCGCCACCTCGGAGTGGCCAGCCGGAGCGTCTTCGCGATCGTTGTATCCGCCAGCGCCCCAGCCCGTCGGCAGTTCGGCGCGCACGAAGGCGCGGATCTCCTCGCGGAACGCCTCTTCTTCGGGGCCGAAGCGGAAGTCCATCGGGGTGCTCGTCTTGCGGGCACGCGGCGTGCGGATGCGCGTGGCCGTGCCGGTGCGATGCTACCACA
>CAYJMJ010000059.1:0-14834 GCA_964371095.1 uncultured Dehalococcoidia bacterium | reverse complement strand
CGTGCTATAGTTCGGCCCGTGAATCTCGAACTGTTGCGCGAGCTTTCCGTCCCCAACGACACCAAGATCCTCCTTCTCGTCATCGACGGTCTCGGCGGCCTGCCGAACGAATCCGGCCGCTCAGAGTTGGAGCAGGCGCACGTGCCGCACCTCGACCGCCTCGCGCAGGACAGCCTCTGCGGCCTGACGCTGCCGGTCGACTACGGCGTGACGCCGGGCAGCGGGCCGGGCCACCTGGCGCTCTTCGGCTACGACCCGCAGCGCTTCACCGTCGGGCGGGGCGTGCTCGAGGCGCTGGGCATCGACTTCGACCTGCAGCCGTCGGATGTGGCGGCGCGCGGCAACTTCTGCACGGTCGATTCGGACGGACGCATCACGGACCGGCGTGCGGGCCGCATCCCGACCGAACAATCGGCGCTGCTCTGTGCGATGCTCAACGAGATCAAGGTGCCAGGGGCGCAGGTGTTCGTGAAGCCGGTGCGGGATCATCGGTTCCTTCTGGTGCTTCGGGGCGAGGGCCTCTCGGACCGGTTGACGGAGACGGACCCGCAGCGCGAGGGGCAGCAGCCGCTGCCGGTGCGCGCGCTCGCGCCCGAGGCGGAGGTGAGCGCGAAGCTGTTCAACGACTTCGTTGCGCAGGCGGAACAATTGCTGGGCGACTGCCATCCGGCCAACATGCTCACGCTGCGCGGGCTGGCCAAGCACCCACCGATGCCGTCGATCGTCGAGACGTGCAAGTTCCGCGCCGGCGCGATCGCCGCGTACCCGATGTACCGGGGGCTGGCGAAACTCGTCGGCATGGACGTGCTCAAGACGGGGGCGACGTTCGATGACGAGCTGGCCACGCTGAAGGAGCACTGGGACGAGTACGATTTCCTGTTCATCCACTTCAAGCGGGCGGACGCGGCCGGCGAAGACGGCGACTTCCAGGCGAAGATCGCGGCACTGGAGGAGATCGACACGTACGTCGAGGCGTTGCACGAGATGCAGGCCGACGTGTTCATGGTCGCTGGCGATCACTCTACGCCCGCGGTGGTCGCGGGGCACTCGTGGCACCCGGTGCCGTTCCTGTTCCATCCACGCAAGTTCGCGCAGGCCGACGAGAGCGAGGGCTTCAACGAGAAAGCGTGCGCGCACGGCATCCTCGGCACGATACCGGCGAAAGAGGTGCTGTCGCTGGCGATGGCGCACGCGGGCCGGCTGACGAAGTACGGAGCCTGACATGACACGCATTCCGATCATCGCCGGCAACTGGAAGATGAACACGCTGCGGACCGACGCAATCGGGCTCGCGCGCGCGATCCGCGAGCGCTCGGATGGCGTTGCGGGCGTCGAGAAGATCGTCTGCCCGCCGTTCGTGTTTCTTCACGACGTGCGCGCCGCTGTCGAGGGATCGACGATCGAGCTGGGCGCGCAGAACGTGTACTGGGAGGAGAAGGGCGCGTTCACGGGCGAGGTAAGCGTGACGCAGATCGCCGAAGTGGCGAAATACGCCATCATCGGCCACAGCGAGCGGCGGCAGTACTTCGGCGAGACGGACGAGACCGTGAACCGGCGCGTGAAGGCGGCGCTCGCTCATGGCCTGAAGCCGATCATGTGCGTCGGTGAGACACTCGATCAGCGGCGGGGTAATCAGACGAAAGACGTGCTCGTGCGGCAGACACGCGGCGGACTCGACGGCGTGGACGTCGGCCCGGAGTTCATCATCGCCTACGAGCCGGTGTGGGCGATCGGCACGGGGCTTGCGGCCGACGGCGCGACGGCGCAGGAGGCGATCGCGCTGATCCGCGCGACGGTGCGCGATGTCGCGGGCGGCGTAGCCGACCGGGTGCGCATCCTGTACGGCGGCTCCGTGACCGGGGACAACATCGGCGAGTACATGGCGCAGCCGGACATTGATGGCGGGCTGGTCGGCGGCGCATCGCTGAAGGCCGACGGGTTCGCCGCGATCATCGCGGGCACGGCGGCGGCGGTGACCGCGCGCGGTTGATGCGGCCACGCCTCGTCGCGATCGTCGGCGCGACGGCGACCGGCAAGACGGCGCTCGGCGTGGCGCTCGCGCGGCGGCTCGATGGCGAGATCGTCAACGCCGACTCCCGGCAGGTCTACCGCGGCATGGATATCGGCACGGCGAAGCCGACGGCGGCCGAGCAGGCGGCAGCGCGCCACTGGCTCGTCGACGTGGCGGCGCCGGACGAGACGTTCACTCTCGCGGCGTTCCTGGACCGGGCGAATGAGGCGCTGGCGGACATCTGGTCGCGCGGCAAGCTGCCGATCGTCGTCGGCGGCACGGGGCAGTACGTCTGGGCGCTGCTCGAGGGATGGCGCGTGCCGCGCGTGCCGCCGGACCGCGCGCTGCGCGCGGAGCTGAAGGAACGGGAGCGGCGGGAGGGCGCGGGCGCGCTGCTCAAGGAGTTGCGCCAGATCGATGCGGAAAGCGCACGCACGATCGATCCGAACAACTCGCGACGCATCATCCGCGCGATCGAGGTGACGAGAGCGACAGGGCGGCCATTCAGCGCATGGCGCAAGAAGGACGCTCCGACGTTCGAGTCACGCGTGATCGGGCTGCGAATGGACCGCGACGCGCTGTACCGGCGCATCGATGTCCGAGTGGACGCGATGATGGCGGCGGGGCTCGTCGACGAGGTACGGCGGCTGAACGTGGCGGGGTACGACTGCGGCCTCGCGTCGATGGCGAGCATCGGCTACCGCGAAGCGTGCGCGCACCTGCGCGGCGAGCTGACGATCGAGGCTGCGGGGGAGCGCATCAAGACGGAGACGCACAGGCTGGCGCGCATGCAGCACACGTGGTTTCGCGCGAACGACGCGCGCATCGCGTGGCTCGACGCGGCGGCGGCGGACGTCGTGGAGCGGGGGATGGCGGTGGCGGCAGATTGAAGCCGCGTCGCCTGCCCTTCCCGCTGCTCGAAGCTGCGCTGTATCCTGTGCCATCATGAACTTCACGAAGCTGCATGGGACTGGCAACGATTTCGTGCTGGTCGACGCGCGGGCGCTGGAACGCGACTGGAGCGCGCTGGCGCAGGCGATCTGTGACCGGCACTTCGGAGTCGGCGGCGACGGGCTGATCCTGGCGTGCGGGTCAGAGCGGGCCGCCGTGCGGATGCGCATCTTCAATGCCGACGGCTCCGAGGCGGAGATGTCGGGCAACGGCATGCGCTGCCTCGTGAAGTTCGCCGTGGACGGGGGCATCGTGACGCCGCAGGGCGACGAGTTCGACGTCGAGACGGGCGCCGGCGTGCTCCGGGTGCGCATCACGACGGAGCGCGGGCTCGTATCGAGCGTGCGGGAGAGCATGGGCCCGCCGCGACTCGACCCGCGCGAGATCCCGGTGGCCATCGACGCGGCGCCGCCGGTGAAGGCACTCGGCGTGCAGGTCGATGGGCGCACGCTCACGGTGACGCCGGTATCGATGGGCAACCCGCACGCGGTGCATTTCCAGTCGTCGCCCGTCGCCGAATTCCCGTTGCACAGCCTCGGGCCGCTGGTGGAGCACCATGCGCTGTTTCCCAGGCGGACTAACTTCGAGGTCGTGCGCATGCTCGGGCGCGACCGGGCCGAGATGCGGGTGTGGGAGCGAGGCGTCGGCGAGACGCTGTCGTGCGGCTCCGGCGCGTCGGCGACGATGGTGGCGGCGCGGCTGCTCGACCTGGTCGACGGCGCGATGGAGCTGCGCGTGCCGGGCGGCGTGCTGCAACTCGAGTGGGACGGCGAGGGCGACGTGATCCTGACGGGTCCGGTCGTCGAGTCGTTCCGCGGGACGTGGCCGGACTAGATGGCGCTGAACAAGCCTCGACGGATCGACGTTGCGACGGGCGGCAGCCTGTACGACGAGATCTCGTCGCACGTGCTGAGCGCGCCGTGGAGCCGCACCGAGGTCGAACAGACGGAGCGGAACCATCCGAACCTGGTCGTGCGGCGCCGCGCCAACATAGTGGCTGCCATCGAAAGCGGCGGCCTGGCGTATGGGTTCGAAAGCCAGTCCGCCTTCATCGACCTGTTCGCGGAGATGTTCGACGAGTTGCTGCCGCGCGTCCGCCGCGAGCTGGCTGTCGATGCCGTCCGCTTCCGGCTGCTGCACAACCCGGCGCGTCCCATCGTCGAGCCGGTGCTGAGGAAGCTGTGGTTCACGCCGCTCAGGTCGTGGCTGGCGTTTTCGCTCGAGAAGAGGACGCCGCTGCCGAAGATCGCCGCGATCAAAGGCGTGACGTTCCGCGACGGCGGCGTCGACGACCTCGACGAGCTGGTGCGCATCGATCGAGAGTGCTTCCCGGATACGCCGATGCCGGCGCAGGCGCTGCGGCGCGCCATCGAGAACAGCGACCGGGTGCTGCTCGCGATGGTCGGCGGGAGCGTTGTCGGGAACGCGATCTATCGGCGCGCTGACGACGGCGGCGGATACCTGTGGGTGCTCGGGGTGGCGGCTGAGCACAGACAGCGCGGTATCGGTGAGGCGCTGGTGGTGCGCGTCGCGAAGAAGCTCTTCGCGCAAGGCGCCGACCGCGTCGACTTGAAGACTGAGGACGACAACGGCGACGCGATCCGGCTGTACCGGAAACTCGGCTTCGTGCAGACCGTGGCCGGCCGCGACTATTCCCGGCCGACCGATCCGCGCGCGATCGCCCGAGTCAAGAAGACCAGCGAAGGCACGCTGATCCGCTTTGGCGGTTGGCGATAAGCTCGCGGTGAGCGCCAGCGACGTCATCGGCATCCACGCGCCATTCTTCGAGATCGCGTATCGCAGCGCGATCGTGTACGTCGCGATCGTCGTGGGCATGCGACTGACGGGGACGCGGCAACTCGGCCAGATGACGCCGTTCGACCTTGTGCTGGTGCTCCTCATCGCCAACGCGGTGCAGAATGCGATGGTCGGGAGCGACGTCTCGATCCTCGGTGGCATCGTGGCGGCGGCGACGCTGCTGGCGATGAACCGCGCGACGGCGCTGGCGACGGACCGGCTGCCGTTCTTCCGGAAGGCGCTCGAAGGCGTGCCGGTGTTGCTGCTCAACGATGGGAAGTTGATCGCATCGCACATCGAGCGCGCCGGCCTGACCGACGAGCTGGTGCTGCAGTCGATACGGGAACACGGGTTCGCGGACGCATCGGAGGTGCGGATGGCGGTGCTGGAGATCGATGGCACGATCAGCATCGTGCCGAGGGGATCGGCGACCGTGCGGACGCGGCACCGGGTGCGGTCGGTGCGACCGGGAGGGAACTAGCGCGTGCCGGAATCGACGACGTCCGGGCTGGGCCGAAATGGACCCTGGCTGCAGAACGAGTGGTTGCGCGTCGAGACGCGACAGGACGACGGTTCGATCTCGCCGGTGGCGCTCGATGCGGCGTTTAGGCCGGCGGAACGCGCGCTCGCGTACGTCGTGGCGGTGGACGGTGCGGCGATCGGCTTCGAGCGGGCCGATTACGACATCCAGCCGCACGACGACGCGCTCGGACGCGGCCGCCGGCTGACGCTGACGTCGCGTGACGCCCGGCGCGGTGTGACGTTGCGCCGTGAGGTCGTCGTGTACGACGCGCACCCGTACTGCGTGACGCGCGCCGGCGTGACGAACGAGCGCGGCGAGCCGCTCGGCATCGCGTCACTGCACGTGTTCAGCACGCCCGCCGATGCGCGCGGGAGGCTGCGTCTCGAGGCGAAGCCGGCCGACTGGCGCGTCTACCGTCACGGCTGGCAGTCCTGGGCGCCGACGCTCTCGCTCGGGGGCGGCCAGCGCGACGTTCAGAGCGCGCCGCCGGTGCTGTCGCCGGAAACGCCGCAGAGCGAGCCGGGGCGTTTCGCCTCGGACGACGTTGGCGTGCTGTACGACCCGGTGTCGCGGCGTTCGCTGCTCGCCGGCGTCGTAACCGCGCGGGATTTCGTCAGCCAGGTGTTCGTCGATGCGGTCGAGCGGGCGATCGACGTGCGTTGCCTCGCGGACGGTATTGCCGTCGCGCCGGGCGAGACGCTGTGGTCGGAGCGCGTCGCGATCGATCTTGCCGGGCACCCCAATGCCCAGCTGGAGCGCTACGGCGAGGCCCTCGGCCGGGAGATGGGCGCACGGGTGCCGCGGGTCCAGCCTGCGGGCTGGTGCTCCTGGTACTACTTCTTCACGCAGGTGACGGAGGAGGACGTCGTCCGCAACCTCCGGTTCGTGGAGTCGCACCGGCGCGAGCTGCCGGTGCAGACGATCCAGATCGATGACGGCTACCAGTCGGACATCGGCGACTGGCTGACGGTGAACGAGAAGTTCCCGCACGGCATGGGCTGGCTGGCATCGCAGATCAAGCGGGCAGGGTACGCACCCGGGCTGTGGCTGGCGCCGTTTCTGCTCGCGGAGACCTCGAAGACGTTTGCCGAGCACCCCGACTGGGCGGTGCGCGCCGCTGGTGGAGAGCCGGTGATGGCGCAGCAGAACTGGGGCCGCCGCAACTTCGGCATCGATGGCTCGCATCCGGACGCGCGCGCCTGGCTTACGGACCTCTTCCGGCAGGTGTGCGACGGGTGGGGCTACGACTACGTGAAGATCGACTTTCTGTTCGCGGCGGCGGTCGCCGGGCGGCGACACGACGAGAGCGCGACGCGCATCCGCGCCTACCGGCAGGCTCTTGAGGCGGTGCGCGCCGGCGTCGGAGAACACCGCTTCATCCTCGGCTGTGGCTCGCTGATGGCTCCCTCGGTAGGCATATTCGACGGCAACCGAATCGGTTCCGACCTGGCGCCGTTCTGGCGCTTTCTGACGACGGAGGAGCGGGGGGCGCCCCGGCCGCGGCGGCGGCACCCCGACGACCTGCTGAGCGTGGAGACCGCGATCCGGAACACGATGACCCGGGGGTGGATGCACCAGCGGCTGTGGGCCAACGATCCGGACTGCCTGATCGTCCGCACGGACCGCACCAAGCTGACGCTCGATGAGACACGGACCCTGGCCACCGCGATCGGCCTCTCGGGCGGGATGATGCTGTCGAGCGACGACCTAGACAAGGTGCCGATGGATCGGATCGATCTGATTTCGATGCTGTTGCCCGCGCTGCCGCATGCCGCGACGCCCATCGATCTGATCGAGCATGACCTCCCGGAGCGATTCGAGTCCGTGTTCGAGCGCGACTTCGACCCCGTCCGGCTCGTGGCCCTGTTCAATTTCGAGGACGATGCTCGCGACTTGGCGCTGACGCTGCCAACGGGGCGGTGGAACGCGTTTGAGCTGTGGGGCGAGCGGTACCTGGGCGTGCTGGAGGGCGAGGTCACGTTCCCGGCCGTCGCCGCGCACGCGTGCAGGTTGGTGGCACTTCGGCCCGCGGCCCCTACGCCGGCAGTGGTGGGGACGACGGCCCACATCGGCGCGGGCGTCCTCGACATAACGAGCCAGGAATTCGACACGGCCTCGGCGGTTCTGCGACTCGGCCTCGCGCCGGCGGGCAGGCGCGTTCGGCGGATCCACGTGGCGTGCGCCGGGATGCGGCCAGTCGAGGCGCGTATCGATGGACGCGCGGTGGAGGCAGCCGTCGATGGCAACACGTGCGTCGTCGAGGTGGAGGTGGACGCGGCGGTCCATCTCGAGATCGGGTTCGAGAGCGGATAACGCGAGCGATCGGTGGGCGCGGATGTCACGGTTTCGTAGCATGCTGCGGGTGGTGCGCGTTGACATGCGGGGCCCGGCGTCGTAGAGTGGACGCACAACTGAATAGAGCCTAACTCGCTCGCAGAGCGAGGCGGGGGAACCACAGTTCCCGGGGTGAATCGCGCAGCCATGTGCGTAGGCGAACTCCTTTGAGCCGAACCCGTCAGCTAACCCCGCAGGCATAAAGAGGAGAAGGTGAAACCGGCTGAAGGTGCGCCTTCAGTCGTTTTGTTTTGCCTGAACGCGAGCACCGGAGGTACACGCTTGGCGATCGACCGCATGCCGCGAGCCGAAGCAGGAGTGACGAAGGGACAGCGCGAAGCAATCGAAGAGGCGATGCGGATCATCGCCGAGGAAGACCGGGAGCGCGGCATCGATCCCGCCGCGCGATTCGAGTGCCGTCGATGCGGCCGGCCGCAGCAGTTGCTGGGGTCGGTAGAGTACGAAGGGATCCGGCTCTGTAATTCGTGCGCCACGAGGTACGAAATGGCGCGAATGAGCGGCAAGGTGCGCAGTTGCGCCGCGTTCGTCGGGCGGACGGCGAACGCGCACTAAGAACGATTCACAGCCTCCTCCTCCAACGGTAGAAGGCCGCCGAAGGCATCGGCGGCCTTTTGCCGTGCCGCAGGTTCAAGCGTTTACGATGGCTGGATCGTGATCGATTGGATCGTCGTGCCGGGATCGGGATCCTTCTGTGTGAGCGGGTCGCGCGGTGTCAGACTGGACAGGACATCGGCGCCGCTCAGGATCTTGCCGAACACGGTGTACTTTCCGTCGTACGTGGGCTGATCGCCTAGCGTGATGAAGAACTGGCTGCCATTGTTCGGTTCGCCGGCAGCGCTCGGCTTCGCCATCGCGAGGACGGCGCCGGTGAACGGCTGGCTGGAGGCTTCGAACGGAAGCGAATATCCCGGACCGCCGGAGCCCGTACCGGTCGGGTCCCCGGCCTGGACGAGCTGGATCCGTCCGCTCGTGTCGGCGATGGCGCGGTAGAACGTCGTGCCGTTGTAGAAGCCGTCGCCGGCCAGGAAGATGAAGTTGTTCACCGCCTGCGGCGCGACGTTCGGGAGAAGCTCGACGGTGACGTCGCCTTTGTCGGTCTTGATCGTGGCCGTGTACGACTTGTTCGGATCGATCGTCATCGCCGGGGCCGCGTTGTAGTGCTTGCCCACGGCCGGCGTGCCCGCGACCGCGGTGACGTCGGGAGCGGGCGTCGACGTCGAGATGCCCATGCCGACGGACTGCTTCGGGGACGAGCTGTTCGACTGGCCGGTCTGCAGCGCCGCGGTGATGCCGAGACCGCCAATCATGACGACGCTGCCGATGATCGCGAACACGGTGTAGTTCGTGAAGAACCGGAACGCGCCCTTCCGCTTGATGGCGGTGGCATCGGCCGACATGGCGCCGCCGGTGTACGCCTTGCGGCGCTTCTGCGTCTGGACGACGTGCTTCTTTCTTGGCATCTGTCCCTCTGAACGTATGGAATACCGAACTATAACACGGGGCAATCGAGCGGCCACGGCACCGGACGGGCTTGCGGACGGCGTGCGACGCCCTCGGGGAGCGGCAGGCCCGCCGCCGACGCGGATGATTGCGCCGGGGCGCGCGAGCGGCGTATCGTCGCGTGGTGGCGCATCTGGCCAGAAGAATGCGGGGGGAAGCGGCGCGCTCGTTGATCCGGCTGTGGCGCCTTCCCGGCGCCGGCGTCGTGACCGGCGCATCGGACGACGATCCCTCCGGGGTCGCGACGTATTCCGTCGCGGGCGCCCAGACCGGATACGCTCTCCTCTGGACGAGCCTCATCTCCCTGCCGCTGAACGTCGCCGTCCAGGAGATCTGCGCACGGATCGGCCTGGTAACGGGCGGCGGCCTTGCGTCGGTGTTGCGGCGTCATTACCCACGGCGCCTCCTTGTGGCACTCGTGGCCTTGCTGTTCGTGGCCAACACGGTGAACATCGGCGCCGACATCGCGGCTGTGGCCGCCGGCATCGACTTGTTGACGGGCGCGCCGGCCGGCGCAATCGTCGTCCCGGTGGCCATCGCCGTGTCGATGACCGAGGTGTTCGTGCCGTATCGCGTGTTCGCCGCGTACCTGAAGGTCCTGACGCTCGTTCTCTTCGCGTACGTGGCCGACGCGTTCGTCGCCGGGCCTGACTGGGGCCGGGCTGTTCGATCGACGTTCCTGCCTCACGTCGAATGGAGCGCGTCGTTCGCGACGACCCTCGTCGCGATCCTCGGCACGACGATTTCGCCATATCTCTTCTTCTGGGAGACGTCCGAGGAAGTCGAAGAGATGCACCGGCGGGGCATCGAACCGGGGGATGAGCCGGAGTTGCGGCGGGTGCAGATCGACACGAGCATCGGCATGTTGCTGGCGAACGTCGTGTTCTACTTCATCGTTCTGACGACGGCCGCGACGCTCTACCCGGCGGGCATTCGGGAGATCGCCACGGCGCGTGAGGCCGCTGAGGCCCTGCGGCCGCTTGCGGGCGACAAGGCGACCGTGCTGTTCGCGATCGGGCTCGTGGGGACGGGATTGCTGGCGATCCCGGTGCTGGCCGGGAGCGCCGCGTACGCCATCGCGGAAGTGTTCGAGTGGCGCGAGGGACTGGAGACCCGCCCGCGTGAGGCGCCGCAGTTCTACGCCGTGATCGCGGTGGCGACGATCATCGGCATGGCGATCGCGCTTTCGGGGGTCGGTGCGATCCGGGCGCTCTTCATCGCGGCGGTGGTGAATGGTGTGATTTCCCCCATACTGATTGCGGCGATCGTCGTGGTCAGCAACGACGAGCGCGTGCTCGGTGAGCATCGAAGCGGTGTCGTCTCGAACGTTCTCGGGCTGACGACGGTCGTTGTCATGGGTTCGGCGGCGGTCGCAATGGCAGGGATGTTCCTGTTCGGTTGAGGCGAGACGGCCGGGCCGGAGTGGCCGCGTTGCCGAGGGACGCGCGCGGCCTTATCCTTATGCTGAATTCACGCCCCCGTAGCTCAGCGGATAGAGCGCTAGCCTCCGGAGCTAGAAGCACAGGTTCGAGTCCTGTCGGGGGTACCACCTTGGTTATTAGAGGCGAGAGGCCGGAGGGCGGATAGCGCCGCTCCGGCCTCTTGCTTCGTCCGTATGCTCAGCCGCGGAGCGCGCCTTGGCGCACCTTGCGCCGGTTCAGGCGGAGGTGCTCAGAGAAGAACCAGCACAGGACGGGACCGATGGCGCTGCCGATTGCGATGATGGGCACGAGGAAGCCGGGCAAGAGCGCGGCACGGATCGAGAAGCCGTCTGCTTGAACCGCGCTCACCACGCCGGCCGCCGACACAAACAGAAACGCTAACGCGACGGCGACGCGGTTGGCTCGGAAGTAGTCGTACACAAGCGTGCCCGGTATGGTCGCTCAGCCGCGCAGCGCCGTAATCGACGATGCGTTGGCGACGGCGAGGCCGGCGCGGGCGAGCATCATCACTTGCTCGGCCATCGTCTCGAATCCCGCGCCGACGGTGCCGCCCTCGAGGAAGCGGGCGTGGATGCCCTCGAGGATCACGGCGAGCTTGAAGTACGCGAGCACGACGTAGAAGTCGAGGTCGTTGATGTCACGGCCGCTGTGCGACGCGTAGCGGGCGATCGCCTCGTCGCGGGTCATGAAGCCGGGCAGGCCCGTCACCGATGCGCTGGCGATGCCGGGCGCCTCTGGCGCGGTGGCGGAGCCGCGGCCGGCCCAGTACATGATCTGCATGCCGAGGTCGGCCAGCGGGTCGCCCAGCGTCGCCATCTCCCAGTCGAGCACCGCCGCGATGTGCCCCTCCGCGTCGAGGATGCAGTTGTCCAGGCGGTAGTCGCCGTGGACGATCGCGGCGTCGGAGTGCGCCGGCACGGATGCGCCGAGGCGGCGGGCCAGGTCATCGAGTTCGGGCAGCTCGCGCTGCTTGGAGCGTGCAAGCTGGTCAACGAAGCGCCGGACCTGCCGCTCGATGAACCCCTGCGGCTTGCCGAAGTCCGCCAGCCCGACGCTTGCCGGGTCGATCGCGTGCAGCGCGACCAGCGTATCGATCAGCTCCTCACCGATGCGGCGCCGCGCGGCCTCGTCGTAGCGCTGCGCGACCACGGCGGGGTCGGCCGGCACCAGGCCGTCGACGTACGACATGATGTAGAACGGCGAGCCCGTGACGGACGGGTCCTCGCAGAGGGCGATGGCGCGCGGCACCGGCACAGCGGTCGGCTGGAGCGCCGAGATGACGCGGAACTCGCGCTTCATGTCGTGCGCCGTCGGCAGGACGTGCGAAAGCGGCTGCCGCCGCAGCACCCACGCCTGGTCGCCGGCCTCGATGCGATAGGTGAGGTTGGACCGGCCGTGTCCGATGATCGTCGCCCGGAGTTCGCCGACCGGTGCCACGTTGGCGGAGAACCACGGAGTGAGACGCTCGAAGTCGATACCGGGCACGTTCTCGGCCATGGGAGCTCCTCCGCGCTACAGGGGAGAAGCTACGTCAGAACGCGTCTGACCGCAACGGCATGAGCGGCGCGCTGGAGGCCGCCAAACAAGCTGCGAGCGCACCGCGATTCGAGCGACGCCCTCGATTGGGCCGGCGCGCTGGAGGCGTGCGCGGGCGATCGCGGCGCGATTACCCGGTCGGTACAAGCAGGACCGGCACGCAGGCCGTGTGCAACACCTCTTCGGCGACGCTGCCGAAGACGAGGCGGTTGATGCCGCGACGGGAATGGGTGGCCATCGCGATCGCGTCGGCCTCGATCTCCCTGGCGGCGGCGACAATCTGGCGGGCGGCGGTGCCCTGCCGGACCAGCACGTTGACCGTCACGCCGCTCTCACGCATCGGCGCGGCCAGGCGGTCGAGGTACTGCCGCGCCTGCTCGGCGAAGGCGTTGCGTGACGCCGCTTCGAGCTGGCTCGGGCCCAGCGCGCCACGCTCGCTCCACTCGCCGCTCACCGCGTCGACGATGCGGAGGAGCGTGGTCTCGGCGCCCATCGAACGGGCGATGGCGAGAGAGTGGGGGATGACCGCTTCGGCTCGCGGCGTGCCGTCGAGCGTAACGAGCAGATGCGTGTACATGATGACCTCCCGGCGTCCCCGAGGGACGTGGCTGCCCCCAGCCGCGGAAGAACCATGTCCGCGGCGATGACGTTTCGAGGTGCGCCGCGCCGATGACGAGAGCGCCCCTGACCCCTCTTAACCCGGTGTAAGTATCGGCAGCGCCGGCCGAGATCCGTGCTACCATGCCGCGATGATCCGGATTCTGGCCGCCGTTCTGGCGCTGTTCGCCGTCGTCGCATGGGCGTGTGGCGGTGACCGAAGCGGGACGCCGTCGCCGACGGTCATCGTGGCACCCTCGGCGACGGCCGTTTCGGGGTGCGTGCCGGCACGGCCGCACGGAGCCGGAAGTTTCGACCAGACGATCAGCAGCGGCGGACTCCAGCGAACGTACGTGTTGCACGTTCCGCCGGGCTACGACGGCGTCACGGCCATGCCGCTCGTGCTCTCGTTCCACGGCTATTCGCTGTCGGCCAAGTTCTTCGCGCCGTACGCGAACTTCGATGCGGCGGCCGACGGCGCCGGATTCCTCGTCGTGACGCCGGATGGCAGCGGGTCGCCGCAGTCCTGGAACGCCGGGGCGTATGCTGGCGCACCGGACGACGTTGCGTTCGTGAGCGAGCTGCTCACGAAGCTCGAAAGCGACCTCTGCGTCGACGCGGGGCGCGTGTATGCGGCCGGGTACTCGAATGGGGGCGGGATGGCGCTTCGCGTCGGTTGTGCGCTGACCGACCGGATCGCCGCCGTGGGTGTGGTCGCCGCCACCTACGTGAACTGCCGCGCGGCCGTACCGCTGATGGCGTTCCACGGCACGGCGGACCCGATGGTGCCGTACGAAGGAGGGGACAGGCTGCCAGACCTGGGAGGCATCTTCCCGTCGGTGCGCCGCTCCGTATCGGAGTGGGCCGTGGGGCTCGGCTGTGATGGGCTGCCGCTCATTTCGCGGCCGTCGAGCGAGGTCGAGATTTCGACGTTCCAGCGGTGCGCTTCGGGTGCCGATGACGTGCTGCTGTACACGATACTCGGCGGCGGCCACACGTGGCCGGGGGCCGTGCCGCTGCCTGCCGAAATCGTCGGTATGACGACGCGGCAGGTTGGCGCGAGCCAGCTCATGTGGGAGTTCTTCTCGTCGCACCCGGCGGCCCGCTGAGGAGCCGAACGAGATTCGCGCCTCGGGTGGCCGCGCGTAGCCTCAAACTCGGTCTCGGAATCCTCATGATGGCACTTGCGGAACAAACGTTCTGTATGAGATAGTCGGCGTGCTATGACGCTTGCGAAGGTGCTCTCGTGCGCAGTGGCCGGCCTCGAAGGCGAGATCGTCGAGTGTGAAGTCGACGTGTCGAGGCGGGGACTGAACAGCCTGGCGATGGTCGGTCTGCCCGACACCGCCGTGAAAGAGGCGAAGGACCGCGTCGAATCGGCGATCAAGAACTCGGGGATCAGGTTCCCGCAGGGCCGGATCATTGTCAACCTGGCGCCGGCGGACTTGCGGAAGGAAGGCCCGACGTATGACCTGCCGATCGCCGTGGGAATCATGGTGGCGGCCGGGCAGGTGGTGGCCGACGTGGCCGACTCGGTGTTCCTGGGTGAACTCTCGCTCGACGGCGTGGTGCGTCACGCGCAGGGGATACTGCCGATGGTAGCGCTGGCCCGCGAGCGCGGTATCCGAAACGCATACGTGCCGTCGGTCGACGCTGCGGAGGCGGCCCTACTGCCCGGCATCACGATCTACGCCGTCGACACACTGGCCGCGCTCATGGACCACCTGTCCGGCGCCGCGCCCATCGCACCGACCGTGTCCGGCGGAATCCCGCCGCCGGTCGACACGGGATGGGCCGGGACCGACTTCGGCGACATCAAGGGGCAAGAGCACGTGAAGCGCGCGCTGGAGGTCGCGGCGGCTGGCGGGCACAATTGCCTGCTTTCCGGACCTCCCGGCAGCGGAAAGACGCTGCTCGCGCGTGCGCTGCCCTCGATCCTGCCGTCGATGACCGCTGAGGAGACGCTCGAAGCGACGAAGATCTATTCGGTCGCCGGGTTGCTGCCGCCGGACACGCCCCTGGTGCAGCGGCGTCCGTTCCGGGCTCCGCATCACACGATCTCGCACGCCGGACTCGTCGGTGGCGGGAGGAACCCGCGGCCGGGCGAGATCACGCTGAGCCA
>CAYJMJ010000058.1:7363-18597 GCA_964371095.1 uncultured Dehalococcoidia bacterium | reverse complement strand
CGACTAGCGTACCGGCGAGCACGCCTGCGGCGCACACGGCGCGCCCGGCGAACGGCCCCAAAGCCCAACAGTAAGGACTGTGATGATCAGAGGGGCGCCATGAACGGGCGGCGCACAGCGAAGACAGAACGCGGCCAGACGCTGATCCTGTTCGTCGCCGTGTTTAGCGTGTTGCTCGCGTTCGCCGCGTTCTCGATCGACCAGGGGTTGTGGCTCAACCACCGGCGCATCGCGCAGAAAGACGCGGACGCAGCGGCACGCGCGGGTGCGGCGCAGTACCTGGCAGACGTGAACAACCCGGATTTCGGCGCGGCGTCGATCGCCGCGCTCGGCATGGCGGCCGCCAACGGCGCCGACGCCGACGTGAACACGCCGCCAACGTTCACTCCGGGTTGCGACGACGGCACGACGACGACGTGCGCGCGCTCCTCCTGCCCGCTCGTGGATGGATCCGTCATCGACGACGCGCCATCGATCGAGATCGCGGTGCCGCGACCGGCGCCCGGGCTGTTCGTGCGCGCGTTCGGCGGAGGGGACGCCGACGACATCGGCGCGCGTTCGACCGCGTGCGTGGGGTCGGCGAGCGAGATCCAATCCGAGGTCATCGAGATGATCCCGGTCTGGTTCACGCGGCCCCCCACCAGCGGCAGCGACCCGAACAAAAACTACTGCGGCGACCCGCCGGGGGAGGGTTACACCATCGCTGGCGAGGTGTGCGTGATCTTCTCGACGAACGGCGGCGACCTGGACTCAGCCGGGCTGTTCAGGCGCGGCTCGGGCAACACGACGTGCGGTCCGACGAACGATGCGGGCATCCTCAACGCGATCGAGGCGGGGCTGGGGACATACAACTGCGTGGTGGACCAGCGGATTAGAGATGAGAGCGTGAACGATGACGACGTCCTGGACGCGTTTCAGGCGCGCCTGGAGCAGACGGACGAGTGCAGCGCGAGCCCGACCACCCGGACGGCGTTCGGCGCCACCATGCAAGCGCTGGGCACGGAGGCTCGGGACGGGCCCGATTTCACATTCCCGGACCACGATGGCGGGGGGCCCGGCGATGACGACCCGGATTCGACGGTCTACCAGCAACGTGCGTGCTTCTCGCCGCGTTTAGCGCTGATACCGCTCGTGAACCAAACACCCAGCGGCAACAAGACGATTGTGGGGTTCACGGCCGTGTACATCCTGGGGTGCTACGAAGATGACGACCCGCGAAGCGCGACCACGACGATGAACAAGTGCCGCCCCGCGGACCGGGGGCAGGGAAACCACGATACCGAAGTTCGGGCCGGGATCGTGCGGATCTACGTGCCCGGTGCGGCGGTGCAGGACATACAGGGAATCGACACCAGCGGTAGCGACGGCTGGGTCGGCACGGCCGCGTCGCTGGCGATCCAGACGACACGGTAAGGTGAGGACGGGAACACGGGCACAGGCCGGCGCAGGGGGTCCGAAGACGGCGGCGGCCGGGTGTCCCGGGCCGAATGGCCCCGTACGATTGAAACGACCGGCGCTGCCGCGCCGTTGACTATACAGACAGTCAAGTAAGGATTGAGACGATGGCACGAACCATGACCCAAGGCAGCCCGGAACGGGCCAACCGGCTCATCCTCATCGGCGGAGTGGCGCTGGCGGCGCTGGCCGCGATCCTGGTGTTCGCCGGGCTGAGCAACTTCGGCGGCGGCGGCGACGGCGCGTCCGGCTTCGGCTCGACGGTGAACGTGGTCGTGGCGGGGAGCGACATCAAGGCCGGGACGAAGATCACGGCGGAGATGCTCGACATCGATACCGTGCCGTCGGCGGCGGCGATCGAGGGCGCGACCACGGACAAGTCGGCCGTGGTCGGCCTGACGACGCTGTACCCGCTCCAGAAGAACGACCAGCTCTCGGCGGCGAAGCTGGGGCAGACCGAGAAGGACCTGGGCTTCACGGGCGTCATCCCGGCGGGCATGCGGGCGGTGGCCATCCCGGTGAGCGAGATGACGAGCGTGGGCGGGCTGATCGTGGCCGGCGACCGCGTCGACATCACGGCGGTGTACAGCAAGACCGGCGCGAACGGGGAGGCGCAGGCCTCGACGCTGCTGCAGAACGTGCTGGTGCTGTCGGTGGGCCAGGCGGCGGCGAAGCCGGTGGCGCGGCTCGACGCGAACGGGACGCCGCTGGCGGCGGACAGCCAGATCGCGGCGCCGCCGGACAACACGTCGGCGAAGCCGACGGCGAAGACGCTGACGGTGGCGGTGGCGCCGCAGGACGTGGCGGTACTGGCACTGGCACAGGATCAGGGTAAGATTTATCTCTCGCTGCGGCCGCCGGGCGACAGCACGACGGTGCAGGGCGTCGACGCGCCGAAGGCGCTCCCGAACCCCTAGGGCTCCGGCCGCAGCGCCGCCGAGGAACGACACGAAGGACTGCCGGAGGCAAGCGTGGCAAAGACACCGTCGGCGCTGATCGTAGACAGCGACATCCAGGCCCGGTACGAGGCGAAGCAGGTCGTCAAGGCGTCCGGGCTGACGCTGGCCGGTGAGTGCGGCTTCGGCATGGAGGCGGTGACGGAGGCGAGCACGCTCAAGCCGGACATCGTCCTCATCGGCGTGGGCGAGCCGATGGAGCGGCCGCTGCAGACGGTCGAATCGCTGCAAAGCCTGCTGCCGGAGACGCCGATCATCGTCTACTCCGACTCGAAGGACATCGAGACGATACGCAAAGCGATGATGGCGGGGGCGCGGGACTTCCTGTCGCGGCCGATCAAGCCGGAGACGATGCGCGTCTCGGTGGCGACGGCGCTGGAGGCGGAGGAGAAGAAGAAGCTGCGCCAGCTGGGCCAGATCCCGGGCGCGGCGACGGCCGGCACGATCGTGACGGTGTTCGGCGCGAAGGGCGGCATCGGCAAGTCGACGATCAGCACGAACATTGCGGTGGCGCTTGCGCGGGCGGAGCGTGCGTCGGTGTGCGTCGTCGACCTGGACAACGGCTTCGGGGACATCGCAGGGATGCTGGACGTGAAGCCGGAGCGCACGCTGTTCGACATGGTGCGCGACCTGGACATGCTCGAGCGGGAAGACATCGGCCGGTACGTGGTGCGGCACGAGCTGAGCGACCTGGACATATTGGCCGGGCCGACGGTGCTGGAATGGCGGAAGATCTCGCCGGATCACGTGCGCCGCGTGGTGGAGTTCCTGGCGAAGAACTACGACACGATCGTGCTCGACACGTCGGGGATGCTGAACGAGCTGGCGGAGCTGGCGGTGGAGATCGCGACGATCGTGCTGTGGGTGACGACGACGGAGTTCGCCAGCGTCAAGGACTCGCTGGAGGCGATGCGTGCGCTGAAGATGCTCTCGTACTCGCAGGAGCGGGTGCGCATCGTGATGAACGCGATCTCGCCGGACGACGGCGTGCGGCCGAGCGTCGTGCAGGACGCGCTGCAGCGCGACGTGTTCTGGAACATTCCGTACGACAAGAAGGTGCGGCAGAGTACGCACCTGGGCCAGCCGATCGTCATCACGGCGCCGCAATCGATCTCGGCGAAGAGCATGGTGGACCTGGCGACGGTGATCGCGGGCGGGCGCCTCGACAAGACGAACAAGATCCTGGGCGGCTTCAAGTGGCGGCCGGGATCGCAGCCGGCAACGGCGGAGGGCAGCTAACCCATGGCGATCGACGCGCTGCTTCGTGACCGCCGCCTGGAGATCGACGACGACGAGGGTGACGGCGAGTGGTTCGAGTCCGTCCACCTTATCCACCAGCGCATGCTGCAGGAGATGGACCTGAAGGCCATCGAGCGCCTGGACACGGCGCGGGCGCGCGAGGCGGTGACCGTGGCGGCGCGTCAGCTCGTGACGCAGCAGCTGCCTGCGCTGCTCGGCGACGACCGGGAGCGGGTGATCCGGCGTGTCATCGACGAGGCGATCGGGTTCGGGCCGATCGAACCGCTGATCGACGACGACACGGTGTCGGAGATCATGGTGAACGCGCCGGACGAGATCTTCTACGAGCGCGAGGGCGTGTTGCGCCTGTCGCCGCTGCGGTTCAAGGACGCGCAGCACATCATGCGGATCGTCGAGCGGATCATCGCACCGCTCGGGCGGCGAGTCGACGAGTCGTCGCCGTACGTGGACGCGCGGCTGCCGGACGGCTCGCGCGTGAACGTCGTGATACCGCCGCTGGTGCCGCGCAGCCCGGCGATGACCATCCGCAAGTTCCGGCGCGAGAAGTTCACGATGGCGAACCTCGTGTCGAACGGGACGATGACGGAGGAGATCGCCGAATTCCTGCGGATCTGCGTGAAGCAGCGCCTGAGCATCGTGATCAGCGGCGGTACCGGCACCGGCAAGACGACGCTGCTGAACGCGCTGTCGGCGAACGTGCCGGGCACGGAGCGCATCATCACGATCGAGGACCCGATCGAAATGAAGCTGCAGCAGTCGCACGTGATCGCGATGGAAGCGCGTCCGGCGAACATCGAGGGGAAGAACGAAGTGACGCAGCGCGACCTGGTGCGGAACGCGCTGCGCATGCGGCCGGACCGGATCATCATCGGCGAGGTGCGCGGGGCCGAGGCCTTCGACATGCTGCAGGCGATGAACACGGGCCACGAGGGCTCGCTGACGACGATCCACGCGAACGCGCCGCGCGACGCGCTCATCCGCATCGAGAACATGGTGATGATGGCGGGGTTCGATCTGCCGGTGCGGGCGATTCGCGAGCAGATCTGCTCGGCGCTGCGCATCGTCGTGCAGATCGCGCGCTTCTCGGACGGGCGGCGGCGGATCAAGCAGGTGACGGAGATCACGGGGCGGGAAGGGGACATTATCACGACGCATGACCTGTTCCTGTTCCGCCAGCACGGGACGACGCCGGAGGGCCACATCGTCGGCATGCTCGAGGCGACCGGCATCGTGCCGACGTTTGCGGACGACTTCGCGATGAGCGGGATCAACCTGGCAATGATGGGCCTGGGAGCCGATCGAGCACGATGACGATGGAATTGATCGCGGCACTGGCAGCGGGCGGCGCGATCGCCCTGTTCGCGACGTACACGGTGCGGGCCCGGCAGACACGTCCGGCGGACGCGCGCGTCCGGCGGCTCGCCGATCGGCCGGTGACGGTCCGGCGCGGCCTGTCGTGGGACGAGATCCGGCGGCGCGGGCCTTCGAGCCTGCCGCTTCTGCGCGACCTGCTGGCGGACAACGCCTGGTCGGCGGCAACGACGAAGAGGATCGAGCAGGCGGGGCTGCGCCTGCGCGTCGGTGAGTACGTGATGGCGCGCGTCGGCGCGGGGCTGCTGGCATGGGTGGCGGTGTTGCTGCTGGTGACGGGGAGCGCCGGGCTGCTCGCCGGGCTCGTCGCCGGCATCGCGGCAACGTACGTGCCGGCGCTGTGGCTGTCGGTGATGCGGAAGCGGCGGCTCGCGCATATCAGCCGGCAGATGCCGGAGGCCGTGACGCTGCTGGCCAACTCGCTGCGCGCGGGGTTCGCGCTGCAGCACGGCATCGACATCATCACGAAGCAGATGGAGCCGCCGATCGCCAACGAGTTCGGGCGGCTCGTGGTCGACATGAACGTGGGCTCATCGATCGAGGACGCGCTGCAGGGATTGCTGGAGCGCGCGAACACCGAGGAAGTGAACCTGATGGTGACGGCGGTGCTCATCCAGCGGACGAGCGGCGGCAACCTGGCGGAGATCCTCGAGACGGTCGGCGAATCGATGCGGGAGCGCGAGCGGATCACCGGCGAGGTGAAGACGATGACGGCGCAGCAGCGGTTCTCGGGCACGGTGCTGACGTTCTGGCCGGTGGGGCTGCTGGGATTGTTCTCGCTCTTCAACTGGGAGCAGACGTCGCTGCTGTTCACCACGGGCGCGGGGCTGGCGCTGATCACGGCCGCCGGGATCATGCAGCTGCTCGGCTACCTGACCATCCGGCGCATACTCGACATCGACGTCTAGGGGACGGGCATGGCATTCGTAACCTCGGTCATGGTGTTCGGCGCGGTGCTCCTGTTCGCGCTCTGGTTCGTGCGGCGGGGCAACGTCATGCAGGACCGCGTGAGGGCGCTCGCGACGGAGCGCCGCGCGCTGGCCGAACGCGACGACCCGTTCACGCAACGCATCATCACGCCCGCGTTCCGCGGCGTCACCGGGCGCGTGCTCAACATCATGCCCACATCGATGGTCTCGCGGGCGCGGCACTGGCTGATCATCTCGAACAGCACGATCACGCTCGCGACGTTCATGACGCTCGTGCTGGTCACGACGGTGGTTCCGCCCGTCCTCGCCTTCCTCGCGCTGGCGTCGGCCGGCGGAGGCGCACCGGGGGCGCAGGGGATGCTGGTGGTCGCGGCGGTCGCGGTGGTCGGCTTCCTGGCGCCGATGATGTTGCTGCGGCGCGCCGCCAAGAACCGCCAGACGCGGTTCTGGAAGGCGCTGCCGGACAGCCTGGACCTGCTGACGACGTGCGTCGAAGCCGGGCTGAGCCTCGATTTCGCCTTCCAGCGCGTCGCGGCCCGCCAGAAGGGGCCGGTCGGCGAGGAGATCGACCGCATGTTGCGCGAGAAGGCGGTGGGGCAGACGCGCCGCGAGGCGCTGACGGCAATGGCCGACCGCATCGACCTCCCTGACGTCAACGTCTTCGTGAACTCGGTCATCCAGGCGGAAACGCTGGGCACGAGCATCGGTCAGGTGCTGCGCATTCAGTCGCGGCAACTGCGGGTCCGGCGCCGCCAGCGCGCGGAGCAGATGGCGCGCCAGGCCGCACCGAAGATGGTGTTCCCGCTCGTGTTCTTCGTCATGCCTTCGTTGTTCGTCGTGATCCTCGGCCCGGTCGTCATCAATGCCCTGAAGGAATTCAACAGCTAGCCGGGCCCCTCGACAGCTCCGTGGCCAACTCCATAGTCAACCGATAGAGACGCCTCCTGAATCCGCACAACGCGGGCGATAGGCCGCGCCACGGATGAATCCGGATCCTGTCACGCTGAACGGACAGCTGAAATCTCTTCGGGGAAGACCCTTCGCTTCGCTCAGGGTGGCGTGCTGCTCAGGACCCGGCTGGCGAAACGCGCGGGACGCAACGTGGCGAGCGGCGGCGGTCGGGAACTCACCTATGGCGGCGACGGCTTCGGTGGACGACGATCTGACGGAATCGGCGACCGCACGCCGGTCCCCGGTTCGCCTGGGGGTCCGTTTGAAACCGCTCCGCGATTCGGCGTACTATCGTTCTATGACGACGTGGCTCCAGACGCTGCGCCAGAACTGGGAC
Source organism: uncultured Dehalococcoidia bacterium (assembly GCA_964371095.1). Taxonomy (GTDB): domain Bacteria; phylum Chloroflexota; class Dehalococcoidia; order DSTF01; family JACRBR01; genus CAYJMJ01. The sequence goes on along the minus strand of CAYJMJ010000058.1, from coordinate 11,338 downwards.
GCGCTCCTGGCCGTCGTGCTCGTCTACGCCGTGATCGCGATCTACCTCGGGCCGGTGTACTACTTCGTCTTCTGGTACGTGAGCCTGTGCGGGTACATCATCCGCACGGCGTTGAAGCGCTGACGCGCAGCGATTTCGAGGCGCCCTTGCCCGCTCCCCCGCTCAACGAATTCTCCGTGCGCAACGCCGGCCGCGGCACGACGCTCGCGACACGCGCCCGGCTCGCGTCGTCGTACTGGGATCGGTTGATGGGGCTGATGGGGCGCAAGCGCATCGAGGACGGCGGCGGGCTGTTCATCACCCGCAGCGCGTCGATACACTCATTCTTCATGCGCTTTCGCTTCGACGCCGTGTTCATCGACCGCGAGAATCGCGTCGTGAGCGTGGTGCCGGCGATGCGGCAGTGGTGGATCGCCTTCGGCGGCCGCGGCGCGAAGGACGTCATCGAGTTGCCGGCGGGCGTCGCGGCATCGACGGGCACGCAGCGAGGCGACCTTCTGGTGTTCGAGGCGGCCGACGCGGAGAGCGCACCCGCCTAGCGCCGATGCAGGTCAACAACAGAGGGGGGGGGGGGGGGGGTGGGGCCCCCCCCCCCTCAGCCTATCGCGCGTACCGGTCCGGATCAGGCTTTCTTCGCGTTGAGAATCTTGTCCAGGTTATCGGCGAGCCTCTGGAGCGTCTGGTCCTCGCGCGCCTGCGTGATCTTGCCATCCGCGACGAGCTTGTCGAGCTTCGCCGTGGCGTCGGACGTGATCTTCGCCTTTACCGTGTCGAGCGCGACGCCGTGCTCGGCCGCGACGTCCGCGATCGACTTGCCGTCCTTGAGTTCAGCACGCAGGTCGCCGGCGCTGATGCCGATGGCGTCTGCCGCCGACGTGCCGATCGCCTTGCGGACGGCCCCGCGCAGCTTCTCCGCGGCTCGCGCGACGCGCAGCCTGCCCAGACCGAGGCCCTTGCCGCTGTTGATGGCCTCTGTGAGCTTGTCGGCCTTCGCCTGCGTGATCTTGCCGTTCGCGAGCAGGTCGTCGACGGTCTGCAGCCCGGTCGTCTTGAGCGCGGCGGTGAGCTGGTCCGGCGTGACGTTCAGGTTCGCGGCCAGCCGCTCCAGGAATTGCTGGCGCGGCGTCTGCGCATCCTGCGCCGGGCCCGGCGTCTGCGCCGAGACGTAGCTGGCCGCACCGATGGCGCCGCCGGCCAGCACCACCACCGTGGCCGCGGCCACCAGGAGCTTCGTCGGGAGTTTCATGTCATGGCCTCCTTGGTTCCTCATCGTCCCTACCACTCACAACGACACGGTACTCCGCGGGCGATACGGGCCGGGGCAACGCAGGGTAATTTGCAGGTAAAAAGCTCATGCGCCCGTGGCGCGGGGCAGCCGATGTGGATTCTGGACGGGCCGAGCGGGCCGAGGTTACAATTGAAGACACAGGGTCGGAGACCCGCGAACATGCCCCCACGAGAGCCCGACAAAGTCCAGCGCGAGATCGAGGAGCTGCTCGACAAGCTCGACAATTTCGTACCCGAGGACCGCCTCGCGCAGAAAATCCGCAAGCGCCAGCGGGACGAGATGGGGCCGGGCCTGCTCGAACGCGCCTGGACACGGATCAGCCGCATCAGCCTCGGCCAGGCGATGCTGGCCGGCCTCGCCCTGCTGCTCATCGGCACCTTCTTCCGGCAGCCGCTGGGCGGGTGGGCCGGCCCGATCATGATCGCCGGCATCGTGCTCGCGGCCGGGGCATTCCTGCTGTCGGTGGTCAACGGCGACAGCCGGCGGACGATCTCGGGCGGGCGTTCCGAGAAGCGCTGGCGCGGACAGGTCATCGACTACTCCGAGCCGTCCGCAACGAGCCGGCTGCGCGACTGGCTGCGTCGCCGCCGCCGCTGATCCCCTCGATCGCCGCTCCCGTATACTGAGGCGCACACCTCCGACACTGCCTGCTCATCGTCTCCAGGAGCATCGCCTGTACCTGCGCCGACACCTGCCGCTCGTCACCATCATCGCCTGCGCCGCGGTGCTCGTCGCGGCGTGCTCGAGCAGCTCGGCGAACTCGCAGCGCACCGCGACCCTCGCGGCGGCATCGGCGACGCCCGCTGCCTCACCGACGAACGCGCCGCCGACCGCAACCGCGACGCCGGACCTCGGTCCGCCGTCGCCGGACGGCCAGCGCGCGTACGACGTCGTGCGGAAGCTCGCCGTCGAGATCGGCCCGCGTGTGGCGGGCACGCCGGGCGAAGCGGAGGCGCGCGACTTCCTGCGGGCGACGCTCGCGGGCTACGGCTACGACGTGACGCTCCAGGACTTCGGCTTCGACGCCAGCGCCTACCTGTTCGCGCGCGTTGACGCAGGCGGAACGGCGGTCCCGGCGTTTTCGATGCAGGGCGCGGCGGCCGGGACCGTGACCGGGCAGCTCGTGGCTGCCGGCACGGGGCGGGCGGCGGACTTCCCGGCCGGCGGCATCGGAGGCGCCGTGGCGCTCATCGAGCGCAGCGACCTGCCGTTTTCCGAGAAGGCGGCCAACGCGATCGCCGCGGGCGCGAGCGCGGTCATCATCTACAACAACGCCGACGGCGCGCTGTTCGGCGACCTGGGCGCGCAGGTCTCGATACCGGTGGCCGGCATCAAGCAGGCCGCCGGCCGGGAGCTGGCGGCGCGCGCGGCGGCCGGGCCCCTCGATGTGACGGTGGCGGTCCCGCAGCCGAAAGGGACGGCGTACAACGTCGTTGCCCGGCCGAAGGGCGTGACGCAGTGCGCGACGGTGACCGGCGGTCACTACGACAGCGTGGCGGTGACCGGCGGCGCCGACGACAACGCCTCGGGCGCGGCCGCGGTGGTCGAGACAGCGCGCGTCGCGGCGGCGACGCACCTGCCGGGCGCCAACTGCTTCGTCCTGTTCAGCGCGGAGGAGTTCGGCCTGTTCGGCAGCAAGCAGTACGTCGCGCAGTTGTCGCCGGCTGATGTCGGCGCGTTGCGTGCGATGATCAACCTCGACGTCGTCGGTCTGAAGGAGGATCTCGAGCTGGTCGGCAACACCGATCTCATCGAGACGGCGAGGCTCGCCGCGCAGAACCTCGGCCTGGCGGCGGCGCCCGCCACTCTGCCGAACGGGACCGGGAGCGACCACCTGAGCTTCGAGGGAGCGGGCGTGCCGGTCGTCATGCTCTACCGTGCCGACGCCGTCATCCACACGCCCGCCGACGGCATCGACCGCATCGACGCGGGAGCGCTCCAGGAGACGGCGGCGGTGGCCGTGGCGACGCTGAAGGCGCTGAATGGCGGCTGACCGTTTGTTGCCAGCCCCCGCGGCGTCGGTTACGATCCCGGCGGTTCCAGACCGTCCCCGGAGGTCCCCTTGAGATTCCGCCGATACCTGCCCGTACTTGCCTGTTGCCTCGTCCTGGCGAGCGTCCTGGCGGCCGCCTGCGGCGGCTCGTCGGGCGGCAAGGCGCCGGACGCGAGCAAGATCGCCACGGCGACGCTCCCCGCCACGCTCCCGGCGCCCCGCATCCTCAGCGCCGGGGCGGTCCAGCCGGGCGTCGGATCGACGTACACGGTGAAGGAAGGCGACACGCTCGCCGGCATCGCCGCGCGATTCGGTGTGAGCCTGGCCGACCTGACCGACGCCAATCCGACGATCGACGCGTCGAAGCTGTCGATCGGGCAGGTCGTGAAGCTGCCGACGTCGCCCGAGCCGCCCGCAGCCGCGACGGCGACGGCCCCGCCGACCACCGCGACCGCGGCACCCGCGACGGAGGCGCCTCCGACCGAGCCTGCCGCCACTGACACGCCGCCCGCGCCCGCCTCGACCACGACGCCCGTGTCCGTCGGCCAGACGTACGTCGTGCAGTCGGGCGACATCCCGGAGACGATCGCGGCGAAGTTCGGCATTACCACCGCCGAGCTGATGGCCGCCAACCCGGGCATCGACCCGACGAACCTGCAGATCGGGCAGGTGCTGATCATCCCGCCGAAGCGCG
>CAYJMJ010000058.1:0-7263 GCA_964371095.1 uncultured Dehalococcoidia bacterium | reverse complement strand
AGCTCTTCGAGGAGGGCGCGCTGCTCCGGCTGCTCGAAGACCCGGCGCGCGGGCTCCAATGTCTCGACGAGCCACTCGGCCACGCCGTTCTTGAGGTCGGCCGAGTGCAGCGTGCCGGCGAGGAACGCCTCGTCGACCTCGTCGGGCGACGTGAAACGCAGGTCGCCGCCGTGCTCGGCCTTGCGCGCGATGCGGAACTCGCCGTCGCGGGCGAAGACGAGTTTGCGCACCCAGTCGAGCATCGGGTTGAACGTGGTCGCGTCGGGCGGGCAGAACGCCTTGCGCACCTTCGCGCGGATGTCGTCGGGCGCGTCGTGGATGAAGAGCGCGGAGTTGCGATCCGACTTGCTCATTTTCATCGACGCCCAGAAGTCGGTGAGGTCCGCCTCGGGCGGCGGCCAGATGGACGGCTTGCGCAGGCCGAGCAGCAGAGGGTGGTGGACACACACGGGCTTCGTCTGCGCGCCGGCGCCGTCGATCAACGGCGACACACGCAGCTTCGATGCGACGTCGCGTGCGATGACGTGCGCCTTCCGCTGGTCGATGCCGGCATGGGCGATGTTGATGCCCATCGTGAAGATGTCGGCGACCTGCATCGGCGGGTAGATGAGCTTGGCGAAGTCGACCGACTCGCCTTCCTTGCGGCCGAGGATCGTGATGCTGCGCTGCATCCGCGCGAGCGTCGTGTTCTTGCTGACGTCGATGAGCGTCGCCCAGTAGCGGTCGTTGTGGTGGTAGAGGTCGGTGGCCAGCAAGAAGTGCAGCTTCGAGGGATCGCCGCCAACGGCCAGGAACGCCGCTTTCAGCCCCTCCTGGAAGTAGCCGACGGCGATGCGCCGTATCGTCTCCCGGTCGCCACCGAGCTTGTCGTTGATCCACGTGTGCCAGTCGGCGAGGTAGATCGTGCAGTGCACGCCGGCATCGACGAAATCCTTGACCTTCGACATGCAGACGAGGCTGCCGAGGTGGATCTTGCCGGAGATCTCGAAGCCGATGTAGTGGCGGAGGGGCGTGCCGGACGCGATCAGGCGCTCCAGGTCCTCGCGCGTGAGCACCTCTTCGAGGTTGCGGGTGATGAGGTTGACGGCATTCGGGACGGCCATACCGGCACATGCTAGCAGGCGGCGCACGCTCACGGGCGCACCCTGGTCAGCGGCACAAATCCGGGACAAAGCGGCCGCGAACCCGTATCATCGAAGCACCCAGCCAGCGGCCCGGCCGAAGCGAGGACCACATGCCCATCGAGCGCATCAACGGCATCGAGATTCACTACGAGCTGCACGGGGAGGGCGAGCCGCTGGTGTTCGTCCACGGATACACCGGCGACGTCAGCGACTGGCGCTTCCAGATCCCCGAGTTCGCCAGGACGCACCGCGTCCTCGTCATGGACCATCGCGGCCACGGACGATCGGAGGCGCCGGCTGACCGCGGCGCGTACTCCATCCTGAACATGGCCGACGACGTCGAGGCCGTGGCCGCGCACGCCGGCTTCGAGCGGTACCACCTCCTCGGCCACTCGATGGGCGGCGCGGTCGCGCAGGAGATCGCGCTGCGCAGACCCGGGCGCCTGCTGTCGCTGACGCTGGAGGACACCGGCCACAGCTTTCAGCTCAGCCGCAACGAGACGGTGGCGAAGTTCCTGGCGGCCCGCCTCAAGATGGCGGACGAGCAGGGGATGGCGGCCATCGCCGCAATGCCGGCGCTCGCACCGGCGCCGCCGCACATGCCACCGGAGCGCCGCGACGAGGAGACGGCGCGCCTCAAGCGCATGTCGGTCGACGCGTTCATCGGCGCGTGGCAGGGGCTCGAGGCGTGGCAGGGAACCACGGAGCGGGCGGCCTCGATCAGCGTGCCGACGCTCGTGATCTACGGCGACCTGGACCAGATGCTGATCGACGCCTCGAAGCACCTCGCATCGGTCATCCCGAACGCCGAGCTGGAAGCGATCCCGGAGGCGGCGCACGCGCCGCAGTACGAGCGCCCGGAGCTGTTCAACGCGGCGCTTCGCCGCCACCTGGCACGGAACGCGACGGCCGCGGCGAAGTAGGGAGCAGCGGGCCGGCCTCGCTCGCGAATGCAGGTTGCCAGTATCCGTCGCGACGTTTCGGCATCAACCGTGGAAACAAGGCGAAGACTCCAGGGACGACTCGCCTCTTCCGCGCTAGATCATCACTTGTGCCGACGGTCTCGCCGTCGCACTCAGGATCAAGTAGATCAGGAGCACGTCGACGGCGAATCCCTGACTGGGCTGGCCGATCTCGAAGAGGATGATGAAAGGGAATCTGTTGTCGAAGTAGCGAAACCCGTCGACCGAGAAAAACCGATAAGGCTTAACGAGCGCCGCACGCCGTAGCTCGGTCAGGCTGCGGGCGAGGTGATTCTCGATCTCGTGGAAGGCATCGGCTTGCGCCTGAGTGAAGGCGGCAACGGTTCGTTCAGCCGGTTCGCTTAGCCCGATCAGGTACACGCTGACGCGACCGCACCTTCATCCGCTCACGAAGAGCTTGCACCTCTCGGAGGGTCTGTTCTTCGTCCACGTGAGCTAGTGCGGACTGCGTCATTCTATCGACGTCAACGTCATTAGACTCACTGAGGCTGTCGCGGCGGTCCCTAATGAACATGTCAACCTCGGGGGCATCGGAATGGGCCGAACCCACGCCGTCGCTGTTGCCATTGGTACTCTCGCCCAGCCAGTGCCGAAACACCTTGCTCAGGCTCGCGTAGAAGTTCGACACGGCGGCCGTCATCGACGAAAGTACGTCTCCCATACGTCAATCATCGTCCTCCGCTCCCCTCAACGAGAGTGCGCGGCGGCGACAGACGCAAACACTCGCCGACCCCAACGATCAGCGGAGGCCCAACCACAAGTGATCCGTGCCGGCGGGGTTGCCGTGACACCCTCCTTCTGGATACCGACATACCGACTGCTCGGATCGCTCGGTTCCGTGTCACGTTGCGGGCATTGTGTGCCACCGCTTACCCACGTGTCAATGACTCAGTCTACCGTGCCGGTGAGTTGGGCCGCGCCGGGCCGAATGGTGGTCATATGTGCGGATCATCGACCTGTAAGGCGTTTGAGAACATCTGTACGCCAGCCTGAACTCAAACGCGATGCTTCGACGAAACAAGGCGTCCCTGCGCATTGTGCCGGGCTGGCGCCGTTCCCTGTCTCTTCCGCCCCCCTTGCCGCCATGGCATCGAGCGCCGCGATGGCCCATTCAGCGTCGTCGACGGAGTCGTCGCGGTCAACCGTCGCACTTGCGCGGTAGCGCAGAGCGGGCACGACGCAGCAGTCTCGTTGTCGGCGGCGGCCACGTGGCGCGGGTCGGCCAGCCGAGTGCCAGCGGTTACCCCTCGAAGACGCGCGCGGAGGCGGCGGCGATCTGCGCACGCAGCCGCGCGAAGTGCTCGGCGTCGATGCCGTCCCGGATCGCGGCGGCGGTCGCGTCGTCGTACGGCACGTACGTGAAGGCGTCGTCGCCGCGCCGCACAAGGCCTGCGGCGGTCGCCTCCCTCAGCGCGTCGACGGCATCGCCCTCGGGGACGCGCAGCGCGTGGCGTAACACTTCGAAGCGCAGCGGGTCCTCGGCGGCGGCCACCAGGTCCGACAGGCGCCGAGCGACGCTGGAAAGCGTCAGGAGCTGCTCGGCGCGCAGGCGTGATTCGTCCATGGCGTGAGTGTACACGCTGGTTCCCGTACCATTTCCGGCATGATGAACGGAGCCAGGCAGGGGCCCGCGTTCGGCATCGTCGTCGCGGCGGGGCGCAGCGAGCGGATGGGCGGCATCGACAAGGTGTTCGCGTCGCTGGCCGGTCGGCCGCTGCTCGTGTGGACGCTGGCCGCGTTCAAGAAGTGCGCCGAGATCGATCAGGTGGTTGTCGTCGCCGCGCCCGAGAGCGTGGATCGTGTGCGCGCGCTCGGCGCCGAGTGGCGCTTCACGAAGGTGACGGCCGTCGTGCCGGGCGGCGCGACGCGCCAGCAATCCGTGCGCGCCGGCATCGATGCGGCGGCCGAGGCCGCGATCGTCGCGATCCACGATGCGGCGCGGCCGCTCGTCACGCCCGAGCTGATCGCCCGCGGCGTGGCTCTGGCGCGGGAGAGCGGCGCCGCGCTGTGCGCCGTCCCCTCGCGCGACACGGTGAAGGACGTCGAGGGCGACCCGCCCGTCGTCGCGTCGACGCCGGATCGCGCGCGAGCGTGGCTGGCGCAAACGCCGCAGGTCTTCGACCGCGCGCTGCTGCTCGACGCGCACACACGCGCGACCAACGACGCGACCGACGACTCCGCGCTCGTCGAGGCGACCGGGCACCGCGTGCGCGTGTACGAGGGCGACTACGCCAACCTGAAGGTGACCTCGCCCGACGATCTCATCATCGCCGAGGCGCTGCTGCGCGAGCGGCTGGCTCGGTAGCAGGGCCGCCTGCGGCGGCCGCCGCCGCCGAGAACAGACAACAGAGAGCAGAGAGCAGAGGGCAGAGGGCGACGCAACAGGCGCGCCGTTCCGGTCGCTGCTCCTACGCCAGCTCGATCTCGACGCGGAAGGCGCGGTCGATGGGGGCGGGTTGCCACTGGGTGGTCCAGTATTTCAGGTGGCCCTCGCCGCCGGCGAAGTGCAGCCACTTCACCATGCCCGGCTCGATCTCGGCCGAGTGCTTCCAGTCCACGTACTGGTACGGCTCCCAGCCGTTGTAGCTGATCGCCTGCCCCGGCCGCACGCCGCTCGCCACCTTCACCTGCGCCGTAAACGACGAGACGTCGTTGTGCACGCGCACCGCGTCGCCATCGGCGATGCCGCGCGCGGCAGCGTCGGCCGTGCCGATCATCACGACCGGTTCGCCGCGATGCGTGCCGAGCATCGCGCGGTCGGCCTGGTTCATGGAGTGGACGCTCCAGCGCGAGTGGCCGCTCGTGAGCACCAGCGGGTAGTCGCCGCCCATCGGCGGATTCTCCTTGTGCACCGGCAGCGCCTCGCCGGCCTCGATGAACCACGGATGGTCGATGTAGAGTTGCGCGCGCCGCGTCAGCGTCGGGTACGGCAGCCCCTGCTCGACGTGATGGCGCAGCGGCGCGTGCGTCTCGTCGGCGCGCAGGTCCGACGCCTGCACGGCCGCGAACGGCGTGATGCCCCAGTCGATGAACCGCGCATGCCCCTGCTCGCGGAACGCGTCGATCGTCGTCCCGGCGGGCAGCGTGCCGGACTCGACGGTGTCGAGCACCATCTCCTCGAGCACGCGCTCGGTCGTCTCGAATGCGCCATTGGCCGTGTAGTACGAGCCGAGGTCGTCGAGGCGGTGCGCCGCGCCGCGGCTGTCGGTGTACTCGACGAACCCCCGCGCCTTCGCCCGCTCCTCGATCGTGCGGGCCAGCTGCGCGAAGACCTCCCACTCCGGCCGCGCCTCGCCCGCCGGATCGACGCACTTGTCGGAAAACGTCAGTGTGAGCGTCTGCGGCGACGGCTGCGCGAATCCGGGTTTCTCATACGGCGCCGCCGCCGGCAGCACGATGTCCGCCTGGAGCGCGCTGCCGGACATGCGCCAGTCGACGCAGACGAGCAGCTTCAGTCCATCGAGGATCGGCGCGTAGGCGGCGCGGCCGCCGCGCATGCGCCGCGCCCAGTTCGTGCCGATCTCGAACATCACCCGCGGCTGATGAGATTTCTCGGGTCTGGATAGCCCCCGCCACCAGCCCTTGTCGACGGCCTCGTCGACATATTCGGCCAGCGGCTTCCGCATGCTCGGATCGGACCAGTCGCGGTGCGCCCAGCGCTCCGCCTGCGCGGTGTGGTGGTACCAGAGGAACGCGGGCACCGCGCCGTGGCCGTTGCCGGCGCCGGCCTGCTGCATCTGGATCGCCGCGGCCGCCTCGGTCAGGCCGGGGTCGTTCGCCCGCATGCCGTTGAGGACGTTGCCGCGCATGTTCAGGATGGCGCGGAAGATCTCGCGGCCCGGCACGGGCTTCATCGCAAAGAGGAAGCCGCCGTCGAACATGCCGGTGACCGCCACGCCGATGCCGGCGCCCTTCTTGCCCCAGTTGCCCGTGAGCGCGAGCACCAGGCACATCGCGCGCTCCATCAGGTCGCCGTGGTAGTACTTCGCGGAGTTGAAGCCGAGGAGGACCGACGTCCGCCCCGCTGCGATCTTCCGCGCGAGGAGGCGGATCGTGTCGGCGTGCACGCCGCAGATCGCCGAAGCGTCCTCGGGCGCGTACGCGGCGAGGCGCTCGCGGAGCAGGTCGAACACCGGCCGTGCCTCGACGCGATCGCCGCTCGCGAGTGACACCGTGAACGTGCCTTCGAGCGCGGCGTCCGCATCGGCCGACAGCATCTCGCGCGAGGCCGGCACGATGGCATTGGCGGCGCGCCACCACGTGTAGAACTGGTCGGCGCGGCCGCCCTCCTCGACGTCGGCGGCGCGCAGGAACCGGCCGGTGTCGCCGCGGACGAGCAGCGGGAGATCGGTCTGCGACCGCACGAACGCCTCGTCCATCAGCCCTTCGTCGATGATGACGCGGGCCATGGCCAGCGCGAGCGCGGCGTCGGTGCCCGGCCGCACGCCGGCGTAGTAATCCGCGTGCATGGCCGAGGGGCTGTAGTCCGGCGCGATCGTTACCACCTCCGCGCCGCGGTAGCGCGCCTCGGCGATGTAGTGGTAGTGCGGGATCGCGGTGTAGACGGGGTTGCGGTGCCAGATCAGCAGGACGTCGCCGTGGAACCAGTCGTCGAAGCTGGCGCACGCGGCGGCCTGCCCGAACGTCAGGTACGTGCCGATGCTGAAGTCGCCGATGTCGCCGTTGGTGTCGGTGCTGGTGCCGCCGATCCGGTTGATCAGCTTCTCGAACAGGAAGCCGGCGGTGAGGCCGCCCTCGCCGGCGGTGGCCGCGTGGACGATCGCCTCGGGCCCCGACTCCTGGATCGTGTCGATCACGGCGTCGGCGATCTGCGCCAGGGCGTCGTCCCAGGTGATGCGCTCCCAGGCGCCGCCGCCGCGCTCGCCCGTGCGCCGCATCGGATGGAGAATGCGCGTGGGCGCGTCGAGTGTGCGGCTCCAGGCGGCGCCCTTCTGGCAGCCCATCGGATTCATATCGGGCACACCCGGCTCGATGACCGGCAGCGTGCCGGACTGCTCCTCGCGCAGGACGCGGCCGTCCTTGATGTAGGCGCGGAACGGGCAGTTGCCGGGCGAGCAGTTGATGCAGTGCGTCACCCACTTCGCCTCGTCCCAGGCGATCTCGCTGCGGTAGCGGTCTTCGGTGGCGACGGTCGC
>CAYJMJ010000057.1:0-18697 GCA_964371095.1 uncultured Dehalococcoidia bacterium | reverse complement strand
GGGGGCGGTGGCGCCGGGCGCGCCGGGGGGCGGCGGCCCCGGGGGGGGCGCCGGCGGCCCCGTCGCCGGCGGCGGCGGTGCGCTCGTCGGTTCGGCGGCCGTTGGTGCAGCGGCGCGGGCTGGCGCGCTCGATCGTGCCGCGGCTGTCGCGCGTGCGGCCGTCGGAGACGGAGGCGGAGCGGTCGTTGCGGGCGCGACGTGGGCCGGCGCCGGGTCCTGGACGTCGACGTAGTCGTATTCGGTGACGACAATCGGTTCGACCGGCGCCGGCGCGGGGACGTCCGTCGGCGCGACCGGTGCAACGATGTCCGCCGCCGGGGCCGCGGCCGCGGCCTGCGGCTTCGCGTGGCCGCTGCCGAAGATGCCGACCTGGGCGCCGACGGCGACCACGCCGAACGTGACGACGGTGGTGAAGGCCAGTGAGAAGGCCAGTGCTAACCTGCGGTGCATAGTTCCCCTATCCTTTCGCTCGACTCCGCCGCGATGCCGGGCCACCCCGCCGTTCGCACCACGCCCCCGTCGTCGAGCACAAACAGTCCTCGCGCGCGCCGTGCCTCGAGGAACCGGCGACCTTCGCCGGGCCCGAGTATGAGAGCGCACTTGGCGTAGACGTCCGCTTCCGTCGCCGTTCCTGCGATGACGGACGCGGAGACGATCGCGCTGCCGGTCGACTGGCCGGTCCGCGGATCGATGATGTGACTGTGCCATGTTCCGCCGCGTTTCCAGCGCCGCGCGGCCGTCGTCGACGTGGCGATTGCCCGGTCGCGGAGCACCACGACGTCGATGTCGGACCCGCTCGCCGGATCGGCGACGCCGATCGGCCAGCCGTCTCCGCCCGGGCCGTTCCCTGAGGCGAAGATGTCACCGCCGGCATCGACGAGGAAGTCGCGCGTCGTCGCGAGCCGCTGGCTTGCGACGTCCACCGCGTATCCCTTGCCGATACCGCCGAAGTCGATGCGCAGGCCCGCCGGCGCCGTCACGGTCCCGTGACGGCGATCGAGTTGCACCTGCGCGATGGACGTCACGTGCGACTGCACGCCGCATGACGCGCGCGTATCCGCGCCTTCGCGCGGCACTCGCTCGAACGATAGGTCGTAGCCGGCGGCCTCCAGCGCAGGAAGGACGGCAGGATCGAACAGACCGTTCGTACGCCCGTGAAAGAAGAGGGCGAGGTCCAGCAGTTGCAGCATCTGCGACGAGACGCCAACACAGCTATCGGTTCGCGCATTGAAGGCGGAAAGCTCGCTGTCATCGCGGAACCGGCTGAAACGCGCTTCGACGTCGCGGAAGACGCGCTCGGCGTCGGCGAGCATTTCGGACCGCCGCCAGTCCACCGCGATGATGCGGACATCCGTGTTCATCGCGCGAAACTTGCGCTCGCCGACGATCCCGCCCCATGGAAGAGGGAGCATATGATCGTTCTCGCGCTGGCGCGATGCACCGTCGTTCGGCATGAACCACCCCTTGTTACCCAAAACCCCCGCACCGGTACCGAGGTTACGCGCTGCCACTGGTTTCTTCAGCGGCAAGGTCCGAATCGATCCGACGCCCCGGTACGCGCGAATCGATGGGCAGAATCCGCGGCGGGCGAGCGCGAGCTTCGCTCGGCGGCCACCCGTCCGGCGCGTATACGTTCGAGTACAGCATCGGCACGTGCCATGCGGAATGTGCAGGTTAGAGGGCGCGTCGGGGCCAATTGCCAGGGCCCTCAACAGCTAGACCTTACGGTTGCGGTTCTGTACCTTTCTGTCGGCCTCGGGGGCCGGATTGTGCGTCATGCTGCTGGCGACTCGCTGACCACTTGAATCGTGCATCCATCACTTCGCCGAGGGAGGAACAAGCCTTGCATATCGTTGTCTGCGTGAAGCAGGTCCCCGACTGGGATATCCCGCCAGCCAGCTTCAAAGTCGATGAGGCCGCGAAGAAAGTCGTTCCGCCGCCGGGCGTGGCGCCGGTGCCGAGCCAGTTCGACGCGATCGCCGTCGAGGCCGCGATGCGCGTGAAGGACGCGGGTGGCGACACGAAGGTGACGATCATGAGCATGGGCGCGGCGACTGCTCGCGACGTGATCAAGCACGGCCTCGCGATGGGTGGCGACGAAGGCGTGCTGCTCGTCGATGAGGCGTTCAACAACCTGGACAGTCACGGCACGGCCACGGTGTTGTCTTCGGCGATCAAGAAGCTTGGCGACGTCGAACTCGTCCTCACGGGACGCCAGGCCGTCGACTGGGACATGGGCGTCACGGGCACGCTCATCGCCGAGATGCTCGGCGTGCCGGTCGTCACGTTCGCGAAGTCTGTGACGGTCAACGGCGGCGGCGTGACGGTCGAACGCGTCCTGCCGGATTCCGTGGAGACTGTCGAGGCGCCGCTTCCCGCAGTGGTCACCGTGAGCAACGAGCTGGGTGAGCCGCGGTATCCGAAGCTGCAGCAGATCATGGCCGCGGCGAAGAAGCAGGTGAACACCTGGTCCGCGGGAGACATCGGCGTTGACGCCGCCGCGCTCGCACCGAAGCTGACGCTCGAAGCGTTATACGTCCCGGTCGTCGACACGAAGGTCGAACTGATGGAGGGCGACACGCCGGAGGAGCAGGCGCAGGCGCTCGCACGCCGCCTCAAGGACGCCAAGCTGATCTAGAGATTGCGCACGGCGGCCTACGGCCGTGCAAGAACGGAGACACACGATGGCAAACGGAGTACTCATCCTCGCCGAGGTTGCCGACGGGGCGATCGCCTCGGCGACGCAGGAACTGGTCGGCGCGGCGCAGCGCCTCAACGCCGGGCCAGTGTCGGCGATGCTGCTGGGATCCGGTGTCGAAGGTGAGGCGGCGAAGATCACCGGTGTGGAGAACGTGTACGTCGTGGACAACGCCGCGCTGGCGGAGTACACGACCGACGGATACACGAAGGCGGCCGTCGCCGTCGCGGCGCAGGCGGACCCCGCCGTGATCCTGCTCGGCCAGACGAACATCGGTCGCGATCTTGGTCCGGCGTTGGCGCACAAGCTCGGCACGGCCGTCGCGATGGACACGATCGCGCTCGAGATGAAGGACGGCAAGCTGCACACGACGCGCTCGGCCTACGGCGGAAACGCCCGCGCGGTGAACAGCTTCACGAGCACACCGGCGATCGCCACGGTGCGCGCGAAGTCCCAGGACGCGGCCGAGGGCGGCAGCGCGGGCGCCACGGTGAAGGTCGATTTCGATGCGTCGGGCATCCGCGCGAAGGTTGTCGACCGGAAGGTTGCGACGGCCGAGGGCGTGCGGCTCGAGGACGCGGAGGTCGTCGTGGCGGGCGGCCGCGGCGTCGGCGGGCCCGAGGGATTTGCGCCGATCGAGGAACTCGCGCACCTGATGGGCGGCGCGGTCGCGGCGAGCCGCGCGGTCGCCGACCTCGGCTGGCGTCCGGTGGCCGAGCAGGTGGGACTGACGGGCAAGGTCGTCAGCCCGACGCTGTACATCGCCGTGGCCATCTCCGGCGCAAGCCAGCACATGGCCGGCTGCTCGGGATCGAAGAACATCGTGGCGATCAACAAGGACGCCGACGCCAACATCTTCAAGACGGCGCGCTTCGGCATCGTCGGCGACTACAAGGCCGTGCTGCCGCCGTTCATCGAGGCGGTGAAGAAGGTCAAGGCCGAGGGATAACGCACTGCGTCGAGTGCCGGGTTGAAACGAGGCGGGCGGAAGCCCGCTTCGTGCTTTTCGTTTCGGTTAGGCTAAGCGAGCGCACCTGATGCCTGTCAATCTGGAGATCGATATCGCGGGCGACGTCGTCGAGTGGCAGAAGCTCCTGAACGGCGTCCAGGCGGTCACGCTCGAAGGCGCGAGCGTCGACGGCGCGTGGACGCTCGCAGGCTCGTGCTCGTGGAACGTGCGCGCAGGTTCAAGCGCCGAGGAGGGTGACGTGACGCTGGTGCGCTCAGACGGCGCGGAGATGTTCGGCTCGCTTGCGGGCGGCGCCGTGGCCGAGGCCGCTGCGGGCGACATGGACGCCGCCGACTATGCGATGGCGCTGGAGTTCGACATCGACGGCGGATCGGGCGCGTTCGAAGGCATGGCGGGCACGCTTCGCGCCGCAGGCCGGCTAACGCGCGAGGGCTTCGAGTGCCGGCTGATCGTCGCGGCCGAGCCATCGCAGTGAGGCGCGCTCCGCGCCTGATACGATGAACTCATCCATAGCCCGCGCACGCAGGAGCACGCACATTGGCTGACGAACGCAGCGCCGTCGGCGGGGGACGGCTATCCCGCACACTCATGCCGGCCCACCTCGCCCGCCGGGCGGCGCTCCGGTGGATGAGTTCGCAGCTCACGTGGGGCGAGACGCGCGCGCAGAAGCGCGGCGAGTTCGTGATGAAGACGGCCCGCGATGTCGCCGAGACGATGGGCGACATGAAGGGCGCGATCATGAAGTTCGGGCAGATCCTGTCGCTTATGAGCGGCGTGCTGCCGGAAGACATGACTGCCGAGCTGGCATCGCTGCAGCGAAACGCGCCGCCGATGGCGTACAACCTGGTCGAGGACGTGTTCGAGCGCGACTTCGGGCGGCCGCCGGAGCAGATCTTCCGGACGTTCGAGCGCATGCCGTTCGCCGCAGCCTCCATCGGGCAGGTGCACCGCGCGACGCTGCTGGACGGCCAAGACGTGGCCGTGAAGGTGCAGTACCCCGGCGTGCGGAAGGCGATCGAGCACGATCTCGCGAACGTCAAGTTGATGGTGTCGCTCGTTGGCGCGATGTCGCCGGGTATCGAGCCAGGGCCGATCGTCCGCGATCTGAAGGAGGGGCTGCTCGGCGAGCTGGATTACCTGCGAGAGGCGGCGTCGCAGGAACGGTTCGCCGGCCATTTCCGGGGCCACGCGTTCATCCGCGTGCCAGAAGTCGTGCACGAGCTGACGACGCCGCACGTATTGGTCCAGGAGTTCATCGGAGGCCGGCCGTTCGCGACGCTTTACGAGGCCGACCAGGCCACGCGGGACCGCATCGCCGAGATCGTGTTCCGTTACAGCTTCGGGTCGATCTACCGGCATCGCCTGTTCAACGGTGACCCGCACCCGGGCAACTACATCCTGCTCGATGACGGCGGCGTGGCGTTCGTCGATTACGGCTGCGTGGCCGAGTTCACGGACGCCGCGATCGCCGGTTTCGTGCGGGTGCTGCGCGCGCTGCTGAGCGGCGACCTGGAAGAATGGCGGCGCGGAATCGTCGACATGGGCATCCTGCGCGCGGACGCGCCGTTTACGACCGACGTGCTGTACGAGCACATGCACTGGTACTGGGCGCCGGTGCTGTCCGACGAGTTGACGTTCACGCCGGAGCTGGCCCGCGAGATGGTTCGGCGCAACACGCAGACGATCGGTCTCGGCGGCCGCATCAACCAGCAGTGCAACGTGCCCGAGGGGATGGTGTACCTCACGCGGATCAACTTCGGCCTCTCCGGTCTGCTGGGAAGCCTGCGAGCCAGCGGACCGTGGCGCGGCATCATCGAGGAGTACATCGACGGCCGCGAGCCTTGCACCGAACTGGGCCGGCTATCGGACGCGACATCGCGAGGGCGCGGCGTCTGAGATCTGACGAGCGACGTGTCGTCAATGTGGCGGCGGGATCTTCTTCATCACAACAAACAAAGGGATACGGCTCGGACGGGAAGCGATGTCAGGTCGGCGTCGGTCCGCCGACTGAACGTCGCCGCTAGCCTGATCGCATCCGGGCAATGCGTGCGAGGGCGCGTAAGGGGCGCAGCAGCAACGGCCAGTCCGTGGCGACGAGCCATGCCACGGTGTGGGGCGGCATCGAGACCAGGCGGTCGTCGATGCGGATCTGGCCGCCGGTGCCGCCGAAGCGGCGTTCGTCGCTGGACGCGGCGACATGCCACCGCCACCCGAGCAGCCGGCGTGGAACACCGAGCGAACCGGGCGTGGCGTCAATGCCCATGCCGAGGTTGGCGGCCAGGAGGCGGTGCTCGCGTCCATGCCACGAGTGGACGAGGAGCAGGTCGCCCGCGACGTCGACGCGCATCTTCGCGCGATCCTGCCGTCGCAGCACGGCGTCTCTGCGCCTGAGCGCGAGCAATTCCGCGTGCAACATGAACGTTTGCCGCCCGACCCCCTCGTCCCGTTCGCTGAGGTCGAGCTTCGAGTCGAGGAAGGTCTGCTCCGACTGCGGGTCGGGGATCTCGCGATGCTGGCGCGCATCTTCGAATCCGGCGAGCAGCGCTGCCTCGCGACGGCGCCCCTCCGTCACGAGGCGCCCCAGCTCCGGTTTGTGATCGGTGAAGTAGTGGAAGCGCGCGGAGGCGGCAAACTCCTGGCCCATGAACAGCATGGGCGTGTAGGGAAGCAACACGAGGAGCGCGGCCCAGTGCCGGTCGAGTCCGGCGCCGACCAGGTGCGAGAGACGGCGGCCAAACGCGCGGTTACCGATCTGGTCGTGATTCTGGATGCAGTACACGAAGGCACGCGCGGGAAGACCATTAGAGGGCGTGCCCCGCTCGATGCCGAGGTGATTGGAGGGCTGGCCCTCGAACAGCCAGCCGCGGCGGATCGTGCGGGCCAGCTGGTCGAGCGTGCCGTCGTAGTCGGCGTAGTAGCCGCTGTGCTCGTGGCTGGCCGTCGTGTGTACGGCGTGGTGGAAATCGTCGACCCAGACGGCGTCGAATCCAAAACCGCCCTCGCTCACCGGGCGGACGTATCCGGCATCGTTCTCGTGCGTCTCGGCGATCAGGACGACGCTCCGTTCGGCGCTGGCGCGCGCGGTCGTGGCGAGCTCCTCGAGGATGTGGCGCGGCGAATGGTCGAAGATCGCGAATGTGGCGTCGAGCCGCAGCCCGTCGACGTGGTACTCGCGCAGCCAGGAGCAGGCATTGTCGATGACGAAGCGCCGCACCATGGCGCTGCGCTCGCCATCGAAATTGACGGCGTCCCCCCAGGGCGTCGCGTAGCGATCCGTGATGTAGTCTGGCGAGAACTGCAGCAGGTAGTTCCCGTCCGGCCCGAAATGGTTGTAGACGACGTCGAGGATGATGCCGAGTCCGCGCATGTGTGCCGCATCTATGAGGCGGCGGAGAGCCTCCGGCCCGCCGTAGTTGCGCGATGGCGCAAACAGGTCGACGCCGTCGTAGCCCCAATTTCGCTTGCCGGGGAACTCGGCGACCGGCATCAGCTCGATCGCATTGACGCCGAGTTCCTTCAGCGTGTCGAGCTGGCCGATCAGCGCGTCGAAGGTGCCCTCGGGCGTGCAGCAGCCGACGTGACACTCGTAGACCACGAGTCCGTCGATACCTACGCCCATCCACGCGCCGTCGTGCCACTCGTATGCGGCCGGGTCGACGATCTCGGATGGGCCGTGAGGGCCGTCGGGCTGGCTGCGGGAGTACGGGTCCGGGAAGAGGCCGTGGTCATCGATGCGGTAGCGGTAGCGGGTGCCGGGGGAGATGCCGGCGACGAACGCGAACCAGCTTTCGGCGTCCTCGCGCACCATCGGAAACAGCACGTCTCCGATGGCGACGTCGACACGCGTGGCCGTGGGCGCCCAGACGCGAAACTGAACGCCGCCCTCGACGACGTTTGCGCCCATCGCGGGATACCGGTCGCGGTGCGCCGTTACCGCGATCGGCTCATCGGGAGATGCGTCGGATGCCGTCGTGATGGCCACGTTTGCCCCACAAGATGCGCGAGTGCCTGACGCCAAGAGTGTACCGATTGTCGACGGGGATCCTTCGCCGGAAAATAGCGCGGAATGGCCGTCGCAGGTTCAGGAACGTGCGGCAATCGACCTCAGACGTCGTCTTGCGGCGCGTACGGTGTGCCAAGCGCCAGGCTCAGAGGGGCGCGCCCTTCAGGCCGAGTAGCCCCTTGAGGA
This sequence comes from uncultured Dehalococcoidia bacterium, assembly GCA_964371095.1. Classification (GTDB taxonomy): domain Bacteria; phylum Chloroflexota; class Dehalococcoidia; order DSTF01; family JACRBR01; genus CAYJMJ01. Next base: position 10,840 of record CAYJMJ010000057.1, on the reverse strand, counting down.
ACTGCACTTCGCCGAGGTGCTCGGAGGTATGCCCGATCGAGAAGAAGGCGATCGCCTCGGCGCGCGACACGACGTCGAAGCCCGGGTAGACCTCCTTGAAGAACGGAAGCGAGACCTCCGCGGCCGCCTCCTCGTCGGTCAGCGAGCCGAGATACGACGCGACACTCTCGCCCACGGCCTTCGCGTAGGCGAGAACCTCGCCCGGGTCGAGGCGAATGCGTCCGATCTGCTCGCGCGAGAGTCCGTTCCCGAACGGCGTGACGCCTGTCTCCGTCACGGGCAGCCGGGCGGCCCAATTCTGGGACGCGAACACGCTCGGCCGCCGGGCGACCACGCCGTGCACGAGGTCGTCTTCGGCGCGATACGCGTGCCACAACGCGAAGATAATCGACGTGTCGTGGCTCTCCGGCTGCCAGGAGAGCTGCTCGGGCGACATCCCCCGCAGCAGCAACTCCGGGTACCAATGCCAGAACCGCAGGTTCTGTTCCAGTGCGACGATCGCCGCCATGCGCACCTCCGGTGAACTGCAGTGACCCCCGACGACGGGGCGGCACACTGCGGGTGTTCGCTTGGTGAAGCGTAGCCTTGCCGTCCGCCGAACGCTACTGGTAGATGAAGAGCGACGGGCGGGGCGTTATTTCGAGAAGCTGCCGCTCGGTCAACGGGTCAGGGTCGTGCTCGAGGAAGATCTTGATACCACCGTACGGTGCGTACGGAGCCGCGCCGTAGCGGAGATACTTGGCCTGCTTGATGTCGGCCGGCCCGAAGCCATCCATATCGACGACGAGGTCGACATCGGTGCGCCGCTCGATCGCGGCAGGGCCGGTGATCATGCCGTCCTGAAACTGGTGGACGACGAGCATCTTCTTGGGCAGGTGATACAACCGGCTGATATCGGCCAGATACTGCTGCACCGCGTTGACGTCGCTGGCATCGATGCTGCCGATGTCCTCTCCGGGCTTCGACCGGCTCGCCAGCGCAAACTCCGGGTCGAGCGCTACGAACACATCGGGCTGGACGAGATAGGGGGCGATCTTCTTCACTTCGGCGAGTGCATCGCTGTGGCCGATCTGCAGGTCGATGATGAGGACGAAGCCGCGACGCCGCGCCAGCTCCAGGAACTGCTGTACCGTCCGGTCGTCGACATACTGGAGGTACAGTCCGTCGGACTGGGCCTGCGGTTGGGCGACTGCGTACACGAGGTGAAGCGCGGGAAGAACGCCCGTTCCGCCACTGACCTCTCGGAAGCGCTCGGCGCGGGCAGCGAGCAGGTCCGCGGCGTCCTCTGGCGCGTGCTGGCCGAGGATCCCCATTGATGGCGTGCGCGGTGTGCCGTAGTACGTGACGATCTCGTTGTGCAGCACGGGCGAGACCGCCGCCTCGCCAGCCGTGCGGCCCGTTGTCAGCGCCTGGAGGCCGCCGAGGCCGTACACGTCGGCCATGCCGATCGTGGCTCCGCGCTCGCTGCCGGGCGCGCGGGTTGCATACCGCAACGCGGCGGCGATCATCAGCGCCAGCGCGGCGATCGCCATGGCGGCGTACAGCAGGAGCAGCACGCCCGCGGGAATGGGCGCCGCTGCGATGGGCCGCCGGCCTGCGATGCGCATTGTCGGTGCGTCTCCGATCAGGGTCGCCCTGCGAATTGTGCCGATGCCCGGTGATCCTAGCGCGGGCCGCGCTGCTCGATACGCGAGCGGAGCGCGCCGTGTCGATCAGCCCAAACGGCACAGCCCATTCCGACGGCCAGGAACACTGCGCCGAGCACGGAGAAAGCGATACCGTTGCGAATCGGGATCCAGGCGAGCCCCCGGGCGATCGACAGGAACTCGTGCTGGACGAACTCGTTCTCGCTGCCGGACGCGATCCGCATGTACAAGCGTGCGCCGGCTCCGGCGAGCAGCATCGGAGCCGAAGCCGTCAGCGCGACCGCACCCACGCTCGCCAGGCGCCCGAATCCGCGGCAGAGCGTGGCGAGTGTAGCGCCCAGAACGGCGGATAGCGCCGCCAGGGCGAACGTGAGCACGCCGAGGATATCGTGATGCCGGCCTGTGAGAAAGCCGAGCCCGTTGTCGGTCACGCCGCCCACCGTGAACATGCCGACGCCGCGCCCGCTGCCGGGCGTCGCTCGAAGGGGTCTGGTGCCATCGCTGTACATAATGTTTGCTGATCGGTTGAGGAGCGTGTCACGCAACTGGCCCTTGGAGGATCCGAGGACCTCGTCCCGCGTGAGCGGCACCTCGAGCGGGTAGTCGGCCAGTTGCAGCTGCTCGCCAGGCGCGGCGGCCATCGCCTGCTGGTGCAGGCTGTCCCAGTTGCGGTCGATGAGCGGGTCGATCTCGCTCAGCGCGGCCACCGCGCGGCGGAGCGTGCGCTTGGACGCGCCTTCCGACGTCGCCTGGAACAGCATCAGCGTGGTCAGGGTCGCGGCGAGCACCAGGAGGAACAGGAAGGCCACCGCCCACTTGGCGACGTTCCGCCACGCGGCCGGACCGGCCTCGGAGCCGAGGCGCCAGGGCGACGCGGCCGCCGCGGGGACGTGCGGCATCGGGCGCGCTAGGTGCGGGAACGGGTCATTCGCCATCACTCGACCGGCACGACGATCGTGCCCACGATGCGATCGTGGAGCGTTCGATTGTGGCTGTCATGGAGTGCCGAGGCGAGCGCGAGCAACGGCGCCGTGACGCAGAGCGTCAGCACGATGCCGAACGCGACGATTCCAGCCCGGCTCAGGAGAAGGCTGCTCACCAACGCGAGTGGCAGCGCCGTCGTCATCGCGGCTGGCCAGCTGAAGAGCACCGGGTTGACGCAGAACCACCACGCGACGGCATCGCGCGTCGCGAGCGGTCGCCCGTCTTCGCGCGCCAGCCGAACGCCGGCGACGTACTGCCCACCGGTCTGCCGCCGCCGCGTTAGAAGTGCGAGATTGAGGACCGTCCAGGCGATCGGGATGCCGAGGCCGACGATCGCGAGAAATGCGTAGACGGACTTCGTGCTGTCCTGGGTGGCGCCGCGCGTGACGACGAGGAGCTGCAGGCCGGCGATCACCGTCACGATCATCGTCACGGCCGCGAAGATGACCATGTCCACGGCGTAACCGGCGACGCGCTGGCGCACGCTTGCCACGGCGGGTTGCGGGGTATCGACAGCGCGGCTCAGGGCGATCTCGTTCGTTGCGATGGTGCGGCCTCGGAGAGGGACTGCGACAGGCGCGATTATACCACGGGTGAGACACGCGCTCCGGCGCGCGTGATGGCGCCATAGGTCGCGGGCTGGCGGTCAACTACCACATCGGTGCCGGGCGCGCGCTGCTTCACGTGGCTGAGCGCCCGGTTGACGCTCGCGCCGATAGAAAGCTCACGGCCCTGGAGCGCCGTGGCGAGCGGACGCCCGGATGGATCGACGACCATCGCCGCTCCGCTTGCGCTCGGCGCGGCGGCGCAGATCACGAACGCGGCGTTCTCTTCGGCGCGTGCCCGCGCGAAGACGGACATCGGCAGCGGCGGATCGTCGGCGGCCCAGAGGAGCAGCTCGGCGCCACGAAGCATGAGCGAGCGCGCCACTTCCGGCACCAGTCCCTCGGCGGCGACCATCAGACCCGCGCGCCCGGCAGGCGTCTCGAACACGGGAGAGACGTCGTCGCCGAGCGGCATGGTGGCGAATCGCGGGCCAGGCGGTTTGTGCGTTTGGCGGTGCTTACCGATGACTCCCTGCGGCCCGACGAGATACATCGCCCGAAAGCCGTCGGCGGCGGGCTCCGAGACCGTGAACGCCACGCACAGGCCGCTATCGGCGGCGATGCGGGTCATGCCGCTGAGCAGCTCGTCGTGGGAGTACGCGCCGCGGAGCCGGCTCGGCGTCGCCGGGAAGACGACGAGGTCCGTGTCCTGGAGCTTGAGGCGCTCGGCGTGGCGGCGGGCCGCGGCGAGGAATTCGGCGCTGGTGGGAGGCATCGTCATTTGCACGGCGGCCACGCGGCGCTCCTGGTCCGAGATGACGAACGATTCGCGGTGGCCCCGGGCGACCGGCAGACCGTCTGTCGGATCGCAGAGCGCGCCGTACAGCTCAGGCCGCCGCTCGACGGGCGGCGCCGCGTCCTGGATGGGGACGTCGAGGACGAGTGCGGCGTCCTCGACGGGACCGGCCTCCGCCACTATGGTGCCGCGAGGGTCGATGAAGCACGAGCGGCCGCAATAGACGATGCTCTCGGCCTCGACGCCGAACTTGTCGGCGGCCGCCACCCAGACGCCGTTTTCCGCGGCACGCGCCGGCATCAGGAACTCACGCTGGATAGTGGAGAGGCCATCCTGCGTGCGAGCGCCGCTCACCCACGCAGTGAGGTCGAGGATGATCTGCGCGCCGTTCAGCACGAGCGATCGGGCGATCTCCGGGATGCGGCCGTCGGCGCAGACGAGCATACCGATACGGCCGAAGTCGGTCGCGAACACGGGATATGCGTCGCCCGGCGTGAACCACTTGCGGTCGAAGTGCCAGAGGAACGACTTGGCGTACCGGCCGGCGAGCCGCCCGTCTCGATCGAACAGCGCCGCGCCGTTCGCGAACCCGCCGGCGCCATCGTCGAGCGCAATCCCCACTGCGAGGTACAGACGATGCGCGCGCGCCTTTTCGGCGAAGCGCTCCATCGCATCGGCGGGCGGCACGTGGATGGCCGCGACGTCGTTCGTTCCGAGGAAGTAGGCCGGATACGTCATCTCCGGCAGGACGATGATGTCCGGCCGTTCGCGCGCCGTCTCGTCGATTCGGTGGAGCGTGTGTGCCAGCGACGCCTCCGCGTCGGCGACGGAAAACGCGGGCAGCTGGAGGAGGGCGACGCGGGCGGAGCGGCTCATCGGGCTGAGGATATCACGCCGGTAGCGCGGTCCGGCCTCGGCCGCTAGGCTTTGCCGGGGCGGCCGCGTCGGGGCTGCCCGGCTGAAGGAGCACTGGATGATCGACTACCAGCAACTGACTCCCGAGCGCCTCGCCGAGGCGTGCGAAGTCGCGATCAAGGCCTGCGACGAGGCCATCGCGGCCATCGTCGCGACGCCGGCGGCGGCGCGCACGTTCGCCAACACGTTCGTTGCGCTCGAGTCCGCGGCCGACATCGTGCACCAGGCGTCCGGCACGTACGCGTTCATGTCGCACGTCTCGGCCGAGAACGCTCTGCGCGAGACGGCGCGAGCGTGGGACGAACGGCTCAGCAAGTACGCGGTCGAACTGGGGTTCCGCGAAGATCTTTACGGCGCCATCAAGGCGTTCGCAGCCACCGACGAGGCATCGAGGCTGGCCGGCGAAGAAGCCCGCTTGCTCGAACATACGCTGCGCGACTATCGGCGCATCGGCTTCGAGCTGCCGAAGGCGCAGCGCGAGCAGGTGCAGGCGCTGATGAACCGCCTCGTGGAGCTGGGAACTGAGTACCGGAAGACGATCGATACCTGGGACGACGCCATCGTCGTCGGGCGTGATGACCTGGCTGGCATGCCGGACCGCTGGATCGACGGATTGACGCGCGTCGAAGAGGGGGGCGACACGAAGTACCGAGTGTCGCTGGACTACCCGGAGATCATGCCGTTCATGGACAACGCGGATTCGGGCGGGCTGCGCCGCGAGCTGTTCCTCAAGAACCAGAACAAGGGCGGCGAGCCGAACGTGAAGGTGCTCGAAGAGGCGATCGACGTGCGCTCGCGGATCGCCGCGCTGCTCGGCTACGACTCGTGGGCGGCTTATGTCGTCGAGACGCGCATGGCGAAGGAACGGGCGCACGTGGACCGCTTCCTTCTCGACTTCGAGGAGCGCCTCGCGCCGAAGGCTGACGCCGACATGGCGGCGCTCTCGCGAGCGAAGCATCAGCACACCGGCGACGCCGATCTGCACATCTGGGACTGGTGGTACTACACGAACCGGCTGCTCAAGACGGAGTACGCCGTCGACGATTTCGCTATCGCCGAGTACTTCCCGCTCGAGGCGTGCATCGACGGGCTGTTCATGGTGACGCAGGATCTGCTCGGCATCCGTTACGAGCCGGCGCCGGACGCACCGCGATGGCACGAGGACGTGCAGGCGTTCGACGTGTACGACGCCAGCGGCGCGCGCCCGTTCGCGCGCTTCTACATGGACCTCTATCCGCGGCCCAACAAGTTCGGCCACGCCGCGGCGTTCACGCTGCGATCTGGCCGGGTGTTGCCCGACGGCACGTACCAGCAGCCGGTGAGCGCCATCGTCGCGAACTTCACCAAGCCGACACCCGACGCGCCGTCGCTGCTGCGCCACACGGAGGTGGTGACCCTCTTCCACGAGTTTGGCCACATCCTGCACCAGACGCTCACGAAGTCCCGCTACCTCGAGTTCAGCGGCACGTCCACGGAGCGCGACTTCGTGGAGGCGCCGTCGCAGATGCTCGAGCACTGGGTGTGGGACCGCGACATCCTGCGCCGTTTCGCGAAGCACCATGGCACCGGCGAGCCGTTGCCGGACGACCTGCTCGACGCGATGATTCGGGCGAAGCACCTCAGCTCCGGCATCCGCGAGCGGCGGCAGCTGTTCTTCGCACGCCTCGACTTCAGGCTGCACTCACCGGGGTTTGACGGCGACACGACGAAGGCCGTGGCGGAGCTGTACCCGTTGACCGGGTTCCCCTACCCGGAGGGCACGCATTTCCAGTCGGGCTTCGGGCACCTGTTCGGCTACGACGCGGGCTACTACGGCTACCTCTGGTCGCGGGTGTTCGGCGACGACATGTTCACGCGGTTCGAGGGGTCGGGTCTGCTGGATCGTGCGACCGGCCTCGACTACCGGCACAAGATCCTCGAGCGAGGCGGCAGCGTCGATGGCGACGAGCTGGTGCGCAGCTTCCTTGGCCGCGAGCCGAACATGGACGCGTTCCTCCGGGACATCGGACTCGAGACGTAGCAGCTTGCCGCGCAACTCAGTCGCCGACCAGTACCTGAGTCGATGCAGACGCTCCTTGAATCCCCACAACGCGGGCTGAACGCCCCAGCCACGGATTGGCCCGGCGCTCCCAGCACTCCGATCGGTTCGGGAGGCCGACAGCGCTGCGCGTCGCCGCCAGGCGCCGCTGAGCGCGAGAAGCGCGCCTGTTCCGGCGGCGAAGAGCGAGAGCGTGAACAAGGCTGTGCGGTCCGCCGGACTCGGACCGAAGCCGAAGCTGGCGAGCGGCGGCGTCCCGAGCGGCCGCCGGCCCTCCACGGTGTAAATGAAGCTGTTGACGGCGGTCCTGTTTGCGCTGTGCGCCCTGACGACGATGAACCCCGGGCGCCAGAGCGGGAAGGGGAACAGGTCCTCGCTGATAACGACGGGGAAGCTCCACGTTCCGTCGCGTAGCACGGTCACCTGGCGCTCGTGGTACGTCGCGCCGGCATATGACACGTCGGGCGGGAGGTCGGCGAAGCCGAACGTCAGCGTGACGGTCTCGCCCGGCGTCCAGCCCGATTGTCCGACCACCTGAAAGAGCGAGCGAACGCCGCCCTCCTGCGGGGAGATCAGCGGGTCGGGCTCCTGGGCGAACACGTCACTGAGGGGAAGCGCCCACGCACACGCGAGCACAATGGCGAACACTCCTGCCAACCACTTCACCGCGACTCCATTCCCAGTGCCCCGCCGAGGCGGATGGTAGCACGGGACGATCGGAAAATGAAGAGGATCAGCGGAACAGCACGACGCGGCGGAAGCGCTCCGTGTAGCGTCCGTCGTCGCCGCGCCAGCGATCGCGCACGAACTTGAGGAACTCGCTGTTCGGGTTTTCGGCGCCGAGGCCCTGGCTGACGTGGGCGTTCAGCGCGTGGATCTTCTGGTCGACGACGTCGGTGATATCGACGTCGAAGTTCGCCTTCTCGGACCCCCAGATGAAGATCTCCTTCACGTTGTGGGTCTCCAGGCCGTCGGCGATCTGGTCCGGGAAGTTCAGGCGGTCCCGGGCCGACGGATATATGGCGTCCATCGTGACGTGGCCGGTGGTTCGATGGTCGGAGTGGTTGATGAAGCTGTTACGAACGATGAAGGCCTCCGGATCGTGCGTGAACACCGCGTACGGCTTCAGCATCCGGATGTGGCGGACCACCTCGCCGAGGAATTCGCGGGTCGGCTGCAACTCGCCATCGACGTTGTCGAGGAAGTACACGTCGCGGGCGCCGGCGCGGCGGGCCGCCTCGCGCTGCTCCTCGCGCCGGAGGCGGATCAGCTCGGCGGGATCCATGTGCGGGTCGGCGGTGCCCTTGCTGCCATCGGTGCAGACCAGGTAGTTGAACACCCATCCTTCGTGCGACCAGAGGTATGTCGTGCCGGCGGCGCCGAAGTCGGCGTCGTCGGGGTGGGCCGCGATCACGAGGGCGGTCTTGTTTTCGGTCTCGGGCATGGTCACGGGCAACACCTCGTGCGAGAACAGCGTTTCCAGGCTCGACGTCATGGGTTCAGCGTAGCAAGAGCGGGGCGATAGGAAGTCGGAAATGGGAGGTGAGAGGCGTGAAGCGGGAATGCCGAGGCTGTGCGGCCTGCCACGACCCCTGCTCGCGCGCGCCGTTCGTCCTTCTCGCTTCCCGTATCTCGCTTCTTGCTTCCCACGTCCAGTGTCACACCAGCGCCTCGGGGCGGTAGCCGAGGAGCGACTGGCGCAGCATGACGAGCGCCGTCGTGACGGCGCGGCGTTTGACGGCATCGCGCCCCTGCGGGAAGACGTAGCTCGCCGTCTGGGGCGCGGCCCAGATCGCGTCGATGGCGATGTGGATCGTGCCGGCGGGCTTGCCTTCCTGCTCGTCCGGGCCGGCGACGCCGGTGATCCCGATGCCGATGCTCGCTTCGCGCTGCGCGCGTGCCGCCGCGGCCATCGATCGGGCGCACTCGGGGCTGATGACGCCGAACTCCTCGATGATTGAGGGTTCCACGCCCAGGGCGATCTTCATCTCCGTCTGGTAGGAGACGAATCCGCCGAGGAAGTAGGCGGACGACCCCGGCACGTCGGTGATGGTGCTGGCGAGCAGGCCGCCCGTGCAGGACTCCATCGTCGCCAGCGTAACGCGCCGCTCCTTCATCATGTCGCCGACGACGCTCTCGAACGTGTCGTCGCCGGCGCCCCAGACGGCCGGACCGAGGATATGCCGCAGCTCTGCCTCGACGGGCTGGATCAGCCGCCACGCGGCCGCCTCGTCGGGCGCTTTGGCGGCGAGGCGCAGGTGCACGCCGTCGGCGCGGGCGTAGATGCCGATGCTGGGGTTGGCGGACTTGAGTTGCGCGCTCACCATCTCGTCGACCGTGCCCTCGCCGATGCCGGCGGTCTTGAGCGTGCGCGTGATCAGGATGGAGCCGGGGTGGCGGCGCAGGAGTTCCGGCGCGACCTCCTTCTCCCACATGCGCGTCATCTCCGTCGGCGGACCCGGCATCGCGACGATGATCTTGCCGTCGCGCTCGACCCACCATCCGGGCGCGGTGCCGCGCGGGTTGGGGATGGCGCGCGCCGAGGGAATGACCCAGCACTGCTTGACGTTGCGCTCCGGCATCGCGTAGCCGCGCTTCTCGAAGAACGCGCGCAGGGCGGCCTCGAGCTCCGGGTCGACGTGCGGCTTCTCGTCGAGGACGGCGCAGATCGCTTCGCGCGTCAGGTCGTCCTCCGTCGGGCCGAGGCCGCCGGTGCAGATGACGATGTCCGAGCGCTCGCGCGCGCGGCCGATGGTCTCGGTCAGCCGGTCGAGGTTGTCGCCGACGACGGCCTTGAAGTAGATGTCGACGCCGAGCGCCGGCAGCCGGGACGCGATGAAGGAGGCGTTGGTATCGACGATCTCGCCGAGCAGGATCTCGGTGCCGATGGAGAGTATCTCGGCCTTCATGGGAGGAGCGTAACAGGTGGTTGGAGGAAGGACGACCTAACCCCCGGCCCCTTCCCTGTGAGGGAAGGGGAGCTTGGATGTTGGAGGTTGGAGGGTGGACGCCGGAGGTAGGGGCCCTCACCCCCGGCCCCTCCCCCACAAGGGGAGAGGGGAGACGATCGGATCGGGCCGCCTGTGCGGCGCCATCGATGGATTGTGTTGCGAGCGATAGACGACATCGAACTGGAAATTTCACTTTTCTGTTTCCTCGTCAGACGATGTCGATGCGGGCGAGGGGCGTGGGGTTGCCATGGCGGCGATCCTGGAGGGCTTCGAGCTCGTGCAGTGTGTGCTTGAGGACGCGGCTCAGGTGGGCCTCGTATCGCACGAGCATTTCGAGCGTGCGGTCGTCAGGCAGCAGGACGGGGAGGGTCTCGCGGAATCGGCTCGCGGCGCTGTCGGCGATCATCGCGCCGGCGTAGAAGCCGAGTTTTTCGCCCAACTCCTCCCGCCGGCCCGCGGTCGCACCCGGGTCGGGATCAGAACCGGGCGTTGCCGGGGATTGATCCGCCGACGACGTTGGCCGCAACTGCTCGCGGTCCATCGCGAGGGTATCGCGGTGCATCTGCGCCACGGAAACGGACTGCTGTTCAGCGCGAGCGACGCGGCGTAAGCGCCAGAGGATTTCGGCGACGCGTGAGGCAAGCGCGATCTCGGGCGCGCCCTCCGGAGCGAATCGCGACAACACATCATCGTGGAAGGTGGACCAGTCGACCGCGTCTTCCGAGGGCAGGACGATGGCCGCTGCGGCGAGGCCGTGCTCGAGGTTATTGAGCGCGCCGGCGGCTTTACCCTTGCGGGAGCGGGGGCCGCGGTTGTTCTTGCTGAGGGGGCGGTAGTTGTTTGTCATGATCGCGGAGGATGGCATGGGGGTGGGGCGAAGTCCAAGCGTGCGTGTCACGGGGCGGCTGGATGTTAGATGTTGGATGTTGGAGGTTAGAGGGTGGCGGTGTAGGCCGAGCTGGAGG
>CAYJMJ010000056.1:0-18738 GCA_964371095.1 uncultured Dehalococcoidia bacterium | reverse complement strand
GCTGGTGACACGCCCGCTTGGAGTTCCGCGCCCGCCCGTCGTACAGTCGCCGCGGAGCTACGCGTCAATGTCGAGCGCGAGGGCGGCGTCCGCGGCAGTCCCGTCGATCCGGGGGCTTCGAAATCAGAAAAACTGACAAAACGAAAGATCGCTGTGTTAATCGACACATCGATGCGGCCGCCAGCTCGGGTGCGCCACAGCCGAACCTTGTAGGATGTCAAAACGAATATGGCTCAACGCACTCCTGCCTACGGCGTCCGCCGGCGCGGCGCGGCGCCCCGCAACCGCGCGCGGCGCTTCCTCAACGTCGGTCCCATGCTGGCCCGCGTCTTCCTCGGCTACAAGTGGATCAGCTTCCGCGAGAAGCGGAAGGGCAAGAAGTGGGGCGCGGCGCGGCGCGACGCCCATCACTACTGGAGCGCGCGGAAGTTCTACGAGACCGCCGTCACCAACCAGGGGCTGCTCATCAAGACCGGCCAGTTCCTCGGCACGCGCCCGGACGTCGTGCCGGACGCCTACATCGAGGTGCTCTCCGGCCTCCAGGACGAGGTGCCGCCCGAGTCGTTCGAGGCGATCCGCGCCCACATCGAGCGAGAGCTGGGCCGGCCGCTCGGCGACGTCTTCGCCGAGTTCGACGAGCAGCCTGTCGCCTCGGCGTCGCTCGCGCAGGTGCACCGCGCCGTGCTCCACGACGGCCGCGTCTGCGCCGTCAAAGTGCAGTACCCCGGCATCGAGCACATCGTCGATATCGACCTCGCGAACATGGCGTTCTTCATCCGCGTGCTCAACCGCCTCGACCGGTCGATGGACTACCGTTTCGTCGCCGAGGAGATGCGCAAACACATCCCGCTCGAGTTGGACTTCATCAACGAGGGCCACAACGCCGAGCGCATCGCGGCCGACTTCGCGGACGTGGACGACATCGTCGTACCGAAGATCTACTGGGACTACACGAGCCGCCGCGTGCTGACGATGGAGTACATCGACGGCGTCAAGATCACGGACATGGACGGCGTGCGGCGCATCGGGGTCGATCCGTGGGACGTCGCCAAGATCCTCGTATTCGCCTTCGCCGAGATGATCGTGCGCCGTGGCTTCTTTCATGCCGATCCGCACCCCGGCAACCTGATGGTGCTCCCCGGCCCGAAGCTCGTGCTCATCGACTTCGGTCAGGCGAAGGACCTCGGCCCGGCGTTCCAGGAGGTGCTCGTGCGCTTCACGCGCACCATCCTCAGCGGCGACAACGCGGCGGTGGGACAGGCGTTCCGCGCCCTCGGCTTCCGCACCCGGAAGGACGACGCGACCGGCTACGAGGAGCTCGGCGACGCGTACTTCGGCCGCGCCACGCGCCACGTCGTCGAGACGGGGGCCGGATGGACGGAGGGCGAGGTCTTCGAGCAGTCGTACGAGGATGTGACGAAGCTCATGCAGAAGAACCCGCTCACCGCGGTCCCGCCCGAGCTGCTCATGATCGGACGCGTCTTCGGCCTGCTCAACGGCCTCAGCAAGACGCTGCAGGCGCGCACGAACATGCTCTTCGCGTTCGCGCAGCTCGCCGACGAGCTCGACGCCGCGCGCGATCGTGACGTCGATGCCCCGATCGCCGCGGCCGCCGGCCCGGCGCCGCGCCGCCGCCTGCTCGAGAGCTGATCCGGCCGACGCCGTTGCGCCGTCCGGCGTGTGCTCCAAGCGTGGTCACGGGCAGCGATATCAGGTCGATGGCATGGTCCGGCGACGTGACGCGTGCCCTCGACCGTCGTTATCGGTCGAGCCGGGAGCGTGACGGCCGGCCACGGGTGGGGGCTGGCACGTGGGCACGGACGAACGCTGCGGCGTCGTCAAAGCGCTCCGGCGGAACATAGAGGCGCACCGGGTGATGCCACCGCCGGCGCAGCGTGATGACGTGGCGGGACTCGTCGAACTCGGCGCGCCGGACGTCCTTCCACGCGGCCTCCCACGACGACGGAAGGAGCAGCGAGGCGGCGGCCGACAGGTTGCGCGTCTGCGCGAAGCTGCCGCCGATGGCCAGCACGGCCTGTTCGACGTTGTTCGACGCGCCTTCAGAAGTTGTGGCAACGGCGCCGTGCGGTCGGAGCGCGAACCGCGTCGTCACGGCGTTCGACACGCCGAGCGCGGCGTACAGCGCGCACGCGATCACGACGGCAGCCGCGAGCAGTGCTATCGCCGCGTACAGCTTCACCGCGAACGCAACGCCGCCACTCGTGCTGCTGAACGCGACGACCAGCGGCGTACCGAGCACGAGCGCGAACCCCGCGCCGAACGCAACGGCGGCCCAGCCCCACCGGATCCACACGTAGCGGTTGTTGACGATGGGGATGCGATAGCTCCAGCCGAGGCCGTCGGCGGGAGCGGGTGTCGACACGGTGTCGGCAGGCACGTCGGGCAGGTCCGAGCCGCACTTGCCGCAGAGCCGCTCGCTCCCGGCGCGTCGCGCGCCGCACGCGTGGCACCGGTCAGTGACAGCGGTCATCGCTCACCCTTCGGGCTCCGGCCCACCAGCTCCGCTACGGCTCCTGCCATTCGTAGACGTACTTGGTCTCTCCCTTGCCCCCGATGCCGTGGAACTGGAGCGCGATCACCATGAGGTCCCCCTCGCTGCCGGCAGCTATGGTGATGTCGGTGGTCTTCGACTCTGGCCCTTTCTCCTCGCTTGCCTGGACCCCGACCGAGCCCGGCTGGGGGCCGCCGCCGGGTATGAGGTCCATCCTGACGGCCGTCACTGAACCTCCGCCAAGGCCCGCGGCGAGGAAGTTCCCCTCAATGGTGGAGGACGCCGTGATCTGCAACTTCTCACCGGGTGCGAGGCGTGCCGGCGGTGCCGCCGACCACGAGTGGTGGGTCCGCTGGTACGCATCGACGTCGGGCCCCTTCCAGGTGCACTTGCCGAAGGTCGTCGCCGACAGGCCGGAGAGCACGACCTCCTGGCTGTTGTAGCAGCCGCTTGGTGGATTCACGGTCTGGGTAGGTTCCGTGCTCTTCAGCACCCAGGCACCGGTGCCACCACTGGCCGCACCGGTCCCCGTCGGGGTCGGTGTGCGTGTCGTTTCGCTCAACGTGAACTCGTTCGACCGTACCTCGATGCCGACCATGTCGATCGCTAGGGAGACGACCGCGTCTCCGTCAGCCCGGGCGCTCTCGATGTTGCGGGCCACGGTGTCGCCGTACGTCAGAGTGATGGCTCCATCCTTGACCTCGAGCTGATAGTCGTCGGGGTCCTGCGTGGAGCCGTTGAGGTAGAACGGGTTGAACGCATCATCGGCAGTGCTGAAGTTCATGCCGGTCTCGTAGGCGCCGTACGGTTCGTGGGTGAACACGCCTCGAAGGGTATTGCTGTCTGTATCTACGCTGGTGATCTCCACCTTCACCCGGGGGACGAACCAGTCCACCAGCTTCGCGTTGGCGGCAACGGCAACGGGAACCAGCACTCCAACCTGCGACTCGACGCAGCGGCGCGTAATCCGCGGGTCAGCGCTGCCCCAACCAACGGTTGACAGCCAGCTGCGATGGGCCAGGCAAACGGCCTTGCCGCCGATGGTCTTCGTGTAGTCGCCGGTCTTGGGGTCGAACTCGGTCTGCTCGAGCCTGGGCGAGGGATGGTCGGGCATCTCATTGGCGTTGTGCACGGAGTCACCCGTCGCCGGGTCGGTGCCGGAAATCGTCTCGGCTGAGAAAAAGGTGGAGTTCGTGAAGAACGCCACGCGATCGAACAAGTCCATGGCATCGGTGCTCTGGTCGAGGTAGGCCGCGACTTCGGGTTCGACACGCGTGCCCGCCGCCTTCTCGACCATGCTGTCTTGGGCCCAGTTCTCGTAGGGATCGCCCTTCAACATGCCGACGTTGGGGTCGGGATTCCGCAGTTCAACCGGTAGTACCGACCAGTTGATGTTGAAGGCCGGATGCGAGTCGTTGCGCACATGGGCGGGTACGCTCATGTCGGCCGTCAGGTGGAGTGTCTCTCCCAGCGACCGCCAGGCCTGAGCGGCGAGCTTCGACTTCTCGACTGCGTCCGTGTTCTCGAACGCCCGGCGCATGTAGTCGATCCCCTTGTTCCAGGAGAATTCGTTCTCGCCCCAGCCTGCGTGCGCAGAACCGTTGATCGCCCAATCGCGGGCGTCCACTTCCGGATTCCGCCCGATCTCGACGAGCATCTGGCCGGTGATGGGATGACCCGCCAACTGCATGGACCTGCCCACCACCTTCAAATACATGCCCAGTTCATCGAGGTGATCGGTCAGGTACGCTGGCTCGCCTGTCTCCTTCGCCCTGGGGTCGTAGAAGTGGCGGAACGAGGCATATAGTTCCGGCTCGTCAGCGGAATAGCCTCCCTCGGTCACCCACCACCGAAAGGTCTCCGGATTGTCTTCGACGCCCGACAAGTTTCCGCGCACGAACATGCCCGGCTCGCCGATTCGGGGTCCGTTCACCTTCAGCGTCGAGTTGCCGAAGTCGTAGTTCGAGAGAGCCGGATCGGTCGCTGAGGCGTCGATGAATTGTTCCAACGCGGACGCGTTGATCGTGCGATGAGGTCCGCCGGACTTCCAGTCACCCGAAGCGTAGTTCGAATACCCCAACCCCGTCTCCGGCTGCGTGGACAGAACGAGTCCAAGCGCCAGGAGGATCCAGATGGCCGCCCGCGCACCGTTAGTCCTCATCGGCGATCCCCTTCGTCGTCACAGCGATGACAGATACCACTGTTCGCCCCATGACTCGAACGTCACGTAGAACGTTTCGCCGTTCTCCGTCACTTCGTACTCGGCCATGCCGTCGGTTACGCCGACAAGCTTGCGCGTGGCGAGCAGGTCGGCCACCCGCTTCAGGTCGGCGCCATGTTCCCGGAAGATGGTCCGGTAGCTTGAGCGCTCGGCAGGGTGGGTCAGGCTGATGACGGTTTCGACGTCCCCGGATCGGAACGCTTCTTCGATCTGCTTCGCGCTCTTCTCCAGCGACGCAAGGGTTTGCTGGTCGATGTTCCCGTCGGTCGAGGCGACGCCGGTCGAGGTCGCAGCGGGCGGCGCAGGCTTGTCTCCACCGCACCCGATTCCCGCGGAAACGGCCGCCGTCAGCACCGCCACCCCCACAAGCACAAACGGCAGCCAACGCTTTGGCCGATCGTGGAACGCCATACTGAATTCCTTCCTAGCGGGTCTCCAGGGGGGACTTGTTCCTCGTCACAGCGGTTGCGCCACGGGCACTCCCGCGGCCCTGCGGGCATCCTGTGACGACGGTAGTGCGCCTCTCTCCACCAGGCCCGATCCAAGCGGCCCGAATGAATGGGGCGTCGGCGAGCGCATTTCGGGTCTTCTGGCTCTTGCGTCCCTCCGCCGCGCACGCGGCGTTGGCATCGCCACCGGAAAGGCCGCCTCCGCCGCGCCGCCTGAGTCCTGAACCGCAATCCGCCACGCGAAGTAGCCGCGAGCGCCGCCCTCCCCCTACCCCATACCCCCCGGCAGCGAGTATCCTCACCATCATCTCCGAATCGAGGTCACGTATGCCCGATTGCGCGCTCACCGGCGTCCGCGTCGTCGATATCTCGCAAGGGATTGCGGGACCGTACGCCACGAAGCTTCTCGCCGATGCCGGTGCGACCGTCGTCAAGATTGAGCCGCCCGAGGGCGACTACAGCCGACGCCTCGGCCCGTTTCCGGGCGGCGTGCCGGACCCGGAGCGCTCCGGCCTGTTCTTGCACCTCAACACGAGCAAGCGGAGCGTCACGCTCGACGTCTCTGCGTCGTCGGGCCGCACGGTGTTGAAGAAGCTGCTCGTCAACGCCGACGTGTTCGTCGTGGGCGAGAAGACGTCGACGCTCGAGGCATGGGGGCTCACGTACGGCGACCTCAAGACCGGCTTTCCGGAACTGGTTGTCGCGCAGGTGTCTCCGTTCGGGGCCACCGGGCCATATGCGGACTACGACGGCAACAGCCTGACCGCGATGGCGATGAGCACGATCATGTACAACACCGGCGAGCCGGACCGAGAGCCGCTAACGACGGGCGGCGAGCCGGGCGAATACATCGCTGGCGTGCAGCTCTGGATCGGCATCCTCGCTGCGCTCGAGAATCGCGCGCGAAGCGGCGGCGGCGACCACGTCGATGTGTCGATGGCTGAAGCCGTTGCGGCCGCCGACGAATACAACGCGGCCATGTACGCGTTCCAGGGCGCCATTCGCCGCCGCTACTACTCGCGCCACATCTTCGGCTACCCCAACGACATCCTGCCCTGCGCCGATGGCTACGTCGTCGTCGTCCCGGGCGCGAGCGGATTCCCGTCGCCCCTGTCGCCCGATTCGGTGTCGCCGATGGCGTTGCTCATGGAGGACGTCGAACTGGACAAGCATCCCCTGTTCCTGCAGACGCAGGAGCGCATGGTCCGCTGGCGCGAGTTCGATGCGCTGGTCGAGCCGTACCTTTCGACGCACACGGCCGCGGAGATCGTGTCGCTGGCCCAGGCGCTCCGGATGCCGTTCGCGTATGTGCCCGACGCCGCGGACCTGATGTCCGACGAGCACCTGGCCGAGCGTACGTTCTTCGAGGCGGTGGAGCATCCGGCGGCCGGCAAGCTCACGCTTCCGGGCGCGCCGTTCAAGATGTCCGAGACACCGTTCACGGAGAGTGCCGCGCCGCTCCTCGGCGAAGCGAACGAGGGGCTTGCGGGGCTGGGCGAGAGGGGCGTGCAATGAGCATCAGTCAGCCGCTTCCGCTCGAGGGGATCCGCGTCATCGACCTGGCGCAGGTGTTCGCCGGGCCGGCCTGCACGCGTATTCTCGCCGATCTGGGCGCCGACGTGATCCGCTTTGAGTCGCCGCGGCGACTGGACGTCACGCGCAGCCTGATCATCACGGACAACGACGGGCTCGATCACTCGCACCACCGCGCGTCGTACTTCGTCATTCGTAACGCCGGCAAGCGCGAGATGGTGATCGACCTGGCGACTGACGCGGGACGCGAGATCATGCTCAAGCTGGCCGCCGGCGCCGACGTCGTCGTCGAGAGCTTCACCCCGCGCGTGATGGCGCAGTTCGGCCTCGATTACGCTGCGTTGAAGGCGGTCAAGCCGGACCTCATCATGTGCTCGCTGTCGGGATACGGCCAGTACGGCTCGATGCGCGACTTCGGTGCGTACGGCATGAGCCTCGAGCCGGCCTCCGGCATCTCTTCGATCACGGGGTATGCGGGGGGCGGGCCTATGCGGTCGGGCCTTTCGTTCACCGATCCGTACTCCGGTTTCATGGGCGCCGGCGCGATACTCACCGCACTCCATTACCGCCGCCGCACCGGGAAGGGGCAGTACATCGACCTCTCCGAGCAGGAGGCCGCGATTCCCATCATGGCCGTCGCGCTGCTGGACTATCAGATGAACGGCCGCGTGCCCCCGCGGCAGGGCGACCGCAGCGAGTGGGCCGCGCCGCAGGGCTGCTACCCGTGCGCGGGCGAAGACCGCTGGGCGGTGATCTCCTGCACCGGCGACGCGGAGTTCGGCCGCCTGGCCGCCGCCATCGGCCACACCGAGTGGCCGAGCGATGCACGCTTCGCCACGGCGGCGGCGCGCCGGGAACATCACGATGAGCTGGACGCCGCAATCGCGCAGTGGACGGCGCAGCGCGATCATTACGACGTGATGCGCACGCTCCAGGCGGCGGGCGTGAAGGCCGCGCCGGTGCTCGACGGCAAGGAGGCGCTGTTCGATCCGCACTTCGTGGCGCGGGGTCAATACGATGTCGTCGACCAACCGTCCCTCGGGAAGCGGCCGGTGCAGCGCCACCTGGCCGCCAAATTCTCGCGGTTCGAAGCCCGCGCGAGGGGACCAGCGCCGCTGATGGGCCAGCACAACGACGAGATCCTGGCCGAGCTGGGCTACTCATTGGACGAGGTTGCGAAGCTCAAAGAGGGGGGCGTCATCGCCGACACGCCGCGCTGGCCCGTCCCGCCGCAGATCATCTCTGCGGCGCTCAAGCTCCCGTATGACCGCTTCGTCGAGAACGGCACGCTGCTCCGCATCGAGCCGGACTACCGCGAACAGCTCGGCATCGCCGATTGACCGCGCGTTCCGCCGGTACGCGCCCCGCGGCCGCTAGCCTCTAGCCTCTGGCTCCCGCTACCCTTCGCGCATGCCGAGCAGCGTCACCGTTCGCGTCCCCGCAACCTCCGCAAACCTGGGCCCCGGGTTCGATAGTGTCGGCCTCGCGCTGGCTCTGACGCAGGATGTGACCCTCGCGCTCGGCCATCATCCGGACACCGGCGACGGACTGCAACGGATCGTGCTCGACGCTGCGCGCTCGGCGTATCGGCTCGCGCACGTCGAGGTGCCGGAGCTGTGCGCTTCGGGCAAGCAGACGATCCCGATCGGGCGGGGGCTCGGCGCGAGCGCGGCGGCGCGCGCGGCAGGCATCGTCGGTGCGAACGCGCTGATGGGAGGACGCCTGGGCGACGCGCAGATGCTCTCGCTTGGCGCGGGACTCGAAGGCCACGCCGACAACATGGCACCGGCGCTGTTCGGCGGCCTGCGCGTCGTCGTCCGCGACGGCGACGGCTACCGGCATGTCGCCGCGCCGATTTCACCCGGGCTCAAGATTGTGCTCTTCATTCCGGAGTTTGAGATGCCGACCGGCGAAAGCCGGAAGCTGCTGCCGACGACGCTTTCAAGGGAGGACGCCGTACACAACATCGGCCGGGCGGCGCTGCTGGTCGCCGCCCTGGCGCGGGGACAGTGGGATGCACTGGACGTGGCGACGCAGGATCGCCTGCACCAGCCCGCGCGCGCGCAGATCTTCCCCGCCATGCCCGACATCTTCGCCGCGGCGAAGGATGCCGGCGCGCTGTGCGCCTACCTGAGCGGCGGCGGCTCGACGGTTGCGGCGTTCGCCCTCGAGCACGAGGACGCTATCGCTCGCGCGATGACCCAGGCGGCGACTGCGCGGGGCTATCCGGGCCGCACCGCCGTCACGGACCCGGGCGATGCCGGCGCATCGGTGATCGCAATCGCCTGAAGACGGCGAACCGCCCGGCAACGCAAACGGCCGGCGTCCGTGCCGGCCGTGTACGCGCGAATGGACGAGGGTATCCGGTCCGTCGGTGCGTTCGCCTACCTCCGGCAGTACGCTGCCGGACGCCGCTTAACCCGCGCGGCGGGGGAGGCGCACGAACGTTGACCGCACCTGGACCGGAAAGCGCCGGCCAGTTGAGGGCGCGTCGTGCCGCTGCGCATGGTCCTTGGAATCCCTGGCGGGCGTCACCTGCTGCATTTCGGGCGTCAAGCGCACCTCCCGGCTCCCCTTGTCACTCGCGGCCGGCGTCGGTGCGCCGGCTTGTGTATTATCGATCGAGCCGGTGACGGATCCATTGCCGGTTCGTTAAGCGCACATTTAATGTGCGTAACAGGCACGCGGATGCGGGCGTTTCGCGCAGGTCTGGCGGCGCTATCATGCACGCGTGACTGAACGCCGAATCTACCTCGACCACGCGGCAACGACCGCGCCCGATCCACGCGTCGTTGCGGCGATGCTGCCGTACTTCACCTCCGCATGGGGCAATCCGTCGAGCATTTACGCCGAGGCGCGCGAGGCACGGCGGGGGCTTGATGGCGCTCGCCGCGCGGTCGCGTCCGCGCTCGGCTGCAAGCCGAACGAGATCGTGTTCACCAGCGGCGGCACGGAGTCGGACAACCTCGCCCTCCGGGGCGCCGCCATGGCGGCGCGTCATCGGGGCGACCACATCATCACCACGGGCGTCGAACATCACGCGGTCCTGCACGAGTGCGACGCGCTCGAAAAGGAGGGCTTCCGCATCACGCGGCTTCCTGTGGACCGCGAGGGACTCGTCGATCTCGACGTGCTGCGCGCCGCGCTCGACGATCGCACGATCCTCGTCAGCGTGATGTACGCCAACAACGAGGTCGGCACGATAGAGCCGATTGCCGAAGTCTCGCGTATCGTTAAGGCGCACGATCCGCACATCGCCGTGCACACCGATGCGGTCCAGGCCGCGGGCGCGCTGGAGATCGGCGTCGATCGACTCGGCGTGGACTTGCTGTCGCTGGCGGCGCACAAGATGTACGGCCCGAAGGGCGTTGGCGCGCTGTACATTCGCAGCCGCACGCCGTTTCAGCCGCAGACGGTGGGCGGCTCGCAGGAGCGGAACCGCCGCGCTGGCACCGAAAACGTTGCGGGCGCAGTCGGCTTCGCGACCGCGCTGCGGCTGGCGCAAGACGAGTTTGCCGCGCGCAATGCGCACCTCGTTGCCATGCGCGACCGTCTGCTCGAAGAGGTTCCCCGCCGCATCGCGGATACGATCATCACGGGCCCGCTCGATCGCAGCCGCCGATTGCCGAACAGCGCGAGCTTCGCGTTCGCTCGTGTCGAAGGCGAGGCGGTGCTGCTCCAGCTCGACCTGCAGGGCATCGCGGCGAGCAGCGGGTCGGCGTGCACGACGGCCTCGCTCGAACCGTCACACGTGCTCGTGGCGATGGGTGTGCCCGAGACGCACTTGCGCGGCAGCCTGCGCCTGACGCTCGGAACCGGCAATACGATGGCAGACATCGACCAACTGCTCGACGTGCTGCCGGACGCCGTGGCGCGCATCAGGGCGCTCGCGCCCAGCGCCCCAACGGCGAACAAGCCGCCGACAACGGAGAACAGGCGCGCCACGGCGTAGCGGACCGGGCGGTCCGGTTTCTGTATCGTGTCGTCTGCCGTGGGCTCCCGAAGGAGGGACTGTGAAGCGCGCCGTCAGCATCAGCCTGGGTTCGTCGACCCGCGACAAGGCCGTCGAGATCGAGTTGCTCGGCCAGCGAGTGAGCATCGAGCGCATCGGCACCGACGGCGATATGGACCGGGCGGTCCGCCTCTATCGAGAGATGGACGGCAAGGTCGACGCGTTCGGCGTCGGCGGCACGGATCTCGGCGTGCTGGTCGACAAGACGTACTACCCATTGCACTCCGTGCGCCGGCTCGTGCGCGACGTGAAGACGACGCCGTACGTTGACGGCGGCGGCATCAAGAACACGCTCGAGCGCACGGTCGTGCCGTTTATGGAGTCGAAGTTCGAGATCTCGCCGAAGCGCGTGCTCTTCACGTCGAGCGCCGACCGCTGGGGGATGGCGATGTCGTTCTATGAGAACGGCTACGAGTGCGTGTTCGGCGACCTCATGTTCGCGCTTGGCCTGCCGATTCCGCTGCACACGTCGCGCCAACTCAAATGGGCGGCGCGGATCGTCATGCCGATCGCCGGACGGCTGCCGTTCGCGTGGATCTATCCGACCGGCGAGAAGCAGGAGCGTCCGCAGCCGAAGTACGAGGGCCGGTACCGCTGGGCGACCGTGCTCGCGGGCGACTGCCATTACATCAAGCGCCACGCGCCGGAGCGCCTCGACGGCAAGATCATCTGCACCAACACGACGACCGAGGCCGACGTCGCGCACTTCCGCGCGTCGGGCGTCCGGTGGCTCGTCACGACGACGCCGGTGCTCGAAGGGCGATCCTTCGGCACCAACATGATGGAAGCGGCGCTCGTCGCGGTTGCCGGCAAAGGCCGCGCGCTGACGCACGATGAGCTGGCGGCGATGATCGGCGAGCTGGGCCTCACGCCGACGGCGCAGCAGCTCAACTGAGGGCAGAAGAGCAAGCACTTAGCCGCTCCCGTGGCCGCCGTCGACGGTTCGGTGGGATTCCCGGTTTGCGAGCCGACTACGGTTCTCGCACCGCTCCCTTGAAGTCCGCCTTCACTGCCTCGATGAGACCCGGTTCGAGCGCCACGTCGATCGCCGTCATCGCCAGCGCCTTTGCGGTCTGGAGCATGCCGGCGTGTGCGGCGTCCGTGATCGCGGCGGCGGTGAACTGCGGCGAGTGTGTGAACGCCATCGCGCCGACGCTGAAATTCGGGTGGATCGCAGGCACGACCTGGCTGACGTTGCCCATGTCGCTGCTGCCCGTCGAGAGCCCCTTCGGATCGATGAACGCCTTGCCGAGCGCCTCGCCGTTGCGGCGGTAGGCGTCGCACATCGGCCGGTTGTTGAGCATTGGTGCGTACTCGGCCGCTTCGTGCCAGTCCATGGTCAGCTCGCAGCCGGTCGCCAGTGCGCCCGCCTCGAAACAGTGCCGCACGCGCTCCTTGAGCTGCATCAAGTAGCGCGGCTGGAGCGCGCGCACGTAGAACGTTCCAGCGGCGACGCCGGGAATGATGTTCGCCGCCTCGCCACCGCGCGTGATGATGCCGTGGATGCGAGAGTCCGCGCGGATGTGGTGGCGAAGCTGCGCGATCGTCTGGTACGCCGTGACGAGCGCGTCGAGCGCGTTCACTCCCTGCTCCGGGAACACCGACGCGTGCACGGCCTTACCCCGGTATTCCACGTCGACATGGGCGACGCCGAACATCGGCATGTCCACGATGTCGGCCGGCGCCGAGTGCGCCATCATCGCCACGTCGACATCGTCGAAGCAGCCGGCTCGCGCCATGATGATCTTGCCGCCGTGGAGCTCCTCCGCCGGCGTGCCGAGGATGACGATGCGCGCGTCGGCCGGATCCAGCGACCGGATCAACGCCGTCGCGGCGCCGACTCCGACGGTCGCGATGAGGTTGTGGCCGCAGGCGTGGCCAATCTCCGGCAGCGCGTCGTACTCGGCGCAGACGGCAATCGTCACGGGCCCGCGCCCCCACTCGCCGCGGAACGCCGTGTCGATGCCATACGCGTGCTGCTGCATGGCGAAGCCTTGCGCTTCGAGGAATGGCACGAGCTGCGCGTACGCGTGGTGCTCCTTGAGCGCCAGCTCCGGGTGTGCGTGAATCTCGCGCGAGATGCGGATGAGGTCGCTGGCGACGGCATCGACCGCCGCCTGCGCGCGTTGCTTGGCCCCGTCGATTCGGTCGCTGACGCCGGTCATCGTAACCTCCTGTTCGTGGAGGTCAGGTTATACCGCCGGTACGCCTGGTGGGAACTGGCGCCGGGCACAAAGAACGGGCCGGCACGGGCCGGCCCGTTCGATGCTCAGGACGAGACCGTTAACCTCTGCAGAACCCCTCGGGGTCGTAGCGGCACGAGTTCTTGTCCATGAACCGCTGCACTTCCTTCGCGTCGTAGTCCTGATACTTGAAGATGAGCACCCGCGTCCACGATGACATGCCGATGGTGCCGGGCACGAGGTCGCTGTCGTGCGCCATGACTATGCGGTCGCCGCCGTTTTCGAGGCGGTCCGTCGCCAGCTTCGTGATGTCCTGGACCACGCTGTCACATTCGAGGTCGTTCGACGCGCAGTTGTACCCGAGGAACACCCCGGCGTGCTCGAGGATGTGCGCGACGGCGTCGCGCGGAATCTCGACGTTCGACGGGTAGATGTCCGGATCCGGCGGGATTTTGATCACGTTGCCGCCGCCAACGTCAACGTTGTTCTGCACGTTCAAGTGCTTGCCCGATGACGGCGGATTGCTGTTGTAACAGTTGGCGGGAACTGTTGGCGTCGCGCCCGGCCGGACTGGTGCCGTCGTGGCCGCCACCGTCGGCGTCGGGCTGGCGGCAGCGGAGCTGTCGGCGCCGGACCACGCTACGCCCGCACAGAACGGCGTCGGCGGGCGGCTGGTCGTGTATCCGCCGGCGTAGTGGCCGCGCCCCTGGCTCTGGACGTACGTGCCGGGAACCGACGCGCTGCTGTCCGCCTCCGCCTTCTCATAGCCCACGAGGGACGAACCGCTCGAGTTGCTCTGCAGGACCAGGTATGCGAGCAGGCCGACGACGAGCAGGACGCCGCCAGCGATCCCGATACCGAGCACCGGGAGGCGGCTGCCGCCCTCGACCTTGACGGGTGTCCGCCGGGAAGGCGGCGCCACGCCCCGCGGCGGTTGCACGTTGCCTTTCGGCCTGCGCGGTTCTCGGCTCATTTCGCTACGATCTCCCTTGCCACGGCCTCCGCCGCGCACTCCACGTCACCCGCCGTATCCACCACGTAATGCGGCCGCTCGATCGGCTGCCGCGCTCGCTGCATTCGCTCGAAGACGTCCGTGCCGGCATCGGCCGCGTCGCGGCGCGCCCGCAAACGCGTTCGCACGAGCGCCGGCGCCGCCGTCAGGCGCACAACGGTGGGCCGCGCGCCCCGCCGCTCCGCGATCCCGTACATGGTCCCGCGTTCCGCCTCCACCAGGTTGGTCGCGTCGATGAGCGTGCTCACGCCGCGTGCCAGGAGGTCGTCGAGCGCCGCGTGTACGGCGCGGAACACTGCGGCGCTCTCCTTCCGGGCATGCGTCGGCCGGGCGAACATCGCCCGCCGCACCGCGTCGCTCTCGATCACCGCGATGCCGGTGCGCTCCCGCAGCGCACGCGCGAACGTCGACTTGCCCGTCCCGACTACGCCCGAGAGCATGACCATCGCCGGCCGCCTCCGCCGTTGGGGCAGGGGCGCCGCCATCTCGGCGATACGCTCCGCCCAGTGATGCTTGACGATAACGCCGGATTCATGCGGCATGACGGCCATTATAACCGGCGCACGCGGATCCATGTCGGGCGGGCGCGATGGCTGTGGGCCGATTCTCTACGCGACGTCTCCGGCTGAGCCGGCATCCGCCCACCAGGCCAGTCCGACCAGCCCGGGCCCGGTGTGCACTCCCATCACCTGAGTGAACTCGGTCAGGTACGTCTCCGCGAGGTCGACCTGCGCCTCGATGCGGTCGAGGAGGTAGCGAGCGTCTTCGGGCGCATGCGCGTGGTGCACGGCCAGGTGGAGCCTTCGTCCTGACGCCATCTCGATGAGCAGCGCCACCATCCGGTCGAGTGCGCGGCGACGCGTCCGCGTCCGCGCCACCAGCCGGATGTCAGAGGCACTGAAGCGCACGATTGGCTTCACCTGGAGCATGCCGGCCGCCCACGCTGCCGCGCGCGGAACACGTCCGCCGCGCGCCAGGTACGACAGCGTGTCGAGCATTGCAAGCAGCGTCACCTGGGTGGTCATCGCTTCGGCGCGCCGCTCTACGTCCTGGATCGAGCCCCCGGCGGCGGCGGCACGCGCCGCTTCGAGCACGATGAATCCCTGGGCCATCGCCGCGTTGCGGGAGTCGAGCAGGCGGATGTCGAGCCCCGGAGCCTCTGCCTTCGCGATCTCGATTGCCTGGCGGGCCGAATCGTACATGGCACTGAACTGTTTCGAGACGGTGATACAGAGGACGGCGTCGGCGCGGTGACCGGCCCGGCCGATCGCGTCGATGAACATGCCGGGCGAGGGCGCGGCGGTCGTCGGGCGCTCGTTCGACGACCGGAGCAGCTCGTAGAACTCCGACGTGTCGGCGGTCAGCGAATCGACGAACGTCCGCCCGCCGAAGATCAGGTGCAGGGGAACGATCTCGATCCCAAGCCGCTCGGCTACCTCTGGCGGGATGCACGCGGTGCTGTCGGTCACTATGGCGACGGTCATATGCGCCAGTGTACCGGGGCGTTGGAGTCGAGACGCTGGACGTTAGAGGCGAGAGGCGAGAGCCGGGACATGGGCCGCGTCCTCGAATGGCGGCGGGCGGCCGCGCCGCGCCCACTGCAGCTTCCGAGTTTGCCCCGCTGGGGAGTGCCTGATATGCTGACTCCCGTTATGGCACTCGCTACGCAAGTCAAAGCTGAGATCATCGGCCAGCACCAGGGGCACGCGACGGACACCGGCTCCGCCGAGGTTCAGATCGCGCTCCTGACGGAGCGCATCAACGGGCTCACCGAGCATCTGAAGCTGCACCGGCACGATTACCATACCCAGCGCGGGCTCCTGAAGCTCGTCGGGCAGAGGCGGCGCCAGCTCGCCTACCTCAACAAGACGGATGTGACGCGCTACCGCGCGATCCTCGCGAAACTCGGCCTCCGCAAGTAGGGGAAGAACCCCGCGGAGGCCCTTCTGTATCTGCCCGGTCAGGGACTGGGCCAGGAACGTCGGGAAGAACAGACAGTCACTCCTCGAGCGCGGGCAGACCGAACGGCCGCTGCGGCGGATCAGCCCGGAACAGATCCATTCTCGAGTCGTCGACGCAAGCGGAGATCAGCCGCTGCATTCGCAGATCAACACAACAAGCCCGGGCTCAGACAAAGCCCGCAATCCAAGACCGGACGGAGGGTCCATACGCGCATGCCTGAAGTAAGAACGTTTTCACGAGAGATCGGCGGCAAGACGCTGACCATCGAGCACGGCCGCGTCGCCAATCTCGCCGGCGGCGCCGTCATGCTCCGATATGGCGACACGGTCGTCCTGTGTACCGCCACCATGGCGCGCCACCCGCGGCCCGGCATGGATTTCTTCCCGCTCACCATCGACTTCGAGGAGAAGATGTACGCGGCGGGCCGGATCCCCGGTTCCTTCTTCCGGCGCGAGGGACGGCCCTCCAGCGAAGCCATTCTCAGCGCCCGCCTCACCGACCGCCCGCTTCGCCCGCTCTTCCCGAAGGGCATGCGCAACGAGGTCCAGGTCGTGATCACGGTCATGGCGGTCGACAAGGAGAACGATCCGGACGTCCTCGGCACGGTCGGCGCTTCCACTGCGCTGAGCATCTCGGACATCCCGTTCGCCGGACCCGTCAGCTCGGTGCGTGTCGGCTACGTCGACGGCCAGTACGTCGTCAACCCGACGTTCGCGCAACTCGACGAGAGCTTGATCGATATCGTGGTCGCGGGCACGAAGAACGCGATCATGATGGTCGAGGCCGGCGCGAATGAGGCGCCCGAAGAGATCATCCTCGGCGCGATGGAGTTCGCGCAGCAGCAGAACCAGATCCTGATCGAGCTGCAGGAGGAGATCATCGCCGCATTGCGGCCGGTGAAGTGGGAGTTTGTGCCGGCCGTCCTGCCGGAGGATCTCAAGAAGCTGGTCTTCGACGACCTCGCGGGCAACGTCGAGGAGTTCCTCGCGCTGGCCAAGGACGAGCGGCAGGGCGCGCTCGACGAGCACAAGGCGCGACTCGTCGAGAAGTTCGGCGCGGAGTACACGGAGAAGGCAGTCGGCGAGGCGCTCGACGCCTTCGTCAAGAAGACGGTGCGCGAGTCGATCCTTCAGAACGATCGCCGGCCGGACGGCCGCGATCACAAGACGATCCGCCCGATCACGTGTGAAGTTGGGGTGCTGCCGCGCGTGCACGGCACTGGACTCTTCACGCGCGGCCAGACGCAGGTGCTCAGCGTCACGACGCTGGGCGGCGTCGGCGATGCGCAGCGGCTTGACACGCTATCGCCGGTCGACAGCAAGCGCTTCCTCCACCATTACAACTTCCCGCCGTACTCCGTCGGCGAGACGGGCCGCATGGGCGCGTCGGGCCGCCGGGAGATCGGCCACGGCGCGCTCGCCGAGCGGGCGGTATCGCCCGTGCTGCCCGGCATCGAGGACTTCCCGTACACGCTTCGCATCGTGTCGGAGGTGCTGTCCAGCAACGGCAGCACGTCGATGGCGAGCGTCTGTGGCAGCATCCTGTCGCTGATGGATGCCGGCGTGCCGATCACGACGCCGGTCGCCGGCGTGGCGATGGGCCTCATCATGGGCGAGGGCGGCAACTACAGGGTGCTGACCGACATCGCCGGTCTTGAAGATGCCATGGGCGACATGGACTTCAAGGTCGCTGGCACGAAGGAGGGTATTACGGCCCTTCAGATGGACATCAAGATTCAGGGCATCCCGATGACCGTCCTGCGCGACGCGGTCGCCCAGGCGCGCGAGGGCCGGCTCTTCATCCTCGGCAAGATGGCCGAGGCGATCGCCGAGCCGCGCAAGGAGATGTCTCCGTATGCGCCGCGCATGTACCGTCTGCAGATCGACCCGCAGAAGATCGGCACGGTCATCGGTCCGGGCGGCCGCGTCATTCGCTCGATCATCGAGGAGACCGGCTGCACGGTCGACATCGAGGACGACGGCTCCGTGTTCATTGGTGCGACGAACGAGGAGTCGGCGCGCAAGGCGATCGACATCATCGAGGGCATGACGAAGGACGTGGAGGTCGGCCAGATCTACACGGGCCGGGTGACGCGCCTCATGAATTTCGGCTGCTTCGTCGAGATCGCTCCGGGCAAGGAAGGCCTCGTGCACATCTCGGAGCTGGCGGACTTCCGCGTGCCGTCGGTCGAGGACGTGGTATCGCCCGGCGACGAGGTGATGGTGATGGTCACGGAGATCGACTCCATGGGCCGCGTCAACCTCTCGCGCCGCGCCGTGCTCGCGGGCGAGACTGACGCCGCGGCCGTGGTCGCGCGCCAGAAGGCCGAGCGCGAGAGCCGGCCGGAACGCGGCGGTGACCGTGGCGGACGCGGCGGCGGCGACCGAGGCGGGCGCGGCGGTGGTGGTGGCGGCGGCTACGGCGGCCCGCGCCGCGGCGGCGGAGGTGGTGGTGGCGGCTACGGCGGCCCGCGCCGCGACGCTGGCGGCCCCGCCCGAAGCGCCGACGGTGGCCTGCGCGACCGGCGCCCGCCGGCCGGCGAGGGCCCTCCCGGCCCGCCCCGTGCCCCGTTCGGCGGTGGCCCCGGCGGTCCTCCTGGTCCGAGGCCGGAGTAAGAGCAATCGCAAAGAGCGGGCGCCTCAGGCACCCGCTCTTTGCGTCTCATCGCGCCGTCATTGGCACCCCCTACCCCCTGCTCCATATGACCGATAACCTACCGGCATGGCCGTCACATACGAGCGCAGGGACTCGACCCGCATCGTCACGATCGACCGCCCGGAGCGGCGCAACGCCGTCGATCGCGCGACCGCCGAGGCGCTGCGCGCGCACTATTACGAGTTCGTGGAGGATGCGG
>CAYJMJ010000055.1:0-18928 GCA_964371095.1 uncultured Dehalococcoidia bacterium | reverse complement strand
CAGTTCCGCACCCTCGACGGCGCCATCCACATCCAGCGCGCCGACCGCGACCGCGAAGCAGCGGACTTCGGGCAGATACATGCGTAGGTGGCGGGCGTTGACTGGCCGTGGTGACGTCGCCAGTCAACAGTAGATAGTCGGGTACCGCCCCCGCCTTGCTCTCGCCGATCGCCTCCGCCTCGCTCCCGCGGTGACACGTACCGTTCGGACTTCGGTCGCCACTCCCCTTACACTCGCCCCGCGCGCGGTCCATCACGCAGCTCGCAGGCGGCATGGCCGGCCGGGCAGCACCGGTACCGCGCGGCTGGCGGCCAGCCCGGCATCGCCGGCGTCATCCGGAGCCGGAGCCGAGGCGAATGAAAAAATGACAAAACGAAATCCGGGCTTCCTAAATGCGCGAGGAATTGCGGTTCAATGTCGCCTACCGCCCCGGCTCGACCTGTCGACGCTGCACGCCAGCTCGCCCGGTCTGTCGTCTGTTGTCTGTTCTCTGTTCTCGCGGAGCTCCGCCCGGCGCCAGTTATACTTCGCCCGGTACAGGGAGGCGCGCTTGCTGCTCACGCTCGATGTCGGCAACACCAACGTCACCATCGGCATCTTCGATGGCGATCAGGTCGTCGCCACCTGGCGCATCGCCACCGACATGGAGCGCCTCGCCGACGAGTACGCCGTCCTCCTCCTCGGCCTCCTCCGGACCCAGGACATCGACGTCAAGGCCATCGACCAGGCCGTGATGGCCAGCGTCGTGCCCGACCTGGCGCCCGTCTTCGAGCAGCTCTGCGAGCGCTACTTCGGCGTCACCCCGCTCGTCGTCGGCACCGGCACCCGCACCGGCATCCGCGTCCTCTACGACAACCCGCGCGAGGTCGGCGCCGACCGCATCGTCGATGTCGTCGCGGCGCTCCACCTCTACGGCCCGCCGCCCCTGATCATCGTCGACTTCGGCACCGCCACCGTGTTCGACGCCGTCTCCGCCGATGGCGAGTACCTGGGCGGCGCCATCGCCCCCGGCATCGGCATCGCCTCCGAAGCGCTGTTCGAGCGGGCCGCCAAGCTATACCGGGTCGAGCTGGAGCGGCCGAAAACTGCCATAGGGAAGAACACCGTCGCCTCGATCCAGTCCGGCACCCTGTACGGCTACGTGGGGCTGATCGAGGGAATGGTGGCCCGGTTCAAGCGGGAACTCGGCGGCACGGCGCGCGTCATCGCGACCGGCGGCTGGGCGAACCTGCTCGCCAGGGAGACGCACGTGTTCGACGCCGTGGACCTGAACCTGACGCTCACCGGCCTCCGGCTCATCCACGAGATGAACACGCGGAAAGACTGACATGCTCGAAGGCAAGCGGATCGTCCTCGGCGTCTGCGGCAGCATCGCGGCCTACAAGGCCGCCGACATCGCCAGCAAGCTGACGCAGGCCGGCGCGCTCGTCGACGTCGTGCTGACGGAGTCGGCCACGAAGTTCGTGTCGCCGCTGACCTTCCGAAGCATTGCGCTCCGCCCCGTCTACACCGATATGTTCGACGTCAACTCGCCGCTCGCCGAGGAGCACGTCGAGCTGGCCCGTGCCGCCGCGGCGATGCTGATCGCTCCCGCGAGCGCGACGACCATCGCCCGCCTCGCGCACGGCATGGCCGACAACATGCTCACCCTGACCGCCCTCGCGACGACCGCGCCCGTGCTGATCGCCCCGGCCATGGACAACCAGATGTGGGAGAACGCGGCGACCGTCGCCAACGTTGAGGCGCTGCGTGCTCGCGGCGTGGTCTTCGTCGGCCCGGGCGAGGGTCGCCTGGCGAGCGGCCGCACCGGCCGCGGCCGGCTCGTCGAGACCGACCAGATCATCGGCGCCGTCCGCCAGGCGATCGGCGCGCAGGGCGACCTGGCGGGGCGGCGCATCGTCGTGAGCGCCGGCGGCACGCAGGAGCCGCTCGACCCCGTGCGCTTCATCGGCAACCGCTCATCGGGAAAGATGGGTTTCGCGCTCGCCGAGGCCGCGCGTGATCGCGGTGCCGCCGTCACGCTCGTATGCGGGCCGGTCGCGCTGGCCACGCCGTACGCCGTCGAACGCATCGACGTACGCACGACGGCCGAGATGGCGGCGGCGGTGGAGCGCGCGACGGCCGGCTGCGACGCGCTGATCATGGCCGCGGCGCCGGCCGACTTCCGCCCGGCGAGCACGGCGGAGCAGAAGATCAAGCGGACGGGCGAGAACATCAGCATCGAGCTGGTGCCGAATCCGGACATCATCGCCGGGCTCAAGGGTCCGTTCGTGAAAGTCGGGTTCGCCGCCGAGACCGAGCAGGTGCTGGTCCACGCGCACGCCAAGATCGCGAAGAAGGGGCTCGACCTCATCGCCGCGAACGACGTAACCGCGCCGCAGGCGGGCTTCGCGGCGGACACCAACCTCGTCACGTTGATCGCGGCCGACGGCACCGTCGAAGAGCTGCCGCTGCTCACCAAGTACGAGGTCGCGCAGCGCATCCTCGACCGCGTCGCGCAGATCCTCGCCAGCCGCCGCGCATAGCCGCCGCGCCTACGGCGTTTCCGGACCCTCGAAGTAGTCCCAGGCGATCTTCGCGACGTCCGCTTCGACTCGCGCGGCCTCGCTCCCGAATCCGAGGTCGGACATGAGCACCATCACGTACGTGGACCGCTCGCCGTAGACGACGCCGGCGTCGTGCGTCGCCTGCTCCCAGTTGCCGGTCTTGTGCGCCACGAGCGTCCCGTCCGGGACCCCCTGGGGAATGCGGTCGTCGATCTCCTCGGCGGCCATGAGCGACAACATCACTGCGCTCGCCGCGGGGCTTACCGCCTTCCCCCGTGCGATCGCCTCCACGAGGCGCGCCATATCGCGGGCGGTCGCGGGCAGGCTCTGGTCCTCGGTCAGCCGCGTCTCCTCGAGGCCGAGAGCGGCCATCGCGTCGTTGATATGCCTGGCACCGGCACGGTCCAGCAGCATGATGGCGGCCACGTTGTCGCTGACGGACATCATCGCCGCGAGCGCATCGCCGATGCTCACCGTCGAGCACGGCGTGACGACGTGCGGCCCCAGGTCGAAACCGGAGTAGTAGTCCGTCGCGACGTACCGCTCGTCGAAATCGAGCAAGCCGGCCTGGTGCTGATGGAAGATCTCGAGCATGACCTCGAGCTTGAACAGGCTCGCGGCGTAGAAGACGCGATCCGCATCGATCGCCACCCCCCGGCCATCGCTCAGGTCCGTGATGACGACCGCGTAGTGGCTGGCGTCCTCGCCGAGCCGTTCCCGCACGAGACGCTCAAGCTCGGATTCGGGCTGGAGCGGCGGCAGGTCCACCGGAGCGAGCGGCGGCACGTCGTCCACGTGGGGCACCCGTGTCGGAGGCGTCGGCTCGGGCGTGATGCCGGGCGGCGGAGGCGTGGCCGTCGCGGCTGGTTCAGTTGCCGGCGTCACGGGCGGCGGCGTCAGGAACGGATCGCTGCAGTGCTCGGGCGCCGGCGTCGGCGTGACGAGGCTGGTCGGGCGCGGGCGCGGTGTCAGCCGGCCCAGCGGGGGCGTCGCGATCGTGGTATCCGCCGGGCCGGCCGCCGTCGTGGCCGATACGACGGTGACGGCGGCGTGCGGGGCGCGCCCCGTCTCGCACGCGGAAGCCGCCAGCAGACCGATCACGATAAGGATGAAGAGCCGATCACCGGCGGGCCGCCCCATGCCACTCCCCACAACCACTTCCCCGCGAGACGGGCATGGTAGCACGGTCCGCCAGCCTCCAAGGCGAAAGACGGGAACGCTCCGGAGCGCGCATCCGGGCGCAACTTGCAGGCGGCTGAGTAGCAGGGCAAGGGCATGAACAACCGCCTGGACGCTGCCGGAGCGCCCCATCTTCCCCGTTCGAGGCCACGTCCGCCTGCCCCCTGACAGCCGGTGCGCGTCCTGCGAACAGCCGCATCATGCGGCAGCGACGCAGCCGGTACCGGACGCTTCGCCGTCGGATAGACGACGCCAGGCCGACGATTGTTCCACGTGAAGCTGAAATCGCCGCGATCTGGCCGCGCGGACGCAAGAACGGCGCGCGCACCAGGCGGGCGAGACGTTGCCGGCGCTACCCCTGTGCCACCATGAGCACCGGCAGCTTCGAGCGCCACATCACCTCTTCGGCGATGCTGCCCGTCTCCCGGCGGTCGAACGCCGCGAGTTTGCGCGTCGACATGGCAACCAGGTCGGACCGCAGGTCGAGCGCCGCACGCAGGATCTCGTCGACGATGTCGCCGCAGACGACCCGGCCGGAGGCCTCGACGCCGATCGCCGTGAACTCCTCGACGTGGCGCGCGACGTAGCGTTCGTTCGCCTCGCGCACGTGCGCCGGCGTCCGCGAGCCGACGACGAGTGCGCCGGCCTCGCTGTCTGCATGCTTCTGCTTCGCACGGCGCTGCTCCGGGTACGGAAGCGTCGCGCCGGAGGGCGGCTCGACAAGAAGCAGGTCGACGCGGCATTCCAGCCGCTGTGCGAGCCCGGCGGCATACGGGACCACCGCCGACGAGCTGTGGCTCCCATCGATGGGCACGAGCATTCTCTTGAACATGGAGCGCTCCCCTCCTGGATTCGAGGCTACCACCATCTTCGGCACATCTTGCTCGTTCCCGCACCTGTCCGGTCCGGCGATCGAAGCAAGTCCCGCGATCCGGCGCCAGCGGCCGACGCCGGCCCAAACGGAGATCCAGCGCGCTATGATTCGGGCGAAGGGGAATCCCGGGAAAGGCCTACTTGTATGGCACTCAAAGAGCAGCTTGCCGCCGACCTGAAGGACGCCATGCGCGCCGCCGACGCCGTCCGGCGCGACGCGCTCCGGAGCGTCCTCACCGCCATCAGCAACACGGAGATCGCCCGCGTGAACGTGAAGCTGGAGTCGGCGTCGCGCCAGGAGCTGAACGACGGTGAGGTGCTCGACGTTATCCAGAAGCAGGCAAAGCAGCGCCGCGAGAGCATCGACGAGTACCGGAAGGCCGGGCGGATGGACCTCGTCGAACGGGAGGAGGCGGAGCTGGTGATCCTGTCGGCGTATCTGCCGCAGCAGCTCACCCGCGACGAGGTGATGGCAGCCGTACGGGAGGTCATCGCCGAGACCGGCGCGGCCGGCCCCGCCGACAAGGCGAAGGTGATGCCGGCGGCCATCGGACGCCTCAAGGGCCGCGCTGACGGCCGACTCATCAACGAGGTCGTGACGGAGCTGCTCGGTGCCCGGTAAGCGCAACGAGGCCTGAGCCGGGCCAGCGTCCCTCATTCCGCACCATCGACGTTCGTTGGATCCGCGCTGGCACGGCGATGACGGGACCGCCAGGGGCCGCTCGCGTCAGTGGCCGTGTGCGCCGCGGCCGTCCGGCGCGTCGGCGGCGATCAGCGCGTACTCCGCGTGCGAGTCGCGCACGACGCGGGCGATGCCGCCGCCGGAGAATCGCAGCGTCCACGCGCCGGTGATCGCGAACGCCGCCGATAGGGCGATCATTACCGCGGGAAGGCCGAACAGCACCGCCGCGGCCGAGATCCCGATCGCGGCGAGCGGCATCGTGCCGTTGAACGTGATGCCATGCAGGGACAGGACGCGCCCGCGGAACTCACCCGGCGTGGACTCCTGGATCATCGTCAGAATCAGCCCCAGCTGCGACGAGAACGCGAACGAGACGAATCCCTGCACCACAATGGCGATCGCCGGCTCGCGCGTCAGCGCCTGAATCGTCAGCCCGACGGGCGCGATCAGGAATCCGAGCCAGATCCGCTCGACGCGCCGATGGCCGCTCCACCAGATCAGCGCGAGCGCGCCCAACATCGACCCCAGGCCCCCGGCGGTGAACATCAGTCCCAGGACGCCGGGACCGGAGTGCAGCACATTCTTGACGTAGAACGGCACGAGGATCGCGGCGACCGGGAACACGAAGATGCAATTCAACGCCGTGAGCAACAGCAACGCCCGCAGGTTCGGCCGGCCGCGGGCGTGCCGCAGGCCCGCCCTCAGCCCCTCGATGGCCGAAGGTGAGGGGCCCGGGCGCCCGGCGGCGGGCCGGTAGCGGATCATAAGGAGGCTGAGGATGACCGCCAGGAAGCTCGCGGCGTTGAGAAAGTACGCCGTGGCGAGGCCGAACGCGCCGATCAGCACGCCGGCGATCGCCGGACCCACCATGCGCGTGCCGTGAAACATCGACGAATTGAGGGCGACGACCTGTCCGATCTTCTCGGGCGGCACGAGTTCCGGCATCAGCGCCTGCGCGGCCGGCAGGTCGTAACCGAACGCGAGCCCCAGCGCCATCGTCGCGACGATGAGCATCCAGTACTGCACGTGGTCCGTCACGATGAGCACGCCGATGGCAGCGGCGAGGAGCAGCATGACGGTCTGCGTGAGGAGCAGGATCAGGCGCTTGTCCGCGCGGTCGGCCAGCACCCCGCCGAACAGCAGCACGACGAGGCTGGGCGTCGCGTTGGCGAAGTTGAGCGCTCCGAGGGCGAACGCCGAATCCCACAGTTTGAGCACGAGCAGGCCCTGCGCGACGAACTGCATCCACGTGCCGACCATCGAGATCGTTTGACCGAGCCAGATGACGCGGAAATCGCGTTCCGCGAGTACCGAGACCGCCTCCGGCAGGCGGAGGCGGGAACGCGGCGCGGCGGCGGGAGTCGTCGTTGATGTCGCCATAGACGTGTCAACCAGCTTAGCAGGCCGCGATCGCGCACGACGGGCGGCGGCGGCACGCCGTCGTTGCCACGCCCGGGGTCAATTGTTAGCATGGAGCGCACTTCCCAAGCCGCGCGTGGGGCCGTAGCTCAATTGGGAGAGCGCAACACTGGCAGTGTTGAGGTCAGGGGTTCGAGCCCCCTCGGCTCCACCAATTCTCCCTCTTGTCACGTGGTGTTCGGCCTTCGTTCAACCAATGCGATTCAGCCGCACGGCATTCCCGCGTCGCTCGGCGCCCGTTGGGACCACTCGGCACCTCTGCGACGTGGAATCCGGACGAAGCCACCAGCGGCCACGTCGAGTATGGTCTCGGTTGGATGAGAAGGGAGGCCACCGGGTGTACGAAGCGCGCCGCGTGCTCATCGCCGACGACGACTACAAGTTCCGTGCGACGATCGGACGGCTCGTGGAGGCATTGGGGCTGACGTGCGTCCTCGCGGAGGATGGAGCGGCGGCGGCGGCGCTGCTCGAAGATGCGACGCAGGAGTTTCACCTCGTCATCACCGACTTCCGCATGCCGCGTGGCAGCGGCTGGCATGTCATTGAAGCGGCGCGCATGCATCGCGGGGAATCCTTCCCCGTCATCATGCAGACCGCCGAGGCACAGTACGCCGACGTCTACACGAAGGCCGCGGCCCTGGGCGTGCCGCTCGTCGCCAAAGATGACATCCACTCGCTGCTCGTGCCGGCCGTCCGCGCGGCTCTGAACCTGGACGACGACGCTACCCACGCGCGCTGACGCGTTGCCAGCGCCGCGGCGTCGAGCGCAACCGCACGCGCTCTGACAGACATCCGCCAGAACGAAAGCAGGAGCCCGGCGATTCGTCGCCGGGCTCCTGCGCTCTCTCAGCGTTGCCGCGCCGCTATCGCTTCCTGAATCTCAGCGCCGTGCCCGACAGCATGAGTCCACCCGCCGCGAGCGCGGCCGACATCCACATGATCGAAGCCTGCCCGCCGCTCGGGCCCGGTCCGGTGCCCGTGTCAGGCGCGGAGATCGCACCTGCGGCGCCACCGCCGGGCGCGGGCGACGGTGCCGGCGCCGCCACAGTCGGCGTGATCGGCGCGGCGGTGGGTACCGCCACGGTGGCCGTTGGCGTCACGTTGACATCGGGCACGTTCCTCGGGCAGCGGGAAGTTACGATGCCGCCGATGCAAGGCGTCGCGACTGGCGGTTCCGCGGGCGGAGTCACCGGCTCGAACGTCACCTGTGCGCCGCCGATGATGACGGCTGCGTCATTCTCCTGGCTATCCACCACGCCCGTCGACCTGACGAGCACCTTCAGGCCGCCCAGGTCGCCCTCGAAATGATTGTGCCAGGGACCGGCGTTGATGTCGGAGCCCGTCAGCGAAGGCAGATCGGTGAGCCCGTCCGCCGTGAAGTAGAGGTCGCCGCTGCCGCCGCTGCCGACGGCGCTCGCGTCGGGAAGCAGCGCTGTCAGCCAGTCGTAGTAGGTGCCGTGCGACATAAGACCGCCGCCACTCGACACAAAGCCGGCTATCGCACTTGCGTGCGGGGTCAGCGCGGCCCGCTCATCGGTATCAAGGTCGTTGCTCGCTCCGGTTCCTGCGATCCAGATGATCGCGGGGTGCGTGCCGCCGCCGGCCAGACTCGTGAAGAAGCTGTCGATGGCGGCAGCGCCCTCGTAGTACGTCACGCTGCGGCCGACCTTGGCCCCGGCGAAGCCGATGGCCGCACCCGCATCACCGCTCGTCACGTCCGACGCTGCCGACCCGAGCGCCGCGATCGACCCATCGTTGGACCGCGTGACAGCCGGGCCGATGTTTTCTAACGCCCGCTGGATGTACAGCCAGCCTTCGAACAGGTCGCCACCGGACACGTAGCCGTGGTCGGTCAAGTCGTCGCCACCCAGGATGACAGGCCCGCCGACCGCGGTCTGCCCCGGAGAGGCCAATCCCCACAACGAGAATCCAAGGCCACCAACAGCGATCACCACTGCCGCAGCCACGCGCTTGAACATCGTGCGTCTCCTCCGTTCATCCGCGCGGCATATCCGTATCGCCGCCGGCAGCCTCATGGTTAACCATCTCCAATGCGTGAGTCAATGGACCGCGAGAACATTCGGGCTACGGGAGTGGCCCGTGAAACACTCGCGGCGCCATCGTGCGGCCTCAGCCGCGCCGGATCAGCAACGGTACATAGGCGAGCGGAAGTGGATCGCGAGTTGCCGTACGCGGGCGTCTCAGCGACATGGGGTTCGCCAGGCACTCCGCACGGATCCGGGGACATGTCCGATTCAGGGGAAGAATCGCCAGCCGGGGCCGCGCGGGCGTGGGCTGGCGGTGGTCGCCGCGACTGAAGTCAGGCCTCGAATCGGCGGTGGACGCGCGTTACCGGCGCGCGCCGGCCTGGCGAAGCAGCGCGACAGCCAGTCCCACGCTGACGGACATGGTAACGATCGACATGAGCGACATCAGCAGCATTGGCACCCACCTCCACGCGCCGGTGGTCCCGCCGGCGGCACCTCATGGATACACATCGAACGATGCATGACGGATGGACAGATCGCAACGGCCTAACGGCCCTGCCGATTATAGGCCATATGGCCCCCGCCGACAACGTCACCCTGCTCTCCGCCGAGCGCAGCGTCGCGATGGATGGCGTGCGCCGTCCGTTGCCACAGCAGCGGTCAAACGACGCTAGGCGCCGTCAACCGGCCAACGGCCAACGGGCAACGGGCAACGGGCAACGGCCAGCGAGGCGTTGGGCGCCGGACGCCCAGAACGCCAGCGGGGATGAACCTGACGTCAGGGCGGCGGCCACCCGGCCATGCGCCTGCGCGCCGCCGACGCCGCCTTGCGGCGGGCGAGTTCGCCGCCATCTTGGCCACCGCCTTCGAGCGAGCCAATACGGCGCCGGACGGTGAAGACGCCGCCGTCGAGCGTGCCGCGAAGCGTCGCCTGGCGCAGCTCCGACATGTCGGCCGGCTCGCGATGCAGCAGGATCAGCGCGGGACCGCCACCGGTGCCCTGTCGCGGCGAGACCGTGAGCGAGTCGAACGTCCCCGGCGGCGCGGCGACGGGCGCGATCGAGGGGAAGCCCGCCGCATCCAGCGCGACGAGCGTCGTCGCATCGTCACCTGGCCGCGACGCGACCTCCTCGGGGGAGAAGAACATGAGCGCTCGCCCGAAGTACCAGGCGAACACGCGGCGGTGGAACGGCACGCTGACCAGCGTGCGGGCGGGCGGATACTTGGCAAGCTCCTGGTCGAGCAGGTTCGCGACGAAGAAGTCGCCCTTCACGTCGGCGCGGACGTCCGCACGGCCCAGCATGTGGACGCCGTTGGCGAGGAGCGCAATCCGGCTGTCGCGCCGTACGTGCTCGGCCTTCCTCGTGTACGCCAGCGTCGACGTCACCACGATGCGGTCGCCGAAGAGATACGGCGTGACCGGTACGGCCATTGGATCGCCGCTCGGGCCGCGGAACGCGAAGATCGCCACGGCGGCGGCGTTCGCGGCGGCCAGAGCATCGGCGGCTGCCGGGCCCCCACCCACACCCGAGACCTCCGTCATTGTTTTATGACAGACGTCCGTTATACTACGGCCGAACGCTGGAGGACGCAATGCCGAAGATCGTCGACCACGACCTGCGGCGCGAGGAGATCGCCGAGGCCGTCTGGCGGACCGTCGTCCGCTCCGGCATCGAAGCGACGACGATTCGCCAGGTCGCCGCCGAGGCCGGCGTCTCGACGGGCGTCCTGGCGCACTACTTCCGTGACAAGGAAGCGCTGCTCATCTTCGCCCTGCGGCTCGCGTCGATTCGCGCCGGCCGGCGCATGAGGCGCGCGAGCGAGGGCGTCTCGCCCATCGAGGCGCTAAAGGCAGTCGCAGCCGAGGCGCTTCCGCTCGACCAGGCGCGGCGCGAAGAGTGGGCGATCTGGCTCGCGTTCTGGGGAGCGGCCGTCGCCACCGCCGTCCTCTCCCGCGAACACAACGCCCGCTACGCAGATTGGCGCGACACCATCCGCGGCCTGGTCGCCCGCTGCCGCGATGAGGGAGCGATCGCGCCCGGCATCGACCTCGACGAAGCCACCGACGGCCTGGTCGCGCTCATCGACGGCCTCGGCATCCAGGCGATGCTCGACCGCGGGCGCGTGACCGAGCAGTACCAGCTCAAGCTTGTGGACGGCTTCATCGCCAGGCTGCGCAGCTGACGATGTCCCGGTATACGGAGCGCCGCTCTGACGTCTCGCGCCCGCCGGCGCCACCGAGGGATACCCCTGCTTGCGGCGCACGGCCTCCCGCGACATATAATTCGCCCTGACCCCGGACGCTCATGCCGGGGGCAAACGCCCAGACCCGGAGCAGTAGGCGCAACCCAGAGAGCCGGCGGCGGTGCAAGCCGGCAACCGAGGCGCTGAACTCGCCGGCGAGCCGTAGCGGCGAACCCACGTGGGTGTAGCCGCCGCCGGGTCCGCCCGTTACCGCGGCAACTGAGTGGTCGCCGGACGGCGACAACCAGGGTGGTACCGCGGAGCTGGCCCTCCGTCCCTGACAGGACGGCGGGCCATTTTGATTGCGGCGAACCGCACGGCAGGAACGCGTCGGGGAGGAGGCAGTCATCGACACGGCGTTGCAGTGGCAGATGGTGGGAAGGGTCGCGCTGGCCGCGTTCCTCGGCGCGGTGATCGGCCTCGAGCGCGAGTATCGCGGCTACCCGGCGGGCGTCCGCACGATGGCGCTGGTCTGCATGGGCTCGACGCTGTTCGCCGACCTGTCGCGCATCTTCGGCGGCGACGACCGGATCGCCGCCCAGATCGTCTCAGGCATCGGCTTCCTCGGCGCCGGCCTGATCTTCCGCGAGGGCTACAGCGTCAAGGGCGTCACGACCGCCGCGACGATCTGGGCGACGGCGGCGGTTGGCATCGCCATCGGCGCCGAGGGCTACATCATCGCCATCTTCACATCGATCTTCGCCGTGATCCTGCTCGAACTGCGCATCGTGACGAAACACATCCGGCGAACCGGGCACGAGACGAACGACGACACGGAGG
Source organism: uncultured Dehalococcoidia bacterium (assembly GCA_964371095.1). Taxonomy (GTDB): domain Bacteria; phylum Chloroflexota; class Dehalococcoidia; order DSTF01; family JACRBR01; genus CAYJMJ01. Next base: position 7,217 of record CAYJMJ010000055.1, on the reverse strand, counting down.
ATCACGGGAACGAGCCCGAAGGCTGACCGAACGAGGAATATCGGGGTGGGGCATGACTAACCCGGCGAAGACAAGAGAACGTCCAAGGCAGGCCGAGCGCTACGATCCGCGCGCCATCGAAAAGAAGTGGCAGGCGCGCTGGGAGCACGACGCCCTCTACGTGACGCCCGACGACGACCCGCGGCCCAAGTGGTACGCACTCACGATGCTTCCGTACACGTCGGGCGATCTGCACATCGGCCACTGGTACGCGATGGCGCCTTCGGACACGGCGGCGCGCTTCAGACGGATGAACGGCTACAACGTGCTGTTCCCGATGGGCTTCGACGCGTTCGGGCTGCCGGCCGAGAACGCCGCCATCAAGAACCAGACGCACCCCGCGGAATGGACGTTCAAGAACGTCGAGCGGATGCGCGGCCAGCTCAAGATGATGGGCGCGATGTTCGACTGGTCGCGCGAGGTCGTCACGGCGTCGCCGGATTACTACCGCTGGACCCAGTGGTGGTTCCTGAAGCTGCTGGCGCACGATCTGGCGTACAAGAAGAAGGCATCGGTCTGGTGGTGTCCGAACGACCAGACAGTACTGGCGAACGAGCAAGTCGTCGACGGGCGCTGCGAACGCTGCGACGCGACCGTGAGCAAGCGCGATCTGGAGCAGTGGTTCTTCCGCATCACGAAGTACGCCGAGGAGCTGCTCGACTTCTCGCGCATGGACTGGCCGGACCAGGTCACGTCGATGCAGCGCAACTGGATCGGCCGCAGCCAGGGCGCAGAGCTGCGCTTCGGGCTGGACGTGCCGGGCGTCGAAGAGCGCGAGATCCGCGTCTTCACCACCCGGCCGGACACGGTGTACGGCGTCTCCTTCTTTGTGCTGGCGCCCGAGCATCCGTTGCTCGAAAAGATCACGTCGCCGGAGCAGCGGGACGCCGTCCGCACGTACGTCGACGCGGCGCGTCGCGAAACGGAGATCGATCGCCTCTCCACGGAGCGAGAGAAGACGGGCGTCTTCACGGGCGCCTATGTCACGAACCTGTTCAACGGTGAGCGCGTGCCCATCTGGACGGCCGATTACGTGCTGTACACCTACGGCACGGGCGCCGTCATGGGCGTGCCCGGCCACGACCAGCGTGACTTCGACTTCGCGAAGAAGTACGGCCTGAAGATCGTGCCCGTCTTCAGGCACCCCGAATGGGACGGCGGCGAACTGACCGAGGCCCTCGGCCATGGCGGTCCGATGATCAACTCCGGACCGTTCGATGGCACGCCGGACGAAGAAGCGATCCCGGCCGTGGTCAAATACGCCGAAGAGCAGGGATTCGGCCGTGGCACGGTGAACTACCGGCTGCGGGACTGGCTGATCTCCCGCCAGCGGATGTGGGGCGCGCCGATCCCCGTCGTGTATTGCGACACGCACGGCACGGTGCCAGTGCCCGAGCACGACCTGCCGGTGCTGCTGCCCGAGGACGCCGAGTTCCGCCCCACAGGCGAATCGCCGCTGACGTACCACGAGGGCTTCCTGCACGCGACGTGCCCGACGTGCGGCGGCCCCGCGCGCCGCGAGACGGATACCATGGACACGTTCATGTGCTCGTCGTGGTACCAGTTGCGGTACATCGACCCGCACAACGACGAGCGGCCGTTCAGCCAGGCGATGGCGCGGAAATGGCTGCCGGTCGACCAGTACACAGGCGGCGCAGAGCACGCCGTCATGCACCTGCTCTACACGCGCTTCTTCACGAAGGCCGCGCGCGACATGGGCGTGCTGGACTTCGACGAGCCGTTCGCCCGGCTGTTCAACCAGGGCCAAATCCTCGGCCCGGACGGGCAGCGGATGAGCAAGTCGCGCGGCAACGTCATCGCGCCGGACAGCCAGGTCGAGAAGTGGGGCGTGGACACGTTCCGGATCTACCTGATGTTCCTCGGCCCGTGGGACGAGGGCGGGCCCTACGATCCCGCCGGCATCAACGGCGCGTATCGCTGGTTGAACCGCGTCTGGAATGCCGTCACCGGCGGCGTCGAGTCGGCGTCGATGCCGGATGCGCCGGCGACGCGCGAGCTGCGGCGCTGGACGCACAAGACGATCGCGAAGGTGACGTCGGACATCGCGCAGTTCCGGTTCAACACGATGATCGCGGCGCTGATGGAGTACACGAACTACCTGACCAGGATCCGCGAGAGCGGCGCTGCCGTCGACGAGGCGGCGTGGCGCGAGGCGCAGGCGTCGATGGCTCTTCTGTTGGCGCCGTCCGCGCCGCACCTCGCCGAGGAGCTGTGGGCACACATCGGACGACCGTATAGCGTGCACACGCAGTCGTGGCCCGCGTTCGACGAGGCGCTGGCTGCGGAGGATGAGGTCGAGGTCGCGGTACAGGTGAACGGCAAGGTCCGCGACCGCCTGATGCTGCCGCTCGACGCGGCGGAGGACGTCGCGCGCACGGCCGCGATGGCGAGCGCGTCGGTGCAGGCGCACGTCGCGGACAAGGAGATCGCGCGCGTGATCTACGTGCCGAACCGGCTGCTGAATATCGTGGTCAACGGGTAGCGGGTTTCCGGCGCTGGCGGAACGCCTCGGGTGGCGTCGCGCGCCAGCGTGCCTTGACGCGTTCCAGCACCGTCCAGGTGCCGGCATCAACCGGGTGCCAGTCGTTGAAAGCCATGCCGTCGGGCTCGCTGGCCGTCGTCATCTGCGCGACGAAGCGCATCTCTCCGAACTCCGGATCCCTCCAGACGACGCGGTATTGCTGGCGCACCTTCGCCGGCATGGGCGGCGTGTTTACCCACACGTCGATCAGTTGGGCGAGGAACGCGGGGTCGCCGGCCGAGAACTCCCGAAGCACCTCCTCCATGAGTGGCGTCAGTGCATCGAGCGACGAGGCTCCGTACGGCCGGCCCTTGTGAACGCCGGCCAACACCCCCACAACTTCCCTCCAGTTGACGACGCGGTCAGCGAAATGATGGTCACTCGCGACGCTCAGCATGTTCATTTGCGGCCGCGTCCGCCAGCTGCGCTCATAGGCGAGATCGACATCCCAGATGGCCTGCGTCGCCTCGTTGGCCGCGAGCACCTCGACGGCATCGCTGGAGACGAACACCGGCCACGGCGCCGTCGCCACGGCCGCGTCCAGTTCCTCGAGGCCGAAGTAGTAGTCGGGGTACTCGCTGACAGGGAAGAGCGTGTCGATATCGGCGAAGCCCACCGCGCGCAGCACGTCGTTCACTTCGGGCTGCGTGGCCTCGACGGCGCGCAACACGGCGACGAGGTGTTCGCGGCGCGGGCGGCGGCGCCCATTCTCGTAGCCCCGCACGGTCTCCTGCGACATGCCGGAGCGCGCGGCCACCTCTTCGAGGCTCAGCTTGAGCCGCTTGCGCGCGCGGCGCAGCAGGAGACGCCATTCGTCGGCCATTGGGCGTATGATAGCAAAGGAAAGCGCTGTCGCTGAACGGCGCTACAGTTGCTTCGCCAGTGACACCAGCTCGCCGACGACCTCGTACCGGCCGAAGGACGGGACGAGGTAGGCGCCGTTGACATACGGCCGGCACTCCTCGAGCAGTTCGCGCGCGAGGGCGATGCCCTCGGCGACGCCGTTCTCGCCGGCGAGGCGCATGCGCTCGCGCACATCGTCGGGCACGGTGACGCCGGCCAACTCGTTGTGGATGAACTCCGTGTGCCGGTGGCTCTGCAGCGGCATGATGCCGACGAGCAACGGCAGGCCGGTCGGGCCGAGCCGATCCAGGAACTCGCGCAGGACGCCGGCGCTGTAGAGCTGCTGCGTCATCAGCAGGTCCGCGCCAGCCTCGATCTTGCGGCGCACGCGATCCACCTCGACGCCGACGTCGTCGGCCGTCGGGTTCGCGGCGCAGGCGACGAAGAAGCTCGTGCCTTTGCCGATGGAATTGCCGGCCCAATCCGTGCCGCCGTTCAGCATCTTCAGCACCCGGATGAGGCCGATCGAGTCGACGTCCCAGACGCCGGTCGCGCGAGCGTAATCGCCCGTCGCCGGCGGGTCGCCGGTGAGCGCGATGACGTTGCGTATGCCGAGCGCGTGCGCGCCGAGCAGGTCGCTCTGGATCGCCATCAGGTTCCGGTCGCGCGACGTGAAGTGGATGATCGTCTCGATGCCGACCTGTTGCTCGATGAGCACGGCGAGCGCGATCGCGCTCATGCGCACGCGCGCCATCGGGCTGTCACCGATGTTGATCGTGTCGGCGCCGAGCGTCTTGAGGTGAGCGGCGCCTTCCAGCGCCTTGCGCGGGTTGAGGCCGCGCGGCGGGTCCAGCTCGACGCTGACCACGAACTCGCCGGCCGCCAGCTTCTCGCGCAGTGTGCGCCGGCCGGGCTCGGCAGGCGGCGCGAGATCCGCGCCGCGTTCCGCGACCGAGGCGGTGCTCGAGACACGCGGGGCGCGTCCCTTCGTGTTCCACTCTCCGTCGAGCGCGCGGCGCATGGCCGCGGTGTGCTCCGGCGTCGTGCCGCAGCAGCCGCCGACGATGTTTGCGCCGGCGACGACGAGCTTGCGCGCGTACTCGGCGAAGTACTCCGGCGTCGACGGGTACACCAGGCGCTGATCCATGTAGCGCGGCAGGCCGGCGTTCGGCATCGCCGAGACGCGGATCGACGTGTTCGCGGCCATCTGCTCGACGACCTCGAGCGCGGACTGCGGGCCCAGGCTGCAGTTGACGCCGGCGACATCGGCTCCGAGCGAGCTGGAGACGTTCGCCACCTCGTCCGGGGGCTCGCCGCCGTACGTCCGGCCGTCGCGCTGGAAGGTGGCCTGGGCGACGATCGGCAGGTCGCAGCACTCCTTGACGGCGAGGATGGCCTCGCGCAGCTCGGCGATGTCCGGGAACGTCTCGAGGATGATCAGATCGACGCCGCCTTCGAGGAGCGCCTCGGCCTGCTCGCGCAGCGCCGCGCGCACGTCCTGCGGGCGCACCTCTCCGGCGGTGGCCAGCATGCGGCCGGTCGGGCCGATGGCGCCCGCGACGAAGATCGGGTGGCCGTGGATCTCGCGCGCGTCGCGGGCGAGCCGCGCCGCCTTGAAGTTGATGTCGTGGACGCGGAGTTCGAGGCCGTGGCGCGCCAGCCGGAAGCGGTTCGCACCGAAGGTGTCCGTCTCGATGATGTCGGCACCTGAGGCGATGTACTCCTCGTGTACGCGGCGGATGATGTCGGGGTTGTCGAGTACGAGCGCTTCGAGGCATGCCGAGGATGGCACGCCGCGGCTGTGCAGCAGCGTGCCCATCGCGCCATCGGCGAGGAGCACACGCTCTTCGAGTGCGGTCAGAAACGGGTGTTTCATCGTGCGCCAGTATAGCGCCGGGCCCCGCCGGGGCCGGCGACAACAAACAGCAAACAGCAAACAGCAAAGGGCGGCGGGGTCACTTGTCGGCGCCATCGATAGCAGGGTCCAGACCGATAGACGACATCGAACCGGAATTTCATGTTTTTTCGGCGGCACCGCCACCACCGTTCGGCGCGAGGACGGCAACCGATGGACGGCAGACGACGTTGAGCCGAGTTCCCTCTGCGCGATCGATAGCACGGCCCGCATCGATAGACGACATTAAGTGGAGAATTCACTTTCTTCCGCCCTCGCTGTCTCGCCGTTCGGCCGGTGAATGGACCGACCCCGGGGGATGGTCTGCGCGCGGGGCGAGTGTACGGGGGACGGGTGCGGAAGTCAGAACGGTGGTGTCACTGGGGGGCGTTCTGCTCGCCGGTGAACCGGAAGTCGTTCGCCGTCGTGCCCGTCTGCGAGCGCGTCGCGCTGAAGACGCCGCAGGAGAAGCGGCGGATCATCGGACCGGTGATGCGCGCCAGCAGGATTCGAACCTGCGACCATCGGATTAGAAATCCTGAAGCTGGTTAGGACGTGTCCGGCAGTCAACCCGAACGTGCGAGAGGTCGGAGTTCGCGCGCATTGCGGACGAATCTCCTGGTCGTACCCGCCGGGCAACTGACCACCAGATGAGATCATGCTCGCGGGATGCACTCAACAAGGCGCTCAATCAACAACAGGACGCTGCACTAGTCGCGCATCACGACGTCGAGCGCCGGCCACGGTGGGCCCTCGCGCAGGGCGCTGAGGAGTTCTCGCGCTGCTCGCTGCCCATTCGGGAATTGGTCGCCTCGATCCCACCGCCAGGTTGCGACCATCGCGAGAACGAGGGCCCGGCACTCGCGGACCAGTTCTTGATCAGCGTCCGGATAGCGCTCGCTGACCTCTTCGGGCACATGGGCGAGGTCGAATTCGACAGGCCCCCGGCAGCACGTCTCGAGGTCGATGAACAGCAGCCCGCTCTTCGTGTCGAGCAGGTTGCCCGGGTGCGGCTCGCCGTGCAGCAGTTGCTCGGCGGCGCCACGGTCGCAGATCGTTTGTCTCAGGCTTCCTAACGTGTCGCTGAGAAGCTCCCGGTCCGCGTCGGCGAGCGCCGGAGTGCGGTCGCGGCTCGCAACGAGTTGTTGAGCCTCCGCGACTCGATCCGTGAAGTGCGGCGACGTGACATTGACCTTCCGCATGCCGGCATGCAGCCGCTCGAGCGCCTTGGCGTAGTCGGCCGGTGAGACCTCTCCAGTGGCCACAGGTTCGTAGTAGGTCCACAACGTGACCACGAAGCCGTCACGCTCGTAGACGCGCGGTTCCACTCGAGGCTCAAGAGCACCCGCGGGGCTCTCGGTTTCGGCGAGCCGTTGCGCGAGCTCGACCTCGAACTGTGCGACCTCCTGCCCTACATATGCGACTCGGGCAAGGACGTCGCAAGGGAGCAGGCGCAGAGCGAGCTTATTCGAGTCGTGAAGAACGACCGCGTTCGTCGACTTCAGGTCAAGTGCTGACGCGGTGGACATGGCCGCAGCCACGGCACGCCGAGCCTCTGATGCCTGCATCTTCCCTTACCCTCGCCGCGTTGCGCCGGGAGATTTCGAAAGCGCGCACCCTGCGCAGGATACCGAGCGCCCAGGCTATGCAGACGGTATTGAGGCCCCGCAGTGCCCGTGAGGACGCCGGCCGTGTAGTTCGCCTCGTACACGCCGCCGACGTAGACGATGGACGTGTTGTCGGCTTGATGCGTTTGACGTGCGTGCCGCCGGCGTCGTAGACGTAGGTCGTTGCCGGGTCGGCATCGATGGTCGGGAACCGCCGCTTACCGGAACGTCCAGCGGGTGGCGGAGGCGGGGAAGTCGGATTCGAGCCAGGCGAACGCGACGGCCGGCCGCA
>CAYJMJ010000054.1:0-19005 GCA_964371095.1 uncultured Dehalococcoidia bacterium | reverse complement strand
GAATCAGCGCGGTCGCGCCGGTGCCGGCCACCGGGCGCACGTCTTCGGCGCCGATGGCGCGCAGCCGTTCCAGGATCACGCCCTGCGTGCGGTGCTCCTCGGTGGACAGCTCGGCATGTTGATGGAGATCGCGCCGCATCGCAACGGTGTCGGCGGTCAGCGCCTGGACAGCGGCACGGGCGGATGGGAGAGTCATCGCGCGCAGGGTAGCGTACGCGCGCGCCTGCTACACATGGTCTTCCGGCATGACGCGGGCGCCGGCCTCGAGCTCGTGGCCCTCTTCGACCTCAGCGCCGTTGCCGAGCACGGCCTCGACCACGACCGCGCGGTCTCCGATGCCGGCGTATGCGCCGAGGATGCTGCCGTAGATGCGTGCGCCGTTGCCGATTCGCGCTTCCTCCCAGATGACGCTCGCCTCGATCATCGTTCCCGGGCCGACGATCGTGTCGTGGCCGATGACGGTGGGTCCCGTGATCCGGCACCCGGCGCCGATCGTCGCTCCGTGGCCGACGAGCACGTCGCCGACAAACTCCACGCCGTCAGCGCGCACCTCGCCGTCAAACACGACCGGCCGGCAAAGTTGCTTCGTCGTGCGCTCGAGCAGCAGCCTCGTGGCGCGCAGATAGCGTTCGGGCGACCCGACGTCCACCCAGAGATCCTCCTCGAACCCCTGCACGCGCAGACCGTCCGCGATGATGCCCGGGAACAGCACGCGCTCGGAGAAGCCGTCGCGGATGGCCGAATCGTCGTCCGGGATGCGGTCGAGCACGGCCGGCTCCCAGAGCCACGTGCCCGCGTTGATCAGGTTGCTCGGCTCCTCGCCCCGCGGCGGCTTCTCGATAAAGCTGCGAATGCGCAGGTCGTCATCGACGGCAACCACGCCGAAGTGCCACGGGTCATCGACAGGCGCGAGCGAGATGCTGAGCGTCGCGCCGGACTGGCGGTGCCGCTCGATCATGCCGGACAGGTCGACATTCGTGAGAATGTCGCCGTTGCAGACGACGAGCGTGCCGCTGGCGCCAGCCGACCGTGCCGCTTCCTTGACCGCGCGCCCGGAGCCCAGCGGTCTGTCCTCGTACGCGTAGCGGAGGCGGATGCCGAGCGCCGCGCCGTCGCCGAACTCGTCTTCGACCTCGCGCATGCCCTGCGAGCAGGCGAGCACGATGTCCAGCACCCCGTGCTGCTTCAGATTGAGGAGCCGGTACTCGAGCAGCGGCCGGTTGAGGATCGGCACCAGCTCTTTGCGGCGGGCGTACGTCAGCGGGCGCAGCCGCGTGCCCGCGCCACCAGCGAGGATCACTGCGAACATGCCGCAAGGTTACAGAATGGCGATGCGGCGAGACAGCGCGGCTCAGGCGGTCTGCTCGCGGCCTTTCGTGCGCCCGCCCCGGCGGTTCGCGGGTCGCTCGCGGTCGTCGTGACCGGCCGGGCGGCCGAATCTCTCGTCGCCCCGGGACAGATTTGGGAGCGTCACCACGAACTCCGTGCCGCGCCCTTCGCCGCTCTCGGCGTGCACGCGCCCGCCGTGCGCCTCCACGATCTCCGACACGATCGACAGACCGAGACCGCTGCTGCCGCCCTTGCGCGCGCGCGCCCGGTCGACCTGGAAGAACCGCTCAAACACGCGCGGGAGGTCCTCGGGCGGGATCACCGAGCCGGTGTTGTGCACTCCGACGCGCACGCCGCCATCCGCGGCCGTGACGGCGGTGATCGTCACGAGTCCGCCCGCCGGCGTATGCCGCACCGCGTTCTCGATCAGGTTGGAGAAGACCTGCTCCAGCCGCCGCTCGTCTCCATGGACCGGCGGCACCGCGCCGAAGCGCAGACGCGACTCGATGCCGGCGTCGCGCAGCGACCACTGGAACCGCTCGACCATCCGCTCCAGCAGCATCACCAGGTCCACGTGCGCGTGCTGCATCGCCACCTGCCCGGATTCGATCTGCGAGAGCAGCAGCAGGTCGTCGACGAGGGCGCGCATACGGTTCGCTTCCTCGTTGATGATCCGGCTGGACTCCTTGAAATCCTCGTCGCTCGTAACCGCGCCCTCGCTGATCGCCTGCGAGTAACCCTGGATCGACGTGAGCGGCGTCTTCAGCTCGTGGGACACATTGGCGAGCAGGTCCTTCATCGTGCGGTGCGAAGAGCTGACCTCCTTCGCCATCGCATTGAACGCCTCGGACAGGCGGCCGACCTCGTCCTGACCGTGGATAGGTATGTTCACCTCGTAATCGCCGCGCGCCATCTGCATCGATGCCTGCGTGATGCGCGCGAGCGGACCGGAGATCGAGCGCGAGATGAAGAACGAGACCACGAACGAGACCGTGAGCGCGATCGCGCCTGCGAGGGCGAGGCTTGGTATCAGGTCCAGCCATGCGGACGTGAGCTGGCTTTGCGGAATGGCCACGAGCGTGTCGTACTCGGGTGTGGCGAACGTGGTGCCCGCCTCCGGCGACGGCGCCGCGAATAAGGTGAGGTGCTCGCCGTTGGCGTTGTAGTTGATCCACCGGAAGCGCGTGCCGTTCGAATCTACGAGTCGCGGGTTGAACGTATCGAAGGTGAGCACGTACTTGCCGAGCAACTTGTCTTCGCTGTCGAACACGACGAGCAGGTCCTGGTCCAGCAGGAGGACCCGCACGCCGCTGTCGTTCGAGGCAGTGCGCAGGTAGTCCTTGATGCTCGCAAGTGTTTCGCGGTGGTCCAGCATCGCCGTGACGCGAACGGCGAGTGGGTCGACGACGTGCCCGTATCGTTCCAGCGCCGTCGCCTGCTGCTGATCGCGGAGCAGGAACAACGACCCGGCGCCAGCCAGGAAGACCGCCAGCGCCACGACGAGCGAGAACGAGACGATGAGGCGTGCTCTAAGGCTCCCGAGCATCGCTTTCCACCACCAGCTTGTATCCGACGCCCCAGACCGTCTGGATCTTGACGTTGGAGTCGCCAAGCTTGTCGCGGAGCCAGGCGACGTGGACGTCGATCGTCCGGGAGTCGCCGTAATAGTCGGTGCCCCACACCATGCGCAGCAGGCGCTCGCGATCGAGTACCGTGCCCTTGTGCTGCGCAAAGGCGCTGAGCAGCTCGAACTCTTTCGCCCGAAGCTGAAGCGTCCGCCCGTCGAGGGTTACCTCGCGGCTCGCGGCATCGATGCGCAGGCCGTCTACTTCGATCACCGCCGGCACGTCGCGCTCCCCCTGGGAACGGCGCAGGACCGCCTTGACGCGGGCGACCAGTTCGCGCGGGTTGAACGGCTTCGCCATGTAGTCGTCGGCGCCGATCTCCAGGCCGACGATGCGGTCGATGTCGTCGCCTCGTGCCGTCAGGATGATCACGGGCACATTGCTCGTCTTGCGCAGCTCCTTGCAGACGGTAAGGCCGTCCATCTCGGGCATCATGATGTCGAGCACGATCAGGTCCGGCTTGAGCGCCCGGGCCTTCTCGAGCGCCTGCTTACCGTCGTGGGCCGACTCTACACGGAAGCCTTCGTTGTTCAGATAGAGGCGGGCGAGCTGAACGATGTTCTTCTCGTCATCGACGACGAGGATAGTTGAGGGCATATGGCCATCAGCTTTCTATATTGCCGGGGCCATTATAAGGCGAAGAGCAAGCGGGCGGACCGCTTGCTCACTCCCTGCCTCAAGTTGGTCACACCCTGCGCCTGGATTCAGACGCGCAAGCGGCCCGCCCATGACCGGAACGGTATGCGGAACCTGTCAACAATCCGTGGGCAGACTGTTAACCGCCGGTAAACCGGGGCGGCCCGTGCCCGATCGCAACATCTCCGCCGTTCGTGTACCGGGCAGGAAGCGGACGCCGGATACGGACATCCGGCGCCGGCCGTGCTTGTGGGCAAGGCGCACCCGACGCATAATCGCGCCGAAGGAGTTGTCCCATGGCCTCGTCGCCCGCGCCCGCGGCACGTCCCGACGTCGCGCCCCGCAAGCTCGAACGCCACGAGATCGACCGGGCGGCACGAGCGCTCGGCCGGGCGTTCTACGACGATCCGCTGATGATCTACCTCATGCCGTCAGACGCAAAGCGGGCCGCCGTGATGACGTACGTGTTGCGTTGCGCTGTCCGCATGGCCGCGCCCGAGGGCGAGAGCTACACCGTCGCCACGCCGGACAACGGTGCGGCGCTGTTTCTCCCGCCAGGCAGGCCCAAGGTGCCACTTGCCCGGGTCCTCCGCACCATCATCCCGGAGGTCTGGCGGTTCGGCATGGGCCCAATCGGCCGCTACCTGGCGGTGATGAAGGAATTCGAGACGAAGCACCCCGCCGGCGACCACTGGTACCTGATGACGCTCGGCGTCGATCCCGGCCGGCAGGGCCTGGGGCTGGGCGGATTCATGGTCTCGAGCATCCTGAGGCGCGCCGAGGCAGAGGGCACGACCGTCTACCTGGAGACCAACAAGGCTCGAAACGTCGTTTTCTACCAGAAGCACGGGTTTCGCGTGGACGATCACTTCAATTGCCACGGGGGCCGTGGGCCCGAAACGTGGACGATGCTGCGCGAACAGGGCCAATTTCACACCTGAGCCTGTAACATCTCGCCTCCTGATGCGTTTAGGGGTTGGCGGATTGCGCCCAATCGCCCGCGACCCCGCGGCGCCGAACCTGGGTGCAGGCACGGCCAAAGATCCCGGCATTCGGGCCGATTCTGAAGTTGTGAAAGACAAAAACATGTTGATCCGCCCAGCCGCCAACATCAGCGACTTTGACGACGCAGCGACCGCCCGCTGGCTCAGGGAGAAGCTCGAGCCTGCGCGCCTTCACGTCGGAACCGCGCCGACCGCGGAAGCCATCGACCGAATCCGCGCCCGCGTCTTCGGCGAGCCCGGCTTCCGAAGGAGCCGCCGCTCCATAGCCGCGTAGGCGAGCGATTTCCCGGCGCCGGTCGGCACACCCCGGCGCACGGGGTCACACGCCTGTACCCCCCACAGCCCGCGCCCCGTGCCGCACCTCGGCGCTGGATGCGCGCCGATGAGTGTGGTTCAGTAGAGACGTGAACCGTGGTCCGCTTCTGACGGCCGTCCTCGCGATGGCGCTGACTTCCTGCGCCGGGCGCTCGGACCGCGCGCCCGCGACCACGGTTACCTTGCCGGCGACGCCCGTCGCCCAGGTCGTGGTGGGAAACGAGACGTTCATCAGCGTGCGAACGCTGCCGCCGTCCGCGCTATCCGCCGAACAGCTGGAGGCGGCGGGCACGGCAACGACGACCGGCGGCGAGCGCATCTCCATGGCGCGAGCCGACACACCCGACGCGGCACCCTGGGAACTCGTGTCGGCGGCGGCGGACGGCTGGCGAGTCTGGCGTCCGCAGGCAGTGCTCGAGGTGATGGCCGCGGCCGGGTCCTCGGCGACTCTCGCGGCGGTCGAGCGCGTGTCCTGGCCCGACACGTGCCTCGGCGCGCCCCGGCCGGGCGAGCTTTGCGCCCAGGTCGTGACGCCGGGCTATCGCGTCACCGTCCAACGAGACAGCCAACGGATCGAATACCACACGAGCCTGACCGGCGGCGCTCGTCTCGCGCCGGCGTCCTGACAGCCGCGGCTGGCGACGTCGCCCGATCCTCGCCCGGCGACCACGACCGCGCGGCGCGGATTCTGCCCGCCGGTCGCCGCTTGACCCCGGCCGCGCGTTGGCGTACGACTGCCACCATGACGACGGCACGCCGCGGCTGGTTCATCGCGATCGAGGGCGGAGAGGGTTCCGGCAAGTCAACCGTGCACGCGGCGCTCGGCGAGGCCCTGCGGGCGGATGGCCGTGGCGTCGTAATGACGCGCGAGCCGGGCGGCACCGAACTCGGCGAGCAGATCCGCGTATTGGTGTTGGCCCAGAAATCCCTCGAAACCGAGGTCGCTGAGCTGCTCCTGTTCGAGGCCGCGCGCGCGCAGCTCGTGGCGACCGTGATCCGCCCGGCGCTCCGGCGCGGGGACGTCGTGCTGTGCGATCGGTTCGCCGCGTCGTCGGTCGCGTACCAGGGCTTCGGCCGCGGACTCGGCCGCGACCTCGTCGAGCGCGCGAACAACATCGCGACGGGCGGACTCAAGCCGGACCTGACGCTGCTGCTCGATCTTCCGGCGGCCGAAGGACTTGCGCGGCGCGCCGGAGCGGGCGCGTCCAATCATTTCGACGTCGAGACGCTCGCGTTCCACGAGCGGGTGCGCGCGGGCTACCACGATCTCGCGAACGACTTCCCCGACACGTGGCACGTGATCGATGCCGCCCGGCCGTTCGAAACGGTGCTTGGCGAATGCCGGGCCGCCGTGGACGCCCTGCTGGGCGGCTGAGCACCCGCGGAGAATGCGGCTCACCATCTGGGATGCGGTCGTGCCGCGCGAATTGGAGCGTCTTCATCGGTCAGATCCCGCTCCCGCAGCATCGCAAGTTGACCGGCGTCACACGGGCTCCGTAGAATGCGCCGGGCGGGGCGGAAGGATCCGGGGAAGATGCGATCGATCCCAGCACGAATCGCAAGCGGACTGCCGCGGCTTCGGATGCCCGTGCTGGGGCTGGCCGTCCTGCTCGTGTCCGCCCTGGCCGCCGGCCGCGTTCCCACGCACTCGGGCCACGCGGCGAACGCATTCAACCTGGCGGCGGCCGCGTACACCTTCGGCACTGAGAACTCCTGGATTCGCGTTCAGAACATCGGCGTGGCCGATGCAACGGTGACCGTCACGTACTTCAACGAGGGCGGCCAACAGGTCGGCCAGGACGTCTGCCCTTCGGCGGGGTGCCCGGCGCTCGGACCCGGTCAGGGCTGGACGTTCTTCCAGGCGAACAATCTCAACCTTCCTCCCGGATACAAGGGCTCGGCGGTGGTCGAGAGCGACCAGCCGATCGTCGCGCTGCAGGCCAAGGACGTGCGCCGCAACGGCGCGTTCATGATCGATGGCAACACGACGACGATGGCCTCCGGATCGAGCAAGATGTACCTGCCGCTCATCGCCAATCGCGATGGCGCGCAAAGCGACTCGATGGGCCGATTCGCGGTCCAGAACCTGAGCGACACCGTCACGGCCTGCGTCGGCCTCACCTACCTGAGCAACAACACCGACGGCGAAATCGCGTGGGATCCCTTCAAGCCGGGAACCAAGGGCAAGCTACAGCCGGGATGCCCCAAAGGCGGCCGGGCGATCCCGCCGCACGGCACGCTCTTCCGCGATCCCGACACCTTCGGCGTTCCGGCGAACTTCACGGGCAGCGTGCGCATCGAGACGTACAAGAACCAGGCTGGCGTGCCGCCGGAGCAGCAGGTGCTCACGGCGACCGCGGACTCGTGGAACACGATCTACAACCTGTTCAGCTCCTACCGCGCCCTCGACGACAAGGACATGAGCAAGACGGTGCTGCTGCCGCTCGTCGATCGGGAGGTGGGACTGTTCAACGGCTTCAGCACCCGCTTCCAGATCGAGAACAAGGACCCGGCCAATCCCGCGCAGGTGACGATCCGCTTCGAGGGTTTCGACCTCGACAACGGCAATGCGTTCGTGGCGAAGCAGAACACGCTCACCGTGCGAGGCGCGCGGCTCTGCTTCCAGGATCGCGACGACTTCGCCAACTGCCTGGCGGCGGGAGACCGGCTGCCGCACAACTTCGTCGGCACCGCGCGCCTGACATCGACGCAGCCCATCGGCGTGATCACCAGCCGCGGAACGCGATTTGGCGACACGTTCACGAACTACCGCGGATTCCGTCCGGAGGACGGCGCGCGGCGCGTCCTGCTGCCGGTGCTCAACAAGAATTACGGCCCGTACGGAGACCGGCGTGGCTGGAACTCGTGGTTCCGCGTGCTCGTGGCCGATGGCGGCCAGGCGAACATCCGCATCCGCTACCTCGGGCTGGACCTGCCCGGCGGGGAACAGTCGTACACCGTGCAGGCGTTCCGCGAGTTCACCGTGTTCCAATTCCAGGAGCCGATGCTCCCGAACGGCTTCGCCGGCACCGCGATCCTGGAATCCGACCGGCCGATCGTCGCGCTCGCCAACATCTACACGGACGTGTTCGCCGGCGACACGGACCTTCTCTATAACGGCATCCCGCTGCCGTAGCGGCCGGCGCGCGCCGCGACCGCCTACAATGATGCCAATGGCCGTCGCACGCCGCCCGCTGCTCCAGCGCCCGCTGACGCTGCCTCCGCCCGAGGCGTGGCTCGTCGCCGGCGTGGTCGCCAGCGCCGTCTTCGGCTGCGCGGCGTTGTTCGGCCGGCCGACGCTGTACGCCAGCCTGGCGGCGGGCTCGCTCGCGGCCGGGGCGGCCTTCTACGAGCCGCGCACGCTCGGTCCGATGCTCGCCCTGGCGCTGCCGCTCGAGATCTCCAAGCTGGCGTTCCCGTTCCTGCAGACGCGATCCGAGCTGGGCGGCGGCCTCGGCGCAACGTCGATCATCGACGCCGGGAGGCTGGTGGTCGCGCTCGCCTTCGCCGTCTGGGTCGTGCGCCCCGGGCGGGCGCGCGCCGACGTCGTGCCGTCCTCGCCGCTGACGTTGCCGCTCGCGCTGCTCTTCGCCGTGTTCGCGCTGTCGACGCTGTACGCGCTCGACGCCTCCGCCGCGCGGACGGAATCCCTGCGGCTGCTGTTTTCGCTCGGCTCGTTCGCGCTCGTGCCGTTCTTCGTGCGCGATCGCCTGTCGCTGCGATGGACGCTGTACGCGTTCGTGTTCAGCGCGGGCGCGCTCGCCGTCGCGGGCATCTACCAGCAGGCGACCGGCACGTTCTTCTGGAACCCGGGGCTGGGCATGTACGGCGAGCGCCGCATCAACGCAACGTTCGCCGACCCCAACCACTTCGCGCGATTCCTGCTCGAGGCGATGGTGCTCGCCATGATGCTCTGGCCGTTCGCGAGCCGCCGGATACGCTTCGGGTTCCTGCTCCCCGCCACGGCGGCCGCGGTGCTGACGCTCGTATTCACCGGCTCGCGCGGGGCGTGGGCCGTCGGCGCCGTCGCGCTTCCCATCGCCGTGATGGCGATGCCGATCGAGCGCGCGCTGCGGCTGCGGATGCTCGCGGCGGGCGGGGCGCTGCTCGTCGCCGCGGCGCTCGTGGTCGCGGCGTTCAGCCCGTACTTCGTGAAGCGCGTCAACACGTTCACCTTCGGGTTCGAGGCGGCGGGCGCTCGGCCGTACCTCGTCAAGGCCGGCCTCAACATGTTCGCCGACCACCCCGTGACCGGGGTCGGCGCGGGCGGGTACCAGGCCTCCTTCGACAACGACTACTTCCAGTACAAGGATCCGAAGATCAAGGCCAACATCACGCTGTCGCACACGTCCGTCGTGACGATCATGGCGGAGCTCGGACTGATCGGCATGGCGGCGGTAGCGTTCGCCGGCGTGCGCTGGATCTCGTACGTGCACGGCCTGCTGCGGCGCGCGCCACCGGAGTTGAAGGCCGCCGCGGTCGCGCTGGCGATGATCACCGCGATCATCTTCTTCGGCTCGCAGACCGAGGGGCGATTCCTCGAGGACCCGTACCTCTGGCTCGCGGGAGGGCTCGTCGTCGCGATCGAGCAGATTGGCCGACGCGACCGGGTGGACGGCGGATGAGGGTGGTGTACCTGGCCGATGCTCCGTACGTGCACACCCGGCGCTGGGTGCGCCACTTCGCCGCACGCGGCGTCGAGGCGCACGTCATCTCGTTCCGGCCCGCCGAGATAGAGGGCGCGACGGTGCACTACGTCGACGGGCTCGAGGCGATCGGCAAGGCGCGGTACGTCGTCCACGCGCGGCGGGTGCGTGCGCTCGTCGAGAGCCTGCGGCCCGACCTGCTGCACGCCCTCCACCTGACGAGCTACGGCTTCCTCGCCGGCTTGTCGGGATTCCAGCCGTCGATCGTGTCCGTCTGGGGGACCGACGTGCTGGAGGCGCCCGGCGTATCGCCGCTGCATCGCTGGATCACGCGGCACGCGCTGAAACGCGCCGGCAGCATCACGGCGACGGGCATGCGTCTGGCCGAGGCGACGCTGCCGTACGCGCCGCGCGGCAAGCCGGTGAGCGTCATCCCGTACGGGGTCGACCTCGACGCGTTCCGCCCGGCCGCGCGCCCGGCGCGCCCGCACCCGACGATCGGCGCGGTCGGGCGGCTGTCCCCGGAGAAGGGATTCGAGCATCTGCTGCGCGCCGTGGCGCTGCTGCGCGACAACGGCGTTACGCTCGATGTCGTGCTGGCGGGCGACGGCCCGTCGCGGGGCGCGCTCGAGCGTCTCACCGCCGAGCTGAAGATCGGGCCACGAGTGCGCTTCCTCGGCGAGGTGGCGCACGACGACGTGCCGGCCGTACTGCAGGGCTTCGACATCTTCGCGATGCCATCGACGTGGGAGGGGTTCGGCGTGTCGGCGATCGAGGCGAGCGCGATGGAGCTGCCGGTCGTGGCGTCGGACATCCACGGCATACCGGACGTCGTCGTCGATGGCGAGACGGGCCTGCTGGTGCCGCCGGCGAGTGCGACCGCGCTCGCGGCCGCGATTGCGCGGCTGGCGGCGGACAGGGAGGTGCGCTTGCGGATGGGCGCGGCCGGGCGGGCGTTCATCGAGCGGCATTACCGCTGGCAGGACAACGCCGCGCTCATGGAGCGGCTGTACGCCGACATGGTGGTGGGGCGGCGAACCTAGAACCCAGGGGACAAGCCGACGGCGCGGCGCGTTTGATTGGGTGTTGTGTTTCCGCGTTTCTTCTTTTCGGGCAGTTTCGGGGCGGTGTGGAAGCTGCGCGGGGCCCGCTGTCTGATTGGATTTGATTGCCTTTGATTGAGCCGGGCGAATCCAATCAAAGCGACGGGGAGCCACCTTGCGGTTTGTGCTGAGGCGGGCGCGGTACGCGTGCATGCGGCGATCGTAGTGCGGAGTTGGGGCGAAGCCGAAACGTGGGTGTCACTCGGGGGCGGGGAGGCGGTAGGCAGGAACAGCGTGCCGGGGGCGAGGCGTCTAGCCCGCCGACGGCGGTGCTGCCGCGCCACGTGGGCGGCGCAGGCGGCCGATGCCGGGGATGAGGCGGCCGGTGCGGGACGCGTAGGCGAGATACGCGTCTCCGTGGGTGCGCGTGAGGTACGGCTCTTCGACGAGCCGCACCTGCACCTCGACCGTCAGCACGATCACGACGAATGGCGCGATCGTGAGCACGTTGGGCACGAGGAGGGCGATGCCGGCGTAGAACAGCACTATGCCGAGGAAGATCGGGTTTCGGGTGAGGCTGAAGAGGCCGCCGGTCACGAGGTCGGTTGTCTCCGACTGGTCGACGCCGACCCGCCACGACGAGCCCATGTTCGATTGGGCGGCGACGACGAGCGCTGTCGCCAGCGTGGCGACACCCGCGCCGGGCCACCGCAGCCAGGCGTGGTCGGCGATCGACAGCGGATCCAGCACAGCCGCGAGGCCCAGCACCGTACCGGCGAGACTGCCGACGATGCCGAGCGCGATCCCGCCCGCGCCCAACGCTTCGGCTGGCGACCGCGTCGCGCCGAGGGCGCGAAACCCTGTGGAGCCGGTCTTCCGGGCGTGGAGATACATCCTCACGCCGAATCCGGACCCGAGAAACACGATCTGCAGCAATGTAGCCACGATATTCGTGGTTGGCCTCCGGTTTCGACACGGGTCGCGGCGGTGTCCGTGTTCGAGACGCTCTATCATGAGCAACCCGACCATCGTCCGGACGGCTGCGACGTCGCCGCCTTCCTCAGGCGCTCCATCGTATGTTGACCGATAGCCGGCGGCGGTCAAGGGCCCAAGGCAACCTCGCCGACTGCGCCGGCCGAGCGGCCCGCGCCGGCGGCGGTCAATCCGGAGTAACGGTTCAGGCTAAGGCGTCTCGCCGCCGGGATCGTCGGGCGAGAGCGGGACGGTGAAGTCGCGGCCGGCGTTCGTGAGGTCGCCCAACAGGTCTTCACCCGCGGGCTTCGTGCCCTGCTCGACCCATGCGACGAGGTCCGCGAACCCGCGCTCGCGCTCGGCGGCGGTGATCGCGCAGTGGCCGGGCCGCCGGATCGCTCGCTGCACGAGGAGATCGCCGGCGCCGGCCGCGTCCACCGCGCGGCGGTACTGCTGCGCGATGCTGATCGGGACGAAGAGATCGCCGGTGCCGTGCAGCGTCAGGAACGGCCGCTGGATCTTGCCCGTCGGCTCACCGTATTCGGGATAGAGCACGTGGTCCTGAAACGCCGGGTTCGCCGCGATGCGCGGGACCTCCCGGTTGAGCTGGTCGCTGGTCACGCCCGCGCCGGCGGCGGCGACGGCGTACCGCGTGTCGGCGTTCTGTGCGACGGCGTTCGACGCACCGGGGGCGGCCACCGCGCTGAGCAGCAACGCGAAGTTGAGCATGTACTGCATCCTGAAGCCCTCACGGAAGAACGGGCGCGGGCCGCCCGTGAGGCCTTCGATAGCACCGGCGAATGCCTGTCCCCTGGGCGTGAGGCTGTCGGCGGCGCCGAGCGCCGGGGCCACCGTGCCGCGCAGAACGCCCGCGAGCGCGCGAACGTCGGTCGTCGCGCCGGTGAGATCGGCGCCGCTGAAGTAGCCTCCGAGGACGCCCCAGCTCAGGATGTAGTCGACGATGCCCTGCCCGGTCAGCGCGCCGCACTCGGCGAACGCTCCGTCGTATGCCAGCGGGTATTGCTCGAGCGACACCGTCGCCACGTTGCCGCCCATCGAGGCACCGTACAGGTACGACCGCTTGGGCGTGCCCACGTTCGCGGCGAAGACGTCGCGCAGCGCGAGGGTGTCCTTCGCGCCGGCGCCGGGCGCGTAGCCGTTCTGGCTGAAGCTCGATGCCGCCCAGGCGTAGCCGTTCGCGATCAGGTACTCCCGCATCGGCGGCGGGTCGACGGTGAGGTCGGGTCCGCCGCCGCGGAAGCCGTGCGCGTAGTACACGACGTCGCCGTTCCAGGAATCAGGCACCTCGATCCGATAGCCCGCGCCGGCGTTGGTTCCGTAGAAGGCGCGCGCGCCCGGGAGCGCATCGAACTTCGAATCGGCGACCTTGAAGTCGATGGCGACGGGCGTGACCGGCAGCGCCTTGGGCGTCGCCCAGCCGTCGTGGGATGCGGGCGCTGTCGTGGGCGCCGGGTCGGCCGCGGCTGGCGAGCCATTGCCGCCGCACGCCGCGAGGAGCATCGACACGGCGGCGAGAAGCAGCGCGGCCGCGGGCAGGCGGCGGTGAAATCGATCGGGCTGGGGACGGGCCATAGGGTCCCAGTGTACTTCACCGCGACGGGCGGCGAGGTCTGGGTGTTGCCGGCCGGCTTCGGGGTGCGGCGGCGGCGCCGAAGGCGGGATCAGCCGCCGAAGTGGGCGATCGCGGCATCGAGCTGGGGATCGACGCCGTTGGCGATGTTCGCCTGCGTTCGGACGACCGGCTCGTCCGGGATCACGCCGACGCCGTTGAGCGGTTTGTTCGTTACGGGGCCCAGGTTGACGAACGTGGTCACGGCGATCGACGACCCATCGCCGAGGTCGACGATGTCGGTGAAGCCGACGCAGCCGTTCGTCGTGCCGCCGATCACGTACGCGACGTGGTACTCCTGCAATGCCGCGGCGAACGCCTCGGCCACGGAGCCGGTGCCGATGTTGGTGAGCAGCACGAGCGGGCGCACGACCGGCAGCGTTTCGCCGCTCGCGCGCGTCTCCCCGATCTTGCGGTCGCGGCCGCGATCACGCGTCGTAACGCCGTCTTTGACGAAGAGGCTGATGGCGTCGCCGTCGAATTGGCCGCCGGGGTTGTCGCGGATGTCGATGATCCACTTGTCCACGCCCTGCCGGTCGAACGCGGTCAGCGCGTCTCGCAGCGGGCCGTGCACGCCGCCCTGGATGAAGTTGCGTATGCGGACGTAGCCGATGCCGCCGCCGAGCACGCGCGACTCGACGTTCTGCGGGATCACGCGCTCGCGGACGATCGTCAGGTCGAGGGGGGCACCGGCGCGGCGCAGCGTCAATCGCACGCTGGTGCCGGGGTCGCCGTTGATCCGTTCGAACGCCGGCGCGGGGCCAAGCGCCGACGCGTCGGCGCCATCGATCTGGACGATTCGATCGCCGACGCGGATGCCGGCGCGGTCCGCTGGCCCGCCGGCGATGACGCCGGTCACGAGCGGCGGCGCGCCGATCAGCTCGACGCCGATGCCCACCGATCCGTTGCCCTGGCGCGTCTCGTTGATCGTGTCGCTCGCGACGGGGCTGAGGAAGAACGTGTGGCAGTCGTGCAGGCTCTTCGCCATCGTCCGGATGGCGGCGTAGCGGAGCTGGGTCGGATCGGCGGCGGACGCGGCGAGCGGCACGTAGGCATCGCTGAACGCCGCGAAGTCGGCGACGCGATCGCCGCTGAATCGAGGCGCGGGCGGTACATCGAGGCCCTCGGCCGCGGCCTCGGTCTGGACGCCGGACCACGCTTGCTGGAGAAGCGCGTGCGGCTCCAGCGGATCGATGTACTCGTCGAGGAGCCGGTGGTACGCCTCCTCGATGATGGCGATGCCGCCGTTCTGCTTGAGGGCCGCCACGTCGGGCGTGGCGGTCGCGGTGGGGCCGGCGGGCGTCGCCGTCGCGGGAACCGGCGTGTCGCTCGGGAGCGGCGTCTGCGTGGCGGGCGCGCTGGAGGAGCCGCACGCGGCGAGGGTCATCGCGAGCGCGAGGGCCGCGAGCGACGCCGCCAGGCGGTCGCGCAGTCGTGATAGTCGATTCATACAGGCATATTCAGCGCGGTGTGACGTTTCCAGTGTAGCGGAGCCCGTCGCCGCACGAGCGGCTCAGCCGCGCGCCGGCGTGTGGGTGTCATCGCGGGCGACGCCGCGGCGCACCCACGCTTCGCGGTCCCGGACATCGCGATCGAACAGCAGCCGGTTGTACCACACGGCGCCGCGCGCCAGATCGGGATCCGGCGGGCCGTTCGCGAGCACGCGCTTGGCGAGGACGAGCAGCGCCAGCGCGCCGCAGCCGACGACGACGGCCGCCGGCTCGCCCCCCGCGTACGCCGCAGCCGGGGTCAGCACGAGCCCGAGGCCGACGCAGATCGGGATCAGGCCGAACGGCACGCCCGCAACGGCGACCACGATGAAGGCCGGCAGCGCATCGAGCGTCGCCAGCCCGAGCAGGAAGCCGATCGCGGGTCCAACGCCTCGACCGCCCTTCAGCCCGAGCCAGGGGTTCCAGTCGTGCGCGACGACGGCCGCCAGGCCACAGGCGACCTGCGTGCCGACGGCCTCGCCGGCGGCGCGGGCGATCAGGATGCCGGCGAGGCCTTGCCCGATCTGCGTGAGCCCCACGGGCACGACGAGCGACTTCGACACGCTCTGCCAGATGTTCGACGCGCCGACGTTACCGCTCCCGACCTGCCGGAGGTCCACGCCGGCGCGCACGCGCCCGACCAGCCACGCCACCGGTATCGATCCGATGGCGTACGAGGCGGCTACCACCGCGACGGTTGTGAGCATCAGGGCGGAGAGGCCGGTCCGCGGGCGGCGCCGGCGCGTTCGGGGCTGCGCGCCAGCCACAGGCCACGGGCGTGCTCGAGCCCGTGCTCGATCATGTGCTCGACGCCGCGGCGGGATGCCTCTTCGAGGCCCTGGTCGTGCTCGGCGACGTGCACGAGCACCTCGGCGGGCGACCACTCGCCATCGACCGATTCGACGAGCCGCGCATCGTCGAGGTCGCCGAGCGCCGACTCGAAGGCCTCGTACACGGCACGAAACGCGCGGCGATGTGCGTCGCTCGCGTGGACGTGCGCGATGAGCTGCTCGTGCGCGCGCCGCACGTCATCCAGCAAACGCTTCGCTTCGGGGCTCAGGTACATGTGCGGTGGCCTCGTGGTTGGTGTCCGGCGTCTGTTCTCGGCGATCGGCCGCCCTTACCCCCGCCTCGGCGAGCGGTCTTTCGCGGCGAGCTTGATCAGGCCGACCGCGGCGGCGGGCGACACCCTTCCCGCGTGGATCATCAGGTCGTACAGGCACGGGTTCTCGACCTCGACCTTGAAGAAGCGGCGATGGAACGCCTGGCGGTTATGGTCGCTGTACTTGATCCGCCGCTCCGCCTCCTGCGCGTTGATGTTCTCGCGCCGAATCAGCGCGTCGATGCGCTCTTGCCGCGACGCGGTCACGTAGACGTGCAGGGCCTCCGGCTCGTGTTGCAGTATCGCCTGGCCGCCGCGGCCGAGGATGACGACGTTGCCGCGCGCGGCGACGCCCTTGATCACAGCGGTCAGCGTCCGCAGGTAGCTCTCGTCGTCGAGCTGGCCGCGCGGGGCGTCGGAGGGCAGCTCGACGGCCTCGCCGTAGGTGCGCCCGAGCACCATCTCGAGGCCGCCGCCGGTCACGGGGTCCGTCGCGCCTGCCGCTGCCGAGCGCTCCATCATCGTTCGCAGCACGGCGCCGATGCGCTCGCCCAAGCTGCTCGGGCGCTCGTCGCGGCTCTCGACCGCGGAGACGCTAACGCCGAGACGCTGGGCTGCCTCGACCAGGATTTCCTGGTCGACGTAGTCGAGCCCGAGTTCCGTCGCCGCGGCCTGTGCGATGTCTTTGGCTCCGCTTCCGAGGCCGCCGGATATGGTGATGATGGGCATGTCGCGCCTCCATGGAGGAATGGTCGCGCGGGGTCGGACGCCGGTCCATTGTATGCCCGCGACCGGGTCGCCGCACAGTGCTGTATCGAAGCCGCCGGGGCGCCACGAACGAATGCGCCCGCGTTTGGCGGGCGCCGGGCGATGCATCGGGAGGGTCAGGTCAGACGGGTGTGACTTCGCGGCGCTCGCTGCGATTGAGCGGGATGCTCGCGGCGACGTCGTGCGGGTATTCGAGCCCACGCTCGAGCTTGTGGACGCGCGTGCTCTCGAGCGTGAACGCGTCGACGATGCGATCGATGGCCGGAATCTCGTCGAAGCCCTTGCAGGAGAAGATATCGACCCACGCCTGCCCGTGCTCCGGGAAGGTGTGGATCGCGATGTGGCTTTCGGCGATGAGGACGAAGCCCGAGACGCCCCAGTCGTCGGGCTTGTCGCCGCGGTACTCGAAGACGTGCGGCTCCGAGATCTTCGTCATTCCGATTTCGTCCGGATAGCGGTCGAGCAGGTTGCGGACCAGCTCCACACTGGAGAGCTGCGCGGGGTTTCCGCCGAACCCATCGATCGTTACGTGCATTCTCGTGTCCTTTCTTCCCGCGACCGCGCGGACGGAATGCCCGGGACGAAACCCGGGGCCGCTAGGTGAAGCCCGTCTGTTTATCGACGTCCATGTGTGCTTGACAACGCAAAAGGCCCCCGGCGGAACCCGCTCTCACAGCGGACGCCGCCAGCCAGGCCCCGGGTCAACTCTCCTTCGAGCGCTGTAGCCAAACAGTCTTATTCACGCGGTCCCGCGGACACGCAGGCAGCATGGTAGCAGCGTCCACCCCGCTTCGCAATACGTGCGGATCGACGATCCGCCGGGCGCTGTCCGGCCGC
This sequence comes from uncultured Dehalococcoidia bacterium, assembly GCA_964371095.1. Taxonomy (GTDB): domain Bacteria; phylum Chloroflexota; class Dehalococcoidia; order DSTF01; family JACRBR01; genus CAYJMJ01. The sequence continues at coordinate 1,608 of CAYJMJ010000054.1, read as the reverse complement.
CGTCCGGCACCGGCCGATGACGGCCCCGGCAATCACGTAACACGCTGTTCACACGCTCGGCGGCTCGCGCGCTCCGGCGAGCCGGGCCCGGCGGTATAATACAGGCACTCTATGCCGGCGATTCATTATTTGAATACCAAAATATCGAAGCACGGGGTGACGCCGCCCCGCCACAGGCAGCATTGAAGCGAGGAGCGCAACACATGAGCAGCGCCGGCACCGGACTCAAGGGCGTCGTACTCGACGAGACGCGCATCGGCTTCATCGACGGCGAAGCCGGAAAGCTCGTCTATCGCGGCTACAACATCCACGACCTGGCGCAGCACGCGACGTTCGAGGAAACGTGCTACCTGCTCCTCCACGGCGCCCTGCCGACGCGCACACAGCTCGCGTGGTTCGACGGCCAGCTCAAGGCGGCGCGGCCGATCCCCGACTCCATCGTCGAGATCATCGATCGCGTGAAGGCCGCGCACCCGATGGACATCCTGCGCACGGCCGTCTCCGCGATCGTCGCGCTCGACGAGAGCGGCCACGAAGCGACGGTCGAGGCGGGGCTGCCAGCCGGCGTCAACCTCATCTCGCAGGTGGCGACGATCGTCGCGGCGATGCACCGCATCCGCATCGGGCTCGATCCCGTCGCCCCGCGGGACGACCTCGGCCACGGCGCGAACTTCCTGTACATGATGTTCGGCAAGGAGCCCTCGCCCGCCGACGCGAAGATCATCGACCTGGACCTGGTGCTCCACGCCGAGCACAGCTCCAACGCATCGACGTTCGCCGCGCGTGTCGCCGCGGGCACTGCCGCCGACCTCGGCTCCGCGATCGTCGCGGCGATCGCCACGCTCAAGGGTCCGCTGCACGGCGGCGCCGCCGAGGCGGTGCAGAAGACCGTCGAGGAGATCGGCGACCCGGAGCAAGCCATCGCTTACATCAAGGAGAAGATCGAGGCCGGTGAAAAGGTCATGGGGTTCGGCCACCGCGTCTACAAGACCGAGGACCCGCGCGCGCGCGAGTTGCGCGGCGTCGCCCGCGACCTCGGCCACAAGCTCGGCAACGATCGCTGGTTCCAGATCCTGCAGGAGATCGAGAAGGCGATGGAGCCGTACCGGCCGAAGGGCATCTACCCGAACGTCGATTTCTACGCTGGCGCGGTCTACTCGCTGCTCGGCATCCCGGAGGAGCAGTTCATCCCGATGTTTGCGGTCGGCCGCATGCCCGGCTGGGTGGCCCACGTCCTCGAGCAGTACGAAGACAACGTGCTGATCCGGCCGCTGCTCGACTACACCGGACCGCGCCACCTCCGGTACGTTCCCATCGACGAGCGGTGATCGGCGGCCGCCGGCGGGCCGAGCACCTCACCCCGGCCTTCGGCCACCCCTCTCCACGGAGTGGAGAGGGGCTCGGTCCGGCGTTTGGCAACCGCACGGCGCGGGCTGAAGGGAGCGGGCGCAGCAGGCTGCGCCCCTACTCGGTCACGACAATCGCGGGGCGCGGCCAGCAGACGACGATCGGCGGGCCCGCCAATGAAGATGAACTGACGCGGCGGACCGACGACCTCACCCCGGCCTTCGGCCACCCCTCTCCACGCAGTGGAGAGGGGCTCGGTCC
>CAYJMJ010000053.1:0-20169 GCA_964371095.1 uncultured Dehalococcoidia bacterium | reverse complement strand
CGACGCAGCCGATGCACTCCGCGTCGTCCCGCCGACGGACGTGGACGACCGAGCCGCGCGCGTCCCTCGCGATCACGAAGGCTCGTTCGTCCATCGGTCGTCGCGATCCTCCCTCCTTCGCCCCATTGTCTGCCGAAGAACGTTCGCCTCGGCGCGGCCCACCATGTACGTGAACAGCTCAAGGTCAATGTGGTCGATCAGCTCGCCAGTCGCGTGTCTGGTGATTCGCACCATTGGCCCATCCGCGGTTTCCACGAGCGTGAAGTCAATTGACGGTCCCTGGATTACGCGAGACATATCGCCTCCTCGCCAGTAAACGATTCCCAGCGCGCCAACACGACGCTGCCATAGTGCGGGTCGAGTTCCATGCCGTAGCAGACGCGCCCGGTGCGCTCCGCCGCGATGAACTGCGTCCCCGACCCCGCGAACGGCTCGTAGCAGATGTCCCCCGCCCGCGTGTGGTACTCGATCGGCCGCTCGAAGACCGCCAGCGGCTTCTGCGTCGGGTGGACGCCGAGGCTCTCGTTCGGGATGTGCCAGACCGTGCCCGTGTTCGACGGCGGCTTCCGCTTGGGCTTCTGGCCTTCGACCCAACCGTAGAAGCACGGCTCGTGCTGCCAGAGATAGTGGCTGTGGGTGAGGACGCCGTGCTCTTTGGCCCAGATGATCTGCTGGTGCACGAGCAGCCCGGCCTGCGTCCACGCCTGCTCCACGAGCGCCTGCCGCCGGTGGGCGTGCCATTGGTAGATCGCCGCGTTCGGGATGAGGTGCGGCAGAGCCGCTCGAATGAAGTTCGCGAAGAATGCGACGGCCGCATCCGGGTCGTGGTAGTCGTCCCAGTGCTTGTCCTTCGTCTTGCGGCTGTTCGTCTTGCTCTGCGGATGGTTGCCGCCCTGGTAGTCGACGAGGTAGGGCGGGTCCGTCGCCATCAGAGACGCTTTCTCGCCGTGGGCGAACAGGCGCGCCACGGCGCCCGTGTCGGTGCTGTCGCCGATCAGGAGGCGATGGTCGCCCAGCGCCCACAGCTCGCCACGTTGGGCGCGTGTGGCGCGGCGTGCGGCCTCGAGCGCCGCCTCGACGTCAAACCCGGCCTCGGCCCGCTCGCGCTTCTCACGCACGTCGAGGCTCTTGAGGAGCTTGCCCAGCTCGTCCTCCGTGAACCCCGAGAGCGTCAGGTCGACGTCCTCGACCGGCCGCAGGTCGGCGAGCATCCGCGCCAGCAGCTCCTCGTCCCACGAACCCGAGATCCTGTTGAGGGCGAGGTTGAGCACGCGGGCTTGCTCGACAGTGAGGTCGACGAAGATCACCGGTACTGTCTTCATGCCCAGCCGGCGTGCGGCGAGCAGGCGCTGATGACCGCCGATGACCGTCTTGTCCTCGCGGCGGGCGATCACGGGTTGCAGGAAGCCGTACTCGCGCAGGCTGCGCGTCAGCGCCTCAAGCTCGGCGTCTGAGATGCGTCTTGGATTGGCGGCGTCGGGGCGCAGCGTGTCAATAGCGACGTGCTCGATCTGAGTGACGGCGGTCGTCTTGGTCATCGTCGCTTGCTCCGTCCTGGACGCAGGTCTGGTAGGCTCTGGGCCGTGATCCACATCGCGATCGGCCTCCTTATCCTCTCCGCGACCTGCGTCGCACTCGTCGTTGCTTCACTCGTCGTCCCGGACGCGCGGGCCGTGGACGGCCTGTTCGTGACCGGCACATGCGTCTCGATGGTCACGTCGAGCGCGCTGTTCTGGTACGTCCGCCGGCATCGGCTCTGACACGATTCGGTCATCGTGCGCGCCGCGCGCTGTATCATCCTTCCGATGGACACAAGCGCCTGGATCGGAATCGCTGGGCTCGTCATCGCCCTTCTCGCGGCTGCGGGTACGGTCGCCAGCGCGATCATCACGCGCACCGCAGTGCACGGGGCACAACGAGACGCTGGCGACGCGAGGTCGATCGCAGAACAAGCCGTCGCAGAAACCAAGCGGATCGCCGATGCCGCCGAAGAACGTGTGCGGCTGGACAGGGAGCAAATCGAAGAAGAGCGCGAGCGTGCTAAACCCAACGTGACGGTGAGAGTTCTCGACGCCTGGGTCGCCGGCCAAGGCGCGGGCACCGCAGACATGCGGATTCGCGTCACAGTGCACAATGTCGCTCGGTTGCCAGACGTTCTCACAGAGATCACCGTAGGCTTCGGGACGACCATCTACCGATTGCCGCCCGGCGTCCCTGCCGTGCAGTGTGACGATCCGGACGGGAAGACGGTCCGCATCCCACTGCATCTCGAAAGCGACAAGCCTGTTGAACTGACGCTGAGGTTCTCCCCGGCCATGGGCGGTCACGTCGAGCGAGGTTGGGAAAGCCCCGCCGCAATCGAGTGTCATTTCGAACACGCCCCGGCCCGTCGAGTTGGAGCCACCGTCCGGGTCCCCTAATCGGCTCGTCCACGCGCGCTTGGCACCCGCCTGGCAACCGGCGCGCTGCCAAGTGGGTGGGCGGCGGCGTGCTTGGCAGCCGCTACCCTTTAGGGGACCTGTTGCCAACCGCCAAGCGAGACTCAAACGCCCGGTTGGCAACTGGTTGGCAACGGAGCCGTTGCCAAGCGACATCACTGGTCCTCCTCCGGCAGCCGGTACGACTTCGCTCGCCTTGCGCGGTCCTCGTCCGCGATGAACTCGATGAGGCGCCCGTCCTTGGCGAGATCGCGGATGCGGTCCTGTACCGTGCGATCGCCGGCGCCCGTGGACTGGCACACCATCGCGACGAGCTCCTTCTTCCTGATCCCCTCCGGACCTGCAAGGAAGACGGCCGTCAGCACGTCGTCGTCGCTGACCTTGCTCGCCGCCGTCCGCTCGGTTGCCTCGTAGTCCAGCGTCTCCCGGTCGAACGCGAGCAGCAGCTCGGGGATGCCCTCCTCGGCGTCCCGGATCTTCGTCCACTCGGCGATCAGCGTGTCGGGCGTCTTGTCCTTCTCCACACTCAGGCAGAAGCTCAGCCAGCCGGCGAGCGCCGTGGAGCCGCGGATGCGGTCAGTGCCGGAGTCCCGCTTCGTCATCGGCGGCTTCTTGCGATCGTGATGCGCGGCGATCAGTGCACAGCGGTGGCGAGCGATGATTCCATCCAGCGTTGAGGTAAGGAGCGCCGTCTCGCGCGAGTCGTTCTCGTCCCACGTGTGCGCGTTGCGCAGCGGGTCGATGATCACGACGTCGGCGCGCGTCTCTGAGATGAGGCGGTCGAGCTCCTCAACGCCCTCCGGGGTGCTCAGGTTGAGCTGGGTGAACTCGAGGAAATACCGACTCTTGATGTCGGACGGCGCGTCGCCCCACACCTTGCGCAGCCGTCTGCGCATGCCGCGGCGCGATCCCTCCAGTGCCACGTGGAGCACAACGCGGGGCTCAGGGACGGGGAACCGTCCGAGGAAGGGCGTGCCCTCGGCCAGACAGCGGCCCAGCCGGAGAAGGATGTTCGTCTTGCCGATGCCGGTGCTGCCGGCGACGAACCCCTTCCCGTCGATCGGCAGGATCGCGCCGTCCTTGCCGTCCCCCAGGACGACGTCCAGCGGCGGGTCTTCGCCGTCCAGCCACTCGCCCAGGCTCTGGACTGGCGTGACATAACGAGTAGTGTCGGGTTCGAGTGTGCCGAGGTGCGCTACCGGCTGCCGCTGCTCGCGGCGTGAGACGAAGTGCTGCGCGATGGCCTCTACTTCATCGCGAGGGAGGGGAGGGTCGCAGATCGTCTCGTTGATCGCGTGCAGCGCCGCGGCGAACGCAGCAGGGGAGATGCCTTCTACCCAGACCAGGCCCGCGTGGCTCTTGAGCGCGTCGTGCCTCGACCCTTCGGGCACTGTGGCGTCCACATCTCGGTACGCGGGCGTCCGCGCCGTGCCGGCCAACGTGAGGCCGCACAGCCGCAGGCGGTCGGCGAGCCAGGCGAGCGGGTCAGCCACAGCCGAGGGTTCGATCCATTCCGGGCTCACCAGCGCGTAGCCGCGGGCGCCGATGCGGCTGGGCGGCACGAGCACGTACGCGTCGCTCGCCTTCAGGTCGCCCAGCACGTGGCCGCCGGTGAGGTGGAGCTTGCTTGTCTTGGTCCCCGGGCATCGCAGCGCGATATGTAGGCCGCCCTTCGGCGTCCGCACGACTTCGGTCAGGAAGGGCAGCTCGGGGTCCGCGGCCAGCAGGCCATCGCCTGCCTCAACGAGGTCGATGTCGACGCGGACGTCGTCGTCAGTGCGGACGGCGAGATTGGCCTCGGGCCACTCCGCCCACCATCGCTGGATCGTGTTGGGTTCGCGTGACGCGTCCTTCAACCCGCGAGCAGTGAGCGGATGCTTTCCGGCGCTCGTGCAACGGCCGCGTTTCGGGCAGGCGCATGTGCCGTCGGCGTCGGTCCACCAGATCGGAATGACGTACGCGCCCTCGCGGGCGCGCGCCAACGCCGCCTCCAGCAGGGCATTCAAAGGTGAACCACTCTTTGCAGCTTGGTGTAGTTCTTACCGTCACGCGTGCCCGTGCGGGTTCGCCGGCGACATGGTCAAGGAGTGCTCCTGCTCGGAGTCGACGATCACGCGGTACCAGAAGCGCGTCTCGGGCCCATTGCTCGACCGCATCGACATCTTCGTCGAGGTGCCGCGCGTCGAGTACGAGAAGCTTGCCTCCGACGCGGCGGGGGAGCCTTCGCGCGCAGTACGCGAGCGCGTGGAGGAGGCGCGGTCCGTACAGGCGACGCGGTTCGCCGGCACCCGCTTCGTGTGCAACGCCGAGATGACGCCGACGGAAGTGCGCGAGCACTGCCAGGCGCGCCTCGACGAGCAGGCGCAGTCGCTGCTGCGGCTGGCGATGGCGCAGCTCTCATTGTCGGCGCGGTCATTCCACCGCGTGCTCAAGCTGGCGCGGACGATCGCGGACATGGCCCGGTCGGAGGGCATCAGCTCCCACCACCTGGCGGAGGCGATCCAGTACCGGCAGCGCAGCCGCGTGTAGTCAGCGCAGATACGGCGCGATGCCGGTTGCCGCGATCCGCGTGCTGTAGACGGCGGTGCGGGCGGTGATGAAGAGCGTCGAGCCATCTTCGCCCCAGGCGCAGTTGGCCGGCATCCGCGGACAGTCGATGACGCCGAGCGGCCGCCCGTCCTGAGCGAAGACCTGAACCGTCGTCGCACACACGTAGAGACGCCCCTCGCGGTCGACCTTCATCCCGTCGGGGCGGCCTTCCTCGCGCACGTCGGCGAGCACGCGGCCGTTGGCGAGCGTGCCGTCTGGTGCGACGTCGAAGGCGCGGACGTGGTTACGCGCGGTGTCTGCGACGTAGAGCGTGCGCTCGTCGGGCGAAAACGCGAGGCCGTTCGGGCGGTCGAAGTCCGTCGAGAGCAACGTCAGTTCTCCGGATGGCGCGATCGTGAACACGCCGTTGAACGAAAGCTCGCGCTGCTCCTCCGTGATGCCGTAGGGCGGGTCGGTGAAGAAGACCCGCCCGTCGGAGCGCACGACTACGTCGTTTGGGCTGTTCAGCCGATGTCCTTCGTGGCGGTCGGCAAGGGATTGAACGGCGCCGTCGATCTCGATTGAGACGCGGCGGGTCTCGTGCTCGCAGGCGATGAGACGCATTGATCCGTCGAATGTGAGGCCGTTGGACTGGCCGGACGGCTCGCGGTAGACCTCGAGGCGGCCGTCGCGCCATCGATGGATGCGGCTGTTGGGGATGTCGCTGAACAGCAGGTAGCCGTCCGGGTGCCAGACCGGCCCCTCGGTGAACCCGAGGTTGTCGGCCACCGCCTGCCACGGCTCGCTGCTGACGAGCGCGCGCAAACCATCGTCGAAGCGTACGTCAGGCATCGCGTCTTCGAGCGTCGCTCCTAGAAATCATCGGGGCAATACGGCGAGAAGTTCGTGGAGAAGAGCAGCGTGGCGGCGTCGAGCGCCGCTCCGTTTAGCGCGCGAGCGGCGCCGGCGCGGACGGCCTCGGCGGGCCGCGTGAAGCCGTTGAAGATTGGTGCCAGCGCGCACACATCCATCTCGAGTCCCGGTGACGCCGTCGTCCGCTCGGCCGACATGCGGCCCTCGCGCGCTGTGACGCGCCACGTACCGGCGTTCCACGGTGCGTTCTCGTCGGTGATCGCGATCGCGACGTCGACACCCGAGGCGTGAGCGGGCGCCGGGCGCGCCGCGATCGCGCGCTCGACATCGACGATGCGCAGCATGGTGCCGAACCAGGCGCCGGGCGGCTCGGCGACATGCGCCGGCTCGTCCATGGCGTCGGGCAGCCGGTCGTCCTCGCCGGCCGTGATGATGATGCGGGTCACGAGGTCGTGGCTCAGCACATACCCGAGCACGGCGGCGTAGGCTCCGCCGTCGAGGGCGACCCAGTCGTGGACGCGCAGCACGGTTTCGCCGAACGGTGAATTGCCAGCCGAGCGGTGGTGCATGCTGTAGACGACGTAACCACGGTCCTCGCCGGCGGCGTTGCTCCAGATCGCGGCGTCGCGGGTCTTGGAGCCGAACTCCTCGAACACGCTGTGCCGCCAGTGCCGCTCGTTGCGTCGAAATGCGCCGATTCGCGGTGCGTGATGCGCGGCGTACAGCGCATCGAGCCGCTGCCACGAATCCGCCGAGAGCCGCTCCCACCGTCCGGCCAGCACGGGGCGACGGGGGCGCACCGTCTTGGGAGGGAAGCTGTAGCTCATCATGCGGCCGGCGATCTCCCATCCGAAGCGCCGATAGAGCGAGTAGTGCGGCGTCCAGAGCATCGAGAGCGGCTGTCCCGCATCGCGCATCGTCTCGAGGGCATGACGGAGCAGGGCGCGCGTGTAGCCTCCGCGCCGCCGCTCGGGGAGGCAGCTCACCGACGCCACGCCGCCCGTGGGGATGGAGGCGCCCTCGAAAAATAGCTCGAACGGGATCACGACGAGTCCGGCCGTCATTTCGGCACCCTCGAACGCGGCCAGCGCCCAGTCGCGGTCGTAATAGCTGCCGCGGTGTTGGAGGCCCGCCTCGGTGCGGTCGCTATTGAAGGCGTAGGCGGCGATGGCCGCGTGGCGCGTCCACTCTTCGCCGGACGCGGGCCGCCGGATCTCGATGCTCATCGTGAGAGACAGGGTACCGGTTCGTGCCCGGGAATCGCAGGGCGACCGGCCCAGTCGTGCGCCGCTCACGACGTGGCACCGCGCGCGCTCCGTGGGTATAGTCGCGGGCATGAGACGACCGGGGCTGCTGGCGGCAATTCGAGGGGACCTCCTGGCGCACGACCGCTTCGCGATCGGCGACGGGTGGGTGCCAAAGCGGGGCGGTGCCGGCGCGTGGTGGTGGCGCTACCGACGGAATCATCACGCGGCGGGAATCATGATCCTCTACCGCCTGCGCGAATGGGCACTGCGCTGGCCCACGGGCCCGTTGCCCGGCATGCTCGATCGGACGATCGAGATCGTCCACCACACGTCGATCAGTCGCGGCGTGAAGCTCGGCGTCGGCGTCTACTTCCCGCACGGCGATGCGCACGTGCACGGCGAGACGACGATCGGCGATTGCGTGATCGTCGGCGTCCACACCGGCATCGGCCTGCGGGGCAGCTTCTTCTCGGACGACATGGGCACGCGCGGACCGACGATCGGCGCGTACACCCGCATTGGCACGGGCGCGCGCGTACTGGGCGGTATCACCATCGGCGAGCGGGCGGTGATCGGCGCGAATGCGGTGGTGATCGATGACGTGCCGGAGGCTGCGACGGTCGTCGGTGTGCCGGCGCGCATCGTGCGCCAGGGTCCGGTCGGCGACGAACTCCCGGCGGCTCTGGACCGGCTGGCAGCGCTGCGGGCACTGAACGAGCATGACGCCGGTGAGATGCAAGGCGCGGAATGACGGACGCACAGATCGAGTTGCTGGTGGACTTGCCGATCACGCCGCTGGGGCTGGCAGGCATCTACGTCGGCGAGGAGGTCGCGGCGGTCGTTGACCGCATCGGGACGCCGATGGTACGGCGGCCGGTAACTCAGGCCGCGAACGAAGACGCCGAGTTTCTCGAGTTCGGACCGTTCGTGGTGGTCGCGACGGCGGGCGTCGTCGACGGAGTGTGGGCGCTCGAAGGATATCGAGGCCGGACGATCGGAGGTCTCGGCATCGGCATGCCGTGGAACGAGCTGGCCGCGCGATTCCCGGGGGTGTTCTTCGACGACCGGCGATATGCGTGGCGGCTGCCAGGTTGGCCATACCTCGACATCGAGGTCAGCCGTCCGTCGACCGACGAGGAGGCCGAGACCGAGGGGCCCTGGACCGAGGAATGGTACGAGATCACGCGTCCGGAATACTCGTTCGTCAGTCTGATCGCGGTGGCGGTCCAGGAGTGACGTGACGAGCCGCCAGGAGTGATGGCGCCTGACGCCCGCCGGAACGGTGCGGAACGCGGCGCGAGGTCTTCGTCAAACAAGATGCGTCGCTGCGCTCAGCGCGACGGGGCGATGCACTCTGGTGGTTGCGCGTGGCGGCAGGGCGGGCGTTACAGCGAGCCAGCGGAGCGTCGCTGCCCGTCGACCTGGCGGTTCACCGTGATGACGCCGCGCACCGATTCGAGCTTCGCCATCAGGCGGCTGAGCTGGGAGATTCCGGTCGTTTCGAGCGTGAGGTAGACGGAGGTCACGCGGTCGACCGCGTGCTCGGTGCGCACGCCGACCATGTTCACCTTTTCCTCCGACACGACAATCGACAGGTCGCGCAGCAGGCCTACGCGATCCCATGCGTCGATGTGGACGGCTACAGGGTACAGCTCCCCGGTGCGGCCCCACTCGACGTCGACGAGCCGGTCCTTTTCGTCCTCGTGCAGCACGTTGAAGCAGTCGAGACGGTGAATCGTGACGCCGCGGCTGCGCGTGATGTAGCCGATGATCGGATCGCCGGGCACCGGGTTGCAGCAGCGCGCGATCTGGGTGAGCAGGTCACCCGTGCCGAGGACCTGGACGCTGTGGCTCTGCGTGCGGGGCGGCGCCGGCCCTCCTTCGGGCGCGGCGAGCGGCACCTCGTCCTTGTGAATGAGCGGCGCCAGGCGCATCGCCATGTTCACCGTCGTGACGCCGCCGTATCCGAGCGCGGCGAGGAAGTCGTCGAGCGTCTCGAACTTGAAGATCTTGAGGATCTCGTCGCCGTGCTCGCTCAGCGACAGGTTGAGGCGGCGCAGCTCCTTGTCGATCAGCTCGCGTCCGCGCTCGATGTTGTCCGCTCGTTCCTGCTTCTTGAACCACTGGCGGATCTTCTCGCGTGTGTGTCCGGCCTTTGCGTAGCCGAGGTTCGTATTGAGCCAGTCGCGCGACGGCCCGCGCGAGTTCTTGCCGGCGAGTATCTCGACGACATCGCCGTTCTGGAGCTGGTAGTTCAGCGACACCAGACGTCCGTTGACTTTGCCGCCGACGCAATGGTGGCCGAGGTCGGTGTGTACGCGGTAGGCGAAGTCGATCGGCGTGGCGCCGGCGGGCAACTCCTTGATCTCGCCCTTCGGTGTGTACACGAAGACCTGGTCCCGGAAGAGATCCGTCTTGACGGACTCGACGAACTCCTCGGCGACCGGCATTTCGCGCTGCCACTCGATGAGTTGGCGCAGCCACGACATGCGCTCCTGGTAGCGGAGATCGCGCGGGTGTGCGCCTTCCTTGTAGCGCCAGTGCGCCGCGACGCCGTACTCGGCGAGTTGGTGCATCTCCGTCGTGCGAATCTGAATCTCGAGCGGGCGCGCGCCGATCGCCATCACGGTCGTATGGAGCGATTGGTAGAGACTTTCCTTCGGGCTCGCGATGTAGTCGTCGAACTGGCCGGGAATGGGGTGCCAGAGTCCGTGAATGACGCCGAGCGCGTTGTAGCAGTCGCCGACGGTATCGACGATCACGCGAAGCGCGAGGAGGTCGTAGATCTGCTCGAACGTCTTGTGCTCGGCGGCGTACTTGTCGGCCTTCTGAGCGATCGAGTAGATGTGCTTCGCCCGGCCCGTCACATCGGCCTTGATGCCGTGCTTCTCCAGCTCCTCCCGGACGATCTTTTCGACCTGGGCAACGTAGCGCTCGCGCACGGTGCGCTTCGACTGGATGAGGCGCGCGATCTGCTTGTATCGCTCGGGCTGCAGGTGGCGGAACGCGAGGTCCTCCAGCTCCCATTTGAGCTGCCAGATGCCCAGCCGGTTCGCCAGCGGCGCGTAGATCTCCATCGTCTCCTGCGCGGTGCGCAGTTGCCTGTCGGGCGGCTTCGCGTCGAGCGTGCGCATGTTGTGCAGGCGGTCGGCGAGCTTGATGATGACGACGCGGGGGTCCTCGGCCATGGCGAGGAACATCTTGCGGAGGTTCTCCGCCTGGATGGTGCGATCGCCGGGGCGCTCGCCGGGAGCGCGCCAGGGGATGCGCTCGAGCTTCGTCGCCCCGTCTACGAGACGCGCGACCTCGGCGCCGAACCGCCGCTTGATTTCGTCGTTGGGCACGCCGCAGTCTTCCTGCACGTCGTGCAGGAGAGCGGCCGCAACGGCCGCCGCGTTGAGCTGGAGCCCGGCGACGGTGATCGCGGCGTCGAGCGGGTGGACGATGTACGGGTCGCCCGTCAGCCGCAGCTGGCCGCGGTGCGCCTCCGCGGCGAACGCGAACGCCTCCTCGATGAGGCGCACCTTGTCGGCGGGAAGGTAGCTGGCGACCTTCTCGAGCAGCGGCTGTACAGTCGGTTCGTGGAGGACGGTGGTCATCGGATTGCGCGGCACCTCATGTGATCAGTGTGACGGACCGGCCGCGGCCGTGTCCCGGGCGAGCCCCAGTTCCTCGAGAATCTTCTCGACGGGCGCGCCGCCCTGCCTCGCGTACTCCTTCATGCGGGCGCGCATGAGAATCGTGTCGTGTTCCTCACGCGTCGACTCGAACAGCAGCGCGAGCGCGTCCGCCACGAGGTCCTTCGCGGGCCGGTGCGTCCTGGCGGCCTCGACCTTCAGGGCGGTGTAGAGCTCTTCGTCGTCGAACACGATCGTCATACGTCGGGACATTGTCGGCACCCCCTGGCGCGCTCCGCACGTCTGTATGCCTGTACGCTCAGGCGTACGTACGCCTGATTGTACCGAACCGCGAGCCCCGAACGCCGAATCCGGACGCCGGAAGCGGGCGCTCTGGTATTCTGCGTCGTTCGACGAGAATCTGGAGTCTGAGCATGGCTGATGAGGCCAAGGCACGCCGGGCGCAGAAGTTCGCGGCGCCGAGGGGCACCGCGGACGTGCTGCCCGAAGACTGGCCGTACTGGAAGTACGTGCGAGACATGGCGGAACGCGTCTGCGCGTCGTTCGGTTATCACCGCATCGAGACGCCGGTGTTCGAGCATGCGGGCGTGTTCCTGCGCACATCCGGCGCCGGCACCGACATCGTCGAGAAAGAGGTGTACCTGTTCGACGACCGGGGCGGCGACACGCTCGCGCTGCGGCCCGAGGGTACGGCGCCCATCGTTCGGGCGTACATCGAGCACGGGATGGCCAGCCTGCCGCAGCCGCTGCGGCTGTGCTACATCGCGCCGAACTTCCGTTACGACCGCCCCCAGGCGGGCCGCTATCGCCAGCACGTGCAGTTCGGCATCGAAGCCATCGGCGACGGCGACGCGCTCGTCGACGCGGAGGTCATCGACGTGCTGTGGACGTTATTGCGCGAGCTGGGGCTGACTGGCTTCACGCTGAAGCTGAACACGATCGGCGACCAGGCATGCCGGCCGCGTTTCGTCGAGGCGCTGCGGGCGTACTACGCGCCGCTCTTGCCTTCGGTCTGCGACGACTGCCGGATGCGCTTCGAGAAGAACCCGCTGCGGCTGCTGGACTGCAAGGAGGAATGCTGCCAGCCAGCCATCGCCGGCGCGCCGAGGCTCAACGAGTACCTGTGCGACGCTTGCCGCGACCACTTCGAGCGGCTGCAGTCGTACCTCAAGGCGCTGGGCATCGACTACGCGCTCGACGAGCGGCTCGTGCGCGGGCTCGACTACTACACGCGCACGGTGTTCGAGTGCCACCCCGCCGTCGAGGGTGCGCAGAGCAGCATGGGCAGCGGCGGCCGCTACGACGGGCTCGCGGAGCTGCTTGGCGGACCGCCAACGCCGGGCATCGGCTTCGGCATGGGATTCGAGCGGTTGATCATCAACATGAAGCGCCAGGGCGTCGTCTTGCCAGAGGCGCCCGGACTCGCGCTCTACATCGCGCACCTGACGCCGGCGGCGGCGACCGTCGCGCTCGCGCTGGCGGACGCCGTGCGCGCCACGGGGCGGCAAGTGGTCGTCGGGGGTGCGGGCCGCAGCCTGAAGGCGCAGATGCGGCATGCCGACGCGCGCGGCGCGCGCTACGTCGCGATCATCGGCGACGACGAGATGGCCGCGGGCGAGGTGACGCTCCGGAACCTCACGGATCGCAGCGAGCGGCGTGTCCCGGTGTCCGAGGTGCCGGCGGCGATCACCGGCTGATCGGCGCATCGACCCGCAACGCGAGGGAACGTTATGCCTGACATGCTGGTGCGGCTCTACGCTCTGCCGGACGCAGCGTCATACGACGAGCGGATCGCCGCGCATGGCATCTGCGTGCGGCGAATGGACGCGTGGGACCGCGCGCCGGTGCTGCGATTCGTGCGCGAACAGTTCACGGAGACCTGGGCGTCGGAGGTGGAGCTGGCGTTCTCGAACGGGCACCCGATCACCGGATTTGTCGCCGTGAAGGAGGGCCGGATCGTCGGGTTTGCGGCGTACGAGTGCAGCCGCCGCGGCTTCTTCGGGCCGACAGGTGTGCGAGAGGACTTGCGTGGCAGCGGAGCGGGCGCCGCGTTGCTCATGCGCTGCCTCGAGGCGATGCGCGAGATGGGGTACGGCTACGCGATCATCGGCGGCGTCGGCCCCGCCGCGTTCTACGAGAAGGTGTGCGGCGCGACGGTCATCGAGGGCAGCGACGAGAGCGTCTACGGCGAGTTGCATCGCGAAATGCGCGCTCGCGCACGACAGCCGAAGGAGACGTAGCTCGGCCGGAGCGCTGCCGAGTGGTACCATGAGACGAGAGGAAGAAACCCCCTCCGGCAGGGGGTTTCGGCATGTGTGGCGATGTTCGATCGGCTCGAGGCAACGGAACAGCGGTACGACGACCTGACCCAGGAGATGGCCAGGCCGGAGATCAGCGGCGACTACGAAAAGCTGCAGGCGATGGCGAAGGAACGCGCATCGATCGAGCAGGTAGTCGAGCTGTATCGCGACTGGAAATCGAGCGGAAAGGCCATCGAGGAAGCGCGCTCGGTGCTGGGCGACAGCGATCCCGAACTGGCGGCGATGGCCAGGGAGGAGATCGAGACGCTGACGGCGAAGCGGACGGACCTGGAAGCGCGGCTGAAGCGCGCGCTCGTGCCGAAGGATCCGCGCGACGACCGCGACGTGATCGTCGAGATCCGCGCCGGCACCGGCGGCGACGAGGCCGCGCTGTTCGCGGCGGACCTCTATCGGATGTACACGAGGTACGCAGACCGCCGTCGCTGGACCGTCGAGATGCTGTCGATGAACGAGATCGGTATCGGCGGTGTGAAGGAAGTGGTATTCGAGGTGCACGGAACCGGCGCGTTCTCGCGGCTCAAGTACGAGAGCGGAGTGCATCGCGTGCAGCGCGTGCCGGCGACCGAGGCACAGGGCCGCATCCACACGTCGACGGCGACGGTCGCGGTGCTGCCGGAGGCGGAGGAGGTCGAGGTAGGGGTCAACGAATCCGACCTGCGCATCGACATCTTTCACTCGGGCGGCGCCGGCGGCCAGAACGTCAACAAGGTCGCGACGGCGGTGCGGCTCACGCACCTGCCGACCGGCATCGTCGTGGTATGCCAGGACGAGCGCTCGCAGCTCAAGAATCGCACGAAGGCGATGGCCGTCTTGCGGGCGCGCCTCCTCGATCAGCGGCAGAGTGCGCAGGAGGCGGAGATCGCGGGAACCCGGAAGCAACAGATCGGCAGTGCCGAGCGGTCCGAGAAGATCAGGACGTACAATTTCCCGCAGGACCGGCTCACCGACCACCGCGTCGGCCTGACCGTGCACAACCTGCCGCGAATCCTCGACGGCGAGATCGACGACGTGATCGATGCGGTGTCCGCCGACACCGAGGCGCGGCAGCTCGAGGAGGGGCGGGATGGGTAAGCATCGGCTCGAGATTGAGTTCTGCACCGCGTGCAAGTTCCAGGGACGGGCGTTCTGGCTGGCGCGCGAGCTGTTCGATGCGCGGCCGGACATCGCCGACGAGATCGTGCTCGTGCCTTCGTCCGGCGGCGTGTTCGCCGTCCGATTTGACGGCGAGACGGTCTTCGACTACAAGGCGGAGCGCCGGTTTCCGGAGCCGAAGGACGTGCGCGAAGCCGTGCTTGCCGCAAGCGGACGCCCGCCGACGCCGAAGCCGCATTGAGGCGAATGGCAGCGGTCAGCTGTGAGCCGTTGGCTATCAGCCGCGACCGAAGTTGATGCGCGTGGGACCGGGAGCGTGCGATGAACTCGAAGGATCGCCAGAACGCGGATCTCGGACCGTCGCCGACCGTAGCGGCACTCTTGCACGAAGCGACACGGCGCCTCGAGGTCGAAGGCGTCGACGACGCGCGGCTGGAGGCCGAGGTGTTGCTGGCGGACGCACTCGGGCTCGATCGTGCCCACCTGCTTGCGCAGATGCGGGACGTCGTATTGCAGGACGCTGCCGCTCGTTTCTCGGCGATGCTCGCGCGGCGTCTTCTCCATGAACCGCTGGCATACATCAGGGGACACCGCGAATTCTACGGCGTCGACATTGAGTGTGGGCCGGGTGCGCTCATCCCGCGGCCAGAGACGGAGATGCTCGTCGACCTGGCGCTGCAGGAGATCCAGGCGCGCGGCAACGATGTGAGGATTGCCGACGTCGGCACCGGCAGCGGCGCGATCGCGGTCGCGATCGTTCTGAACGCCCGGCAAGCGCGGGTTACCGCGATAGAAGCGTCGGTCGAGGCGCTCGCCGTCGCGCGACGAAACGTCACGCGGTACGGCCTCGGCGAGCGCGTGGCGCTGCGGCAGGGCGACCTGCTGGCCGGCACCGATCGGTTCGACGTGATCGTGGCGAATCTGCCGTACGTGAGCGCATCGGACTGGGCGGCGCTGGCGCCGGAGATACGGGACCATGAGCCGAGGCTGGCACTCGAGGCAGGCGAGACGGGCACGGAGCTGGTCGAGCGGCTGCTGGCGCAGTCGCCCGAACACCTCGCGCAGGGAGGCGTACTGGCGGCGGAGATTGGCGACACGCACGGCGCGCGCGCGACGGAAGTTGCAGGGCGCTGCTTTCCCGAGGCCGAATGCTACGTTATGAAGGACCTGGGCGGGCGCGATCGCGTGCTCGTCGTTCGCGATGGACGTGGAGGATGACGATTTGGATGCCACGGGTGTGCGGGAGGCAGTGGAGGCGCAGGCGCGGGCACGGGTGCGGGACGACGTGGCGGCGTTCGCATCGACGATGACCCCGCAGGCGGTGCTGCGGCTCGGCGGAAATGGCATGGGCGCCCCCGCGCTGCCGCGGGCGCGGACATTCGACATTCTCGACATAACGGATACCGGTGATGTTGTCGCCGCCGCCGTGCGGTTCCGCGGCGGTGGTGTGAGCTACACGCTCCGCACGAGCTGGCGGACCATCGACGGTCTGTGGAAGGCCGTCGACGCGCACGTGCCGCCCGAATCGGTTCACGCGAGCTGGTGGCGCCGCGCACTGCGCGGTTCGCCAGCCGCACCCGCCCGGGCCGAACGGAGAGACCTCAGTTGAGCAGCGACGAACGCGCGTTCGCCTTCGAAAGCGACGGCCTGCACATCGAGGCGATGCTGCACGAAGGTGAGGGCGCGCTCGCGGCGGTCGTCCTGCATCCTCATCCGCTGTACGGCGGCGACATGGACAACCATGTCGTGCTGGCGCTGCGGAGCGCGTTCGCGGAGTCGGGCGCGACGACCCTGCGCTTCAACTTCCGCGGCGTCGGCCGAAGCGACGGCAGCTTCGACGACGGGCGCGGCGAGGCCGAAGACGCCCGCAGCGCCGCTCGGGCATTGCGCGAGCTTCGGCCGGGCGCCGGGCTCGTGATGGCCGGGTATTCGTTCGGCGCCCTCGTGGCTGCCGGCATCAGCCGGGAAATCGAACTCGAGGCGCTGGTTCTCGTCTCGCCGCCGGTGGCGCTGGCGCCGCTGCCGGAGCTACCGCCGGGCGTCCAGACCCTGCTGATTACCGGCGAATACGATGACGTCGCGCCGCCGGACCGCCTGACGGCCTACGAGGGCCCCCGGGCGCACGTGGCCGTGGTACCGGGCACCGGCCATGCCTGGTGGCCGGGCGTGGACGCGTTGGCCTCGGAGCTTGCGGCGTTTCTCCGGGGCGTTCCCGCGGCATAGCTCTCGATTTCCCCTACGCCGCTGCCGATAACGGAAGCGTGAATTCGGGTGCAGCCATACCGGAAGGCGACCGCGTAGAGGTACGCCGGATCGTCCTGATCTCCCGCGCGGCCGGCGTGATCGTCGCCGTAACGCTCGGGCTGGCCGCGTATTGGGTCCACCGGCACGATCCCCGGTCGGCCGCAGCGCTCCTGTCGTACGTAACGGTGCTCATCGGGTTGGGCGCATTCGTCGCCATATCGACGCTGGCGCGCATCGGCCATGCGAAGGTGATCGAGCGCAGCCTGCAGGACGTGCGGAACCTTACGGCCCAGTTGCGGGAGATGGCCGAGCAGGACCCGCTGACCGGGCTCCTCAACCTGCGGACATTCAACGAACTCATGGAACAGGAGATCGACCTTGCGCGGCTTCAGCACGGGTCCGCGAGCCTGGTCGTCGCGGACCTGGACAATTTCAAGTTGCTCAACGACTCGTTTGGCCATCAGTTCGGCGACAAGGTCCTGTGCGAAACGGGAAGGGTGTTCGAGTCGGCCGGGCCAGCCGGTTCGGCCGCTGCGCGCCTCGGCGGCGACGAGTTCGCCCTCCTGATGCCCGGAGTGACCCGCGAAGGCGCCGTCGCCGTAGCGAACAGCATCGACGCGCGTCTGCGCCACCAGTGGCTCGAAGGGCTTTCGACCGGGACGCTCGGCAGCTTCGGCATCGCCACGTTTCCTGCTGACGGCGACAGCGTCCAGGCGCTCTTTGCGGCGGCGGACGGCCGCATGTACAGCGAGAAACATCGACGGAAGGCCGAATCGCTGGCATCGCTGGCGGGGGCGTCGCGGAAGCTCTTCGTGCGCGTCGGGCGCGCGATGCGGCCCGATCAGACGATGGCCCAAGTACTCCAGGAGGTGACCGAGGCGGCGCGCGAGGAATTCGGCCTCACGTTGTGCGCGATCACGATCAGGCCGCGGGCGCATCATCCGAGAGTGACGGTGGTCTCCGCCGCGGAGCCCGAACTCGAGACGGCCTGCGCGGAGGCCGGCGCGAGCGACGCACTGAGCGCCACGACGCTCGGCGCCCGCCTGCCTGCGGATGCCTGGGTGATCGACGCGACGATTCCGGACGAATCGGGGGAAGGCGGTTCGCTGGCCCTCGCCGGTCTGCCGATGTGGTCGTTCCGTCCCGATGCGCCGGTGGTGATGGCGCTCGCCGACCTTATCCAGGCGGTGGTGGCCAACGCGCGGGCGCGTGTCGAGGCGGTCCGGGTGGGGCGTGAGCGGGACATCCACATCGAGCTGGCGCACGTGCTGGCCGGAGGCGGATCGCTGCAGGAGCGCCTCGGCAGCGTCACCGAGAAGATCGCGGAGTTCATCGGCGCGACGACCGTCACAATCGAGGGTCTCGCGCCGTTTGCCGGGGCCATTCCGTACAACGTGGTGTCCGGCTTCAGCGGGGCGTCACGCGAACGCTGGATCGAAGCGCGCATCTCACCCGAGGGCCGCGCGTTCGTCGAGACGATGGCGTTGGAATCGCCCTGCGTGCTCGTCGATCCGGTGAGCGACGGTCGTATCCCGGACTACGAGCGCGAGCTGATCGCCGCTGCCGGGATTCAGGTCGCGGCCGTCTGCCCCGTCCGCTTCGACGGCCAGGTGCTCGGCATCGTCTGCGCGGTGAGCACGGAACGGGAGTACTTCAACGAGGAGATCATCACGGTGTTGATGACGATTGCCGACCACCTGGCACCGGCGATCAACGTCGCGCTGTTGCGCGATCAGCTCGAGGCGTCGTACTCGGACCTGGAGCGCGAGAGCCGCGAGTCGCTGTCACGGCTCGCTGACGCCGCGGAGGCGCGCGACCCTCACACGGGCGGGCACCTGCGACGCATCCGGCACTACAGCGTGGAGATCGCTCTGCGGCTGGGCCTGACGGAGGAAGAGGCGCAGGCGATCGGCCTCGCGTCGACGGTCCACGATCTGGGCAAACTGAGACTGTCCGACGAGGTGCTGCACAAAGCCGGGAAGCTTACGCCGGAGGACTGGGATCAGATGCGGGCGCATCCGCAGCACGGCGAACGACTCATCGGCAAGTCGCCGAAGTTCGACACCGAGCGTGTAGTCGCGCGCTGGCACCACGAACGCTGGGACGGCACCGGCTACCCGGACGGTCTGCGCGGCGAGGCCATACCGATCGCGGCGCGCATCGTGGCAGTGGCGGATGCATTCGACGCGCTGACGACGGAGCGACCGTACAAGCGGGCGTGGACGCTCGACGAAGCGGTCGCCGAAGTGATGGCAACTCGCGGCCGCCTGTTCTGTCCGCGTTCCGTCGATGCGCTCGAGGCGCTCTGGCGATCGGGCCGGCTCACCGAGATCTACGCGGCCGCCGAAATGGAAGAACATGCGCTGGAGCACCGGCCGCGCAAGGCCGCGTAGCGTCCGACGCTTCGAACCGATGGATCGCTGAGGCATGTCCGCCGGGCGGCATTCCCACTGTGCGGGTGATCGCGGCCGCCACTTCGCCTTGCGAAGCGCGGTTCACGTTCGTCGTGAGTGAATCCACCTACGCCGATTCTGCAACACATCGGCTCTCTCGCCCGCCACAGATTCCGATGGGGCAGCCGACACTCACAACGTGGGGTTAGCTCGCCAGCGGGACAGGCCCGCTCGGCACGCGTGGGGGGTTCGAGTGAAACACAAGATTGCCGCATGCCTGAATTCCGTGCGCTCGGCGCAGATCCGGTGGTTGCCGCTGATCGGAGTGGCGGGAGTTGCCGCGCTCGTGGTGGTGGCTTCGTCATGGCCGAGCACGGGACCGCGCGGCAGTAGCGCCGCGCCTGGCACGGGTGGCGGATCGTTGGTGTGGAGCGTCCCGGCAGCGGACGCGGCGGCCGGCGCTCCCGGCGGCGACGCATCGAGCGCGATCGCTCCGGACGGCGGCGTTGAGGGCGCGCGCACGCGGCCGGTGGCCGTGCCGCTCTCGACCGCGACCACATCGACCGGTGTGTCGGCCGGGCGATCGTCCCGGCCGAGGCGCGCACCGGAGCCATCGCGTCATCGGCGGACAAAGTCCACCGCCTCGGCGTCGACGTCGAAATGGCGGGGCGATTATTTCAACAACACGACGCTGAGCGGCGCGCCTGCCTTGTCTCGCATCGACGGGCCGGACCTGTCGTTCAACTGGCCTGGCGCACCGGCGCCCGGCATCCGCCCGGATGATTTCTCCGTGCGCTGGACGGTGACGCTGGACCTGCCGGGCGGCACGTACGATCTTCGTACCGTGCACGACGGCGGCGCGCGCTTGTCCGTCGACGGCCGGACCGTGTTGATCAACTGGTGGAACCAGGCGCCGACGGCGTACTTGACGACTACTACGGTCGCGGCGGGTATGCATACGATCGTGCTCGAGTACTACCACACGAGAGGCGACGCCGTGGCTCAGCTCACGATGTCATCGGCCGAATCGGCGACGCCGACGGCGAC
This sequence comes from uncultured Dehalococcoidia bacterium, assembly GCA_964371095.1. Lineage (GTDB taxonomy): Bacteria > Chloroflexota > Dehalococcoidia > DSTF01 > JACRBR01 > CAYJMJ01. The sequence continues at coordinate 347 of CAYJMJ010000053.1, read as the reverse complement.
GATCACGCGTCGGTCGACGACCACGCCGACGCCAACGCCGACGGCGGCGCCCACTGCCGCGGCCACCGCCGTGCCGACGAATACGCTGACACCGGCAGCTGCGACCGCCACAGTGGCGCCAGCGCCATCGACCAGCACGCCGACTCCGGCGGCCGCGCCCTCGACCGCCACGGCGACCGTGGCGCCGCCGACACTGACGAGCACGCCGGTTCCGACGGTGGCGCCGCCAACGCCCACGCCGGCGCCGCCAACGGCGACCCCCGTGCGGCCGACCTCGACACCGGTGCCGGTGGCGACGCCGACGGCGACAGCGCCGGCTGTGGGGACGTTGAACAGCGTGGATCGGA
>CAYJMJ010000052.1:0-20731 GCA_964371095.1 uncultured Dehalococcoidia bacterium | reverse complement strand
CCGCTGCTCCTCACGACGGCGATGAGCGCGCCGTACTTCAGGGCGTCGCGACCGGCGTCGGAGAAGAAGGTCGAGGCCATGAGGTACTGGAATCGCCGGTTGCGGGCGATGGAGGTCTCCGGCAGGAAGAACCAGAGCACGCGGAACACGCGCTGTTCACCGCGATCGAGAGCGCCGTCGGCGCGGCGGTAGGCGCTACCCAGCATGCGGCGGCTTTCGCCGAACGGGTCGGCCGGCCGGACGGGACGCTCGCCCTGCTCATCGCCCATGGCGCGAGTGTACTGCGCTCGCAATCCACTGTCTGTGTGTCCGGCCCGGAGCGGGTCCGATGGGACGCGGGTCGAGATTGGCCGCCTCGGGTGGGGGAGATGATGCGGCGGAGGGAACGTTGAGGCGCCGGCCACGTTCGTCCCCGGCTCGACATAACCTGATTGACTCGCCGCGTTTAGCCCCGATAATAAGAGCGATTCGGCAGACGGCCGGAAACGGAACCAATTGGAGGAGGGAGACCCGCTAATGCCTAAGACCGGGCAAAGATCACGACCGAGGGCCAGCATGCTGCTGCTCGCGGTCATCGTAGCCGCGCTGACCGCCATCCTGGCTGCATAAGGAGGGGGGACCAGCAGCGCCGACAAGACCGCCACCGCGGCGAAGGGCGGCGCCGGCAAGACGCCCGCGGCGTCGGCGGCGGCAGGCGGCACGGCGGCGGCCGGCGCCGGCGGCACCATCACCGTCAAGAAGGGCGACAAGCTGAAGATCGGTCTCAGCACGACGCTGACGACGGACAACGCCCAGCTGGGCCTCGCCATCCAGAACGGGGCGAAGCTCGCCGTCAAGGAGAAGGGCGAGATCAAGGGCTTCACCGTCGAGCTCGACGCGCAGGACGACCTCTGCTCGGGCCCCGGCTCGGTCGATGCGGCCAACAAGCTGATCACCGACAAGGTGGTGGCGATTGTCGGGCCGATGTGCTCGGGCGGCGCGGTGGCCGCGCTTGACCCGTACTCGAAGGAGAACCTGCTCGTCGTCAGCTCCTCGGCCACGAACCCGAGCGTGACGGCGCAGGGCAAGAAGAACTTCTTCCGCACCGCCTGGAACGATGCCACCCAGGGCGGTGAGATGGCCAAGTACGCCTACACGACACTCGGCAAGAAGAACGCCGTGCTGGTCGACGACCAGAGCGTGTACGGCAAGGGCCTCATGGAGGTCTTCAAGAAGGCGTTCACGGACCTCGGCGGCAAGGTCGCCAGCGAAGAGGCCGTCACGGTCGGCGAGAAGGACTTCGCCCCGGTCGTGACGAAGATCAAGGGTGAGAACCCGGACATCGTGGTGTTCGGCGGATTCATCGCCGAAGGCGCGATTCTCGTCCGCCAGCTCGGCGAGGCCGGCGTCAGCGCGTCCTTCATGGGCGCGGACGGCATCGCCGACCAGAAGTACATCGACCAGGCGGGCGGCAAGGCCGAGGGTTCCTACGTGAGCCGCGGACCGAAGCCGACCGACACGACGCTGTACGACAAGTTCGCCGCCGCCCACAAGACGGAGTTCAACTCCGAGCCCGGGCAGTTCGCGGAACAGACGTACGACGCGGTGAACATCGTCCTTGCGGCGATCGAGAAGGTCGCCACCGTCGATGGGAGTGGAAACCTCGTCATCGACAAGGACAAGCTGATCGCGGCCGTTCGCGCGACCAACTACACGGGTCCGTCGGGACAGATCGCCTTCAACGACGTCGGCGACCGCACGGTCGTTGGCGCGGTGAACGAGATCGACCAGGTGAAGGACGAGAAGCTCACGCGCGTTCAGTAGGACGCCCGCGCGACGACATCGAGCACCGGGAGGCCGTGCGCACGGCGCGGCCTCCCGGCGCTGCGTAGACCGCAAGGGCGTTCATGCAGCAGTGGATTCAGCTCTTCATCGACGGCCTGACGATCGGCGGCGTCTACGCGGTCATCGCCCTGGGGTACACGCTCGTCTACGGTGTGTTGCGCATGATCAACTTCGCGCACGGCGAGTTGTTCATGATGGGCGCGTTCACCGGCTACTACACGCTCACCGAGTTCGAGAACCACGGCAGTCTCAATGACCAGGTGCCCGTGGCGACGATCGCCATCGCGATCCTGCTCGGCATCGTCGTGGCGGTCACGCTTGCCGTGGTGATGGAGCGCGTCGCGTACCGGCCGCTGCGCCACGCGCCGCGCCTGGCGCCGTTGATCAGCGCCATCGGCGTCTCGATCCTGCTGCGCAACGTGATGCTGCGCGTCACGGACGCCGAGGGCAAGGTCTACCCGACGGTGTTTCCGCGCACGACGATCCAGATGGGGGAAGTCCACGTGTTGTACGTGCAGATCTTCCTGATCGCGCTCTCGCTCCTGTTCATGGGTCTGCTCTACCTGTTCATCGAGCGGACGAAGGCCGGCACGGCCATCCGGGCCGTCGCCGAGGACCGGGACACCGCCGCGCTGATGGGCATCAACGTGGATCGCACGATCGTCACGACGTTCGTCGTTGGCGCGGCGCTCGCGGGCGCATCGGGTGTCGTCTACGGCATGTACGTGACGACGGTGACATCCGGCATGGGGTTCATTCCGGGCATCAAGGCGTTCACGGCCGCGGTCCTCGGCGGCATCGGCAGCGTGCCTGGCGCGATGGCCGGCGGCTACGTGCTCGGCCTCAGCGAGGCCGTCACGACGAAGCTCTTCGGCGCGCAGTACAAGGACGTGGTCGCGTTCGTGCTGCTGGTCGGCGTGCTGATCTTCCGGCCGTGGGGCATCTTCGGCAAGCGGGAGGACAAACGCGCATGACGCGCGAACCGGGCGCTGCCGACGTCCTCTCGCGGCTGCGCGATAGTGCGGCCAGTTCGCCGCTCCTGAAGTACGGCCAGTTCGCCGTATTGCCGCTCCTCGGGGTCGCGGCGGGACTCGCGCCGGAGCACCTGGAGATCCGCTGGGCGTTCGCCGTCATCGTCGTTGCGGTGTACGTCCTTCTCAGGGGCAGTCAGAACCTGTTCGGCGTGCTGGTGCTCGGCGCTACGCTCGTCGCGCTGCCGTACTACATGGACAAGTTCGAGCGCGCCATCATGTTCGACGTCGCGCTGTACAGCCTGCTCGGCATCGGCCTCAACGTCGTCGTGGGCTATGCGGGGCTGCTCGACCTTGGATACGTTGCATTCTTCGCGACGGGCGCCTACCTCTACGCGCTGATCGCGGCCCCCGTGTACGGCGGCGGGTTCGACGTCGGCACCAGTTTCTGGCTCGTGCTGCCGATGGCGATGTTGCTGGCCGGCCTCGTCGGCGCAGCGCTGGGCGTGCCCGTGCTGCGGCTTCGCGGCGACTACCTCGCCATCGTCACGCTCGGCTTCGGCGAGATCATCCGTATCATGGTCAACAACGAGAAGGAGCTCACGAACGGCCCGGTCGGCGTCTTCTCGATCCCGAAGCCGGAGTTCTTCAACAAGGAGCTGGCAGGCCCATTCGAGCTGTACTTCGTCGTCATCGCCGGCTGTTTCGTGGCGGCGTTCGCCGCCGAGCGGATCCGCGACTCCCGCGTCGGCCGCGCGTGGGAGGCGATCCGCGAGGACGAGGACGTCGCGGCGGGCATGGGCGTCGACACGACGGTGTACAAGCTGCTGGCGTTCGCCATCGGCGCGGCGATCGGCGGCGCGGGCGGCGTGATCTACGCGGCGAAACAGAGCGCCGTCTTCCCGAGCGATTTCAATCTCGACGTGTCGATCAACGTGATCGCGCTCGTGATCATCGGCGGCATGGGCAACGTGCGCGGCGTCCTCCTCGGCGCGATGTTGCTGATCGGTCTGCCCGAGGTGCTGCGCGACTTCAGCGTCGACTTCGCGTTCATCCATCTCGACAATCTCGGCGCCGACTACCGGCTTGTCATCTTCGGCGCGGCGCTGGTCGCGGTGATGGTGTTGCGGCCGGAGGGCCTGCTGCCGTCGTACCGCCGCGCCGCCGAATTCAAACAGGCGGAGCTGATCGAGGCCGAGGTCGCGACGTAGCATGGCGATCCTGTCCGTACGCAACGTCTCACTTTCGTTCCAGGGCCTCGTGGCCGTCAACGGCGTGAGCCTGGACGTGGAGCCGCGGACCATCGTCGGCATCATCGGGCCGAACGGCGCCGGCAAGACGACGTTCTTCAACATGCTCACCGGCTTCTACCGCCCGACCGCCGGCGAGATCTGGTTCGAGGGGAAGCGCATCGACGGCAAGCCGCTCCACCGGATCGCCCGGGCAGGCATCAGCCGGACGTTCCAGAACATCCGCCTGTTCGCCAACATGACGGCGATCGAGAACGTGCTCGTCGGCGCGCACCTGCACATCGGTACGAACGTCCTCACGGCCATCGTGCGTCCGCCCGCCACGTCCCGCGGCGAGCGCGCCGCTGTCGAGACGGCCGTCGAGCTGCTGCGGTTCGTGGGCCTTGCCGGGCGGGAGAACGAGCTGGCCCGTAATCTCGCGTACGGAGAGCAGCGCCGGCTCGAGATCGCGCGCGCGCTGGCGGTCCGGCCTCGGCTGCTCCTTCTCGACGAGCCGACCGCGGGCATGAACGCCGGCGAGAGCCTGTCGATGGTGCGGCTGATCCGCGAATTGCGCGACGACCTGAAGATGACCATCATCCTGATCGAACACCAGATGCGCGTGGTGATGGGCGTCTGCGAGTACATCACGGTGCTGGACCACGGCGAGAAGATCAGCGAGGGCCGCCCCGAGCAGGTGCAACGTGACGCCCGCGTGATCGAGGCGTACCTCGGCACCGGGCGGCTGCTGAGCGAGGGAGCGCCATGACCGCGCAGACGAGCGCCGCCGCGGCCTCGGCGCACCTGCGGATCGAGGGCGTCGTGTCGGGCTACGGCCAGATCATGGCGATCAAGGGCATCTCGCTGCACGTCGAGACGGGCGAGATCGTCGCGCTGATCGGCGCGAACGGAGCGGGCAAGTCCACGACGCTCCGCACGGTTTCCGGGCTGCTTCGGCCCCGAGGCGGCGAGATCTGGTTCGAGGGGCGGCGCATCGATCGCGTACCGCCGCACCAGATCGTCGCACTGGGCATCTCCCAGTCGCCGGAGGGACGCAAGATCTTCGGACGGCTCTCGGTCATGGAGAACCTGCGGCTCGGCGCGTATCAGCGCCGCTCCGCATCGGAGATCGAGCAGGACCTCGAGCGCGTGCTCACGTTGTTTCCGCGCCTGCGGGAGCGCATCCGCCAGGACGGGGGCACGCTTTCGGGCGGCGAGCAGCAGATGCTCGCCATCGCCCGCGCGCTGATGGCGCGCCCGCGCCTGCTGCTGCTCGACGAGCCATCGATGGGTCTGTCGCCGGTGCTGGTGGAAACGATCTTCCGCACGATCATCGAGATCAACCGCGGCGGTACGACGATCCTGCTCGTCGAGCAGAACGCCGCCATGGCGCTCCAGGTCGCCAGCCGGGGCTACGTGATGGAGTCCGGCATCGTCACGCTGGAAGCGCCCGCGCGAGAACTCGCGGCCAGCGACGTCGTCCGCAAGACGTACCTCGGCGAATAGGCCGGCGACCGCCCACCACGGGCGCGGCCGCGCGAAGGCTGCCTCACGCGCGGTGGCGCCTCGCCGGCGGGGTGATGAAGGGCTCGACTACCGTGGCCAGGTCAATGCAGGGGTGCCTTGAATCAGCGCTACGCGGGCTGAACGCCCGCGCCACGGATGGGACAGACCATTCAGGACACTCTCAGGGTGTCGGCGTCGCGGTTGGCGGTATGGGAGTCGGCGTCAGCGTGGCAATGCCGCCCACCGTCTGGTGGCACGAGACGCACACGCCGCGGTTGCCCCAGAACAGCAGCGCGCTGTCGCCGGCCGGACCTTCCGGCGCCGGGTCGCCCGCCGCCGGCGTCTGCGCCGCGCTGCTGCCGTGCGCGTAGTGGCACGTCAGGCAGCCCATGGCGCGGTACTCGATGGCGCCGGGCGGGTTCGGGTCGATGCCGATCGCCGCGAAGCGCAACGGCTGCTTCGGGTAGCTGGTTGTGTTGCGGATCTTCTCGACCGCGTGCCGATAGCGTGCGATGTTGCCGTTCCCGTCGTTGGCGTCCTGCGTGCCCGGGTAGAAGTACGCGGGGAGCGCCGTCGGCGTGCCGGCACCCACGGTCGCAACCGGCGTGTTCAGCGAGTTCTGGCGGTGCGCGGAGCCGCTCTGCGTCAGGTAGGACTTGTGGCAGGTCGCACAGAACCCGTTCATGCCTTTCGTCGGGTCAGGAACGGTCACCGTTGCCGTGCCGCTGACGCCGTTCGCGTAGGACACGATGATGCCCGACGTGAACCGCTGGATGCAGCGGCTGCCGGGTCCCGTGCCGCCGCCGTACGGGGTCGCCGTGCCGGCCGGGAAGGTGACGACGGCCGCAGGGCAGTTGTTCACGTTGGTGAGGTCGAAGCCGTAGTTCGGGCCGTCGTCGCGGGTGGCGAGCACCTGGTACTGCACCCAATTGAGCAGGTCGGGGTCACTGGCGATCCACCTGGCGCTGGCGCTCGTGCTGTCGTTCAGGATGCGGTAGTTCGTGCTGCCGTGCGGATTGTGGCAGCTGGTGCACTCCAGAATGCCGTTGACGCCCACACCCACGTCGGCCGCCGGCGTGCCGTCGCCGTTCTGGCTACCGAAGGCCGTCACGGTGCCCGCGAAGGGCGTGCCGTTGATCGGCACGTCGGCGATCTTGTGCCGTGACGTCACGTTGGCGCCGTTCTGCTGGACGAAGCCGCCGCCGTTGAGCTTCCGGGGCGTGACGCCGTCGGTGTTCATCGCTCCCTGCTGGACGCCGTGCACGACGTCGGTCGCCACCACGCCGCTGTGACAGCTGGTGCACAGGCTGTAGACGTTTTCGGCCGCGAGCAGGTTGGGGCTGACGGCCGTGTGAGCCCGGTGGCAGCCGCCGCACGCCGATGTGTTCAGCGCGAAGCCATACGGGTGCGGGCCCGCGTTGGCGGACGCCGGCGTCGCCCACGTGGCCAGCGCGACGCCGGCCAGGACGATGACCATGGCCGCGAGTCCGACGAACCTGAACTGACTCATTCGCTGCATTGCTTCCCGAATTCAGCTTCGATGAAGGAGCGCGTACGCCCTTCTACTGTGATTAGGCGGCGAATCTCTTTACCTCGTCCATGTATCGATCTGCCTATTCCCCCTGCCGAGGGCATATATCTTGTCGCCTGAATGGGTGATGCCGGGAGGCCTGTCGAAGCTGGCCGTCGGCGAGCCGGGCCTTTCGCCGTATCGCCGTAACGTTTGTGAACGCCCGCTCACGTCTCCCGCGAGGGCGTCCGGCGGCCCGTCATGGAGACTGCCGCGGTCGTCGCTGTCCATACCGCCTCCCTATGGCGTTGGCGTCGCTGTCGGTGTGTCGGTCGGAACTGGCGTGTCGGTCGGTGTGGGCGTATCGGTGGCGGTCGCGGCCGGCAGCGGCGTGTCCGTGGGAGTGGCCGGCAGCGGCGTGTCGGTCGGCAATGGGGTCGCGCTCGGCGTGCCGGTCGGCGTTGGCGTCGGCGTGGGCGTGATGTTCGGCATGAACCCGGAGCGGGAGGTCGCGCTGCCACCGTGCGGGTGGCACGCCATACAGTCGCCGCCGACCGGATCATGTCCCTGGCCGATCAGCTCCGTGCTCGTCACGCTGTTGTGCGCGGTCGTCGTGTGGCAGACGACGCAAATGCTGTTGTGCTGGCCGTCGTCGACGCCGTCGTCGAACGAGCCGGGACCGGACAACGCCGTGAAGTTCACGGGCAGGCCGTTGATGCTCGTGCGGATCATGTTCCTGTTGCCGCCGGCGGCGTCCGGATCGCCGTGCGGGTCGTGGCAGGTCGCGCAGCTCGCGTAGAACGGCGTCTGCGTGGCGCCCGAGAAGTCGATGTTGGAGTGCGAAGACACTTCTTCGGCTCCGCCCGCGGAATGGCAGCGCGTGCAGATCGTGCTGTCGTTGTCACTCGCGACGAGGAGGTTCGGATCGGTCGCGGTGTGGCCGCGGTGGCACGTGGCGCAGGCGGGCGTCGGCCCGTGCGGGCTCTGCGTTCCGATGATGGCGCTCACCGCGGGAGAGCTCGCTCGGGTGGCGCCCGGCAGGCTCGCGTACGCGTGCCCCGTGACGACGGTCAGGGCGGCGAATCCGCCGATCACCACGACGGCCGTGACGGCCACATCCAGGAGCCAGCCCCGCCTGTCCCTCTCCACCTCACACCTACTCTCCACTCTATGATCCGGCACGCTGTCCGCCGGATGCACAGCCGTTCGATCTGTTCTCGCATGTGCCTTGCGACCCATTCCCGGGCGTGACCGCGCGCGCCCCGGAGGCGCCGGCAGGCTTGTGAGCGTGCAGGTGGCCGGCGGCTGAACGGAGAAAGGGTCGAGCCGCACCCGGAATGGGTGCGGCTCGATCGGTTCGCTGAGTGTCCGAGAGGTTCCTGGGAGCGCCGGCTACAGCTTCCCAGGTTTCCCCGGCTTGTTCGCTACGGTGTTGGCGTCGCCGTTGGCGGCACCGGAGTCGCCGTCAGTGTGGCCACGCCGCCCACCGTCTGGTGGCAGGTGATGCACACTCCTCGGTTGTCGTAGAACAGCAGGGCGCTGCTGCCCGCTGGTCCTTCCGGCGCCGGATCGCCCGGAGCCGGCGTCGCCGCGGCGCTGCTGCCGTGCGCGTAGTGGCACGTCAGACAGCCCAGTGAGTTGTAATTCAGGCTTCCCGACGGGTTGGGGTCGACGCCGAGTGCGGCGAACCGAATCCCCTGCTTCGGGCGTTCACTCAGGTTGAACACAGCCGCAACGCGGTGGCGGTAGCGCGGTATGGGGCCGTTGCCATCGTTCGCGTCCTGCACGCCCGGGTAGACGAACGGCGGGACGAGCGTTGGCGTACCTGGACCCACCGTCGCAACGGGAGTGTTCAGCGAGTTGAACCGGAGCTCGGAGCGGCGCAGGGTGAGGTAGGACTTGTGACAGGTCGCGCAGAACGCGTTCATGCCCTTCGCCGTGTCGACCACCGTCGACGACGTGACGCCCGATGCGTACCTGTGCACGCACTTCGTGCCCGGTCCGGGCGTGGAAAGGTACTGCGGGCAGTCCGCCACGTTCGTGAAGTCAAACCCGTAGTTCGGACCGTCGTCCCGAGTGGCGAGTACCTGGTACTGCACGAAGTCAAGGATGTCCGGGTCGTTGGCAACCCAGCGGTGACTGGCGCCCGAGCTGTCGTTCAGGATGCGGTAGTTCGTGCTGCCGTGCGGGTTGTGGCAGCTCGTGCATTCCAGAACGCCGTTGACGCCCACGCCCACGTCGGCCACCGGCGTCCCATCGCCGTTCTGGCTTCCCCAGGCGGTCACGGTGCCCACGAAGGGCGTTCCGTTGACCGGCACGTCTTCGACCAGGTGCCGCGACGTCACGTTGGCGCCGTTCTGCTGAACGAAGCCACCGCCGTTGAGCTTCCGAGGCGTGACGCCGTCGGTGTTCGTGGCGCCCAGCAGGACGCCGTGCACGACGTCAGTCGACACGAGGCCTCCGTGGCAACTCGTGCACAGGCCGTAGATGCTGTCGGCCTTGACCAGGTTGGGGCTGACGGCCGTGTGAGCCCGGTGGCAGCCGGCGCACGCCGATGTCGTCAGCGTGTAGCCGCCGTGAGGGCCCCCGTTAGCCGAGGCCGGCGCGGCCCAGGTGGCCAGCCCGACGCCGGCCAGGACAACTCCCAGCGTTACCAATCCAACAAGTTTGAGTTTGAGCCGTTTCATACTTCTTCCCCGCTCCTACGTTCAAAGCCGATTCAGGGGCGCTTGTCGCCTTCTCTCTATTAGGCGGCATACTTGTTACAGCGTCCATGTGTCGATCGGCCGTATTCGCGATTGGCGACATGTATCTTGCTGTCCGAAAGGTATACCCACCGTATACCGAAGCCCCTTCGCCAGGCACAACTCACCGCCGGTCGATGCCGGCGCGACGACGTACGGCGGCGGTGTGTTGGCTGACCGCCAAGGGCGCAGAGGGACAACCGAACGGGAAAGGGACGAGCCGCACCCGGAATGGGTGCGGCTCGATCGGTTCGCTGCGGGTCCGAGAGGTTCCTGGGAGCGCCGGCTACAGCTTCCCAGGTTCCCCCGGTTTGGTCCCTACGGTGTTGCCGTCGCCGTTGGCGGCACCGGAGTCGCCGTCAGTGTGGCTACCCCGGTCACCGACTGGTGGCACGAGAGACACACACCGCGGTTGTCCACGAACAGCAGTGCGCTGTCGCCCGCTGGTCCTTCCGGCGCGGGATCGCCCGCGGCCGGCGTGGCCGCCACGCCGCTGCCGTGCGCGTAGTGGCACGTCAGACAGCCCATGGCCCGGTACTCGAGGCTTCCCGACGGGTTCGGGTCGATGCCGAGCGCGGCGAACCGCAACGCGTTCTTCGGGTAGCTCGTCACACTGCGGTTCTTCGTGACCGCGTGCCGGTAGCGCGGGATGTTGCCATACCCGTCGCCGGAGTCCTGCGTGCCCGGGTAGATGTAGGCCGGGATCGCCGTCGGCGTGCCTGGGCCCACCGTCGACACTGGCGTGTTGAGCGAGTTCTGCCGGTGGGCAGAGCCGCTCAGCGTCAGGTACGACTTGTGGCAGGTCGCGCAGAAGGCGTTCATGCCCTTCGTCCCGTTTTCAGCCGCCGCAGGCGTCGCCAGGAGGACGCCTGAGGTGAACCGCTGGATACACCGGTTTCCGGTCGGGTTGCCGCCGCCGTACGGCGTCGACGTGCCGGCCGGCACCGTGACCGGTGGAGGACAGTCGGCCGGGTTCGTGAAGTCAAACCCGTAGTTCGGAGCGTCGTCGCGGGTGGCGAGCACCTGGTACGCAACGAAGTTCAGCAAATCCGGGTCGCTGGCGACCCACCTCTGCGACGCGGCCGTGCCGTGCCCAGAGGGGTCGTAGTCGTTCAGGAGCCGATAGTTCGTGCTGCCGTGCGGGTTGTGGCAGCTCGTGCACTCCAGAACGCCGTTGACGCCCACGCCCGCGTCGGCCACCGGCGTCCCGTCGCCGTTCTGGCTTCCCCAGGCCGTCACGGTGCCGATGAAGGGCGTGCCGTTGATCGGCACGTCTTCGACCTTGTGCCGCGACGTCACGTTGACGCCGTTCTGCTGAACGAAGCCACCGCCGTTGAGCTTCCGAGGCGTGACGCCGTCGGTGTTCGTGGCGCCCAGCAGGACGCCGTGCACGACGTCAGTCGATACGAGGCCGCCGTGACAGCTCGTGCAGAGGCCGTAGATGGTGTCGGCCTTGACGAGGTTGGGACTGACGGCCGTGTGAGCCCGGTGGCAGCCGGCGCACGCGGACGTAGTCAGCGTGTAGCCGCCGTGCGGGCCCGCGGCAGCCGACGCCGGCGTGGCCCACGATGCCAGTCCGACGCCGGCCAGGACGATTCCTAGCGTTACCAATCCAAGAAGTTTGAACCGTTTCATTCTTTCACCCCCTCCCAGGTTCTGAGTCGATTCAGGGGCGCTTGTCCCCTTCTTGCTTGATTAAGCGGCATACTTGTTACGGCGTCCATGTGTCGATGCGGCCGTTTTCGCGATTCGCGATATAGATTCTGCTGTCCGAAACGGCTATGCCCGCCGGATACCGAAGCTGGCCCTTGTCGAACCCAAGCTCCCCGAACTGCCCGACGAACTCGGGGGCGTCGCCGCCCACGTCGAACACGATGGCGCGGTGGTTCGTCACATCCGTCACGAACAGCCTGTCGTCGTGATAGGTCAGGCCGCCCGGCAGCGTGACGCCGTCGTCGCCCTCGCCCTTGAGCCGGAAGAGGTAAACGCCTTCGGAATCGAAGGCCTTGACGCCGGTGATGTCTCCGACCCAGATGCGCCCCTTGCCATCCACCGCCAGGTGGGTTGGGTACATCAGGTCGCTCCCGCCGTCGCCCTTCTGGCCGAACCAGCGCACGAGGCTGCCGTCGGCGTGGAGGATGTAGATGCGGTGGCGCTGTATGCCGATGTCCTCGTACGCCTCGCTGACGTAGATGAGGCCGTCCTTGTCGATCGCGATGCCGGTCGGCGCCCAGTGCCCGAAGCCGGGCGGGTTGAACGTATCGCGGAACGTGCCATCGGCGTTGTAGATCACGATCTGGGCGAATTTGCGCTCGACCACGTACACGGCGCCGTCGGACGCGATGGCGATGTTTGCCGGCTGGCGCGTCAGTTCCGTGGAATGGGGCGGCGTCAGCTCGCCGAGCTTGTTGCCCTTGGTGTCGAAGACCTGCACGGCGTAGGCGCCGTCGCCCTCGGCGACGAACAGCTTCTTTCCGTCCGGGCTCAGCGCGATGCCGAGCGGCTTGGAAACCGATGTCAGGGTGCGATCGAACGGGAATGCCTTGGAGCCGCCGCCGAGCGCGCCGGGCAGCCCGGCGCGTGGAGCGCCGCCCCGCGTGATGAGAAGCGTGAAGATTCCGATCGCAGCCAGGAACAGCAGGAAGAGCAGGAACGCCAGCAGGAAGAGACGCTTGCGATCACGGCGACGGTCATCGGGTTGGTCGAGGGTAATCATGGCTAGCCACCTGCCTGCATGCGTCGCAGCGACTCTGCGGCCATCTGCTCACCCGGGTTGATGTCCACGGCCTTCTGGTAGGCGGCCATGGCGCCTTCCCGGTCCTGGGTCTGCTCGAGCGCGTACCCGAGCGCCCAGTAGTAGTGGGCGTTCCCGCCCTGCTCTGCCGCGCTCCGGAGGATCGGCACGGCGTCGCTCGCCTTGCCGTCAAGAACCATCAGCATCGCGCGCGCGTAGTCGGCCTTGGCCTGGTCGCCCATGGTCAACGCCAGTTTCTCCGTCTCGGCGTAGGCCTCTTTGAAGTCGGGCACGAAGGCGAGCGCGACGTCGAGCGCCTGCGACGCGTCGTCGTTGTTTCCGTTCAGGGCGAACGTCTTGCCGAGCTCGAAGAGGGTGTCCGCGTCGGCGCGGTTCAGCGCCAGCGCGGCACGAAACTCATTGATGGCGTCGTCGTAGCGGGCCTGTTCTCTCAGGACCTGGCCGAGGTAGAAGTGCGCGCTCTGCAGCCGCGGGTTGAGCGCGTTGTTCTCCTTGCCGGTATTCATCTCGATCACGGATTGCAGCGCGACACCGGCGCCGTTGAGGTCGCCCGTCTCCCTGCTCGCCACGCCGATGCCGAACATCGCGTCCTCGCGGTTGGCATCGATCTTGAGCGCTTCGCGGTATTGGGACAGCGCGTCGTCCCAGCGCTTCGCCTTGAGGTAGGCGTCGCCGACGGCGACACGCAACTCGGCGCTATTGGGGTCGTTGCGGACCTGCTCCTCCGCCTTGGCGATCGCGTCCTTCGTCCCGTCGGACTCGCTCGACGAGCCCGTGAAGATCGACGCGACGACGAAGGCTGCCACGACCAGCACGACGCCCACGGCCACCGGACCGAGGAAGCCGAGCTTGAACCGGGAGCCGGGTGCTGTCATACGCTGGCTATTCATTGTGCTGCCTCCAGAGAACTCACCAGACTCATGATCACGCAGCCGGGACGGCGCTGGCAGTATCCGGCGTGACATCTTGGGCACACCCGCGCAGGTTCGGCGGGAATCAGGCATAATTGGGGGGGAATGTGAAGAAAGGTACATATGGCTCCCGCAGTGAGGCCCTGTGTCCGTGGGATTAGACTGCCGACCATGCTTTGATAACGATGAACAAAATCATCTCCGCCCCCGCGCGGGTTGCGGAAGGGGGTGAGGCGCCATCTCGTTGAATCTGAACCGGATGAAGTGGCTCGCGATCGCGATGCCGCTGGCCTTCGTCCTCTTCCTTCGGTTGACGACGGAGGGGCTGCTCGGAGATTCCACCGCAGACTGGTACGCCTCCATCGTTTTCTTCGGCGTGCTCGCCGTCGGCGTGTTCTTCTTCGCGACGGTGGTGTTCGGCTGGCTCGACCGGAGCCAGAAGGCCAGCGAGGCCCGCGCGCGTGAGCTGCAGGCGCTGAACGATCTCGGCAAGAGCCTCACCGGCTCGCTCGATCGCGACGCCATCGTGACGGTCGTGCTGGAGACGGCGAAAGACCTCCTCGCCGCCCGCGCCGTCGCCATCTCGCTGGCTGACTCGCCGGAGTCGCCGCCTGTGTGGCGTGCGATCGGCGAAGGGAAGGCCGACCTGGCACGCGCCGCCGCCGACGTTTCGCCGGCCGACACTTGGGAGCGCGGATCGTCCCACGTGCTCACCGACGACGGGCAGGCGGCGATCCTCATGAGCGCGCCGATGGGCGCTCCCGGCAGCGGCGGCGTCCTGCACGTGCTGCTCCCGGCGGAGTCGTCGCACTCGCTTGTCGATGCCGGACGCCTCATGTACGCGCTGGCGAACCACGGCGCCGCGGCGCTCGACCGGAGCCGCCTGTTCGAGGACGTACGCCGGCGCGAGCGTCATACGCGCGCGCTGTACGAGGTCGGACTCGAGATCGTGTCGTCGCAGGAGCTTTCCCGCGTGCTGCGGCAGGTCACGACGCACGCCTGCGAGCTGGTCCACGCCAGGTCTGCCGCCCTGTGCCTGGTGAACGAAGCGAACGGCCGGCTCTCCCTGGTGCAAACGGCCGGCGACAGCACGACGATGCTCACGCAAAACGGCGACGGCCACGCCATGGTCACAGACGGCATCCGCCCGCGGGTCGGCGACGAGATCGGCCTCGGTTGCAGCGTCCTCGCGAAGCCCGACGAGCACGACACGATACGCTCGCCGCTGATCGTCGGCAGCAACGTCGTCGGGGAGCTCTGCGTCGTTCACGAGCATCAGCGCAGATTCACGGCCGACGAGCGGGCGCTGCTGGCGGGACTCGCCGACATGGCCGCGATCGCGATCCACAACGCCCGCCTGCTCGAGCGTGAGCGCCAGGTCGCCGTCCTCGAAGAGCGCGACCACCTCGCCCGCGAAATGCACGACACGCTCGCCCAGGTGCTGGGCTATCTGCACCTCAAGGCGGCCTCCACGCGGAAGCGGCTCCAGTCCGGCGACGTCGACCGCGCCCAGGAGGAGCTGCAGGAGATGGAGGACCTGGCGAACGAGGCCTACGTGGACGTGCGCGAGGCTATCCTGGGGCTGCGCGAGACGGTCGCGACGACGGGCGGCATCGTCGGCAGCCTGCGCCAGTACCTGCTGAAGTTCGGCCGCCAGTCCGGCCTCGAGGCGCGGTTGCAGGTGAACGCGAGCGTTGCCACGACGCTTGGACCGGAGAGCGAGATCCAGCTCCTGCGCGTAGTCCAGGAGGCACTCACGAACGTCCGGAAGCACGCAGTCGCCACGAGCGCCGTCGTCCGCCTCGACAACGAGGACGAAAGCCTGCGCATCGCCATAGAAGACGACGGCCAGGGGTTTGACTCGACCCGCGTGGACCGCGACGAGGGCCGCAGCTTCGGTCTTCGCTCGATGAAGGAGCGCGTGGAGCGGGCTGGCGGGACATTCAGCGTAGAATCATCGCCGGGCCACGGCACGCGTATCGTCGTGCTGCTACCATTGGATCAGGGAGGAGGCCGCCGTGTCCCGTATGAAAATCCTGCTGGTCGATGACCAACTGCTGTTCCGCAAGGGACTCCGTGCTCTGCTCGAGAGCGAGGAGGACATGGAGGTCGTCAGCGAGGGGTCCAACGGCCAGGACGCGCTGGACAAAGTGAAGGCGTACCGGCCCGACGTCGTGCTGATGGACATCCACATGCCGGTCTGCGATGGAATCCAGGGCACCCGCTTGATCAAGGCCGACCACCCGGACGTCAAGGTCGTGATTCTCACGATCTCGGACGAAGACGACGACCTCTTCGAGGCGATCAAGGCCGGGGCCGAAGGCTACCTCCTGAAGAACCTGCGACCGGAGGAGCTGACGCAGATGCTCCGCAGCGTGATGGCGAACGAGGCGCCGGTGTCACCCGCCATCGCCTCGAAGCTGCTCGGTGAGTTCCGGCGGCAACCCCGCAACGAGCACGGCCAGGTGACGGGCCCGGAGCTGACGGCGCGCGAGCGCGAAGTGCTGCAGCTCGTCGCCGAGGGCATGAGCAACGCCGAGATCGGCATCAAGCTGTGCGTGGTGGAAGGAACCGTCAAGAACCACCTGCACAACTTGCTCGAGAAGCTGCACCTGCAGAACCGCGTGCAGGCGGCCGCGTACGGTATCCGCTCGGGCATGGTCTCGCTCCCGCCGAGGGAGTAGCCGCCCGGCCTGCTTCCGGCTCCCGGTCCGCCGACGGCCGCCGATGCGCACATGTACCGCGCGGTACATCGTCCTCTACCTGAGACGTGGTTGATACCTACCCCCGGTGATCGAAGGCCACGTCCGGAATCTATCACCCTGTTAGTGCGATCAGTGTTTGTACCCCCGAGAATGTGCATGCGCGCACCGCCGGATGCATGACGCAGGGCGTGGCTCGCACCGGGAGGGACTCATGCGTCAACGCCATGTCGTCGTCCTCTACCAGCACCGGCTGTTCGGCGAGGCTATCGCACGGATCTTGGGTGAGCACGAGCTGATTACCGTCGAATGCTTGCCTGTCGATTCGCTTTCGCACGATGCCCTCGCGGCGATGCAGCCTGATGCGATCGTCCTCGAAGAGGAGACGGTCGCGGGTGACGTGAAGGCCTGTCTCCTCGATGCGCTTCCCGCGCTCACGGTCGTGGTCGGTCCCGAGGCGAACACGGCCGAGGTCTACGAGCGGCACGAAGTGATCCAGGCGACGGCGGCTGACATCATCGCCCGGATCATGGACGGTCCCCGGCCGGCGCCCGCCAAGCGAGCGTCCGCCGCCCGCAGCCGTGCCGCCGTACCGAGCGAGGAAGCGCCATGAATCACCTCGCGCGGGCCGGCGCGCTCCTTCTCCTGGCGCTGGGGATGCTCATGATCTTGCGCATCGCCACGAGCCAGGCGTCGGTGCCGCTGATCGGCCTGGTGAGGGAAGATTACGCGCTCCAGCTCGCGTCGACGCAGCCGCGCATCGGCACGCCGACGGACTGCGTGAAGTGCCACAGCGACATCGACCTCCAGTGGTCCCGCTCGGCCCACACCAGCCAGACGTGCGAGTCGTGCCACGGCGCGGGTGACCGGCACATCGCTTACGGCGCCGTGCTACCGCCGGCGGGGGAGATGTGCGTCACCTGCCACGCGCAGATTCCCGGGCGGCCCTCGTACTTCCCGACGATCGAGGAGGTAGATCACTTCCCGCAGCAGGCCTGCACGAGCTGCCACAACCCGCACGCCCCGGCCGCGGCGTTCCCGCTGATACCGCATAACGTCCAGGGCCGCGAGGATTGCCTGGCCTGCCACGGAAACGGCGTTCCCGGTGCAGGACTGCCCCCGAACCACGTGGATCGGCCGGTCGAGGTGTGCCTCGGCTGTCACCGGCCGGAGAACGGAAGCAAGCCATGAGCGGAGTCCGGCGCCGCGCGTTTCTCAAGCTCGCCGGCCGCGTCGTCGCCGGTTCGATGGTCATCTACGGCGCGCCCGCCGCGGTCATCTCGAAGCTGACGGCGCCGGGGACGGCTTCGGCCGACGCGGCGCCGCCCGGATACAACCCCAAGGCCCACGACTGGGTGTTCATCGTCGACACGGCCCTCTGCATCGGCTGCGGCCGCTGCGTGCGCGCCTGCAAGGAAGAGAACCGCGTACCGATGGACCCGCATTTCACGCGTACCTGGATCGAGCGGTACGTGCAGACGGGCGACGGCGAACTCCACGTCGATTCGCCGGACGCCGGCATCCACGGGTTCACGTCGTACGAGACGAACCTGAAGTACGCCGGGGAAGAGATCACCAAGTCGTTCTTCGTGCCCAAGCTGTGCAACCAGTGCGAGAAGCCACCGTGCGTGCAGGTCTGCCCCGTCGAGGCGACGTTCAAGACCGAGGACGGCGTGGTGCTCGTCAACCGGGACAAGTGCATCGGATGCCGGTATTGCATCCAGGCGTGCCCGTACGGAGCGCGCTACCTGGACCCCGACGAGCACGTCGCGGACAAGTGCACGTGGTGCTACCAGCGCATCTCGCGCGGGCTTCTTCCGGCGTGCGTGACGGTGTGCCCCGTGGGCGCGCGCAAGTTCGGCGACCTCCGCGATCCCGAGAGCGAAGTCTCGAGAATCGTCGAAGAGCACCGCATGTACGTGCTCAAGGAAGACCTCGGTACGCGCCCGCGCGTGCGATACACGCAGCTGGATGAGGGTGTGCGGTAATGCTGTACGTCTTCCCGAACGAGGCCGAGTTCCAGTGGAGCATCCTCATCGTGCTCTACCCGTTCATCACGGGCCTGGTGGCCGGTGCGTTCGTGGTGTCGTCGCTGTATCACGTGTTCGGGATGAAGGCGCTGCGGCCGGTCGCGAGGCTCGCACTCGTCGCCGCGCTCGCGTTCCTGCTCATCGCGCCGGTGCCGCTCCAGTTGCACCTCGGCCGCCCGGAGCGCGCGTTTCTGATCTTCATCATGCCGCACTTCACGTCGGCGATGGCCGGCTTCGGCTACATCTGGATGTTCTACCTCATCCTCGTCGTCGTCGAGACGTGGCTGGTATTCCGGCCCGATATCGTGGCGCTTGCCCAGAAGAGCACGTTCCCGTTGAAGACGGTCTATCACTTCATGGCGCTCGGCGTGTACGACGTCTCGGAAGAGGCCATGGAGGTCGACCATAAGCTGATCAAGATCCTGGCGGCGGTCGGCATACCGGCCGCGGCGCTGCTGCACGGCTACGTCGGCTTCATCTTCGGTGCGATTAAGGCGAACCCGTGGTGGTCGACGCCGCTCATGCCGATCATCTTCCTCCTCTCCGCCATCGTCTCCGGCATCGCGCTGCTGACGGTGATGTACGTCGTCTCGATGAAGCTGCTGGAGCGCGCGATCGATCACGAGTGCGTGCGCGCGCTTGGCTCGCTGCTCGCGGCGTTCCTGCTGGTCGACCTGACCCTCGAGGGGTTGGAGATCCTCAGCATGGCGTACGAGCAGGAGGAGAGCTGGCCGATCGTCAGCGGGCTGATCGGCCGGATGACGTTCAGCTTCATCATCCTGCAGATCCTGCTCGGGGCCGTCGTGCCGCTGTTCGTGCTGGGATTCCTGTCGCTGGCAAAGGTCAAGGGCAGCATCAACACGCTCATCACTACGTGCATCGCCGCCCTGGTCGTGGTCGGCGTGTTCGCGATGCGCTGGAACGTCGTCGTCGGCGGCCAGACCATTTCGAAGAGCCTGCGCGGTTACGTGGAGTACGAGTGGATCTTCGGCGGGCGCGAGGGCATCCTCATGGCGGCGCTGATCCTCTGCATTCCGCTCGTGCTGTACTCCGTGCTCGTCTTCCTGTTGCCCCCGTGGGTGGAGCCCGAGGCCGAGCCGGAGGGCGCGACCGTCCCCGAGCCTGCCGGGGCGCCGCAGTTCGAGCCGGTCTTCGCGAGCGACCGCACCCGGCCGGCGTTCATCAACATCAGCGAGCCGAAGCCGAAGCGATACGTGGGCCTCAAGCTGGCGTTCGCGGGCTTTGCCACCCTGATGGGGGCGATCTTCTTCGGCATCTTGAGTCTGCCCGGAGAACCGCGCCTGCTCGACATCGGCGGCTCGCGTCCGCCGATCGTGCTCGTGCCGCAGGTCCGCGTCGCGTTCGCCGCCCCGCAGGCCACCACCATCGCGAAGCCTGAAGGGGGATCGTGGGTTGAGCCGCTCGACATCACGATCATGCGCGGCCGCATCTTTGTGCTCGACCACACCGGCGTGCAGGTCGTCGAGATCGACGCGACGGGTCGCTTCGTGCGGTCGTTCAACGCCGCGACGGTGCCCGGCCTGGAACTGCTGCACCCGCACACGATGTCGAACGACGGCACGAGCATCTACATCGGCAACACGTTCCCGCCGCGTGTGTACCAGCTCGATCCTGATGCGGGTGTGTTGAAGTCGACCATCGTGCTGCCGGCGACGGAGATCGAAGGACTGCCGGCGGTCCCGACGGGCATGGCGTTCATGCCGACTGGCGAGATTGTCGTCGCCGACGCGCAGAACCACCGCCTGCTGGTGATCAGGCGCGACGGAACGCTGATCCGCACGGTCAATCAGCCCAACCCATCGCAGTCGAAGGACTTCACGGGTATGGTCACCCCGACATCGGCGACGCCGTCCGCGGACGCCGTCATGGCAATGACCAACATCGCCACCACCGGTCGGCCCGGTACGGTGGGTGTGACGCAGGATGGGACGATCCTGGCGCTCGACATTCTCGGCCCCGGCATCATGCGCGTGAAGCCGGACGGTTCGATCGCCGGGGAGTTCGCGAGGCCGGGCGACTCGAAGGCGGGCGTGTTCTCGCCGACGGACGTGGTGGTCGATCCGCAGGGCCGGATCTTCGTCTCGGACGATCTGCTGCAGGGCATCCAGGTGTACGCGTCCGACGGCACGCCGCTCGGCGTGATCGGCCGGACGGACCCGAACTCGTTCACGGCGGCCGAGCCGCAGCTCAAGCATCCGTCGGCGCTCGCGCTGGACGGCGACCGGTTGTACGTCGTAGACCGTGGCCGCGGCATCGTGGTGTACACGATCCCCGGCCTCCCCGCCGCCACCGCGCAGATCCCGTCCCCGTAACAGCGGCCAACAAGCCGTAGCAGGAGAGGCCGCATGCGGTCCGATGCGTCGTGCCGGCTGCGGACGACGGAACCGCAGATTCCACAGATGACGCAGATGGCCGTGGCGTCGGGGGCGAGGGCAGGACGGAACCACAGATTGCACAGATGGCACAGAGGGGAAGGCCAGCGGCGGGGCGGTCGTTCTGAGCGAAAGGCGGCATTCTCGACGTGCGGA
>CAYJMJ010000051.1:9270-21046 GCA_964371095.1 uncultured Dehalococcoidia bacterium | reverse complement strand
GCCTCTCCCGCGCCTGAGCGGCGCCTCTCCGCCCTTCAAAGGCGCGCGCGTGGCGTCGCCGTGAGCGAAGCCTGAGGTGTCGGTCGGGCAAGATGCCTCGCTTTGCCCGGCATGACGCCGTGCGCCCGGCATCACAACGCCCGCTCGGCATGAAAGTTCTCCGGCCGATGTAACCTTTTTGCGTGTCCGCTCGTCTAACCGGGTGAAGGGAGAAAGGCGTGGATGAGCAGCTGCCTGGTGCGGCGTTCGCGCTCCTGGAGCGGGCAAAGGCCGGCGACAAGGACGCCTTCGGCGCGCTCGCCGAAGAGCACCGCCAGGCACTCGTGCGCCTGTGTTACAGGATGACCGGTTCGCACGAAGAGGCCGAAGACCTCGTCCAGGAAACGCTGCTCAAGGCGTACACGCACATCGCCGACTTCGAGCTGCGCGTGTCGCTGTCCACGTGGCTGTTCCGGATCGCGACCAACACCTGCCTCGACAGCCAGCGCGGCAAGAGGCCGTGGGATCTGGACAAGCGCTGGCAGTGGTTCCGTGAGAACGGCGAGCTGGTGAAGCAGATGGAGCAGCAGCTCTATCTCTCGCCGGAGCGCTCGGCCGAGGTGAAGGAGGTCGCCGCCACCTGCATCAACTGCATCACGATGTCGCTGCCCGAGAAGCAGCGCGCGGCGATCGTCCTGTGCGACCAGGAAGGCCTCTCGCGCGAGGATGCCGCGCGTTCGATCGGGGCGTCGGTGGCGTCGCTCAAGACGGAGCTGCACCGGGCGCGCAAGAAGATGACCGACGTCTTCGAAACGAACTGTCAGCTGGTGGACGAACAGAACCAGTGTGACGGCTGCATCATCGCCGCCCGCATTCAGCGGCGGCGGGCCGACGCGCCACGGCGTCGTTCCGCACAGGAGACGATGGACGGCGGACCGCGAAGGACGCGCCGCCGTGGGCCGGCTGCCGGCACCAGCGCCGCAGCGCCGTCAGCGTTCGGCTGCAACGAGATCGACGAACTCCTCTCGGACCTCCTCGCCGACGAGCTGCCGCACGCTGCACGCGGCGGCGTGGAAGCGCACCTTGCGGCGTGCGGCGGGTGCGCCGCGTCGTACCGGGCGATGAAGCGCACGGTGCGCTTCGTGCAGGCGCACGCGGGCGTGCCGCTCGAGCCGGGGACGCCGGGAGGGCAGTACAGCGAGTTCACGCGCGCGACGATGGACAGCGGATACGGAAGACAACCGGTGGACGTGATCGCCGATGTAGCGTTCGGCAAGAAAGGACGCACGTGATGAAGAGCGACGTCGTGATCATCGGCGGCGGCATGGCGGGGCTGACCGCAGGAGCGCTGCTGGCGAAGCGGGGAAAGCGCGTTGTCGTGCTGGAGAAGGGCAATCAACCCGGAGGCCGCGCGTACACCTACGAGGACAGGGGGTTCACGCTCAACTACGGCCCGCACGCGATGTACACACCAGAGTCCGGCATCCTGGCCGAGGTTATGCGCCGCCTTGGACGCCCCGTGCCGGCGTGCGGCTATGTCGACCCGATGCGTGCCTACTGGGCCGACGGCGACCGCCTGGCGGTGATCGGCGCGAAGCCTCACCAGTTGATGACGACGAAGCTGTTCTCGCTGGGCGAGCGGCTGCAGGTCGTCAAGTTCATGCTCGCGATCCGCTCCGCGAAGCCGGACGCGATCCCGCCGGGCACGACGTGGCGCGAGTGGGTGGAGATCCAGACCGGCGATCGGGCGGTGCAACGCTTCGCGAATGCGCTTGCGACGGTCAATTCATACACACGTCCGGCGGGGGACCTCGACGCCGCATGGCTCGTGGCGCACTTTGAACGCACCCTGTTCGCGAAGGACGGCGTCGGTTACATGTCCGGCGGCTTCCGCTCGATGTACGACATCTTCATCGACGAGCTGCGCACGAACGGCGGCACGCTGGTTACGGGCGCACACGTAGAACGCCTCGAGGTTGAGGGGGGACGCATCGTCGCCGCGACCACGTCGGACGCGCGCTACGAGGCGGACGCGTTTGTGTGCACGCTGCCGCCGCAGGACGCGCCGGTGATCGCGGCGGACGGATCGGCCTTGCGCGCGGAGATGGAGCGGTGGGCGGGCCTCGAGGACGTTCGCGCGCTGTGCATCGATCTGGGCTTCAGCCGCAAGGTGCGGGACGGCCTCGCGCTGGTCTTCGACATCCAGCGCGACCTGTACTACAGCGTCCACTCATTCACGACACCTGACCTGGCGCCCGCCAGCGGCCAGCTCCTGCACGCGATGGCGTACCTGTCGCCCGAGGAGGCAGCGGACGCCGCGTTGCTGCAGGGCCGAAGGGACGAACTGCTCGCGGGCCTCGATATCCACTTCCCCGGCTGGCGCGACGCGATCGCCGTCGAGCGTACGCTGTCCGCCGTGCGGGTGGTGGGGGCGCGGCAGACGCCGGAGAACCGGAAGCGGCTCGTGCCGCTGCGCGCCGCCGCCGCCGCGAACCTGTATTTCGCCGGCGATGCGCGCGACATCCCGTACAACCTCTCGCAGATCGTCCTCGCCTCGGCGATGGAAGTTGCGGACGCGATCGCGTCAACGCCGGCGGCCGCGCGTGCGTCGATGGCCGCGGCGGTCTGACGGAGCGCAGCGGGCGCTTGTCCTCCGGCCCGCTAGCCGAGCCGCTCGATCACGCGCCGGAGCCGCTCGTCGGCCTCCCGTGCAACGTCGGTGATCGCGGGGTTTGACGTGAAATCCACCATCGACTGCGGGTTGACGACGCCAACGTGCGTTGTGCCGCCGCGCGTCGAGACGATGACGTTGCACGGCAGCAGCAGCCCGATGTCCGGCTCCAGCTCGAGCGAGCGCGCGGCGAGCCGCGGGTTGCACGCGCCGAGAATGACGTACGGCTCGACGTCCTTGTCGATCTTCTCCTTCAGCGTGCGCTTGACGTCGATCTCCGTGAGCACGCCGAATCCTTCTTCTTTCAGCAGCTCGCGCAGACGCGCGATCGTCTCGTCGTAGCCGCCCGCGACGGTGCGCGTGATGCCGTACTGGTGCGTTTCGAGGTTCGTTGACATGGGTACCTCCGGTGCGTCTGTGGTCGGGAGCTGGCCGACGGTCGCTACGGGCGAGAGACGATCAGACTTGCATTGTGTCCGTAGCCGAAGGCGTTGACCAGCGCCTTCGTGGTATGGAGCTGACGCGGCGCCCCCGTCACGACCTCGAGGTCGCCGCATTCGGGATCCTGCTGTTCGAGGTTCGCCGTCGGCGGAACGACGCCGGCCTGCAGGCAGTAGATCGCCGCGATCACCGAGAGCGCGCCGGATGCGCCAAGCGTGTGGCCCAGCGCTCCCCTGGTCGAGGTCACCCAGACGCGGTCAGTGTTGGGACCCCACACGCGCCGGATTGCCTGTCCTTCGATCGCATCGATGGCGCTGCCGCCGCCCGTCCCGAAGATCACGTCGATCTCGCCCTGCAGTGTGATGTCCCACTTCATGAGCGCCGCCTGCATCGCGCGGCCGGCGTCGATGGCGTTCGGCGCCGGGTGCGCCACCGGCGCGCGGCAGAACGTCGTGCCGTAGCCGTCGACATAGGCCAGGATGTGCGCGCCGCGGCGGATGGCGACGTCCTCGTCTTCGAGCACGAGCATCGCCGCGCCCTCGCCGAGCGCGAAGCCGTCGCGAGCGGCATCGTACGGGCGCACCGCCTGCGCCGGGTGGTCGTTGTTGTGCGTCAGGCCGAACCGCTCGAAGTGCTGCAGGGCCTCCCGCGTGATCGGCGTCTCGGCGCCGCCGGCGACGGCGATCGAGCACTCGTCGCGGCGGATCCACTCGGCGGCTTCGCCGATCGCCATGAGGCCGCTCGGGGCCGCGTTGGCCAGGTGCGTCACCGGGCCCGCCGCGCTGATCGTGCGGGCGACGTACGCCGCGGGCGTCGTCATGCCGGAAGGCAACTCGCTGCCGACCGCGACGCCGATCTGCGTGACCGTCTCGGCGTTGATCGGCACGTCGCTCTCGATGAGCGCCTGGATCGCGGCATCCGAGGCGAAGAGCGCGCGGCGGTCCATCGCGGCGGCGGCCTCGGCGTCCATATCATCGCGCGGGGCGTAGCCGCGCACCTCGGCGGCAATGCGGCAGGCGAGGTCCGAGGCGTCGAACGCCGCGATGGGCGCGACGGCGCTCGTTCCGCTCAGCAGCCCCTCCCAGAGCGCGGACGGCGTCCGCCCGTATGGCGACACGGCGCCGACGCCGGTGATGCAGATGCGCTTCGGTTCAGCCATGAAGCCTCGAGTTCCTTGAAATGGTTATGGTGCGGGCTATGCGCCGCCGGCGTGTGCCTCGACGAGACCGGTGGCCGATGGCGTGGGCGCGAGGCCGCTGCGGCTGTATTCGATCACCAGGCTGCCCCAGGCGAGTCCGCCGCCGAACGCGCACAGCGCCACCTTCGCGCCCTCGGTCAGCCGGCCCGCGCGGGCCGCTTCGCTCAGCGCAACCGCGATCGAAGCGGACGACGTGTTGCCGTACTTGTGCACCGTGACGAACGCCTTTTCGGCCGGCACGCCGAGTGCCTTCGCCGTTCCCTGGATGATGCGCAGGTTTGCCTGGTGCGGCACGAGAAGATCGACGTCGTCGACGGCGAGGTGCGCCTTCGTGAGCGCCTCCCGGATGGCGCTCGCCATCGAATGCACGGCGAACTTGAAGGTGGCCGGCCCGTCCATGTGGATGGCGCATTGCTCGGGCGCCGGTCCGTTTCCGTCGGCGTCGCGCGGGCCGCACGGGCCGTCGGCGTAGAGCACGGCCTTCTTCGTGCCGTCGCTGTGCAGAACGAAGCCGAGCGGCCCGCCGAATGCGGCCGCCTCGAGCACGAGCGCGCCGGCGCCGTCCCCGAACAGCACGCAGGTGTTGCGATCCTGCCAGTCGACGATGCGGGACAGCACCTCGGTCCCGACGACGAGGACGCGTTTCGCGGCGCCCGTCGCCACGAACTGGAACCCGGTCGACAGCGCCGCCAGGAAGCCGACGCACGCCGAGTTGACGTCGAACGCACCGGCATTCGAGGCCCCGATACCGCCCTGGATCAGCGACGCCACGGACGGAAAGAAGCCGTCCGGCGTCGTCGTGGCGGCGATCACGAGGTCGATGTCCGCACCCTCGATGCCGGCGTCAGCCAGGGCGATGCGTGCGGCGCACAGGCCGAGCGTGCTCGACGTCTCATCCGGCGCGGCGATGTGCCGTTCCTCGATGCCCGTACGGTCCCGGATCCACTGGTCGGAGGTCTCGACCATCTTCTCGAGGTCGGCGTTCGTCAGGACGCGTTCGGGGAGGTAATGGCCGAGTCCGGCGATGCGGGTGCGGATCAATGTCGCTCCATCAGCCAGCGTTGCGTACGTGATACGAGTATAACATCCGGATTCGCCGCCGGATTCGCGAGCGGCGCCCGGCGGCCTCGCCGAGCGTGAACTTGCGCTGTGGCGCTTCGCTCGCGAGAGATATGCTGGTGAACGCGCGCGCCGGCCGGCCGCCGGGCGCGGCACGGGGAGCATCGCGGTGGAACACGCGGGCGTCCAGAGGCCGCCGCAGCTCACGATGGGCCAGCGCTTCCGCAACTGGAGGGTGGTGCTCGCGACCGCCAACCTGCCGCGCGGCGCGGAGATGGACGGCGTATCGAAGTGGCTGCTGATCACGAGGGCCGCCGTCTTCTCGATGACGCTCACGTCCGGGCTGATCGGCGGCCTGCTCGCGATCCTGTCGCTGGGCGCGTCGGACATCAACTGGGGATTCTTCGCGCTGTCGATGATCGGGCTCGTGTTTGCGCACGCCTCGAACAACATGATCAACGACTACTTCGACGTCGAGGGCGGCGTCGATGACATGGCGTACGTGCGCACGCAGTACGCGCCGCACCCGCTGCTCTCCAACCTGATCTCGAAGCGCATGCTCATCGTGTCGATGCTGGCGACCACGGCGGTCGATGGCGTCATCGCGCTGTACCTCTCCTGGGCGGTCGGGCCGCTGGTGATGATCTTCGCGGTGGCCGGCCTGTTCGTCAGCGCGGGGTACGTGATGAAGCCGATCACGCTGAAGCGCCGCGGCCTCGGCGAAATCGGCGTGCTCATCGTCTGGGGGCCGCTGATGATCGGCGGCACCTACTACGTGACGGCGGGCGAGCTGCCGCCGTGGGTGTGGGGCGCGTGCGTGCCGTACTCGCTCGTCGTCATGAGTGTGCTGATCGGCAAGCACCTGGACAAGTACGAGATCGACAGCGCGAAGGGCATCAAGACGCTGCCCGTCGTGCTCGGCTACGCGTTCTCGATGCGGCTCAACCAGGTGATCATGGTGTCGTTCTACGCGGCGATGGCGGCGCTCGTCTTCACGGGCGTCTACCCGGTGTGGGCCGCCCTGACGCTGCTGGCGCTGCCGCGGCTGTGGGTCGTGCTCGGCATCTATAACCGGCCGCGCCCGGACGAGCCGCCGCCCAATTACCCGATCTGGCCGCTCTGGTTCGTCTCGGCGGCGTTCTTCTTCAACAAGCGCGCGGGCGAGCTGTTCGTCCTCGGGCTGATCGTCGGCGCGTTCCTGCCGTGGTACGTCGACCTGCGGCCGTAAACCGCGCTCCTATCTCATTGCCCGTTCCCGCTGTCGTTCTCGATCCGGTCGAGGATCTGCTGTGCTTCCTCCGGCGGGGCCAGGCGCGGCTGGTACTGGTCGTAGATATGGATGGGCAGGTAGCGCGTCGACGTCAGCCGCGTGCCGGTGAACGTCGCCTCCAGCAGGGCGCCCTGCTGCGTTTCGACCGACCACGACTGGTCGAACACGAAGTTGCCGAGGGCGTAGGCGATGAACGTACCGGCGATGCGCTCGTGCGCCTGCACCCAGTGCGGGTGGTTGCCGACGACCATGCCGGCGCCGGCGTCCGCTGCGGCGCGTGCGAACGCGCGCTGACGCTCGGACGGCGCCGTCGTGTATTCGGCGCCCCAGTGAGGGATGACGATCACGACGTTCGCGACCTTGCGCGCGTTCGCCACGTCCGCGCCGACCGTCTCCGGATCGAGCGGCGCGGCGCCCGCGCTGTCGGCTGTCGCGTGGTAGTACGGGGCGATGTCGTCGTACGCGAGGAAGGCGAACGCGACGCCGTTACGCACCACGACCACGGGCGCGCGCGCCTCGACGAGATTCATTCCCGTCCCGACGGGCTTGATGCCGGCGGCGCGCAGGTTGGCGCCGGTCTCGAACAGCGCGCGGTCGCCGCACGGCGACGTGCCGCAATCCTTGATGTGGTTGGCGGCGTTGGCGATCACGTCGTAGCCCGCGTACTTGAATCCGTCGACCGCCGCCGCGGGCGCTGCGAGGGTGAACGTCGGCGTGCAGCCGAACGGCGTCCCCGCGTCGGACGCCGTCGCATCGAGCGTGCCGATCGTGACGTCCGCCGACGAGAGCAGATCGTGCAGCGGCTGGAACGGCAGCGTGAAGTCGCCGCCGAGATCGCGGATCTTCGCAAGCGTGCAGCGTGCCGGGATCAGGTCGCCCGTGAACAGCAGGCGCGTGACGGGCTCGACGGTCGGCGCGGCGATCGTCGGTGACGGGAGCGCGATGGTGGCCGGGGCTGTGGCGGTGGCGGCGGGATCGGATGCAGTCGCGCACGCCACCGCAGCGAGTGCGAGCGGCGCGGCGGCGAGAAACGCAAGCCATCGTGGGGAGTGCATGATTACGAGGCGGCCGCTACGGCGTGGCCGAGGCCGGGGGCTGAACGGTGGAGCCCGCCTCGGGTGTGCCGACGAGCTGCTGCAGCCGGTCGAGGATCTGCTTCGATCGCTCGATCTCGGCCCCGTAGCCGGCGAAGTCGCCGTTGCGGAGCGCCTCCTGCGCCCGGTTGTACGAGTCCACCGCCTGCGCGACGAGCGTGGCCACGTCGCCGCCGACCGGCGCCGCCGTCGACGATGGTGCGGGCGTTGCGAGCGGCGTCCCGGGCTGTGCGGTTGCTCCGGCGGCCGAGGTCGGCGTCGGCGAGGCGATGCTGGCGCCGGTGCTGTCGAGCCCCGAAGGCGCGGCACGGCCGAAGATCACGTCGAGCGCGCGGGACAGCGTCGGCTCCATGGCGATGGTCTCGCCGTTGACGACGACGACGCGCTTGAGCTGGGGCAGCTCGGTGCCGCCCGGGGATGACGCGGCCAGGAAGAGCGGCTCGAAGAACATGTTGGTGCTGCCGATCGGGATCATCAGCAGGTTGCCGCGGATCACCTTCGATCCCGACTGGTTCCAGAGGGTGAGTTGCTGCGACACGCGGCCGTCGGAGTCGATGCGACGCTCGACCTGCGTCGGACCGGGCACGCTCACGCTCGAAGGGAAGCGGAACGAGACGAGCTTGCCGTAGTTTTCGCCGTCGGAGCGCGCCGCGAGCCAGGCGATGGCGTTCGTCCGGTTGAGCGGCACGAACGGCAGGATCAGCATGAATTCTTCGCTCGTGCCGCCGGGGATGCGGGCGATCACGTAGTACGGGCGGACGGTCTGCTCCGTGCTGCCGAAGACTTCGGTCGGGATGTCCCACTGGTCTTCCTTCTGGTAGAAGGCGCGCGCGTCACGGATGTGATAGCGCAGATAGACCTGCGTCTGGAGCCGGAACAGGTCCTCCGGGTAGCGGATGTGCTGGCGGAGCGACGCGGGCATCTCGTCGATCGGCTTGAAGAGGTGGGGGAAGATGGCCGAGTACGCCTTCAGGAGCGGCTCGTCGGGTTGCGTCGCGTAGAACATGGTCTCGCCGGAATAGGCGTTGACGACCACCTTGACGCTGTTGCGGATGTAGTTGACGCCGCCCGTTCGGTGCGAGTACGGGACCAGGTTGGTCGTCGTGTATGCGTCCTGCATCCAGTACATGTTTCCCTGGTCGACGACGACGTACGGGTCGGCATCGAGCTTCAGGAACGGCGCCAGCTCGTGGATGCGCTGCTGGACGTTGCGGCGGTAGACGAGGCGGCTGTTGTCGTTGAGCGCGCCCGAGATGAGGATGTTCCGGTCGCCGAACTTCCACGCGTAGACGACCTTGCGGAGCAGGCTGCCGATCTTCACGCCGCCGCCGCCCGTGAACTTCGTCTGGACGTTTTGATCGCCGCCCGCCGGCGTAAACTCCGGCTCGTTGCCATCGACGATGATGTAGTGATCGGACTGCTCGCCGAAGTAGATCTCGGGGCGATCGGTCTTGATCGGCCCCTGCAGCGGGATGTCGCTGACGATGAGCTTCGGGGTGCCGTCGGGCTGGGCCTCGTTGACGGCGGCGACGGTGTAGCCGTAGCCGTGCGTGAACTGCAGGCGGCTGTTGACCCAGGTCTGCGCATCGGCAGGCAGCTTGTTCGAGTCGAGCTCACGCGCGCTGATCATCACCTGCCGCGTCTTGCCGTCGATGGTGTAGCGGTCGACGTCGACGTCGAGGAAGTCGAACAGCGGCCGGATCGTCTGGATCTGGCGAATGGCGGAACGCAGCGGCTCCGGGTCCCAGAGCCGGACGTTGTCGATGGTGTCCTGGTTGTCCGCGACTTCCTGCGCGGTGGCCTGCTGGCTCGCGGGAAATTGTCGCTCGTCGATCTGGTCGAGCCCGTATGCGTAGCGCGTCATGTCGATGTTGCGCGACAGGTACGGTGTCTCCTTCGAGACCTCGTTCGGTTGCACGATGAAGTTCTGGATGATCGCCGGGTAGACGGCGCCGGCGATCGACACGACGATCCAGACGAGGACGCCGCCGACCGGCAGCAGCAGGCCGGCTCGGAACATGCCGATCAGGACCAGCAGCGCGACGACGGCCGTGACGGCCATCTTGACGTAGATGATCGGCAGGTTGGCGTGGATGTCGGTGTAGAACGCTCCGAGGTCGACGCCTTGCGTCGAATAGACCAGCCCGAACGTGCTCAGGTAGTAACGCCCGATGAAGATCAGCAGCAACGCCGCGAGCAACGCCGACAGGTGCAGCTTGATGCCGCGCGGCACGTCGATGCGGAAGATGTTCATCGCAATCGGGCGCGGCCCGTTGATGCGGAAGCCGTAGAGGACGGCGCGCAAGGCGTAGGCAGCGAGCGTGCCGATGAGCGTGACGATCAATGCGGCCAGCAGCCAGTCGAGCGCGAACTGGAATACCGGCAGCTTGAATACGTAGAAGCCGAGGTCGCGGTCGAACTGGGGGTCGCGCATGCCGAACGACTGCGCGTGCTGCACCAGCAACACGTCCTCCCAGTGACCCGCGGCCACGGAGCCGAAGATGACCGCCAGGATCGCTGAGACCACCAGCATCGCGATGAGCACGATGCGCTGCATCGCCGAAGACTGGAGCTCTTCCAGCACTTCCCGCAGCTCGTAGGCGACCACGAAGTCGGGGTCGTCGGCCGAGGGGGCGAGACGGCGCGCGACGAGGATGCTGGTCACCGAAAGCGCCAGGAACACGGCCGCGCCGGCCGCAAAGAGCCAGGCCTGCGTCGCCAGGCGCGTCGTGTAGACGGAGCGGTAACCGACGCTGTCAAACCAGAGGAGGTCGGCGTACAGGTTCTTGCCCGTGCTGGCGATGACGTAGAGGATGATCAGCACGGCTGCGGCGACGATAAACGGCAGCGCCCGTCCGAAGCTCGGGATGCCGCGGCCGCGGTTGGGGAAGCGGAAGGCCGTCGGCGGCGGGCCGAGCGGGCCGCGGTCGCCGTCCATGCGCGTCACGTGCGGCCACCGTGCCGGTGTGCGGGACCCGGCGGGGGCGTCCTCATGTCCGGAGTGTAGCACCACCGCGCCGGGCGCGGCGCGGTGTGTCGATCCGGCCGAGGTTCCCGTCCGCTCTCGCCGAGGCCGCGCACAGCTCGTGCGGCATGGACGCAGCGGCGCTGAGATTCGAGAATGCACGGAGAGCGCGGCCGGCACAGCGAGCCCGGCGGGAACCACGGAGGCGCGGACATGGCGAACAGCTTTCGGATCGGCGAACTCGAAGTCCTGGTGCTGTCCGACGGCGATATCACGTTCCCGGCGCACCAGTACTTTCCGGCGAGCACGCAGGAGCTGTGGAAGGCGCACGACCGCTGGCTGAACCACGACGGCACCCTCACGTTTCCGTACAGCTGTTTCGTCGTGCGCTCGGGCGACAGGCGCGTGTTGATCGATACGGGCGTCGGTCCGGTCGAGATCGGCATCTTCAAGGGAGGCCAGCTGCTCGCGAGCCTCGCCGCTGCCGGCGTGCGACGGGAGGACATCGACGCCGTGTTCATCACACACCTCCACGTCGATCACTGCGGCACGGCCGCCATCGAGGAGGATGGCGAGATGCGGCCGACGTTCCCAAATGCGACGTATCACTGGACCGCCGCCGAACAGGCGCACTGGTCCGCACAGCCGCCCTCGCCAGTGACGCGGCACGACATCTTTCGGGCCGTTGCGCCGCGGCTGCAAACACGGGAGGACGGCGAGGCGATCGCGCCGGGGATCAACGTCGTGGCGCTGCCGGGACACACGCCCGGGCAGGCGGGCGTTGTGCTGTCGTCCGGCGACACGCGCGCGTTCATTCTGGGCGACGCGATCGCGTGCCCGGTACAGCTCGAAGAGCCGGAGTGGTCGGGCCTCGGCGACATCGATCCGAAGCTGGCGCGCGCGACGCAGGAGGCGTGGGCGAGGGAGGTCGAAGGCACCGACACCCTCGCGACGGCGTCGCACTTTCCGGGACTGACGTTCGGCCGCGTGCTGCGCGGCGAAGGCCGCCGCTACTGGCAGCCGGTCGCGGGCTGAGTGACATGGACGGCGTCAACGCTGGCGTTGTGGCCGAAGACGCCGGTCGAGGATTCGGCGGAGC
>CAYJMJ010000051.1:0-9170 GCA_964371095.1 uncultured Dehalococcoidia bacterium | reverse complement strand
CTGTGCAGCCCGCTCACCCAGAGGTTGACGGCGAAGTACGTGAACAGCACCGCGGCGTATCCGACGATGAGCACGGTCGCCGCGCGCTTGCCGCGCCAGCCCCTTAGCCCGCGCGCGTGCAGGTAGCCCGCGTAGATCAGCCACGTCACGAGCGCCGACGTCTCTTTCGGATCCCATCCCCAGTAGCGGCCCCACGCGGAGTTCGCCCACCACGCGCCGAGTGCGATGCCGAGTGCGAGCATCGGGAAGCCGACGAGCACGGACTTGTGGGCAATCTCTTCGAGCAGCGCCGCGGAGGGGAGCCGGGCGAAGCGACGCCGGCCGTCCTGCACCAAGTACAGCACCGCCGCCCCGAACGACACGCTCAACGCGCTGTACGACAGCATCATCATGCCGACGTGGATCGTCAGGATGCGGTTGGCCTGCAGCGCGGGGATGAGAGGCACCACGTTCGATGGGAAGTAGACCAGCGAAACCGTGAAGAGCGCCGCGATCCCGGGGAAGAGGACGGCGCCGAGCGCGCGCTGCCCGTACACCCGCTCGAAGATCACGTAGAACAGCGAGCAGCCCCAGCCGAGCGCGATCGTGTACTCGTACATGTTGGCGTACGGCGGATGGCCCGTGGCGGCCCATCGAAACGCCAGCGACAGCGTGAGCGCGGCGAGCATGATCCACGAAGCGCCGGTCGAGAAGGGGGCCAGGAACGCCGGCGGCTCGCCCTTCGCGGCGATCGTCACGCTGGTGCCGGAGGTGGTTTCGGCGGCGCGGTAGGCGACGCGCGGCCACAGAGGCTGCGCGACATACGCGGCGGCCGCGGCCAGCGCGGCGACGTACGCGGCGATGAAGAGGTCGTACGCCTGCGCCTCCATCACATCCCTTCGTCCAACTGCACTATGTCCGCGGCGCCGGCGTGCCGGGTGCTCCCGGCGGCCGCCTGAATTCGATGCGCCTGAACGACTCGGCGTGTTCGTAGCCGGTGCGTTTGCGGGTCTCTCGCCGGCCTTTAGCGTCGCCCCGCCAGCGGGTCAGCATCTCGTCGCGGCTGCGGCCGTCGATCTGGCTGGTGTGGCAGAGGATGGCGTCGGCTTTCCGTTCGAGGTAGGACCCTATGTCA
Organism: uncultured Dehalococcoidia bacterium; assembly: GCA_964371095.1. Lineage (GTDB taxonomy): Bacteria > Chloroflexota > Dehalococcoidia > DSTF01 > JACRBR01 > CAYJMJ01. Next base: position 8,056 of record CAYJMJ010000051.1, on the reverse strand, counting down.
ACATGGTAGTCAGGGTCATGGGCCCCTGCAAGCAACAGCTCGGCCGCTCGATGCGGGCCCAGGCCGTCGGTGGCGTGCTCGGGGTAGTAGAGCGGGTCGTGGGCGGCCGGGTACAGCGCGTCGCGCACGGCGCGGCCGATGACGCGGTGATCGGTGTGGTTGAAGCCGGGCCGGTGGCCGTCCCAGGTGATCATCAGGTCGGGCGTCAGTTCACGAATGAGCCGCACCACCTGGCCGCGCAGCTCGTGCGTCTCTTCGAGGAATCCATCAGGCAGGCCCCAGAAGATGCAGCGATGGAGGCCCAGGACCTTGGCCGCCGCGCGCTGCTCGGCCTCGCGGATCGCCGCCAGCTCCTGTGGCCGCAGGCTGCCGTCGCGCGTGCCCTTGTCGCCGCTTGTGGCCACGCACAGCGTCACCTCGAGTCCCATGTCGCACAGCCTGGCAATCGTACCGCCCGCGAGAAACTCGGCGTCGTCCGGGTGCGCCGTGACGACGAGCGCGCGCTCGTACGCCGCCCATTTCTCCTCGATGGGAGACACTTTCCTGGCGGTCGTGCGTGCAGGTTTCGTTGCTGCGACCATGAATTCACCTCGCCGGGCGGTGCGTTCCGCCGTCAGTCCTCGTTGCGCTGGCGCTGCTTGCCGGGTTTCCCGAGCCGGAAGGTGGCCGTGCCGATCGCGACGAGCGTCCCGGCATCATCGCGCACTTCCACGTTAGCAATTCCGACGGCGCCGCCGGCGCGCACTATACGGCCCTCGGCGATCAGCGCACCCCCGCGCCCGCGCTCCAGGTAATGCACCTGCATGTCGATCGTGCCCATGATGCGGTCCTCGGGCACCGTGCCCGCGGCGATGGCAGTCCCCGCGACCGAGTCGATGAGCGCCGCGATCGCCCCGCCGTGGACGGCGCCGAACGGGTTCATGACCTCCGGCCGCAGTTCGAGCCGCATGCGCGCCCAGCCGGGACCGGCGGCTTCGAGCGCCAGCCCGACGTACCGGTTGAAGAAGGGCCCGCGCTCGAAGAGATCGTGGCGCGCCGCGATCCATGCAGGCCAGTCGAAGTGATCGGGCTGATCGTTCAAGAGGCGATTCACCGTCCAAGTTCTTGATGGAAGGCGCGGGATTCGTCGCGTTCGGTCCCGGCGTCAGGCATCGATCGTAGCAGCGACGGCGGCGGCGAGCGAATCCGCGCGCCACCGCGTGCCCGCGCTGTTTCACGTGAAGCGCGCGGCTACAGCGCGACGACGTAGCCCGCGACCGGCCGGCCGGCATCGACGTCGGCGAGGAAGTCGAGGGTTCGCCGGGCGAATGCGTCCGGCCGCCACATGTTCGTGCCGTGGCCGCTCCGCCGCAGCACCACGAGCCGGCTGCCGAGGATCGTCCGGTGCATGGCGTTGCTCGCGACGAGCAGGGGATCCTCCTGGCCGACGAGGATCAGCGCCGGCGCGGTGATCGCCGCCAGCCGCTCGTACGTGCCGGGCCAGTCGTGCATCGCCTGGTTGGCGCCGAGGAAACCGTCGACGCTCATCTTCCGCATGTTCTCGACGTGCCGCCGCACGGCCTCCGGGATAGGTCCGCCACCCGGCGGCCGGAACGCGGCCGCGCCGTCCCGCATGCGGTCGACGATGGCCGACATGCCGCTGCCGCGGGCGGCGGACTGCATCGTCTCGCGCAACTTCTCGAACTGCGGCCGCTGCTGCGGCGCGCGAGGCAGGCCGGACATGCCGGGTCCGGTATCGAACAGCAGGAGCGCCCTCACGCGCTGCGGATGCTGGAGCGCGAACTCCTGCGCGATCATGCCTCCCATCGACAGCCCGCCGACATAGGCCCGATCGATGGCGAGGTGGTCCATCAGCGCGAGCTGGTCGGCCACGTAGTCGCGCGCCAGGTTGTAGCGCGCGGTGTCGGCGGGCGCCGTCGTCGCGCCGTGGCCGCGCGTGTCGTAGATCACGAGACGGTACTTCGCCGAGAACGCGGGTACCTGCTCGCGCCACATCTCGAGCGAGGCGGTGTAACCGTGTGCGAGCACGAGCGGCGGTCCGTCGCCGTACACTTCGTAGTTGATCTCGATGCCGTTGAGGCGCGCCCGCATCGCAGTCGATCCGCTACCCGGCCACCGCGCCGAGGATCTCCTCCATCCGATCGATCACGAGCATGTGCCCCTCGCCGGGGCAGAAGGTCGCCTGGCAGCGCGGGATCGCGGCCGCCTGGTAGCGTCCCATGGCCGGCGGAACGTTGGTATCCGCGTCGCCCTGCCACAGATGCACCTCCATCTGGATGTCCTGCAGGCGGAAGCCCCACGGGCGGGAGTACAGCACCAGTTCCCAGGCGAGTCCGCCCGTTCCCGCGCGAAACGCTTCGCTGGCGTCGGCGGCGAACGCCGCTCGCACGGCGGGCCGCTCGAGGATCGCGCGATCGGGCGCAGGCAGCGAATCCAGCATCCGGTCGATGGCCTGTTCGGGATGCCGCAGCGCTCGCGCCATCAGGAGCATCGGCACCCGCGCCAGCCACGGAGCGCGCCTGCCGAGGAAGAAGAGGATCCGGTTCATGCGGTTCATGCCGTCGGTTGCGCCCGGCGCGTCGAACGGACCGACGCCGCTGATGATTCCCGCGCCCGTCAACCGGTCGGCGAGGCGGAGCGCGCAGATGGCGGCGTACGGCCCACCTCCCGACACGCCGCCCACAGCGAACCGCCCGATGGCGAGCGCGTCGGCCAGCGCGGCCACGTCGGCCGGCCAGTCGATCATCCGGCGCCGCGGCTGGAATGTGCTCAGTCCCATGCCCGGACGATCGATGCAGATGAGGCGCACGCCCGCGCGCTCGGCGCCCTCGTGTCCGAGTGCGCCCTCGAGGCGCGAACCCGGGAAGCCGTGAAAGAACATCACCGGCTTGCCGCGCGGGTCGCCGAACTCGGCGTAGCCGAGCAGGCGGCCGTCATCGAGTCGAACCACGTTGTCGGGCCGGCCGGGCAGTCTTGCGCGCACGCCGTTCGTTGCCATCGCATCACCTCCAGGTTTGTTCCCGGCATTCGCCGGCGTGGGGCGCGAGCCAGCCAGCGCCGGCCGGCCGTGAACGCGCCGCGTGGGGACGCGCCCGTGTGCGCGGGATGGTATCAGAAGGGCCGTCGCGAGTCACCGGCCTTGCGGTTGGCGAAATCGAAGAGCGTGGGAAGTTGGGGCAGACCGAACGTCGAGACGTTGCGGGCGGGCGGCGACTGAATCGCCGCCGGCAGCTCCGCGAAGGATCCTAATCCCCCGAGTGCTCGTCCTCTTCGCCGGGGGTCTTGCCGGGCTCCGGCGTTCGGGTGGGCGTCCTGGATGACGGGGTCTTGTCGCCGTCGTCGTGGTCCGGCGTCCGCGTCGCGTCGTGATCGTCGTGCTTCGGCGTAGCGCCGCTGGACGGCGTACTGGTGCGGTCGCCGTCGTCCCGGCCGGCCGTTGGCGCGCTATCCCCCTCGTGATGGTCGCCGTCGCCGGCGGGGTGCTCTCCCTCCGGCGTATCGCTCGCCGCATCGTCTCCCGCCGCCGGACCGCCGACCGTCGGGGTGTCGGTGGGAACGCCGGCCGACACCCTGATTTCGCGTGCGGTCACGGTGCCGTCGTGCTCCGTCGCCGCGACGTCGACGTCCTCGCCGACGAGCAGCGCGGAGAAATCGAGGCGGTCTCGATCGCGGTGAATGGATGTGGACGACGTGAGCGCGATGGTCCGCTCCCCTGCCTGCGTGCGGAGCACGATCGTACGGCTGTTGAGCGAGATGATCGGTCCGCTCAGACGCACGCTCGATGGCGAGTCGGACGAGATGCCCAGGAACGTGCGAACCGGCGCCGGGGCCGTGCCGGTGGCGGCTGACGCGCCGATGCCCAGTCCGCCGAAGACCATGATGGCCGCTACCACGGCGAGCGCCTGGAAGGCCAGCGGGCGCGCGCGCATCCTGCCGATCCACGTGAAGATGCCGGGGAGCGCGGGCCGCGCGGCCTCGGTGCGAACCTGGCGGAGCATCGCGTTCATGGCGGCGCCGCGGGCGCGCGGCGACGGTTCGGCGACGGTGGCCTGCAGAAGCGTGCGCGCCGGCTCCAGCGCGGCAATCAACTGCGCGCGATGATCCGGGTACGAGAGCAGGATGTGCTCGAGCGACTCGCCCTGGAGCAGGCGCTCCACGCACCGGTCGATGATCTCCGCTTGCTGCTCCCCGTCCATGTTCCGCGTCACCCGTTCAGCTTCCCGCGCAACGATTGCAGTGCGCGCATCTGCATCACCTTGACCGCGCCCTCGGTCTTGCCGAGCATTTGCGCCACTTCCTGGACGCTGTGGCCTTCGACCAGGCGAAGCGTCACGACGTCGCGGTGCTCCTGCTTGAGCTTGCCGAGCGCACCGGACAGGTCGCTCCAGTTGTCGGAAGAGGCGATGTCGTCTCTGAGACTGACCGCTGCCGCCGCCTCGGGATGATCGAGCGACGCGGCGGCGGTGCGGGCGCGCTTCTTGAGGGTGTCCACGGTTTCGTTGTGCGCGATGCGGAAGAGCCACGAGGCGACTGGCGCGCCGCGATACTCGAAGTTGACGATTCCCTTGGCGGCTTCAACGAAGACGGTGGAGGCGATGTCGTCGGCGTCCGCGGTGTTTCCGGTGCGGAGGTAGGCGTAGTGGTACACCCTGTGGTAGTGCTCCTGAAACAATTGTTGCCACGCCTCGTCGTCGTGCACACGCAGCGCGGCCACGAGGTCTTGTTCGCGCTCGAACCGGGGAGGGACTCGGGAGCTTCGCTCCTCCCTCATGAGCACGTCAGTTCGGCGCTACTTCCATGCATCAGTTACATCTCCGGCTTCTCGACGAAGGTAACGGCACGCGTGTCAATTATGTGAAGGGGTGGCGTCTCGGGCGGCCGGTCGCGGAGCGGACCGCCGGCGGGCGGGCCTAGTATACCAGCCAGGCCCGGCCGAGGATTTGCCGCCGTTCGACGAGTCCGAAGGCGCGGGAGTCGCGGCTGGCCGCGGCGTTATCGCCCAGCACGTACAGCTGCGCGGGCCCCGGACAGGCGGCTTCCGGGGCCCGCGCGATGCGTTTCAGGAGAACATGGCCCTTCCGCTCCGGATCCCGGAGCACCACGACGTCACCCGCGGCGGGGGACCGGCGCAGGTACGCCCACCGGTTCACGAGCACGCGGTCGCCCGCCCGGTAGGCGGGCTCCATGCTCGGCCCCTCGACGACGTATCGACCGATGGGCGAGCGGCTGAGGCCGGCGGCCAGGGCGGCGAGGGCGGCCAGCGGACGAGGCACCGCCCGGCGCGGCGGCGGCGCGGCGCCCCGGGCGTGCGATTCGGCCACGGTCAGCTCGGAAGGACGATCTCGCCGCCGACGGCCTGCCGCGACGGCTGCTTGCTGCTCTTGGCGCCCTTGGAGTCCCAGAAGATCTCCGCGAAGCGGTGCGTGGCCGCGAGCAACTCCTCGGCGGCCGCCATGTTCGCTTCCTGCCGGTTCTTTCCGGCGAGCTTCATGATGTTCCAGACGACCGTGTGGAGGTCCGGGTACTTCTCCAGGTGCTCGGGCTTGAAGTAGTCGCCCCAGATGATGCGGGCCTCGCGCTTGACGAGTTCCGCGTGCTCTTCCTTGACCATGACGTAGCGCGTGAAGGAGTTGTGCTGGGCGTTGTGCGGCCCCTTCGCATCGTGGGGGTGCTCGAGGCCGTCGATGAGCTGGTTCATGCGGACCACCGTGAGCGCGGCGATTTGCATGAGATGCGGGTCGTAAATGCCGCACGGAATGTCGCAGTGTGCTTCCGCAACGGCCGGCGGTGCGAAGCGATCGACGCTCCGGAGCGCGCGGGATGCGATGGACTTGACGATGGAACGGGACATACTACGCTCCTTCTGTGGTGATGCCTGTACCGGTGAGGCAGAATTTCTCGGGTATTTACAGTCTAACCTGCACTCATGAAGATTCAACCACCCGGTCGGCGGCGGATGGCGCCGGTACGGACGGCGCGGCCGTCAAAAGGCAGGGAGTTCCCCGATACACCGCTCGCTGCCCGCCGCCATACCATAATGCCGTTATGACCTGGGAGTTCCTTCACCGCTGGTACATGCCGTTCATCTGGATCACGCTGTCGTGGCTGATCGCCGTGCCGCTGGCGGTTTATTTCGAGTTCGGCATGCAGCTTCACGCGGGCGCGGAACTGGGTCTGCCGTACGGCGATGCGTGGGTGGCGCGCGACGACTTGCTCGCCTCGATCGTCCCATACCTGCTCGGCCTGGGGGCGGCGATCTGGCTGTTCAACGCCGACGGCAGCACGCGATGGGCCGCCTTCTGGGCCCTGACGATCGCGATCGCGCGCATCGTCGCTCCCGTGGCGCTCGTGTCGATGTCGGGCCCGTCGCTCGCAAGCGGCCAGCACTACGTCGAGTGGGACACCATGCGTTGGGTCATCTGGACGCAGGACTTCCAGATGTTCGCGTTCGGGATCATGCTCTGGCTGGCCTTCGGCCGCTTCGTCGGGCCGTCCAACTCGCTGATCTCGCACGGCGCCCACGCCGAGGCCTATTAGGCACCTTCGGCGTCAGACGGTGCGTGCCGGCGACCGGCGCTTCTCGAACTGGCAAACCAGCTTCGCCTGACTTCGGCACCCATCGCAGCTTCTGGCACCCGCTCGGTGCTGCTTCCTGCGGCGGTGTTCCGCCAGCTAGGATGAATGCATGGGCCGTCTCGGCGTTCAGATGCTCGTTGGCGGAGCGCTCATCGTGGGGCTCATGGGCGTCGTGCTGGCTCTGACGGTCGGCTCGTTGGCGCACGGCTCGAGCAGCCACGCCCACATCGAAGCCGTGTCCGGCACCGTGGCACCGGGCGGGACGCTCCAGGCCTACGTGTACCAGCCGCCCCAGGACCTCGCCGACTTCGCCCTCACGGATCAGGATGGGCGCCCGTTCCGCCTCAGCGACACCAACGGTTCGGTGCGGGTCGTCTACATCGGCTACACCCAGTGCCCGGACGTCTGCCCCCTGACGATGATCAACCTCAAGAACGTCAGGCAGAGGCTGGGGCCGCTCGCCGGCGAGGTCTCCGTCGTGATGATCACGGCTGATCCGGCCCACGACACACCCGACGTGATGAAGGCGTTCGTGGGGGGGTTCGACCCGTCGTTCATTGGTTTGAGCGGAAGCGAGGCGGCGCTCGAACCCGTATGGACGGCGTTCGGAGCGCCGGTGCAACGGGAATCGGCGCCGGGCTCCGCGGCGGGCTACAGCGTGAGCCACCCCGCCACGCTCTTCGTGCTGAACAAGGAGGGCAAGCTGGCGCTCAAGATCCCGTACGGACGCACGGTCGCCGGCATCACAGACGACCTCCGCGGCCTTCTGCGGTAGCCGGACCGCGGCGAGTCGCGCCGGGCCCGCGGTCCGGAGCCCGAAGGGACGCCAACATGCCGAGCATCTACCACGACGGCAGCCGCCAGCTCCAGGACCAGTTCGACACGCGCCGTCTCGCGGATCGCGTCGAGCAGATCGTCCACGACGTGATCGACGACAACGACCGCGCGTTCATGGAGCGCATGGACATGTTCTTCCTCGCCACGGTGGACGAGCGGGGCCACGCGAACTGCTCGTACAAGGGCGGCGGGCCCGGCTTCGTCCGCGTCGTCGACGAGCACACGGTCGCGTTTCCCAACTACGACGGCAACGGCATGTACCTGTCGATGGGCAACGTGCTGAAGACGCAGCAGGTGGGGATGCTGTTCATCGACTTCGAGAACCAGTGGCGCATGAGGCTCAACGGCGAGGCGACGATCGACGCCGCCGATCCGTTGATGGCGGAGTACCCGGAGGCGCAGTTCATCGTCCGTGTGCGGGCGCGGGAGATCTTTCCGAACTGTCCTCGTTACATTCACAGGTACCGGCTCGTCGAGCGATCGCGCTTTGTGCCGAAGGCGGCGTGCGCGACGCCGGTACCGGCATGGAAGCGTGGCGGCTGGGTCGACGACGTCCTGCCCGGGAAGGACCCGGCGCGCGATCCGGAGCGCGAGGCGCTGGACGCGTAGCAGGTTGCTGAGAACCTTCGTTCCAGCCGTGGCG
>CAYJMJ010000050.1:18271-21395 GCA_964371095.1 uncultured Dehalococcoidia bacterium | reverse complement strand
CCTTCGACGATGATCATCTTCGTCTTGCCGGCCGCTCGCCGGAGCAGCTTCGGCTCGCGGTACTCCGCGGAATCCCACCACGCCCGCGCCCGCTCGACGCTGTCGAACTCGAGCACCGCAAGCCGCTCCGGGTTCCAGCCCCCTTCGAGCGTCTGCACCGGGCCCCCGCGCACGAGGTATCGTCCGCCGTGCACGGCCACCGTCGGCGCCGCGGCCTCGCGGTACGCCTTCATGCCCAACTGGTCCGTGGTCTCGATCTCCACGATGACGTACGCAGCCATGTGATACACCCTCCTGTTCTTATTGCGCCTCGCTACGGGAGGAGGACTCCCCACCACACATGCTCGCGATCATTCGGCCGAAGCCCTCTCTTCCAGCGCCGCCGCCCAGGTTCCGGCGAGCGCCTATCGCGCATACGATCGCTGCGCCCCGGCCGGCGCCGGCGCCATCGCGCACAGCTCGTGTACCAACAGTTGCAGCGACGACTCGTCGTCTTGCAGTCCGCGCTTCACGCTCAGGTCCGCTTCGAGCACGCGACGGTACGCCCGCCGGAGCCCCGGCCACGTGTAGCGATCCGCGAGTGCGCCCATCTCGTTCAGCTTCCACGGCAGCACCCCCGACACCCGCTGAGCTTCCTCGCGAGCCAGGCGGCGTTCGCGGGCGTCCTTCAACAACACGAGCTGCCGGTACTGTCGCCCGACCATGACGAGCAACATCTGCGGCGCCTCCCCGGCCGTGAGCATGCGCTGCATCGCGCTCACGGCCCTCCGCTCGTTGCCCGCCACGACGGCGTCCGTCAGTTCCCACGTCTTCGTTTCGCGCGCGTCGCTCACCAACTCGCCGAGTGCCGCAGCGTCGACGGTCTCGCCCTTCGCATAGGCGGCGAGCTTCTCCAGCTCGTTGTCGAGCGCCCACAGATCCGCGCCGACAAGCTCCGCAAGCCGCTCGGGCACGCCCTCCGCGAACTTCACGCCCTTCTCCTTCGCCACGTCCTTGATCCACTGAGCGACGCGCCCCTTCTGCAGCGGCGCGCACTCCACGGTCCGCGCGATCGATGCGAAGATCGGGAACGCCGGATTCGACTTCGACAGCGCACCCTCGACCAGAATGAGCGTGGTCGTCTCTGGCATCGACGCCGGATCCGAGAGCTGCCCCGCGGCGTGCCGCCAGGGCTCGAGCGGATCGTCGGCGTCAGCCTTCTTCTTGCGGCGTCCGCCCTTCGTCTCGCCCAGCGCCTCCAGCAGGCCCTGCACGATGACGAGCCGGCTCGCGGACAGAAACGGTACTGCCGTCGCGTGTGCGAGCAGCTCCGCCGGCGTCAGCCCACGCCCGTCGAGCACCGTGGTGTTCGTCGCAAGCATGTCGTCGTCCGAGGCCAGCCGCTCCCGCACGGCGGCGACCGCCTTGCGGACCTGGTAGTCATCTTCGCCGTGGATAAGGTGGATCACGCGCGTATTGTACGGCAGTCATTCCGTACGGTAACGGCACAGGGACGACGTGGAGGGAGGCTCAGCCGAGTTGTTCGAGCCCCGCCAGCTCGCAGATGCGCTCCGCCTGAGCGATGAAGCTCGTGCCTGTGATGCGCGCACGCGCCGAGCGCCCGTCGTCGAGGCGCAGGAGCACCTCGCGGACGCCGCCGGCGAAGTACATGCTCGCGACATGTCCGGGCCGATCGAGCTGCGACACCGTCGCCCGCCAGATTGCGCCGCCACCCGAGACGCTCGCCATGCCGCCGGTCACGTAGCGGCCATCCGCCGTGCAGATCGTCGCGTACTGCGGTCCGAGCACGACCGGCCCGCGCGTCTCCGGCGCGGGTGCGATCTGCGGCGCTGTATTCAGGTCACGGGCGGGAATCATGCGTGTATTTCCGGGCGAAGCTCGTAGAGGCACGGCGCCCATTTCAGCTACATCTACTCTACGTCAATATCGGTTGCAGTGCCGTGAACCGGAGTTAATTCCGGGTTAAAAGGGCATAAATGCGGGACGTCGCTGCCTCGCTTTGAGTGTTTCCCCGACCCGCCGAGACCGCCCTTCGTGCCATAGCTCTCGGCGAGCGCGGCCGCCGGCGACGTTTCCCACCCGGCGCTCACATCGCCAATTGAAGCTGTCCCGGTGAACGCGCGAGTGCCGCCGGCGGCACCAGTCCGTACCGCGTTCTCAGGTCGTCGATCGTCCGGTGCACGTCCTGCGTGTAGGTCCGCATCGCGTGCGGCCCGCGATAGAACCGCGCGTGGCGCTCGGCGAGGTGCGGGTACGCGTCGCGCAGCAACGGCATGAACCACTCACGCGTGCCGGGCTTCAGGTACAACACGTTGTCGTGGACGAACGACGCCCCGTGCTCGCGAGCCGCTTCCACGACCCCCTCCAGTCCGACCGAATCGTCGGTCAGCCCCGGAACGAGCGGCGCCAGCAGCAGCCCGCAGCGGATGCCGCGCCCGGCCAGCGCCTCCATCGCCCGCAGCCGCTGTGCCGGTGGCGCCGTTCCCGGCTCGACGCGCCGTGACACCTCGTCGTCGAGCGTCGAGAGCGCGAAGATGACGGTCAGCTCGGCTACGCCCGACAGCTCGCCGAGCACGTCGCCGTCGCGGACGACGTACGGCGACCTCGTGATGATGCTCACCGGGTTGGCAGCGTCCCGCATCACCTTCAGCAACCGGTGCGTCAGCGAGTACTTCAGCTCGGCCGCCTGGTACGGGTCGCTCGCCGTGCCGATCGCGACCAGTTCGCGCCCCCATTCCGGCCGCGACACGTCGCGCCGCAACATCTCCGCCGCGTTCACGTTCACAATGACGCGCGCCGCGACATCGCCGTGCGCCGCGTCGCCCTCGCCGCGGTCGCAATACCCGCAGCCGGCCGAGCTGCCCCGGTACGGGTTCACCGCCCACCGGAACGGCATGTTCCCCGCGTTGATCCGATGGATCGCGCTCCGGCACTCCATCTCTTCGAAGATGACGTCCGGCACGACGCCCTCCTTCAGTACATCTGTTCTAACGGTCTGCGCCCATTCTGCCGGTTAGAACAAATGTTTGTCAAGCCTCCAGCCTCCAGCCTCCAGCCTCCGACCTCCAGCCTCCAGCCTCCAGCCTCCAGCCTCCAGCCTCCAGCCTCCAGCCTCCAGCCTCCA
>CAYJMJ010000050.1:2451-18171 GCA_964371095.1 uncultured Dehalococcoidia bacterium | reverse complement strand
AGCCTCCAGCCTCCAGCCTCCAGCCTCCAGCCTCCAGCCTCCAGCCTCCAGCCTCTAGGCGGCCCACTCGTCCCGCAGCGCCGCCATCACGATGAAATCGTGGTACGCGCCCTTCCGGTACAGCGCCTGCCGCCTCCGCCCCTCTTCGATGAAGCCGCACTTCCGGTACGCGGCCTGGGCGCGTTCGTTGAACGAGTACACGAACAGTTCCACCCGGTTCAGGTTCATTTCGTCGAAGCCGAACCGCAGCAGCGTCTTCAGCGCGTCCGAGCCGTATCCCTTCGACCAGTGCGCCTTCTCCCCGATCATGATCCCCAGTTCCGCCCAGCGATCCTCCGGTCTCACGTTGAATAGATTGGTGTTGCCGATGTGCTCGCCGTCCTTCGTCTCGATCGCGAAGAACACGCGGTCGTACGCCAGCGGCTTCGACACGAGGTCGCGCAGCCACGCCTCCTCGGCCGCGAGCGACATCTCATAACGCATGGCCAGGAACTGCGTGACCTCGCGGTCGTTGATCCAGCGTGTGTTGCGCTCCAGGTCGCTCATCTCCGGCGCGCGCAGGTTCACGATGGTGCCTTCAATCATTTCCCTGCCTCCCACTCCTCCCGCAAGATGCCCATCCAGAGCGTGTCGTGGTACGCCCCTTCCGCGAAGCGCGTCTGCCGGAGCCGCGCTTCCTCGACGAAGCCGCACTTCCGGTAACACGCCCGCGCCCGCTCGTTTCGCTCGTCCACCGTCAGCTCGATCCGATGCAGGTTCATCTCCTCGAATCCGAAGCGGAGCAGCGTTCGCATCGTGTCCGTGCCGTACCCCTTCGACCAGTACGCCTTGTCGCCGATCATGATGCCGAGCCACGCGCGCCGGTCCTCGGCCGACGTCCCGTGAAGGTTGACGAAGCCGATGTGCACGCCGTCTTTCGTCTCGATCGCGAAACGCGCGTCGCCGTACGACACGGGCATCGACACGTCGCGCTGCATCCACGCCTCCTCGGCGGCAAGCGAGATCGGGTAGCGCGTCGACAGGAAGCGCGTCACCTCGCCGTCGTTGATCCACCGGTACGCGCGCTCGACGTCGCTCGCCTCGCGCGCGCGCAGGTTCACGAGTGTGCCTTCGATCATGTGCTTCCTCCTTTCCGATCCCCACCGTCTTTCGGCCAAATACGAAGGCCCACCGGATGGTGGGCCTGCCCTCGCTCGGTTGATCGGTTCGTCCGCTACACGTGAGCGGCGATGGCAGGCGATGGCGGCCCCTCTGCGGCGCGCGGATCGACGTCGACCGTTCCGGCCCCGCCGAGCGTCACGCATGCCGAGCACATCGCCAGCAACATCGCTTGATCCAATCTCCTTGATTGGGCGCAGTATACACGTCTGTCCGCCGCCACCCGCAAGCGCCCCAACCGTCCGGCAACGGGAGAGCCCCGGCGCGGCGCCGGGGCTCTCGTTTCTCTCCTGGTTCGGAGCGTCGCCGCGTTCGATTACTCCGCGTCGAGCGCCGCTCCCTGCACCTCCGGCGGCGCGCCCAGCACGTCGTCCCGCACGATCCACGTGCACGCCGAAAGCGCCGCAAGCAGCACCGTCACGACCGACGCCGAGCCGACGCACCACACGCAGATCGCGTCCAACACGTACAGCTCGATGTACGTCAGGTACATCGAGAACCCGAACGCCGCCAGCGCGACGCCCCATACCGCCGCGACCAGCATCGCGTCACGGCGCAGCAACGCACCCGCGATCAGCAGCAGCATCGTCACGTACGAGGCCAGACCGAGCACCGCGACGGGCACCCCTGCGAGTTTCGCGTACTTGCTGCTGTTCACCAGCTCGCAGTCGCCGATGCTGCTGCACACGATCGGCTGGTCCGCGAAGTGCACGACCGTCAGGTACGTGGCGATGCCGATGCCCGCCACGGTGAGAAGCGCCGAAGCGGCCAGCAGCAACCGCACCGGGACCGTGCTCACTGTCCCGCCTTCTCAAGCTCGGCGTCGATCGCCGCTTTGAACACCGAGTACGACTGCGCCCCCACGATCTTCTTCTCACCCACGAAGAACGTCGGCGTCGAGCTGATGCCGGCCGCGTCCCCCGCGTCCTTCTCTTTCTGGATCTCCGCGAGGTGCGTGTTCGCCGTCAACGTGTCCCGGAACTTCTCCACGTCCAGGCCGAGCTCAGCCGCGATCGCGTCGAGCTTCTCGAACGTGTAATTTCCGCCATTCTCGGCGCCCTGCGCGTTGAACAGCGCGTCGTGATACTCCCAGAACTTCCCCTGGTCGCCCGCGGTGTCCGCGGCCTGCGCGGCGTTCCACGATTCCTGGCCGATGATCGGGAACATCCGGAACTCGAGCTTCACCTTCCCTGTCTTCACGTAATCCTTCTCGATGTTCGCGATGATCGAGGTCTCGGCACGCTTGCAGACCGGGCACTGGAAATCGGCGTACTCGACGATCGTCACCGGCGCGTTCGCGTCGCCGAGTACGCGGCTGCTGCTCGTGACGGTCCGTTCCGGCAGCTTGTCGCTCGAAGCCGTCGTCGACTGGAATACGACGAACCCGACGACCACCACCATCGCCGCCAGCGCGATGCCTGCGAGCATGAACGCCGAGCGCCGGCTGCTGGGTGCACGCGCCGGCTGAGGGCCCGTCCGGGGCCGGGATGTACGGTTGGAAGAAGCCATGATATGCCTCCGAGAACTGCAATTCGCTGTCAGGAGCGCACGGCACGGAGCCGCGCGCGATCAAGCGGCGAACGCAGTCGACGGTGGACGATCGAGCGGCGCCGGCATGGCCTCGTGAATCGCCCTGGGACCGACCGGCTCGACCACGACGAGCCGGCCGAACACCGGCGCCGGCGGCGCGTCGAAATGAGGCAGGCCCCCGACCGGCGGCGGGATGAGCGGCTGCTCGGCGCAGCCGGGGCCGCCGCCCTGGCAGCGCGCCGCGATCGGCAGGCTCCCGCCGTCGACCACGTCGCCCGGCTGCAGCCGCACGACGACCAGCAGGTTCACGAGAAGCGCCGCGAGCAGCACCCCCGTGACCAGGCTGCGGTGTCGCAGCATCGAGCGGAATCCACGCGAAAGCATTGCACCAATTACATCGGATCGCGCGCCGCCCCTGCAATGTGCCGCATGTCACCAACTTTCCCGAAAGACAGCGCATCCCGGGTCGGACCGAACCTGTGCCGGCCGCCGCGGCCGCCACCGGCAGCGCCTCGGTCGCCGGCTCCGATAGACTGCCGTCCAAACGAGACCATCGGGCCGCCGTGGCCCCGGTCGTCACCGGCGAAGCGGCAGCGCACCCTGCCAGTAGTGCCGGCACCGAGGCGCCATGACTGACACGACGTTCCATCTCGTCGCCGCCGAGTATTACCGCGACTCCAACCGTGACTCGCCCTACGTTCCGGCCAGCTTCGATGCCGAGGGGTTCATCCATTGCACCGATGGCGCCGACAACGTTGCCGCCGTGGGCAACCGCTACTATCGCGACGACCGCCGCATGTACGTCGTGCTCGTGATCGACAAGGCGAAGCTGACGTCGAAGGTCGTGTACGAGGATCCAGCCGGCATCTACCCCCACATCTACGGCCCGCTCAACCGCGACGCGATCGTCGACATTCTCCCCGTGCTCCGCGCCGCCGATGGCTCGTTCCTTCCGCCCGGGCCGCGCGTCGCACCGTCGGAAACGCCTCCCTGACTCCGCTCCGCTGGTGCATTGCTCCCGAACCGGTGTCAATTGGCACGACGAGAAGCGTGTGGCGTAGCCGCCCTCGGCTGCGCGTCCGGCAAAGCCGGACCGACGCGATACGACCTTCCGCCTGACGATCTCGGGCGCGTGCACCACCACGCTCACGGTCTAACGGCGTTGGCAACGCCACACAATCAGGGCGGCATGAAGGTCCCCCATCCGTGGAGCGGGCCGTCAGCCCGCGTTCTGCGAACTCGCGGCACGCCGGTTTCGGCTGGCGATAGCGTCGATCATCGACTTCGGGAGCGCCCCGCCAGCGCTGGCCATCCCGTCACGCTGCCCGCCCGTCTGCTGCCGCGGTGACGCTTGCGATCTTCGCACGTATTTTCAGGGTGCCACCCGGTTGGCGTTCGCGAGCCTCATACCGACCATCTACGCGGCAAGGAATTCGACCGTCTGGAGGCTCCTGTCATGTTCAACGACGAAATCGTCAAGGCCATCGCCGCTCACGGCACGTGGAAGGTCCGGCTCAACGACGCCATCGCCAAAGGTACGGCCGATGTCACCGTGGCCGAGGTGGCGCCTGACAACAAATGCACCTTCGGCAAGTGGCTGTACGGACCGGACTTCCCTGCCGCCGAGAAGGCGCTGGCGCTGTACGGCGACGTCGTGAAGCTCCATGCCGAGTTCCACAAGGAGGCCGCGAACGTCCTCCGCATGGCATTGAACGGCGAGCGCCAGCAGGCGACCGCTGCCATGGGCATCGGCAGCGCGTACTCTCGCGCGTCGGCCAACCTGGTGAAAGCGTTGACAGGCTGGCGCCACAGCGCCGCGGCCTGAACGGCCGCCGCCGCGGTACGCACGCGGCTGGCCGGGTGAGGTTGATTCGCCGGCGGTGTGTCTTCGTCGTCGATCGGCCATTGAGACGGCGCAGTTGACACGGCGCCGGTTAACGTCGGAGGGGAGCACTTGGCTATGAAGATCAGCCTGCGTATCAAGTTGGCCGGCGGTTTCCTTGCCGTCGTCGCCCTCCTCATCGCGCTCGGCTTCGTGTCACTGACGAAATTGGGCACGCTCAACAAGCAGACCAACTCGATCGGCAACAACATCCTGCCGGGCATCCAGCTGATCGACGACATGCAGATCCAGTTGAAGACCATCCGCCAGAAGCAGCTCGGCATCTACGAGTACAACGACGCGGCGACCCGCCAGGCCAAGCTCGCCGAAGCGGCGGCCGCCAGCGATCAGATCAAGAAGTATCTCAGCGACTACGAGTCGATGTACGCCTCGGGCGAACGGCAGTACGGCTTCGCGTTTGCCGCCGATGTCGATGCCTACATGCAGAAGATGGCGCCCCTGTCCGATCAGGTCGCCGCCAACGCGGACCTGCCGACGCTGCAAGCGACCACCAATGGCGGCCGCGACGCTTTCAACCAGGCGATTGCGGACGGCGAAAAGTGGGTCGAATTCAAGAACAAGGTCGAGGATGACGCCATGAGTACCGCCAATGGGGCGTACTCCTCGGCCCGCACGATCATCATCGGCGTCATGATCTCCGCCGCGCTCGTCGCCGCTATCGTCGGCTTCGTCCTCGCGCGTTCGATCACCAACGGCGTTGGCCAGGTTTCGTCCGCGATGAGCCGCATCGCCCGGGGCGAGCTCGATGCGCAGGTCAACGTCGTCTCCAACGACGAGATCGGCGAGATGGTGCGCCAGTACGGTGAGATGCAGTCCTATCTGTCGGAGATGGCCGCTGCCGCCGACCGCATCGCCGATGGCGACCTGTCCGCCACCGTGCACCCGCGGTCCGAGAACGACGTGCTCGGCAACGCGTTCGCGAGAGCCATCGCCAACCTCAACAACGTCCTCGCCGGCGTCGCCTCGGCGACGCAGACCCTGACCGACGCGAAGAACGAACTCGGCGAATCGGCCGACCAGGCCGCCCAGGCGACCCAGCAGATCGCCCAGACCACTAACCAGGTTGCGGAGGGCACCAACCAGACCGCCAGGTCCGTCCAGGACGTCTCCACCTCCATGTCCCAGCTCGACGAGGCCGTCAGCCAGGTCGCCGACGGCACCGTCCAGACGTCCCGCAGCGTTCAGGAGGTCAACCAGTCGGTCGAACAGCTCAAGACCTCCGCCGCCGGCCTCGAACAGACCGCCAAGCTCCGCGTCGCGAAGGCCGCCGACGACATGGCCGCCAACGCCCAGTCCGCCGCCGATGGCTCCCGAGTCGCCGCGGAAACCGCCCAGAACGGCGCCGAGATGGTTCAGCGCACCATCGACGGCATGGCACGCATCAAGGACACCGTCGACGCCGCCGCCCAGGAGATCGGACGCCTCGGCGAGCGCTCCGTCGAGATCGGCAACATCGTCGCCGTCATCGACGACATCGCCGCCCAGACCAACCTTCTGGCCCTCAACGCCGCGATCGAGGCCGCACGCGCCGGCGAACAGGGCCGCGGCTTCGCCGTCGTCGCCGATGAGGTCCGCAAGCTCGCCGAGCGCGTCGCCGGCGCCACGAAGGAGATCTCCGGCCTCATCACCGGCATGCAGCACTCAGTTGAGTCCTCCGTCAAGGTCATGGCCCAGGGCGCCACCGAGACCGACGCCGGCGCCACGGTCGCCGCCGACGCGGGCGCCGCGCTCCAGGAGATCCTCGCCGCCGTCGACTCCGTCAACGAGCAGATGACCCGCATCGCCGACGGCTCCGAGATCCTCCGCACCTCCGGCGCCGAGATGGTGCAGGTCGTCGACGACGTCCGCACCATCGTCGACGGCGTCGCCCAGGCCGTCGTCTCCATCGCCGCCGTCGCCGAGCAGAACAGCTCCGCCACCGAGCAGATGCGCGCCACCGCGCGCACCGTCGCCGACGCCATCCAGTCCATCGCCGGTGTCGCCGAAGAGAACAGCGCCGCGACCGAGCAGGTGTCGGCATCGTCCGAGGAAATGACCGCCCAGGTCGAAGAGGTCACCGCCGCCGCCCATTCGCTCGGCGCCATCGCCGACGACCTGAGCGCGAAGATCGGCACGTTCAAGCTGGCCCAAAACGCCGGCCAGGAGCCGGTCGCCCTGCGGCCCGGCACGCGCAAAGCCGCCTGACCGGCGACACGGTGGAACGTCGAAGACGAGAGATGCCTGTCCCGAAATGGGACAGGCATCTCACTGCCGTGTCGTCGGCCGGGAGCATCACCGCGGCACCGCGAGCCTGCGGTCTCAGGCCCTGTTCCACACGCTCCTTGACAGCGCTCGGCCCCACGCCCGCAAACCCGCGAGTATCCCGCCCGGTTTCGCTATCCATATTGCGAGGAACACTCCGGAAACGCTCCCGGCCTGCCACTTTCGATACAGATGGTTGGGCATCGAGTTTGTATCGGTGTAAAGTGGTGGCGCACCCCCCGCCCCGGTAACCATAAGACCAAAGGCGCCGACCGGCGCCTGGAGGACGGTCGACCGTGTCATTTCTGGTGTCAGCCGTGTTCGCCGGTGTCGCTATCGTAGCGGCAGTCCTGCCGCCGCTCGGCACGTCCGGCTTCGGCGCAGCGCACGGTGGCGAGCCGCCCTACCCGGCGCCGCCCGGCTATCTTCTGCCCTGGGGCGGTGGCGAAACCCACACCGTCACGCAGAGCGAAGAGACGACGTTCACCCACAACGGCACCGCCGCCTACGCCTTCGACTTCGACCTCGCCTTCGACACCGTCGTCGCCGCACGCGGCGGCAAGGTCACGTTCGTCCGCCTGGACTCGAACGTCGGCGGCTGCAGCAGCGCCTTCTCCAAGTCGGCGAACTACGTCGTCATCGACCACGGCGACGGCACGTCGGCGCTCTACCTGCACCTCGCACAGGACGGCGTGTTCGTCAGGCCGGGCGACATCGTCGCGCAGGGACAGCTGATCGCCATCTCCGGCGGCACCGGCCTCACGTGCTCCGACCACGGCTCCGGCCCCGGTCCGCACCTGCACTTCCAGGTCGAGCGCACCGAGCCGGGGCGCTACTTCACGCAGTCGCTCCCCATCGCCTTCGACGACATCGCGCTCGACGACGGCGTGCCGCGGGACGGCGACTCGTACGTGTCCGGCAACGTCCTGCCCGGCACGCCCAGGGCGATGACGCTGACTCCGCACCATTACCCGCGCCGTTTCGCTCCGATCGCCGCTCCGGCCGACCCGACGCTGATCGAGGCCGAGCACATCGTCGTGCCGCCGATGATCGGCGCCGACACGCCGACCCCCGAGCCGGCGCCCACCGACGCCGCGCCCGCCGACACCACCACCCCGGAGCCGACCGGCACCGCGCGTCCGACGCGCACGCCCACCGAAACGCCGGTCAACACGCCCACGCCCGTACCGACGGACACGCCGTTGCCAACCGACACGCCGCTCCCCGCACCCTCGCCCACGGACACGCCGCTGCCGCCCGATACGCCAACGCCGTCGCTCGCTCCCACGGACACGCCGCTGCCCGACCCGATTCCGTCGTCGACGCCCACGCCGTAATTGCCGCACCGAGGCGCACGCGCCGCCGCGTGCTAAGCTGATCCCGGCTCCCCGGCCCGCCCTGTGAGGTCGCCTTGGCAACCGAGTCAGAAGCCCTGTCCTCGGTGCGCGTCACCGCGCTCGATGTCAGCGGCAAGCGCATCTCGCGGACGATCGTCCGCCTCGCCTGGCCCGTCGTCGTCGAGCGGCTCTCCATCTCGATCCTCAGCGGTGTCGATGCCGCGCTCGTCGGCCGTTACGTCGGCGCCGATGGCCTCGCCGCTGTCGGCATCGGCGCGTTGATGTTCTGGATCCCGCTGTCCGGCGCGCTGGCGATCGACGTCGGATCGACGGCCGTCATCGCCCGCGACATCGGTGCCGGCGATCGCTCTCGCGTCCAGCTCGGGTTCCACACCGCAATCGTTGCCGCCATCGTCTGGGGACTGGCGTGCACCGTCCTCGTGTTCGCGTTCGCACCGCAGATCATGCGCGTCATGGGTGCCGAGCCCGACGTCGTCCCGCTCGGCGTCGAGTACCTGCGCGCCGGCTGCCTCGGCTTCCCGATGCTGATGGCCCTGTACGCCGTCAGCGGCTGCCTGCGCGGCATGGGCAACACGTGGATGCCGATGGTAATCCTGCTCATCGTCAACGCGGTCAACGCCGTCGTGACGTTCGTGCTGATCAACGGGACCGTCGCCGATCTCGGCGTGCGGGCCTCCGGCATCGGCTTCGGCGCGGCTGGCACGGTCGGCGGCGTGCTCGCGCTCTGGCTCGCGGCCAGCGGCTACGCGCCGGTGCGGATGAACGTCGCGCGCCTCCACGCGGTGTCGCGCGCCTCATTCGGACGCCTCTTTCACATCGGCCTGCCCGTCGGGCTCGAGGAGGCGCAGTTCATGCTCGCCTTCCTTATCTATACGCGCATCATCGCCCACCTCGGCACGGACCAGCTCGCCGCCCACTCGCTCGCGCTCCGGTCGATGGAGATCGCCATGCTCCCCGGCTTCGCGCTCGGCACCGCCGCGACGACGCTCGTCGGCCAGTACCTCGGCGCCCAGCGCCCGCAACTCGCCGAGGATGTCGCGAAGCGCGTCCGCTTCTTCGCCTTCTGCACCCTCTCGACGATGGCCGTCCTCCAGTTCGTGCTCGCGCCCCACGTCATCCGCATCTTCGTCGACGATCCGGAGGTCATCGATACCGGCACGAAGCTGCTGCGCGTCTTCGCGTTCGCCCTGCCCGGCATGGCGATCCACGCCTCGCTGTCCGGGGCGTTGCGCGGCGCCGGCGACGTGCGCTTCGTCCTCGGCACCTTCACCTTCACGGCCTGGGGCGTGCGCGTACCCCTCGCCGCGGCGATGGTGCTCCTCTTCGGCCTCAGCGCGCCGTTCGCCTGGCTCGCCGCCGTCGCCGAGAACTGGACGCGCGCCATCCTCGTCCTCCGCCGCTTCCAGCAGGGCAAGTGGAAGACGATCCGCGTCTGAGGACGCGGACGAACAGAGAACAGACAGCAGAGAACAGATACCCGCCCACGACTCGAAGCAGGTTCGCAGCGCTGGTGGCGGGTCCTCGACCTCACCTCCTCGCCGCATGCTGGCGAACGCGTCACCCTGAGCAAAGCGAAGGGTCTTCTCCGGGCGACGCGCTTCGCTTCGCTCAGCATGACGGACGCCGGCCGCGGCGGATGGGCGCTCCAGGCAGGTGCCCCAATACGGTGCCGGGTTTCCACATCCTTGGTCCTCCGCCTTCCACCCCCGCATACTGGGATCGATGAAGCTCGGCATCGTCTCCGACGTCCACTGCAACCACGAGGCGCTGCGCATCGCGCTCGACCGCATGGGGCCGGTCGACGAGCTGCTCTGCGCCGGCGACGCCGTCTACCAGTTCCGCTTCTCGAACGAGGTCATGCGGATCCTGCGCGAGGCCGGCGCACGGTGCATCCTCGGCAACCACGAGGAGGTGCTGCTCGGCAAGTGGGGCGAGCGCGCCCGGTCCGCGGACTGGGTACGCGGCGATGACCTCGCCTACATGGCCGGCCAGCCAGCGCGCATCGCGACGGCGCTGAACGGCAAGACGCTCGTGATGGTGCACGCCAGCCCCTTCGAGCCGCACAACGAGTACATCTACCCGAACAGCCCGAGCCTCTCGCGGCTCGCGGACATCGATGCCGACTACGTCATCCTCGGCCACACGCACTACCAGATGGCCGAGCGCGTCGGCCGCACCCTGGTCATCAACCCGGGATCGGCCGGCGAGCCGCGCGACGCCCGCAACGCGTTCCAGCTCTCCTACGCCGTCCTCGACACCGCGACCGGCGAGGTGCAGTTCGACAACTTTCCCGACCCGACGCGCGCCGCCGTCGACCCCTCGATCATCCCCGGCGGCGCATCGCCGCAACGACGCCCCGGCAACGAGCCAGCGCCCCCCAACACCCCCTTCTGGACCCTTTAGCGCACGCTGCGGCGCGAGAGCAGACAGCAGAGAGCAGCGGCGCCGGGGCGCCCGGCTGTTTTGTAAGCCGCGATTTCGTTTTGTGATTTTTCGCTTGTTCCGCGAGCGGCGGGCCTCCTCGGCGACGGGGCGGTCCGGGAGATTGGCCTCGAGTGCCTGTTCATTTCGCGCGCTCCGGCATAGGGTCCGGCTGACCGCGAGATGGTACGCCTCGGACGCGCGGAAGTCCGAGGCGGGGTGGCACTGCGGGAGGGCGCGAGAGGTTTGTGGTTCCTGGGTGTCACCTCGTGGACCGTAACCGCCGGCCGTGGCCGATGCCCCGGTGGCGATGCGGGACCAGAGGCCGTTGGACGTTCAAGCCGGGTGGCAGCGCTGGGCGAATCTCAAAGCCCTTTCTACGAATCCCCTCAGTTCGCCGTCGTTGATGACCGCCGTTTCCCAAGCGGGGTTCGTATCGTGGTGGAACCGATTGGCATACTCGAGTAGGCGGCCCAATTCTTGCGTATCTTCGGCACCCAACACCTGATCTGGCGTGCCTACCCTCGTCTCGCAGACCGCGCGAAATTGGCGGAGCCGCGCGACCGGCGGGAAGAACCCGGGATACGCAACCCGCAGGAACGCCTCCATGTGCGGCCGAATAGCTTGAGCCAGGCTTCGGGTGTCGCCCGCGCCTGTTGTAAGGAAGGTGACCAACACCGCGTGCCGCCGGTCGTGCTCTGTGACCGAATCTTGGTCGACATCCCACCGAAGGATCGTCGATCCCGCGCCGTCCCGCGTCACTTGGATCGCCGCCTTTGTCGTGGCGTGGGCGTGCTCCCATATGCCACAGAGGAACCTCTTGCTGTGTGACAAGACAATGGTCTGCCTGACCCGCTCAGCCAGGCCCCGAATCTCTTGCGTCGTCGTCAGGGAGCGATAGTCATCTTGGCTTGAGGCAGGGTCATCAATGATGACGATTTTTTCCGCGCGACCAGGATCCTGATCCAGGGACGCGAAGAAGAATGCCAGAGCCAGTGCGCTGCGATCTCCTGCACTCAGCGTGTTGCGAAAGGATGGTTGTCCCGGGGCAGGCTCGCCTCCCGCGACGGCGACCGGAACGTCATTGATAACGACGTTATAGGTGCACGTGGGTCCTCCGCGCGTGTCCATTGGATTCATGTGGTTTATATGAAATCCCGCGTTGAACCGGGCCAGGTACTGGTTGATCGCTGTTTGGCAACTTGGGAACACCTGCGCCCGATACTGCTCAAGCGACGCCTTAACACTGTCCCGGCGTTGTTGAGTGGCCGACTTGGCATCCTTCTCGGCCAGATACTCGGCACACAGCGCATTGGTTGGTGGAGTGTGGCGTGCTTGAGTGGCCTTCAGCCGAGCTACATCCTTTTCAAGTGCGTCACGATCACCCGCAAGCGCCCGTTCTTTGACGAGACGCAACGCTGGGTTGGCGTCCTCGAGCGCACGGCCTGCGGCCACAACCGAAGCCTGTTGTTCTGCGTAGACGGCAAGTGCACGCGACGCTTCGCCAGGAAGGTCTAGCGGTTCAAGAGGCGCCCCTTGTTTGGCGCTCAGGGCCCGGGAGACTTCCTCACGCGCGGCCCGCCAGTGTGCAGCTATCGCTCCGGTGTCCAGGTTGAGGTCGGGCACGTCGACGAACTGCGACCAAAACTGTCGCCGCACGCCGGCCACCCGCATGTCACGCTCGAAACCTGCAACTACATCACCACCATGGATCCGGACCAGATCCGCTTGAGCCGCGGCTACCGCGTCCTTCAGGTCACGATACGCGTCGCTGAAGTAGGCGCGATAGTGTGGGATTACGGGCGAACTGGCCAACTCCTGCGCGCAGAATGGGCACGTACCAGTTGAGGCCCCGGCTGCCCCGTCGGAAACGCGTCGCATCCCTTCGGCCACCCACTCCTCTGCACCCTCACCCCAGACAGCTAAATGTGCTTCGACCCGCGCGGCAGCAGTGGCGTCCAGCGTGCCGACATCTTGCCGAAGAAGCGCCGTGATGGCCGCGACATCGAACGGTGGCAGGCTGATCATGTCGAAGAGGGGAGTGTCTCGAATCGAGTCCTGGTCGCGACTCGCTCGAAGTTGCCTCTCCGCAGTCTCAAGTTCCTCGGCTACGCGCGCGTCGGGCGGAAGCGCACAGAAGTCGTCGACCGAGAGCGCCCCGCGGTCTGCCGCGGGGATCGCAGCGGCCTTCTCGCGCAGCGCGGTATTGTGCAGCTCTATCTCGCTGACCAGTTGCTGGAGCTGTACGTTTAGGGTCACGCCAGCCGCGCCCAAGATCAGTTCGTGGAGGTTTTGGCGGTGTGCGGGCTCGATTAGTAACCCAGAATAGAGGTTCTCGTCGACAAATCTGTCGTCGAAGATAGCGATGTTCGGAACGAGTTGGTTCCAAGCATTATTCTCGAACACTACCGGGGGCTGGCCGGTTACGTCCAAAACGACGTGCGCGGGGTGTGGGGATCCAAGCCGATGCCGCTCGGTGACCGGAACTGCGTCCCCTGTTGCGACCGAACGGAATATGGCCGCCAGAGTGGTCTTTCCTCGGCCGTTCTCGGCGTATACCAACGTGAGAGCAGCGAGGGGGAGCTTCGCACCGGCGTCCACCGAGTCGAATACGCCGACGTTCCGCAACAGCCGAAGTCTTTCGATCACAGCCCGTACCCCGTACGATCGCTGCTCCGGTGCGACGAATCTCACATCGTGGAGTTCCGGAGTGCGCGGCTGACACCGCGTCGCTGGCGTGGCGATTGTACATCCGCCAGTCGTGAGCTGGCTACCTAGGGATGCCATCGGCAAGCAGCCCTACACGAATCTTTGGGTGCCGGGATGGCAGGGGCCCAACCGAAGTACGTCGCTTCTTGGTTCGCTCTGCGCCCGTCGACACCCCTACTCGGCGGCGGCGATGGGGCGGCAGGCCAGGTCGGGCTCGGCCGGCGCGTCCGCGGCCGGTCCCGCGGTTCCGACGTGCGCGTAGTCCCGCAACGGGATCTCCCGCAGCAGGAACCCGACGATCGTTCTGCTATCTGTTGTTTGCGGTTTGCGGAGTTACGCAGGGCCGCGATCGCATTCAGCCGCGTGCTCGCGGAACGCGCGCGCCAGGTCGCGCGCCAGCCTGACGACGTCCAATTCGATCGCCCCGCGGCGCGCTCGCGTGGTGCGCGGAAGCCTCAGATTCTGATCACGTCACCCTTCAGCGAGTAGAAGATGTAGAGCACTTCCTGCTTCTCGCGCTCGCCGATTCCGTTGCGATCCAGCACCATCAAGAGGTCGTCGACCGCCGCGATGAACTCCTGCTCGCTCGCGTTCATTCCCGTGTGCACTTCACGCAGATCGCGCCCGGTGTACGACTCGGGGCCGCCGCTGCCCATGCAGAAGAACTCGAATGCGTGCCGCTTCGCCGCCTCCTCGTCGATCTTCTGAAAACGCTGACCGATGAGCGGATTGGCGACGTGCGCGTCCACCAGGTCGGAGGCAATGGCGGCGATCTTGCCGGGTCCGCCCAGTCGCTCGTACAGTGTTGCCGTCGCAGCTTGGGTCTCGTTCATGTGTACCTCTTCTCGTTGACGGAATGGAGCGTGTGTCTCTCCCCTCCGTACAACGTCTCACGGGAGGGCCGAGGTCCTCAAGTACACGATCTGTACTGGGCCGCGGCGCCCGCCCGCGATATCCTGCATGCATGCCCGGCTACGGTCAGTTCTGCCCCATGGCCAAGGCGGCCGAAGTCCTCTGCGAGCGGTGGAGTCTCGTCGTGATACGCGAGCTGACGGCGGGCAGCCGTCACTTCAATGACTTGCGGCGCGGCGTGCCGCTGATGTCGCCGACGCTGCTCTCGCGCCGCTTGAAGCAGCTCGAGGCGGCCGGCGTCGTCGCGCGGGTGGAGGACGGCCGCGGCATCGGCTACGAGTTGACCCCGTCGGGGGCGGAGCTCGCGCCGCTCGTCGAACTGATGGCTGCGTGGGGCTCGAAATGGGTTCGCCGCCGTCTCAGCGCCGACGACCTCGACGCCGGTCTGCTCATGTGGGACGTGCGTCGCACCATGGACCCGTCACGTTTTCCGGATCGACGCGTCGTCGTGCAGTTCCAGTTCGCTGACGCTCCCGCCGGCAAACGCGTGTGGTGGCTGGTTTCGCACGACGGCGTCATCGACCTCTGCCTCGAAGACCCGGGCTTCGACGTCGATGTGGTGGTAGCGGCTCCTCTGTACGTCATGACGGCGATCTGGATGCGCGACATTCCGTTCCACGAGGCCCGGCGCTCGCTTGGTCTCACGATCACCGGAAAGCGAGACCTCTGCCGCGACTTCCCGGAATGGCTCGGTGCGAGCGCGCTCGCCCATCCTCCGGAAGCGGCCCGCCGACGCGGCAGCGCCGCCGTCTAGGCGCCGCGGCTTGCAAGCAGTTCCGGCATGTTCGCATTGTCCCGCCTCCAACCTCCGACCTCCAACCTCCAACCTCCAGCCTCCACTCCACCCTCGGCCTTCTGTTCTCTGCTCTCTGCTCTCTGCTCTCTGCCGTCCCCTCCCCTCCACCCACACCCTCGCTATACTCAGCACGTGGCCATCGACCAGCCTTTCCTCGATGAGATCGAGCGCAAGCTCGACCAGCACTCGCCGACGCTGTCCGCGGAGTTCCGCACGGCCGCCGACGAGCTGCGCCCCGCGCTCTCCGAATCCGACTTCCGTCTCTGGGCCGAGGAGGGCGCCGGGCTCGCCGCGCACTCCCTCCGCTCGTGGGAGGCCGCCGTCGACTACTTCCGCGTCTCGCCCGAGGTGTGGCGGCGCCTGCCCTCGGCCGCGTTCCGGCGCTGGGCCCACGCCGGCCGCGACCTCGCCGAGTACTCGTCCGTCGTCGCCGCCTCGTACTTCCGCGCCAGCCCGATGGCCATCCGCTACCTCAGCGCGGAGACGGTCGTCGAGTGGGCGTCGCTCGGCAAGCGGCTGTACAAGGGCCACTGGAAATCGATCTCGCTCTCGACGGTCTACTTCGGCGCGAGTCCCGGCATCCTGCCGTCGCTGACACTCGGCGAGATCGCGCGGCTCGTGTCGCTCGTCGAGTCCGTGGCCGAGCGCTCGTACGAGCTGGCGTCCGCCTGCCTCGACGCCTCGCCCAACCT
>CAYJMJ010000050.1:0-2351 GCA_964371095.1 uncultured Dehalococcoidia bacterium | reverse complement strand
GCCGCCATGGAGTTCCTCAAGAGTTCGCCCGAGGTGCTGAAGCGCATCCGCATCTCCGAGCTGGCCGGATGGCACGCCGCCGGCAACAAGATCCTCGCCCACAGCATCGAGGGCGGCGAGGCGTACTTCCGGCTCGAGTCGAGCAAGGGCGAGGAGGTGCTGCAGCAGCTCACCTCCCGCGTCGAGCTGACGCGCGTCGGCGAGGTGCTCCGCCTCTACTGCAAGGCGCTCACCGGCACGAACGTCTCGATCCACCCCGTGTCCTATCTCGCCGAGAAGGGCATCGGCTGGGTCAGCGAGAACCGCCCGAGCACCGAGGGCACGACCGTCTTCCTGCCCGAGTTCGTCGAGGAGTTCGTCGAGCGCGCGGAGAACTTCTCCGTGTACAAGGTGTTTGCGACGCACCAGGCGGCGCACCTCGAGTTCGGCAGCTTCTTCTTCCGCTTCGCCCGCGCCGGCGCCCTCATCGAGGCGCGCCGCCAGGACGTCGAGCGGCAGCGGCTCGAGACCGGCGCGCAGCAGGCCCGCGAGCGCGGCCACCTCACCGACATGGAGCGCTTCTTCGATCTCTTCGACGACCGCCAGGTCGCCTCCGACCTCTTCGCCATCGCCGAGGACACGCGCATCGATACGCTCGTCCGGCGCGAGTACAGCGGCATCCGCAAGGCGTGGCAGCGCACGCAGCAGAACGAGCTGGAGTCGCGCCGCCTGCCCAACGACATGCCGCTCCGCGAGGCGCTCGTCGAAAACCTGATCCGCGCCAGCCTCGACGGCGCCCACACGATGATCTGGCCCAAGGTGCTGCAGTCGCTCCTCGCCGACGCCATCCGCAACCTCTTCCTGCTCAAGGAGCGCGGCGCGACGGTCGAGGACGCCTCCGAGGCGACGCTCGCGCTCTACGAGATCGCGATGAAGATCCCGAACGTCATGCCGGGCGAGCTCGAGGGCTTCCAGTGGGAGACCGTCGACGAAGATTCGATGCAGATGATGATGTCGCAGCCCGGCGTGGGCGACGGCGGCGAGACTCCGATGCCGACCGGCCAGGAAGAGGAGTACCACAGCCCCGACCAGGTCGACTTCCGCGGCGACTTCAAGCCGGAGCTGGTGCAGCTGCTCATGCGGCTCCGCCTCAAAGAGGGCGAGGTCAGCGAGGACGGCACGCTCTCGCCGCTCACGCAGGAGCAGCTCAAGGAGATGCTCGAGAAGAGCGTCGAAATCACCGTCGGCGCGATGGCGGAGGGCGACCTGGCGTCCACCATCGGCCTCTTCCTCTCGAACCTCGAGAAGGAGGCCGGCACGCCGATCGGCGACCAGAAGCAGCCCGAGCGCAAGGACGGCCAGACCGGCCCCGAAGAGGCCGAGGACGACGAGGATCTGCCCGTCGAGCCGAAGTCGTTCTACTACGACGAGTGGGACTTCCGCGCCGCCGACTACAAGCCGCGCTGGTGCCGCGTCCAGGAACGCTCGCTCGAGGAAGGCGCCACCGACTACTTCGACGACGCGCTCCGCGAGCACGCCTCGCTCGTCAACGAGACCCGCAAGCAGTTCGAGCTGCTCAAGCCCGAGATGTTCCGCAAGATCAAGCGCCTCCTCGACGGCGAGGAGTTCGACCTCGACGCCGTCATCGACTGGGCGATCGAGCGCAAGGCCGGCCACAGCTACACCGACAAGGTGTACTGGCGCCGCAACAAGGTCGAGCGCGACGTCGCCGTCGCCTTCCTGCTCGACATGAGCGCCTCGACCGACGAGGAGATCGAGAAGCGCAAGCAGAAGTACCAGGAGGACGACAACTTCGACGACGACCCGCGCAAGTACTTCCAGTGGCTCGCCAAGCGCCGCGCCACGCAGGCGATGGCGCCGCCGAAACGCATCATCGACCTCGAGAAGGAGAGCACGGTGCTCTTCATCAAGGCGCTCGAGACGATCGGCGATAGCTACGGCATCTTCGGCTTCAGCGGCTACGGCCGCGACAACGTCGAGTTCTACGTGATCAAGGATCTGGGAGAGGCGTTCAGCGACAAGGTGAAGAAGCGCGTCGACAAGATCGCGCCGGTCCGCTCGACGCGCATGGGCCCGGCCATCCGCCACGCCACGTTCAAGCTCGACGCCTACGACGCCAAGGTGAAGATCCTCATTCTCGTATCAGACGGCCGGCCGCAGGACCACGGCTACGGCCGCGACCGCACCGAGAAGGAATACGCGATCCACGACACCAAGCAGGCGCTGCTCGAAGCGCGCCGCAAGGGCATCACGCCGTTCGCCCTCACCGTCGACAAGGAAGGCCACGACTACCTGGGCCAGATGTGCGAGGACATGGGCTACGAAGTCGTCGCCGACATCGAGCACCTCCC
>CAYJMJ010000049.1:3181-24337 GCA_964371095.1 uncultured Dehalococcoidia bacterium | reverse complement strand
ACAGTATATGAACGCAGATTCGCGCAAGTCAAGGAATCGGGGCTCCCCCGAGGTCTCCCGCGCCACAGCCCGGCCTGACCGCGACGCGGCGCTGCGCGCCTCCTCCCCCTCCCCGATACCCGTAGCGAAGGAGCTTCAGCTCCGCCCCTCTGTTGTCCGTTGTTTGCTGTTTGTTGTGCGGGCGCCTTGCACCCGCTAGCAGACCTGGCCCGCCTGGTTCCCGCTGCCGTCCGCCGTCGCCGTGACGACGATGTTCGTCGCCGCGTCGATCGTGTACGTCCCGGTGCCGCCGTCGCCGTTGTCGGCGCCGCCGTAGGTGAACAGGTGCAGCGGCGAGCAACCCGTCCCCGCCGGCGTCAGCACGATCGTCGCCAGCAGGCCCGCCGTGGTCGTCTGGTTGCCGCCCGTCGCCGCGCAGGCGAATACGACGCCGGCGCCGTCGGCGTCGGCCTGCGCCGCGGGGCAGAACGGCGAACCCGGCAGGACCGTCCCGGCGCTGCTCGCCGAGCTGAAGGTGAACACCGAAGCATTCCACCGCAGGTGCACGCTGAACCCCGTGTACGGCGCCAGCCCCGTCCCCGTCGTGCTCACCGGCACCCGCACCGCGCCACCGACGAGCGACGGTGCGCCCACCTGGATCGACGGACTGCCGGCCGGAAGCGACGCATCGCGCAGGTGGTCAAGATCGGTGCCGGCAGCCTGTCCCCGGAGGATTTCGATCGGACGACCGATGGTATTCAGATCAACCGGCGCACTCGTGGGATCACCGAGCGCAAAGTCGTAGCCTCCTTGCGGCACCACCACCCACATCGTGGGAAGCGACTCCGGCGCCCCCGCTGGTCGCTCTATTCTGTCCCACACTGCGGGGCGAAATGAACCGTGCGCCACAAACGCCCACACCGGCGTGTCGTTAGCCAATCCGTACGAGGTGAGGTTCCGTAGGTATGCGGGTTGAAGAAGTGCCAGAGCCTTCCCGGCCGTCGTCTGCACGTAGCGAAGACTGCTCATCCGACCATGCGTGACGCCCCCGCTTTCACCAGTCAACTGCCGAGCTGCACGGCTGATGGCTGCGTCGATCGTATCGGTGTAGAGTGCGGGGTTGCGCGTTCCGGCCGGCCGGGGCGGCGCGCTGAGGGCGGTCTGGAACACGGCGGGCGGCGTCTTCTGGTCCAACACGTGAGCGATCAGTGTAGAGATCGGCATGAGGGGACCCTCCGTCGGCAGAGCCCCGGCTTCCGAGTTGCTCCCGGGACCTCCACCGCGTCTGGCGGCCAGTACCGCGGCCGCCGCAATCAACGTTGCGACAACCAGCCCGCCGGCAATCAACTGAGTCGAGCGCCTCATATCCTGCTCCTAGCACGTGACTCCTACGTGGCTACCGTTTGTTCAAAGGTCGAACCTTGGGATTCGCGGCGCTGCCCCCTGAGCCATCGCACGCGCACTCGCGTACGTCACGGTGCACGCGTCGGTCGCGTACTGCCACGAGTAGACTCGCCACCCTTGGTTTGTGAAGAAGTTTTCATTGGCGTTGACCACGCTCTGTGGGGTATCGGGGTAGACATACCCGGGTACCCAAACGACGTCCGTCGACAAGTCGGGGATCGCTGGATCCGGGTATCCGGTTGCCATGTAAGGTATGGACGTAATCTCGGTTTCCGACGTGTAGAGCCCCGTCTTCGTGGTGAATATCCCGCCAGGGTAGGGGCAATCGGATCCGTACAGTTGGTTCATCCCGCAGTAGTTATAGAGCGTCATCTCGAACGCCGAAACGACCATGGCGTTATCGGTTCCCTGAACCCAGCCGGCTTGATCCTCGCCCTCGTCGAACACGCGCTCGAGATCGCCGAAGTAATAGTCGATGGGCTGGCAGGGGTTCTGCTGGCAGGCGTCGTGGACCATCTGCACGAACAGGTCTGCCTGGATGATGCCCCATTGGGTCGCCGTCAGCCCCGGCGGAGCGGGGGTGGCGCACTGGTCTGAGGTTACATGGTACAGACTCGTTAAGAAGAAGAAGGCGCTCGCCGTCTTGGAGCTGTTCCACAACGCGCGAATTGCGGGGACCTCGTACGGGTTCTCTTCGTTTGCGACGACTGACAATGGAGGCGGGTAATTCCAAGGGCACAACTCACTCATGTGCCACCGCGTCGAATCGATCACTCCGAAGCTGTACCCCGGCGCTATCGTACCCGTACCGTCCCAACCACCGGCAGAAAAACCACCACTCGGGGGCGGTGCGCCTGGGCTTCGCCCAACCGGATCGGAAATGCACCCCGGCCACGTGCCGTCGCAAGGTGCCAAGACCGGGTTGTCATTGCTGCCGCCGCCGTTGGTACATGGCCCGCCATTCAGTTGACAAATGCAATCGTCCCACACACCGGCGAATGTGAGACTGCCAATGAACAGAAACAGTAGCAAGCCTACCGCCCTTCGCCCACGCGTCATCTCACCGGTCCCTTCGGTTCGCCAAGTTTGTGCGCTGAACAGCGTGTTTATGCATCAGCGTCTGCATGCTCGTAGCCGCTGCGACGGCGATGATACCACCCGGGGGGGGGCAGGCTGTCAACAGGTAGTTCGACGTACCGCCGAATCGATGAGAGGATCTTGCACCGCCGACCCCACGGCGCGCGCCCCGGCTGAACGCCGCGCGTTGGTCTGCGATACTACAGCCACATGCACCACCTCCACGTCCTCCACACCATCGGCCGCACGCCGATGGTCGAGTTGAAGCACCTCTCGCCCAAACCGGAGGTGCGCCTCTTCGCCAAGCTCGAAGGCTGGAATCCCACCGGCTCCATCAAGGACCGCATCGTCAAGCACATGATCCAGCACGCAGAGCGCGACGGCCTCATCCTCCCCGGCGACACCGTCATCGAGGCCTCCACCGGCAACACCGGCATCGCGCTGGCGATGATCGGCCGGGCCATGGGCTACCGGACCCGCGTCGTCATGCCCGAGAACGTCTACCCGGAGATCCCGCGCACACTCGGCGTCTACGGCGCCGAGGTCCACTGGGTGCCCGCCGAGGACGGTGTGACCGGCGCGATGGCCGTCGCCCGCCAGATGGCCGCCGACGAGAAGGCGTTCTTCCTCGACCAGTTCGGCAACGAGCACAACGCCCGCGCCCACTACGTCTGGACCGGCCAGGAGATCCTCGAGGACGTGCCGCAGGTCGACATCTTCGTCGCCGGCCTCGGCACGGGCGGCACGCTGATGGGCACCGGTCAGCGCCTGAAAGAAGCCAACCCGCGCACGAAGGTCATCGCCGTCGAGCCGCACCCGGGCAACCAGCTCCAGGGGCTGAAGAGCCTGGCCGATGGCTTCATACCGCCGATCCTCGACCTCGGATTCCTCGACGGCAAGATGCTGGTGCGGAGCGGCCACGCCTTCCGGGCGGCGCGCATGCTGATGCAGCGGGAGGGTGTGTTCGGCGGCGTCTCCGCCGGCGCGGTGCTGCACGCCGGCCTCAAGTTCGCCCAGCGCCTCGACAAGGGCAACATCGTCATGATCTTCGCCGACTCGGGATGGAAGTACCTGGAGCTGAACCTCTGGTCGAAGCCCCTGCCATCCGAGGAGCACGAGGAATCGCTCGACGACATCATCTGGTGGTAGCAAGGGCGACCGACGAGGGTTGGCCATGACCATCGCGGCGATCGAGTACCGCCTGTGCGATTGGCCCGAGGACCATGCGGCGATAAGGCGGCTATTCGCTGACGGGCGCGAGCTGTCGTCCTACGCCAGCGACGCGCTCGACGCTCCGGATGTCACTGCTTGGATCGCACTGTCCCGGGCTGCGCTCGTCGGCGCGATACTCACGCGTCCTATGCGCTCCGAGGAGGACGCCGAACTCGGCGGTGTCAATTAACTGCTCGTCGCGGCAAGCCACCGCGGACGCGGCGTCGAAGCTCGCCTGATGGAACTCGCCGAGTCGCACTACCGGACACTCGGCGCGGCCGGGATGCAGCTCACCGTGCGCGAGGACAACGAGTCCGCGCGCCGGCTCTATGAGTCGATGGGGTACGCGGTGATCCAGAGACGGCTGCGCATGCGAAAGCGAGTCCCCGGTCGTTAGGTTCGCCCTCGCCTTCATCCTCCAGACCGCTGAGCCTCGTCCCTCCCGTTTCTCGCCTCTCGCTTCCTACCTCCATCCGCCTACCAACCCTGCGGGAATCCCCCGAGGGGAATCCGCCCGGCCGATTACGCGCCCCCTCCGATAACAAAATTGGGCGCTAGCCCCCAGAATCCTTCCATGCCGCACCAGCAGAGGTCGCGGCATCGGAGGGCGCATGGCGAAGCTCGAAGGCCGACTACCCGAAGTACGCATAGAGGTGGTGACGACGACGTTCGTCGCATCGGGCCAGCCGGAGGGCATTCACGACCTCGGGCGATTCCTCGAGAACCTCAACAACCCCGTCGTGTCGCGCCACATCGAGCTTCGGAGCCCCACCATTCGTCCGCTGTACCGCGCGCAGACGCACGTCGGGCTCGACGCGCCGCTGCTCGTCCGCCGCGATGAGATTGTCTTCGCCAACTTCGACGGCCCGTACTTCACGCACGGCGTCGTTCGCGCGGCGGAAGCCGAGGCGCCAGCGCTGCTCATGGCGCCGCCGTTCCAGATCCAGGGCACGGTAGCCGTCGCTGCCGGGGCCGACCCGACGCAGGCGCTTCGGTCGGCCATGCACGGATTCTTCCTCGTAAAGGCCGCGCGCGTCTTCGACGCCGACGGCAACCCTCTCGGCGAGGGCGAGCAAATCGTCGTCAATGGGTTCGCCGTGCAGATGACGAGCGCCACGCGCTGCCACATCGAGGCGATCGCGCCAAAGCCCGCGGCCCAGCCGCGGCTCGGCGCCGACGACGCGCAGGCGGCGTTCGAACCAGAAGAGCGTGTGGAACGCGCCGCCTGAACAGGCCAGATACCCGTCTGGATGCGGTCGTGAAAGCGCGGACAGCATGGAAGCGGTCCGCGTTTCCACGTGCTGGCGTCCCTGCCGCATCGTGCTAGAGTAGCCGCGTGGACGAATCCGCGGTTGGCCGCGATCCGTCACGATCGGCCGTGCGGTTGCCGCCCGCCGTGGCGATGACGCCGCCGGCCCCAGCGTCGCGCGCCGGGGTCCGGCTCCCGATTGCCGCCACAATCCGCCGGGACGCATTGTGGCTCCTCGTCATCCTCGCCGTCGCCGCCGGCCTGCGCATCGCGTGGATTGCCGTCGCGAACGTCAACCCGGAGGATGGCCGCGTCGACGACACGGTCTTCTACTTCGTCACCGCGAAGTGGCTCGCCGCGGGGATCGGCTATCGAGACCCGTACTGGGGCAACTACACGGCCGGCTGGCCGCCCGGCTATCCGATGCTGCTGGCGCCGCTGTTCAAGCTCGTCGGCCCCAGCTATGTCGCCGCGAAGGCGCTGAACGTCGCGCTCGCGTGCGCCGCGTGCCTGCTCACGTACGAGCTTGGACGGCGGGCATTCGACCGGCGCACCGGCATCGCCGCCGCCTTCGTGCTCGCGCTGTTCCCCGGCCAGATCTTCTTCGCGACGCTCGTCATGACCGAGGTGGCGTTCGGAGCCATGTTCCTGCTGATGCTCCTGTTGCTCTCCGTGTGGACGCTCGATTCCCACCAGGCGCGGCCCTGGCAGCTCATCACGCTCGGTCTGCTCATCGGCGGACTGGCGCTCATCCGCGCGGAGGCTGTGGCACTGCCGCTCGTCGTCATCGCGCTCTGGCGCCTGACGATGCCGGGGTGGCGGCGCCTGGCGCGAAACGCGGCCATCATGCTCGCCGCCTTCGCCATCGCCCTCACGCCGTGGACCGTGCGCAACGCCGTCCGGCTGCACCGGTTCGTGCCCCTCCGCGAGAATTCCTCCGGCGCGCTCGCCAACGCCCTCGACCCCAACTACGACTCGCGGCCGGACAAGATGCTGCCAGCGCCATCGCTGCGCGACAGCGCGAGGTACATCGCGCACCACTCGTGGGAACTGA
Organism: uncultured Dehalococcoidia bacterium; assembly: GCA_964371095.1. Classification (GTDB taxonomy): domain Bacteria; phylum Chloroflexota; class Dehalococcoidia; order DSTF01; family JACRBR01; genus CAYJMJ01. The sequence goes on along the minus strand of CAYJMJ010000049.1, from coordinate 18,362 downwards.
TCCCCGCGCAACTTCACAAGGTGGCGATCCTGTACGGCGATGACGAAGACGGCATCTTCTGGGTGCAGAACGGCCGGCCGGTACTCGAGACGCGGAACGCCGACCTGCTATCGCGCGGCGCCTCGATGTACTTCTACGTTGTGCTGGCGTTGGCGCTGGCCGCGGCCCCGCTCTGGCTGTCGATCGCGCGCCGCCGGCGCCTGGTGCTGGCGTTTGCGCTCGTGACGTGGACACTCCTCCTGTCGGCCTTCTGGCCGGAAAGCCGGTATCACTTTCCGATCGTGCCGGTGCTCTGCATCTTCGCCGCCGCGCTCGTCGTGACCGCGTGGGACGCGGCGGCACGCCGTCTGCGCAGGGTGGCCGCAGGCCGCGGCGATACCGGCACGTTGAACGACGCGGACCGTCTCGGCCCGGTGCTGCCCGATTCGTTCAGCTAACGCCTGCCCGCCGTGAGCGTGTACGCTTCCCGCATGATCCGCGTACTGGTCTCCGGCAGCGGCAAGATGGGCCGCGCCATCCTCGATGCGCTCGACGCGGCCGACGGCATCGAGCCGGCCGGCGTCGTCGACCGGCTGGCCACGGCGCATTCGATTACGCTGCCGTCCGGCCGCGAGCTGCCGATCGCAACCGACGCGGGCGCCGCGTGCGACGCCGTCCGCCCGGACGTCGTCATCGACTTCACCAACGCGGCGTGGACGCCCGTGCTGACCGAGGCGGCGCTGCGCCACGGCGTCCGCCCCGTCATAGGCACAACCGGGCTGCCGAAGGCCTACGTCGATGATCTGGCAAGGGAGTGCCGTGAGCGCAAGATCGGCGGCGTGCTCGCCGCGAACTTCGCCATTGGCGCGGTGTTGTTGATGCACATGGCGAAGATCGCGTCCCGCTTCTTCGACGCGGCCGAGATCATCGAGTTGCACCACGACCAAAAGGTGGATGCGCCGTCCGGCACGGCGATCGCAACGGCGCAGGGGATGATTGAGGCGCGGGGTGGACGCCCATTCGATCGCAACGAGCCCGACGCGCAGACCATCGCTGGCACGCGCGCCGGCAGCGTCGATGGCATCACGATCCACAGCGTGCGGCTGCCGGGTCTCGTCGCCCACCAGGAGGTGCTCTTCGGTGGAATCGGCCAGACGCTTTCCATCCGCCACGACTCGACCGGCCGCGACTCCTTCATGCCGGGCATCATCCTCGCCACGCGCGAGGTGATGCAGCGGGGCGAGTTGACCGTCGGCCTCGACGCGCTCTTCGGACTCAGATAAGCGAGCTGACGTCACCGTCGGAACTCATACGTTGCGGGACGGCGGCACGCGGGTCGCGCCGCCACGCCCGCGTCGGAAATGGAGAACGCTCAAGTAGCCGGCAACTGCCGCGCCCACTCGGGGACGCCGGCATCGGGCACCGCGTCGTAGTTCGGATAGTACGGCTTGATATCGAGCACGGGCGTTCCGTCGATCGCGTCCAGCCCTTCGACGCGGATGATGTTGCGACGACGCCGTAGCAGCCGGACGACGGACATGCCCAGCGGGCTCGGCCGCACCTGGCTGCGCGTCGCGAGCACGCCCTGCTCGGGCAACGCGGGGTCGCCGCGGGGACGGACACGCTGGCGCTGCTCGGACTCCGGCACGCGGTCGAACGCGAAAACGACGATGACGTGCGAGTAGCCCTCGATGCCGTCGAGCGCGTCGGTCAGCTCATCCCGCAGGATGACGTCTGAGCGCACCGACGCCCAACCGTCCATGCGCGGCTCCTTCACGCCGTTACGCACGACGCCGATCGGCCGAACGCTCACCGGCTCGCGCGGGATTACGCTGCGACCGATGCCAAACCGCTGCGAAAACCAGTCCAGGAACTTCAGCCAGAGTGCACGCATGTGCGCAGGCTAACGCCATCGGCCGGCAACAAACAACAGCAGGCCAACGCGATCCCGTCAATCCGTGCCGCCGGACAGCTGCACCGGACAGCCGTCGCGCACGAAACACTGGCGATTCGGCGGACGGCGACCGCACCGTAGCCGCCGCGCCGCTACGCGCGGGTCGATGATCTCTCTTGCGGCTTCTCTTCCATCGGTCCTTCGGCGGTGAGCGCGGCCGGCGGCTCGACCACGATCCGCAGGTTCTCCGCCGCCGGCATGCCGAGCGTGACCTCGCGGCCACCCACGTCGACGCTGATCGTCGAATTGTAGGTCGCCACGTCGAGCACCTTGACTCGAGCGCCCGGCACCAGGCCGTGGCGCTGGTAGAACGACATCAGGTCGTGGTCCTCTTCCGCAGGCTCGTTGACGCCGTCGATGTCCCACTCGTCGCCCGCCTTCGAGGTCGAAAGCGGGCGCGTCGCGGGCCGCGTGGCCGGGTCCAGGCCGGGAAACGGATTGCCGTGCGGGCAGGTCGTCGGATTGCCCAGCACCGCCATGATCCGCGCTTCGACCCGTGCGGTGATCGTGTGCTCGATGAGATGCGCCTCCTCATGCGCATCGGCCCAGTCGATGCCCAGGATGTCGACGAGCAGCCGCTCGGTCAGGAGGTGGCGCCGCTTGATCGACTCCGCAGCCTCGATGCCGGCCGGCGACAGCGCAATCTCCTTGGCGCTGTCGATCTCGACCAACCCATCGCGTTGCATGCGGTGCACCGTGTTCCACACGGTGGGCGCCGAAACGCCCATCTTCTCAGTCAAGCGCGCCGCGATGACCGGGCGCCCGGCACGCCACATGTCGTAGATCTCCATCAAATAGTCTTCGATGGTTGACGAGGGTTTGCGCGACATCCATCTACCCGGGTGTGACTGGCCCCTGGCCCGGCCCGCTCGCTCGTATTGGGCCCGATTATAGCCGACCAGGACCTTCTCCCGGCCGATCGGCCCTGCCAACGGGCCGTTACGCCCGCCCGATTACGGCCGATTAGCCTTGAGTAACGACCTGCCTTAGCATACGCTAATATCAATTCTAGCGTCCGCTAGATTAGAGGAGTCGCCCGATGCTGTTCTCCTTCCTCGTCACACTTCGCGAGGGCATTGAGATCGCCCTCGTCGTCACGATCCTCCTCGGCTACCTCCGCAACATCAACCAGAAGGGGCACTTCCGGCAGATCTGGGCGGGCGTCGCTCTCGCGACGATCCTCTCAATCGCCCTCGGCGCCGGACTCGAGCTGACGTCGCGCGAACTGAGCGGCCGCGTCCTCGAAGCATTCGAAGGATTCACGATGTTGTTCGCCGTCGTGGTGCTGACGTGGATGGTGTTCTGGATGAAGCGGCAGTCCGCCGGAATCTCGCGGGCATTGCAGCACCAGGTCGACAATGCGCTCTCGAACGGCTCCGTGGTCACGCTGGCCCTGCTGGCATTTTCCGCCGTCGCCCGTGAAGGTATCGAGACGACGCTGTTTCTGTTCGCGGGATCGACGAACAACGGGTCGGGCGTGGAATTCGTTGGCGGCGGTCTGCTCGGGTTCGCCATCGCCGGGGCGGCCGGCGTCGCGATCTACTACGGCGCGGCGCGGCTGCCGCTGCGGCAGTTCTTCCTCGTCACGGGGGTCATCGTTGTCGTGCTCGCGGCCGGCATGCTCGCGAATGGCCTCAACGCGCTGCACGAGGCGGCATTGATCACCGACCTCGGTGCGCGCCCGTGGGACAGCGAGACGACGATCTCGATGACGTCCACCATGGGCAAGTTCCTCCACACCGTGCTTGGCTATGACTCCGCGCCAGCCACCGCACAGATCGTCCTTTACTGGGCCTACACCGTCATCGTCCTGGGCGCGTATCTGTTCCTGCCCGTTGGCAAGCCCATGCGCACCCCGAGTATCGAGGCGCAACCCGGCGGCGCCCTCGCCGAGAGCTAACACAGTCCACGGAGGTGACCCAATGCGGAAGTCAAGCGGCCTCATTGCCGCTGCGGTTCTCGTCGCGTTCGCGGCAGCCTGCACCAGCAGCGGCGCGGGCGGGCGCGAAGTCAACATCACCCAGACGGACGACGGCTGCACGCCGGCCTCGATCCCGGTCACACCAGGCGAAAAGCTGAAGCTCGTGGTCAAGAACGACAGCAACAAGGACTACGAGATCGAAGGAATCGACGGCACAAAGCTCGAAGAACTCGTGGTGCCCCAAGGCCGTACGCGCACGCCGGGCTACACGGTGCCCGGCGGAGCAGGCGTGCACAAACTCAAGTGCTACGTGCCGGGCGGCGCATCGACCATCATCGAATTAGTCGCGGGCGGCACCGGCGGTGCAGTCGGCGGCGCGACTCCGTCCGAAGGCAACATCGAGGGCGTGCAGCCCGAGCAGGCAGCCGGGTCGCAGAATCAGCCGGACACAACCATCGCTGTTGGGCTCGATGACTTCACGGTGACGCCGGACAAGATGTCGGTCAAGGCCGGCGCGATTCGCTTCATCGCCACCAACATCAGCAAGGACGCGGTGCACGAGCTCGCCGTGTTGAAAATCAAGAGCAACGGCTCATTCGAGATCATGGGCGAGATCGAAGACATCGCCGCGGAGCAAGGCGGATCCCTCGTGCTCGACCTCACACCCGGGGCGTATAAGCTCGCTTGCCTCATCGCTCCCGGAGAAGCCGGAAGCCAGGTCAACCATTACCAACAGGGCATGCACACAGATATAACCGTTGAATAGCTTCCGGCCGCGAGAGTCTCACGCCGAGACCGCAACTCGCGGGCGGATGCCGGAACTCAGTCGCGCGGCCGCTCCTTGACCACCCGGTCCCGGCGTCCCCCGACGAGTTGCATGCCAGGCGGCAGTTCATGGCCCGGAATGCGTCCGGACAACGCGAACAGTGCGTTGGCGATCTGCGCGACGCTGTACGACCCGTTGGATCGATGCGCCATCAGCGCATCGATGTCGACGGTGTAGATGTTACGGCGGCCGTCCCTGCGCCGCGTGACGATGGAGTCGGCTTCAAGGGCGCGCAGGAGCGAAAGCGTCGCCCGCTCCGTTACGCCGACAGCGGCAGCAATGTCGCGGAGCGTCGAGCGCGGGTGCTCGATGACGTGCATGAGGACCAGAGCATGGTTCGAGAGCAATCCCCACCGTGTGGCCATGCGACTGTCATCTCCTCTGAATACGCGGGGGGTGATTGCATCTTGACAGACCCAAAATTAACGAATTACAATGCCAGTAATTCATTTCGTGTAACGCCGGTGATGTTTCGCGTTTCCGGCTTACCGCATCCAGCATTCGAGTGCTTACTTAGCCCTATTGCTGGACAAATGTCAAGAGCCGGGCACAGGTTTCGGGGTCGGGCGGTGCGGCCAAACCGCCTATGCGGGGAGTGGCAAGTGGCGAAGCGCGCCCAAGGGGTGGAAGGGGACGAGCCAGCAGGATGCTTATCTTGGTACGGAAGGCGCAGCAGGGAATCTGGATCGAAGGCGACATCTGGGTGAAGGTGTTGAGCGTCGAGCGGGACCGCGTGAAGCTCGGCATCACGGCGCCCGGAGACGTGAAGGTGATGCGCCAGGAGCTGATCGTCGACGTGGAGGCCGCCGGCGTCGACCACGCCGGGGCGCAGCCCTCTTGATCGTCCGACGTTAGCAAACTCACATCCATCCGGCCGCACCGCCGTACGTGCGATCGGCCGGTGACTAAGCGCGATCGCGCCCCGACCGCAGGCACACGCCCGGACAGTGCGGTCCACACCCGGTTGGGCGCGCCGCGTATCTACCAGGCGCCGGCAATGCTCTCCGCATATGCGGCGTAAGCCCGAAATCGTCCCCGTCGCCCGCCCGCTGGCGTCAGTCGGACCGCGCACTCCGCTCAGCTCCGGCTTCTCCGGGCGTCTCGTGACGCTCCGCGGTCGGCTGCTCGCTCTTCGCTGTCTGTTGTTCTCCGGTGACCGCTGTTTGTCCTCTGTTGTCTGATGCCTGTGTTCGGTCCTCCGCTTCCTGCTGGCCGCCTGCGTCGGCGCCGCGCGCCAGATACACGTACGACGCGACGGCCATCAGTCCGAGCGGCAGCGTCATCGTCGCGCGCACCAGGATCGCCACGACCGTGCCCTGTTCGAACGTCGTACCCATACGGCGGAGCAACGCCGCCAGCGAACCGTCGGCCGCGCCCAGACCGAGCGGCAGCAGCGATGCGATACCTGCGAGCTGCGAGGCGCCATACGCGGTCCACGCCTCCCCCGGCGTGATCGCGTGCGACACACTCCGGGCAAGCAACCAGAGCTGCACGGTCGTGATCGCGAACAACGTGATGGTAAGGAGGGACCAGCCCGCCAGCAGACGCCGATCGCGCAGCAGGTGGTCGAAGCGTCCGGCCACTTGTTGCAGCCGACGGAGCAACGATCGCCACCCGCCAACCCGCTCGTCATCGGCGGCGGGCAGCAGGCCGAGCATCCACGGCCCCAGTGCGGGCAACGCGAGCAACGGCAGGGCGATCGCCGCTACGGCTATCGCCCGCCGCGTGTCGAGAGCGACGTACGCACCCGTCACACCCGTCGCGACCGCCATGATCCAGAGCGACACGGCCCGCTCGTAAAGCACGAGCGCGAGCCCGTCCTCGACCGGAATTGCCGCGCGAGAACGCAGCGCCGCGGTGCGCAGCAGCTCACCCGATGATGCCGGCGTCAGGGACCCGGCGACGTTGCCGAGGATCGCCGCCGGTATGAGCACGCGCGGCTCGACGCGCGCGCCCAGCCGCCGCAGAACAAAGTGCGACCGCAACGGGAACAGCAGGGCCAGCGGGACGTTGAGCGCGACCACCGCGACGAGCAGCCGCGGATCGACGTCCGCAAGCACACGGCGGACGTCGTCCACACCGGTCTTCCAGACGATCAGCGCCAGAAGCGCGACCGCGATGCCGACGTGAAGGAAGCGCAGCCGGCTCAAGACGAATCTTCGATCAGCGCGTCTCGATGGATCCGTGGCAGGCGCGACCGATCCTGCCACATGGCCCGGAGCAGCCACCATCGCCGCATACGCCGCGTCGCGAGCACCCGGTGCCGCCTCGCTGCGTACGTCGGCATCGCCGCGATTGTCGTCACCGCGGCGACGGCGGTGGGCACGATGAGAAGCGCAAAGTAGGCGACGCGTCGCGCCGGCGAAAGGCCGAACTCGCCCGCGTTGAACGGCGCGCCAACGATCGTCAGCGCTGCGACCGGCAGAAATTCGGGCCACGTGCTGCACTTCCAGAGAGCGAGCAGCCGATTGCGAATGATTCGCACCGTCTTCCGAAAGGTTCCAAACGACAGGCGGGCATCGAGCGTGTGCTTGTGGTACACGGTGGCGCGCGTGGCGACCACCGTGCGGTAGCCGCGCGCACGTGTGCGGAGCGCAAGATCGAGGTCCTCGGCGTAGGCGAACATGTCGGGATCGAAGGCGTATTCCAACTCGTCGATGAGTTCTCGCCGAACGATGATCGAGACGCCGTGCAGGAACATCGTGTCGACGACCTGGGGCGGATCGACGAGCTTCCGATAGTGGATCAGCCCGAGGCGTGACAGGTCGGCCGTGTACGCCACGTTCATCGAACCCCGCCGATCGATGCCGGCGAACTCGGGATACCACGGCTGCAACACGTTGGCGTGCGCCGCGGCGATGGCATCCTCGCTCTCGACCGCGGCGACCAGCTCGCGGAGCCACGATCGATGGACCACGACGTCCTGGTTGAGGAACACGACGTACCGGCCGGTCGTCTCCTCGAACCCCTTGTTATTGCCGATGCAATACCCGTAGTTGCGATCGAGACGGCGTACCTTCACGTCCGGATACGAGGCGGCGCGGTCCGGCGTACTGTCTGTGGACCCATTGTCCATGAAGACGACTTCGTACGGCTCGGCGAAGTCCTGGTCGAGGACCGAGGAGAGGCAGTCATCGACGTACTGCGCTCCATTCCAACCGAGAATTACGATGCTCGCGACCGGGGGCGTCGCCACCGTCTCGCTCCTTTCGCACCGATCAGCGGAGGCCGGCCTTTCGGGCGACCACCCGATACGTGTGCGGCAGGATGCGGCGCAGGAGCCGCCCGAGGCCGCGCTCCAGAGCATTCCGTCCAGCCACATATCCGTCGATGCTGATCTCAGTCAGACCACTGTCCTCCATGAGCCTTCGCAGGCCCTGGCGGCTCAGCGGCCTGACGTGCGTGTAGTCGTCCCAGAAGTTCCCCGCCGGATACAGCTGCGAATAGGGCGACGGGACGTGCGCGATGAGGTATCCGCCGGGACGCAACACTGACATCGATGCCACGACGAGCGCTCGCGGATCGGCGACGTGCTCGATTACCTCCTTGAGCCGCACGACATCGAACGAAGACTCCTTGAACGGCGGCGCGAAGGCGTCGGCAATGATTCCCGGCACGCCGTGCAAGCGCCAGACGGGTCCGGCGGCGGGCTCGATGTCGGTGGCCACGACCGCCAAACCGAGTGCCCGCGCTTCCTCGACGAAGATGCCGCGCCCCGCGCCGACATCCAGCACGCGCACACCTGTTGCCCGGCCGAGGAGTCGCTTCACGAGCCGGACGTCATCTGCGGCGATCTCGCGGTGCTCGCGCACGTGCGCGAGAGGCCCCTCGTCGATCATCGCCGCCGGCGTCCTCTCGCGACCCACGGCACGGGCAGGGGAATCCGGCACGTCGCGGCCGCGCCGGCCATCACTCGCCTTCCAGCAGGCTGGCCATCGCGCCGACGAGAGCGATGTTGATGCCGACGATGATCAGCGCCTGGGCAATGGCGGCGAGGTCGAGGCGGCTCAAGTGGGCCGGCGTGCTCACGGCCAGCAGCACGTCGAGCGCCGCCCCCGCGGTCACCGCCGCGATTCCCGCACCGATGAAGGTCTCGAGGCCCAGATGCCGATTGTAGAATCGCAGGCCCCAGTCCTCATTCGTAATCCCGCGCGCCGTCGTATATAAGCGGGCCGCAAAGCCGAGGAGCAGCGCATTGACGCCAGCAACGAGGAAAATGCCGCCGGCGAACATCGGCTGCCATGTCAGATCGCCGATCTCGATGCCTTGCTCGGGCAGCGCAAGCCCGAGTGTGACCACTCCGAGCAGCGTCAGGAAGATGCCCGGAAGCGTGAACAGGTGGTTTGGGCTGGCGAGCAGGAGAAACCGCAGGTGCCGCCATCCGTCGCGCATCGTGTCGAGCTTGGCCTCGCCGAGCCGCTCGCCGTACGGAGCGGGGACGTCTGCCACCTTCAGGCCGCGGCGTGCCGACTTGAGAATCATCTCCGAGGCCAGCTCCATTCCGTCGGTACGCAACTCCATCCGGTCGAGCGCGCCGCGTGTGAAGGCGCGCAGGCCGCACTGGCTGTCGCCCACCTTGAGACCGGTGAAGAGCTTGAGCAGCATGGAGATCGCCGGCGTGCCGATGTAGCGGTGGCTCCACGTCATTGCCCCGGGCGCGATGCCGCCGGCGAATCGATTGCCCACGGACATGTCGTAGCCGTTGGCCAGGGGTTCCATGAGCGGCGTGAGCTGGCTGAAATCGTAGGTGTCGTCGCAGTCACCCATCACCAGCCACTCGCCGCGCGCCTCCGCGAAGCCTCTGCGCAGCGCCGCGCCGTATCCGCGGATCATCTCGTGCACCACGCGGGCGCCTGCCGCCGACGCAAGCGCCGCGGAGCCGTCGGTCGAGCCGTTGTCGACGACGACCACCTCACCGGCCGTCCCGCTCGATTCCAGCCAGCCCAACGCCTTGCGTACGCAGATCTCGACGGTCTCACGCTCGTTGAGACAGGGCATCACGATCGACACGAACGGATACGCCGCCGAAGTTGCCGGCGCCGCGACGCGAGACCTCGCCGGCGATTCCTCTTGCGGATGCGCTATGTTCAAAGACGAACCTCCGGCACCGGAGGACGACCAGCGTCCAACGACTGAATCATCGGCAGACGGCGCCGCGGTTCAGATACCGTACATACTACAATGTCAAGGATTCTGATCCCCTCGGTCCGGCGCGCATTCGGACCTGCCCGTCTCCTCAATTCGGCGGCGCGAACAGGATTGCCACCCGCTGCCCGGACGGATCCCGGAACTCCTGGCCGACGAATCCCGGAAACCGGTGCGGCAAGCCCGCCAGGACCGTGGCAAGCGCTCCCGGTGTGTCCGTCGGCTGAATAATGATGCACGCCGGTTCGCCGATGTCGGGCGATGGTGCGGCGACATCGGGCGGCAGCGCCGCGACCAGTGCGATTGCCGCCGGGTAGTACAGATACGTCGGCTCGGGCTCCACGTGGTACGAGCCGAGCATCTTCGGCAGGAGCGCCAGCGGATCCTTGGCGATCATCACGACGTGGCGGCCCTCGCATTGCGGCTGACGATAGATCATGAACATGACCGTCTCGTTGGTCGGCGTACCGAACCGGCGCGGAAGCTGGTACCAGAAACGGTAGAGGTTGAGGTAGAGAATCGCCGGTACGAGCACACCGATCGCGAGGGCCGTCCCCGCGAGGCGCCAGTTTCGATCGCTGACCCAACGCCTCAGCGGCGACACATCCGTGAACGGAGCGATGATCGCATCGACGGCGAGCGCCGCGAGGGCCGCGACCGGCAGCACGACCGCCTGCATGCGCGAAATTGGCGGCATGGGATAGGGGTTCGAGAAGCCGTTGAATGCGACCTCCACGAGCCACCAGATCAACAGCAATCGATAGGCCGGCCGGCGGACCCGGAACACCACGACGCCGAGCCCGAGCACGAACAGCATCGCCGTCAATGGATCAGCCAGCGAACCCCAGACGTAATGGCGGCCCGCGGTGGAGAAGTTGAAGGACACGAAGCTGTACTGCACGTTCACGGCCAGGCGGTGCCAGCGATCGCCCGTGATGGTCGACGAGTAGCCAACGGCCGACTGGCCGAACATCTGGTGCAGCACGCGGCTGGGTCCGTCCGTGGCAAACAGCGGCAGCGACACCATGATGAATCCGCCCGCCAGCGGCGCGAAGACGGCCGGACGAAATGCGCGGATCCCGAGCGTCAACATGAACAGCGACACGATGATGACGCCGGCGCGGGCCGATTCGAACATATAGAAGCCGAGCCCCAGCGCCAGCCCACTGCCCAGCAGCGCGAGCGACGAGTCGCGCCTCAGCCCGACCACGAGCAGCCACAACCCCAGCGAGGTCGAGAACACGCTGTCGAGGTACAAGCCGTGGTGCGCGTACCCGAAGACGTAATGCGACGATGCGAAGAAACACGTCGCGAGGATCGCGACGCGCGCGCGGAACAACTCGCGCATCAAGAAGTAGAACGGGAAGAACGACACGGCCGTGATGAAGACCGCCGAGAATCTCCAAGCGAAATTGTCGCCATCGCCGATCTTCATGAAGAGCGCCTGCCACGCGCTTCCAAGTTCCGAGGCAAGCAGGTCGGCGCCGCGATGGCTCCACGGATTGAAGAACCCGCCCTTCGCGATAGCGAGCGCATAGTTGAAGTTGTTGTACTCGTCACCAACCGCGGAGTATTTCCAGCTGCCCAGATCTCGCGCATTGATGTAGATGAAGGCGCCCGCCACGATCACGACGAAGCCGAGGTTCCACGGAAGCACGCGGCTGACGCGCCAGCGAACGCGGTGATCGACGAAGTCCCGCTTCACGAGCGGAATCGCGACCAGCACGATGGCCGTCAGCAGCACGATGTTCAGCGGGTGATGGTAGTCGCCGTCGTACAGGACGTAGAGGAAGAGCCCCCAGAGCGACACGCCGACTCCCACGCCGAGGAGGATGATCGCGTCGAGCGCGGACGACCGCGCAAGCGGCCGCGTATCGCCAAGCATCGGCTCGTCGCTTCCGGCGGGTTCATTTCGCAACGAGGTGAGGCCGAGGACGACGGCGCCCGCGACGAGCAGCAGCATCGCGCCGGAGATCGTGCGCGAGTTGGTGTACGCCGTCAGGAAGCGATGAAGGAAGCCCAGCCACCGCAGTGCGTGCGGCAGGTGGCGTGTCGTCGTCGCCTGCCCCGCCCACGCGAGCCCGACGGCGATCACCGTCAATCCGATGGTCACGATGCGCGCTACCGCGCCCGCGGATCGCCTTCCGCGCGCGAGAGCGTTCGCGTCGTCGGGCGCCAGCATGCCGCCGGCCGCGGACGCGGTCGTGGGTAACGGGCGTATGGCCCGCCAGGGCGGGAAGCTCAGTCGCACGTGTCGGTTATCGTCATGGCGCGCCAACGACCGCTGAGGTCTCGATGGCGGATTATAACCGGCGAAGCAGCGCGGCGCGGGCGGTGGGCGGGCGGCCGCTGGAAAAGAACAGAGCCCCGCGTTACGGGGCTCTGCTAGCGATAATGCGTGCGGCGGTTAGCAGCAGCTCTTCGCCTGTCCGCCGCCATCGGCAGTCTGGAAGCTCGAACCGCAGGCGCAGCCCTTCACCGCGTTGGGGTTGAAGATGGTGAACCCCGACTTCATGATGTCGTCGACGTAGTCGATCTCGGCGCCCCGCATGAGCGGCGCGCTCTCGGCGTCGACGAGGACCGTCACGCCACCGTGCGTGTGGATGAGGTCGCCCTCCTCGCTTCCCTGCGCGATCGCCATGCCGTACTGGTAGCCCGAGCAGCCGCCGCCCACGACGAACACGCGGAGCGCGCCGTTCTCGACGCCCTTCTCCTTCAGCAGCGCCGCCGCCTTCTCAGCAGCCTTGTCGGTGATCGTTACGATGGATTCGGTCTCCTGCACCATGGCCGGACTCCTTGAGTTGAACACCGCGGTATGCGCGGTGAGTTTTCTACTGTGCGTACTGAGTATATCGCCAGGTTTCGCCCCGATTCAACGGCCACTCGTCCCGTCGAACCTACATTTCCCGTGAATTGGGTCGTTCATCCGCCGTCGAAGTATGACAACTCCGCGTACGGGGGGCGCCGGCCGACGCCCTCCGGACGTGCAATATCACTTGGATTCGGACGGCCCGGCTATCCGCTCGAAGAACGCCCTCCCCTCCCGGAACGTCGCGAAGACACCGCCACGTTCGTCGTCCGAGCGGTAGCGCCCTTCGCGCGTCGCCAGGTCTATCAGCCGGTCGATCCACTCGACGAAATATGCCGCGTCGGTGGCGCTGGCACGCGGCGCGCCATCGACGTCGACGTACACGGCGCTCGTGTGGGCGAACATCTCACCGCCAAGCACGGGCGAGCCGGCCGGTCCCCGCGCGCGCAGCGCGATCCAGCACCTCCCGCGAACCGTCAGGTCGTGCTCGAGCGCGATGCGTTGGGCGCCGCCGTCAGCGACGACCTCCGCCGCGACGTCGCCGTCGATGATCAGCTCGAGCCTGTGCATCGCCGCGGCCGCACCGGCCTCCGCCTCGATGTGGAGCACATCGCCCGCCTGCGCAGCGATCCTGTCGCCCGGCTCGCGGCCGGCGACCTCGATCCGAAGCATCGGACCGTTGGTGACGAACGTACGGCCGGCGCGCACGCCGGCGCACCACGACTCCGTCGTGAGTCCGCCGTCAACGCGCACGAACGCGCGCACGCCCGCCGGGGGATTACTGAACGCGCCGTGGTCGGCGTGGTTCATGAACGTGTCGCTGCCCGCCGTCGCCGCCAGGTCCAGCCCACAGTTGAGCAAGCGGTACCAGAGCGACGCCGTCGCCATGTGGTCCGCCGGGTACGACATGACATCGATCGCGTCGACGAGGCCCAGCGCCGCATCGACCGGCAGCTCCTTCGCCTCGAACGCGCGTGCGACGGCGAACATCTTGCCGAGGTCCCGCGCCCGCATCACCGGGTGCGCGTAACTGAGCGTGCCACCGATCGCGTGGCAATGACGCGCGACCGCGGCGTTAGCCGGCGCGTCGTGCGGGTGCGCGCTGGCGATGAATCCGCTGTAGACCGGGGGCACCAGCTCGCCGATGCCGTACAGGCACATGTGGCCGTAGAAGTCGTTCCGGTACTCCTCGCCCCAGCGGAGGATGTGCGTCGGCGTGGTGAGGGCATGGTCGCGCCCCTCGAAGCGATCCTCGTCCAGCACGTGGCCGCTGTTCACGTTCGCCACAGCCATGTTGAGGAAGTGCACGTCCTCCGCCCGCTGGGCGAGCGCGGCGTCCTCCGGCGTGAGCACGTACTCACCGCCGTAGTGCATGTGCACGTGGACGTCGCCGGAGAACCAGCCGTCCGCCGCCATGTGTGACCAGCGCCGCAGACGCACCGTGACGGCCTGTTCGCCGTCGGGCGGCACGCGCACCGAGAGCAGCTCCTCCTCGTATTCGATGCCGCGCGCGACGCGCAACAGCACCTGGCCGCACACGCGTGCGCCGAACGAACCGTCGGCATGAAACCAGGGATCGCCGTGCTCGTCGGCTCGTATCGGCACACCGGCCGGCCACGCCGCACCCACGTCGTCCGCCAGGTAGACGCGCGCCGCCACCGGCTCGCCCGTCTCATCATCGATGATGTGCACGGTAAGCTCGCCCGACGCCACGCATTCGATCGGCAGGTCGATGGTGGCCGGGCGCCCGTCGGCCACGACCATGAGCGGCAGCAGGTAGCTGCCTTCATGCATCGTCCCGGCGTCGAAAAGCGCCGAGCCCGTGCGACCGGGCTCGATGTAGCCGCCGATGCCTTCGCCGTGCGCCTCGGCCGAGAACTGCACCTGCGCGTCGGTCGTGTTGTCGGCAAGGACCAGCAACACCAGGCGCTGCTCCCCGCGCAGAACGAGCGGGGCGTGGTCGCGCGACGGCACGGGGCCCGCCGCGCCGCACTCGACGCGCACCAGCCGCGTCGATCCGATCGCGCGGTACATCGAGTCGAGCAGCGCCGCGAGGTCCGCGTCGGCGGGCAGCGGATCGAGCGACGCGACCGCCGATCGAGCCGTCTCCTCGCAGGCGTCAAGCTCCACGTCAAGCCCCAGAGCGAAGCGCATCTCGGTCAGGGTCGCGTGGCGGCCGTGGTCGAGCGACGCGAGGCGCGCGGCGACTTCGGCCGTGATTGGCATGTGATCGCGGAGCCATGTCGCGAACGTGCGGACGTCGGCCAGGGGAGCGTCATCCATGGCGCCCAGTATGTGGTGCGTAGTTGATAGCGGATAGTTCGCAGTTCCCCGCCGGGGCTGACGGCGCAGGTTGCGGACCATCCACGACCCCACCCGGGGCCAAAGCGCAGTCCGGCGTCTGCTGTTCGCTCCGTCAGGCTTCCCTTCGCCTCCGCCGTCTGCTCTTTGCCCTCGGCTCTCTGCTCTCCGCTCTCTGCTCTCTGCTCTCTGCTCTCTGTCTTCCGCCCGCGCGGTTGCCCCAGCCGCAATGGGGTTGCTAGCATT
>CAYJMJ010000049.1:0-3081 GCA_964371095.1 uncultured Dehalococcoidia bacterium | reverse complement strand
GCTCTCTGTCTTCCGCCCGCGCGGTTGCCCCAGCCGCAATGGGGTTGCTAGCATTTTTGTAGCGGTACGTCGCGCCCCCGATACCGCGCCAGACCGAACGGTTATGCTGCGTTATGACGATTCCCCAGGTCAACGGTCAGTTCGGCGCCTCTGCCGCCATCGATCTCGACCGCATCGAGCGGGCGATCCGGGAGGTCATCGAGGCAGTCGGCGAGGACCCGCGCCGCGAGGGTCTCCGGGACACGCCCGCCCGCGTCGCGCGTATGTTCGCTGAGCTGTTCGATGGGCTGCACACCGATCCGCGTGAGTACCTGCGCGTCGGATTCGAAGCCGGGCACGACGAGATGGTGATCCTGCGCGACATCCCGTTCTACAGCGTCTGCGAGCACCACTTCATGCCGTTCCACGGCACCGCCGCGATCGGATACATCCCTGAGGGCCGGGTGGTCGGCCTGAGCAAACTGGCGCGTTTGCTCGAGGGCTACGCGCGGCGGCCGCAACTGCAGGAGCGGCTCACCAGCCAGGTCGCCGACGCGCTGGTCGACACACTCCACCCGGACGGCGTCGCCGTCGTCATCGAGGCGGAGCACCTCTGCATGACGCAGCGCGGCGTCAAGAAGCCCGGCAGCCGGATGGTAACCTCGGCGACGCGCGGGCTCTTCCGCCAGAATCAAGTGACGCGAGCCGAGTTTCTCTCGCTGGTGCGCGGGTCGTGACGTCGCTGTCGGTCCACGACGAGCCGCTCGACCGCATCTGCGGCGAATGGGACGGGCTCGTCGCGCAGACTCCTTCGCCCGTGCCATTCGTGACGGCGCCATGGCAGCGGGTCTGGCTCAAGCACTTTCAGGGCGGCAGGGAGCTCCGCCTGCTGACGGCCCGAGACGGCGAGCGGCTCATTGGCGTGGCCCCGTTCCTGCTCAATGCGAGCACCGCCGAGTTCGTCGGTCACTACTCCATCTGCGATTACATGGACGTCGTCGTAACGCCTGGCTTCGAGGCCGCGTTCTTTCCGCGGATCTTCGAGCGCCTCGCAGCCGAGGGCGCCACGATCATCGATCTGCGGGGCCTGCGCGAATCGTCGCCGACCCTGGGCGCTGCGCTCGCCGCGGCAGAGCCGCTTGGCTACGCGGCCGAGCGCGAGGCGGAAGCCCTCTCGCCCAGTGTGGAGCTGCCCGCCACCTGGGGGGCGTTCCTCGGCGGTCTGTCGAAGAAGGACCGCCACGAGCTGCGCCGCAAGCTGCGCCGGCTTGACAGCGCGGGCGGGAAGGTCGAGCTGAAGGTCGTCACGGAGCCTGAGGAATCGGCGGCCCTCCTGGACACGCTGTTCCACCTGATGCGCATCAGCTCGCACCACAAGGAGGAATTCCTGGAACGCCCCGGCATGGAGGCGTTCTTCCGCGAGATGGTATCGGCCATGGCCACGGAACGGATGCTGCGTTTCTATCTGCTCACGTTCGACGAGCAGCCAGTGGCATCGGTGCTCAACTTCGACCTCGGGGGACAGCTGTACATGTACAATAGTGGTTACGACCCCGAGTACTCGCACTACGCCGTCGGCCTCATGTCCAAGGCGCTCCTCCTCAAGGATGCGATCGAGGTTGGCCGCACCTGCGTAGATTTCTTGCGGGGCGACGAGGCCTACAAGTACGACCTGGGCGGCAAAGACCAGCAGGTCTACAGGGTGGTACTGACGAAATGACGTCGGTCTACGAACGAGCGAGCCTCCTCCCGCGCCGCCGGGCGACCGGCCACCGCATCGCGGTGATCTCGGCACACACGTCGCCCCTTGCTCCCCTCGGTGGACGCGAGACCGGCGGCATGAACGTCTACGTGCGCGAGCTGAGCCGCGAACTCGGTGCGCGCGGGTACACCATCGACGTCTTCACGCGATGCCCGTCCGAGGACGCACCCGAAACGCAGCCGTTCGGGCCCAACGCCCGCGTCATCAACGTAGCCGCCGGCCCGCGCGACGCGATCGAGAAACAGGCGATCGCCGCGCACCTTCCGGAGTTCGAACGCAATATGCTTGCGTTCGTCGAGGCGGACGGCGCCGCATACGACATGGTGCATAGCCATTACTGGATGTCCGGCGTCATCGCGTCGCGCCTGAGCGAGCGCTGGGCCGCGCCGCACGTCGCCATGTTTCACACGCTGGGCGAGGTCAAGAACCGCGCGCACAGCAGTGAGCACGAGCCGGCATCACGCATCGCTGCCGAGCGCGCCATCGCGACGAGCGCGGACCGCATCATCGTGGCGAGCGACCACGAGCGGCACCTGCTCACGTCGCTGTACGGAGCGAACGCCGGGCGCATCGCGGTCGTGCCCTGCGGCGTCGACCTCGATCTCTTCGCGCCGATGGACAAGGAGTACGCGCGCAGGCGGCTCGGACTCCGCAAGACCGAGCGCATCATCCTGTTCGTCGGCCGTATAGAACCGCTCAAGGGCATCGACATCCTGATCGGGGCCGCCGCGCAACTGCACGACGACGAGAACTTCGCCGTGTTGATCGTCGGCGGCGATGCGCGCGCCGAAACGCAGATCGAAGCGCTTCGCAGCCAGGCGGCGGCGCTCGGTGTCGACCACCACATCTCGTTCGTCGGCTCGGTGGAGCATGACAAGCTGCCGCTCTACTACAACGCCGCCGACGTCTGCGTCGTGCCGTCGTATTACGAGAGCTTCGGCCTGGTGGCCGTGGAGTCGATGGCCTGCGGAACGCCGGTCGTCGCATCGCGCGTCGGAGGGCTGACGACGACGATCAGCGATGGCGAGACCGGCTACCTGATCCCGTGGCGTTGCCCCGAACCGTTTGCCGAGCGCCTCGAGCTGCTGCTCGATAACGACGAGCTCCGCGCCTCGTTCGGCCGCGCCGGCCGCGAGGCCGTCGAGCGCTTCCGATGGTCCCACGTCGGCGACGCCGTCGCCGCGCTCTACGACGAGGTGCTCTCCGCCGCGAGCTGAGCGACTCCGTGGCGCGGGCGTTCAGCCCGCGCGTCGCCGTCTCGCTACGTCGTTACTCCGACGCCAGCTTGGCGAGATAGTCGCCGATCTCCGACGTCGACATCCCCATCGTCCCGACGGACA
>CAYJMJ010000048.1:0-25053 GCA_964371095.1 uncultured Dehalococcoidia bacterium | reverse complement strand
ACGACGGCCGTCCGATCGCCGTCGACCGCGCCTTCGGCTGGATCGAAGAGCACAAAGCGCGGTGGTGAGGAGCTGTTAGCTATCAGCCGTCAGCTGTCAGCCAAGGCCGTGCGAACGCGAGAGACTCGATCGGGGCAGCTAGCATCGCCCGGACAAGATGCTTCGCTTCGCTCAGCATGACAGACGCCGAGGCGCGAACCACCATGTCACCCTGAGCGGAGCGAAGGGTCTTCCCCGGACAAGATGCTTCACTGTGCTCAGCATGCCAGATGCCGGCCACGCCAAATGGGCGACCCGTAGGGCCGAACCACCGTGCTGGCGGCAGGCTGAACGCTGACAGCTGATCGCTGACAGCTAGATGTCCAGATTCTTGACCTGGGTGGCGTGGCCCGTGATCCACTTCTTTCGCGGCGCCACTTCATCGCCCATGAGGGTGGCGAAGATCTCCTCGGCCTTCATCGCGTCGTCGATGTTCACCTTGAGCATCGTGCGGCGCTCCGGGTCCATCGTCGTCTCCCAGAGCTGCTCCGGGTTCATCTCGCCGAGGCCCTTGTAGCGCTGGACGTGCGCCTTCTGCCCGTCCTTGACCTTCGCCAGGTGCTGGTCGCGCTCGTTGTCCGAATAGATCCACGTGTGCTGCCGCCCGACCTGGATCCGGTAGAGCGGCGGCTGGGCGATGTAGAGGTATCCCGCATCGATCAGCTCGCGCATGTAGCGGAAGAAGAACGTCAGCAGCAGCGTCCGGATGTGCGAGCCGTCGACGTCGGCGTCGGCCATGATGATGATGCGGTGGTAGCGGAGTTTGTTGAGGTCCACCGTGTCGCCGAAGCCGCTGCCCAGCGCGGTGATGAGCGCGCGAATCTCCTCGTGCGCCAGCATCTTCTCCATCCGCGCCTTCTCGACATTGAGGATCTTGCCGCGGAGCGGCAGGATCGCCTGGAAGCGCCGGTCGCGCCCGGTCTTCGCCGTGCCGCCGGCCGAGATGCCCTCGACGAGGTACAGCTCGCACTTGTCGGCCTCGCGCTCGGAGCAGTCGGCCAGCTTGCCGGGGAGCATCGTGCCGTCGAGCAGCCCCTTGCGCACGACGAGGTCGCGCGCCTTGCGCGCCGCCTCCCGCGCCCGCGACGCCATGATGCCCTTCTCGATGATGCGCCGCCCATCGGACGGGTGCTCTTCGAGATACTGCATCAGCCCTTCGGCGACGGCGCTCTCGACGTGCGTCTTGACCTCGGCGTTGCCGAGGCGCGTCTTCGTCTGACCCTCGAACTGCGGCTCGGGGAGTTTGACGCTGATCACGGCGACCATGCCCTCGCGCACGTCGTCGCCGGTGAGATTGGGGTCGTCGTCCTTGAGGAACTTCTGCTTGCGCGCGTAGTCATTGAGCACGCGCGTCAGCGCGGAGCGGAAGCCCGTCTGGTGCGCGCCGCCATCGATCGTGTTGATCGTGTTGGCGAAGCTGAACTCGACCTGCGAGAAGCCGTCGTTGTACTGGATCGCCGCTTCGACCGCCGTCGTCTCGATGGTCTTTTCGATGTAGATCGGGCGGGGGCTGAGGGTGTTGCGCCCCTTGTTCACGTGGCGCACGAAGCTGGCGACGCCGCCCTCGAAGCAGAAGTTCATGTCGCGTTCGCGGCCGGGCCGGCGATCCTCGAAGCGGATCCAGATGCCCTTCGTGAGGTACGCCATCTCGCGGAAGCGCTGCAGCAGTTGCTCGTAGTCGAAGTCGACGGCGTCGAAGATCTCGTCGTCTCCGAGGAAGCCGGTCGTCGTGCCCGTCTGGGTTTGCTTCGGGTCGGCGGTCGTCTTCAGCGCCCCCTTCGGGATGCCGCGCTCGTAGTCCTGGCGGTACGTCTTCTTGTCGCGCCGCACCTCGACATACATCTTGCGCGAAAGCGCGTTGACGACGGATGCGCCGACGCCGTGCAGCCCGCCCGACACCTTGTACGCGCCGCCGCCGAACTTCCCACCGGCGTGCAGCACCGTCATGATCGTCTCGAGCGCCGACTTGCCGGTCTTCTCGTGCTTGTCGACCGGGATGCCACGGCCGTTGTCGCGGACCGTTACCCAGTTGTCTGCCTCGATCGCGATGTCGATGCGCGAGCAGAAACCCGCCATCGCCTCGTCGACGGAGTTGTCCACGATCTCGAACACGAGGTGGTGCAAACCGCGCTGGTCGGTCGTGCCGATGTACATGCCGGGGCGGCGGCGCACGGCCTCCAGCCCCTCCAGCACCTGGATGTCGCTGGCGGTGTACGAGGCCTGCTGCTTGCCGCGCTTGGGGTTCGGCGCCTCATCTTCGGCGCGTTGTCGTACCATCTAGCTCTCGTGTCCCGTCGTTATGGTGAGGGATATTGGGATCGAAAAGACCCGTGCGTTCCTCTGCGGAGCCGGGTCTGGGATTGCGGCGTCAGGTGCTCCCGCATCGCCTCTGATTCTACCACAAAACGGGGTGCGAATCCGGCCCGATCGGCGCGCGGCAACGCCTCGCATGAGACTCGATCCGCCCGCTGTTTCGCCCACGTCGATGCGGCGCATCGGACGACTCGCGCCTCGCGGCGAGCACCCCTCGCCCGCCCGAGGCAATGTGTCGCGGCCACGGCGCATCTGCTACAACGGCGCGGGGGCGGCGGTGCGATCGCGGGGGCCAGGTGGTGACGCCCCTGCGACATCAACCGCCACACGCTGCGTGTTTCAGAACCAGGCCCGCGTCGCCGGGGTCATCGTCATCATCGTGCTGGTCGCGCTCATCGCCGCGCTCGTGCTGCGGGCCGACTCTCTGCGCGCGCCCGGCGTGACCGCGAACCCCGTCCGCGGCGTGCGCACCGTCGCCGAGGAGAACGCGCTGCCCGGCTCGCCGGACTGGCACATCACCCGCCCGGCCCTCGTCGGCGAGATCGCGGGCTACGCCGGCCGGGTGAGCGTACAGCGCGGCGAGGCGCTGGACCTCTTTGTCAGCACGTCTCAGGAAGGCGCGAAGTACGACGCCGACGTGTATCGCATGGGGTGGTATGGCGGCTCGGGCGCACGCGCCGTACGCTCGATCCGGAACATCGACGGCGACGCCCAGGGGCGCTGGGACCCGCTGCGCGGCGTCCAGGACTGCAAGACGTGCAAGCTCGACCCCGCCACGCTGCTGCTCGAAGCGAACTGGAAGCGCAGCCTGCGGATCGAGACCGGCGAAGACTGGGTCAGCGGCTACTACCTCGTCCGGCTGCACGAGTTGAAGACCGACACCGCGGCCTACGTCGTCTTCGTCGTTCGCGACGACGACTCGCCGGCGCCGATCCTCGTGCAGGCCTCGACCAACACGTGGCAGGCGTACAACACGTGGGGCGACGCGAGCCTCTACGGATCGTTCGGCGCCGACCGGAAGTACGTCGAGAAAACGCGCCGCGCCTACCGCGTCTCGTACGACCGCCCGTACGACATGACGCTGCGCAACGAGAAGAACTACGGCGCCGGTGAGTTCTTCTCGTGGGAGTACAACTTCGTGCGGTGGTCCGAGTCGCGCGGCTACGACATGACTTACACGACGAACGTCGACGTTTCGCTGCGCCGCGACCTGCTCAAGAAGCGCCGGATGTTCATCTCCGTCGGCCACGACGAGTACTGGACGAAGCAGGAGCGCGACGCGGTCGAGGCGGCGCGCGACGCCGGCGTGAACATCGCGTTCTTCGGCGGCAACGAGGCGTACTGGCAGGGCCGCATCGAGGACTCGACGGCCGGCGCGAAGGCGCGCGTGCTCACCGTCTACAAGGACGCCAGGCTCGATCCCCAGGCCCGCACCAACCCGAAGGAGACGACGATCCTCTTCGAGGACCCGCCCGTCAGCCGCCCGGAGAGCCTGATGACGGGCGTGGCGTACGGCTCCAACACGACGCCGGACTACGAGCCGTGGCGCCCGGCCTCGACCGGCTCCTGGATCTTCGCCGGCACCGGGATCGCCGAGGGACAGTCGTTCCCGGGGATCGTCGGGTACGAGTACGACCACATGGCGGTACCGCAGGAGCGGCCGGCCGGGTTGACCGTCGTCGGCAGCTCCTCGGTCAACGGATTCCTCGGCGACGATACCGCGATCTCGTCGCTGTACCAGGCGGCGTCCGGATCGACGGTCTTCGCCGCGGGCACGGTCGCATGGTCGTGGGGGCTCGACGACTTCGGTCACGAGGCGCGCGGCGCCTTCGCCGACGATCGCCTGCGGCGCCTCACCGCGAACATCATGGACCGGCTGAGCCGGCCGGGGCAGGCGGTGGCGCCCGGCCAGTAAGGAGGCAGCGATGCGGCTCCAGGGAAAGGTGGCGCTGATCGCCGGCGCGGGCGGCAGGCAGGGGACGACGGTCCCGATCGTCTTCGCGCGCGAGGGCGCGAAGGTCGTGCTCGCCGGACTGATCGGCGACGAGCTGGAGCGCATCGCCAAGCGCATCGAGTCGGAGGGCGGCGAGGCCGCGTACCGGGCCGCCGACCTGTCCGACGCCCACGAGGCCGCCGCGGCCGTGCGACTGGCCGTCGAGCGGTTCGGGCGCATCGACATCCTCTACAACAACACCGGCGTCTACTCGTCCTGGGAGCACCGCACCGGCGAGATCGAAGAGCAGGAATGGGATCGCCTGCTCGCGGTCGACCTCAAATCGCACTTCCTGGTGGCGCGCTCGGCCCTGCGGGAGATGGCGAGGCAAGGATCGGGCACGGTGATCAATGTCGCGGCCGGACGCGGCGCGATGCTCGGCGGAAACGTCGCCTACGCCGCCGCCAAGTCAGGCATCCTCGGCATGACGAAGAAGATGGCGCGCGAGTACGCGCCGCAAAATATCCGCGTCAACTGCATCTGCCCGATGAACATCCAGTGTTCGCCCGACCCGCTCGATCCGTCGCCGCCGCAGCTCGTGCTTCAGCGAGACGGCACGCCCGAGGACATCGCATACGCCGCCCTGTTTCTCGCTTCGGACGAGGCCGCGTGGATCACCGGCATCGACCTCGTTGTCGACGGCGGCGCCGAGGCGCTGGCCTGACGCGACGCCGCATCGGCATCGTGCGAGCGGAGCTAGCCGGGTGCTGAAAAAGCGCGTATGACCGTAGCGCGAGCTTTTCAGCCCGCGCGATGTAGCTTCGACGAGGCCACCGTTGCGGCTGACGACAGCGCGGTCATCGAGTTGTTCAGCACCCTGCTAAGGGAGCGCAATCATCTACTCCAGGTGGAAGCGGTAACCCACGTTGCGCACCGTCTCAATGAACGTGTGCGTGCGGTCTTCGATCTTGCTCCGCAGGCGCCGGATATGGACGTCCACCGTGCGTGCGCCGCCGTAGAAGTCGTACCCCCAGACGCGGTTGAGGAGCGCCTCCCGCGTGAAGACCTTGTCCTGGTTCGTGGCCAGGAAGCGGAGCAGTTCGAACTCCTTGTACGTGAGATCGATCGGGCGGCCGCCCACGTAGGCCTTGTAGTTCGCGAGATCGATGTGGAGGTCGCCGGTGCGCAGCGTGTTGTCGCTCTCGACGCCGGACTTGAGCCAGATCGCCCGCCGCACGCGCGCCGTCACCTCCTCGGTGAGCGCCGGGTACACGATGAAGTCGTCGAATCCGATCGAGAAGTCGAGGGTGTTGAGCTGGTCGCTGCGGATCACGCCAATCGCGGCCACGCCGTGAGGCATGTCGGCGGAGCGGAGCAGGTTGCGTATCGCCGGCACGTCGCTGCGCCCCAGCATGTTGAAGACGAGGACAGCCGGGGTTTCGGCGCGGGCATCGGCCAGGACGCGGTCCATGGACGCGTGGGTCACGTCGAAGCCGGCCTCCTCGAGCCCCGCGGCGACGGGCCGCATCTCCTCGCTGGCATCGACGAACAGGATGTTGTTCACGGCGACGATTCCCGCTCCTGCGTAGATAGTCGGGAGTATAGCGCGCTAATGTTACGGCAAGATGTACCAGGCATTGGCCGCCGGCCCTCCACTTCGAAGGCCGCCCTGCCGCCCCGGCGTCCCCCTGTCACCCCGAGCGCACCCCTGTCACCCCGAGCGCAGCGAGGGGTCTTCCCGGGGCACGCCGGTCCGCAACGCCCGGCGGCAACGCCCGCCGATTGAACGGCAACAGGACCGGCCATATACTTCGCCGAACGGACACCAGCGCCCCGCATGGCGGTCCGCCGGACGCGCCGGCGCAGACGGGCGGACATCCGCCATTCACGGTGGGTCAGCCGCCGTCGCGGCCACTCCCGAGGTCACACCATGGTCCAACTGCAACCCGCCGCGGTCGCCGGCTGATGCGCATCGGATTCGACTTCGATGGCGTGCTCTGCCTCACCCCATTCGGCCGCCTGGCGGTGCATGCGCCGGCGCCCGTCCCGGACCTTCCGCCGGACTATGAGGACCTGTACCGCAAGGCCGTGCCCGGCGGACTCGCGCGCCTCGCCATCGAGTACCTGCGGTTTGCCTGGCGGCCGGCGGCGCCCGGCGCGGCCGCCGTCGTGCGCGACCTCGCGGGGCGCAACGAGATCTACATCGTTACCGGACGAAGCGCGGCCGGGGAGCCGCTGCTGCGGCGCTGGCTCCGGCGCCACGGTCTGGACGACGTGATCGCCGGCGTGCGGATGGCGCCGCCCGGGCTGCGGCCCGCCCAGCACAAGCTCGCCACGGCGCGCGTGCTCGGCATCGACGCGCACATCGACGATGACCCGCGCACGGCGTACCACCTGGCGGCGCACGGCGTCGAGCGCGTGTTCCTGTTCGATCACGCGGGCGCTCACGGCGACACGCCGCTCCCGCCGCACCTGACGCTCGTGCGCTCTCTCCCCGAGTTCGCCGAAGCCCTGAAGGTCTAGCTAAACAGACAACGGACCGTCGGCCGCGACTCTGCTCTCTGCTCTCTGTTTTCTGCTCTCTGCTCTCTGCTCTCGCGCAGCGCGCTACCGCCCCTTGTAGCTCGGCTTGCGCTTCTGCGCGAAGGCCAGCGGACCCTCCATCGCGTCCTCCGAGCCGAGGACCTTGCGCGACTGCTCGCCCTCGAAGCGCAAACCCTCATCGATCGGCAGGCTGAGGCCGCGATACACGGCCTCCTTCGCCAGGCGCACCGCCAGCGGGCCGTTCTGGCAGATCGCCTCCGCCACGGCGAGGGCGCGCGGCATGACCTCGCCCGCCGGCACGACCTGGTTGACGAGTCCGTACTGCAGCGCCCACTTCGCGTCGAAGCGGCCGCCCGTCAGGATCAGCTCCAGCGCCGCGCCCGAAGGAATGATGCGCGGCAGGCGCTGCGTGCCGCCCGCGCCGGGAATGATCGCCCGCGTCACCTCCGGCAGGCCGAACACCGAGTGCTCCGCGGCGATGCGGATGTCGCACACGAGCGCCATCTCGAGGCCTCCGGCGAGGCAGTAGCCGTTGATCGCCGCGATCATCGGCTTCCAGCACTCGAAGTTGCGCGTGACGCCGCCGAACGGCGAGCGCGAATAGATCGCGCCGACCGCGCTGATGCCCTGCTGCTGCAGCTGCGACATCGCCACCAGGTCGTTGCCGGCGGAGAACGCCTTCTCGCCGGCGCCGGTGAAGATACCGACCCACAGGTCGTCATCGTCGCGGAAGTCGCACCACGCTTCGTGCAATTCGGCCGACGTCTGCGGGTCGATCGCGTTCATCCGCTCGGGCCGGTTGATGGTGACGATCGCGATCCGATCGCGCTTCTCGTAGATGACCTTCTCGAAGTTGAATTCCGCCATGTGCGTCCTGCTTTCTGATTGAGTCGAGCGGGGGCCAGCGTAGCACTGCCCGGCTGCTCGATCTAGCAGCAGCGCGCTCGAAGAGGCCGTTCATCCGTGGCGCGGCCGTTCGGCCGGCGTCGCGTACATCCGAGACAGGCCCGTATCCGCTGGCGCTGGAGCCGGCTCTCAGCGCGCTGCCAATCCGTCGCCGGCCGCAAAAGATACGCCGTAAGGAGTAGGTCACAACTCGCCCGCGAGGTGCGAAGCTGAACGCCGACCGAATGCGAACGTGTCTACGAACTAATCGCAGTGTCTGGAAAAGAAGAGAATACCCGGTGGTATTCGTTTGACATATCCATGAGCCGCATTGCTTGCGGGTATTCTCGATGCTAGACTCGGCGCTAGGCAGAGGGCATGTGGCTCGCGTTCGTACTACCAGCGCGCGCGAGAAAGGCTGAGGTTAAATGGCAACAGCAACGAAATCGTCGAGCAAAGGTGGCGCGGGTGCGTCGGGACTTCAACAGGCGATGATGCCGTGGGTGCTCATCACCGAGATCTACTGGATGTCGTACAAGCTTCTGGAGCGCCGGTTCTACCACCTCGGCGTTTCCGCATCGCAAGCGCGCGTGCTCGCGGTGTTGCACTTCACCAAGGGTCCGATCAAGCCCAGCCTGGTGGCGACGCTGCTCTTCCAGGAGACGCAGAGCATCACCGGCATCCTGCACCGCATTGAGAGCCGCGGCTGGGTGCGCCGCCTCCCGGACCCGAACGACCGCCGCGCCGTCGGCCTGGAGCTGACCGACAAGGGCCGCGAGATCACGCAGGAGATCGTCCGCATCTCCCAGGAGCTGTACGCGGATATGTTCGGCTCCGTCCTCACGGCAGCCGAGAAGCGCCAGGTCGAGACCACGCTCAAGAAGGTCCGCTCGCTCGGTTTCAAGCTGCCCGAAACCGACTTCAAGCTCCGCCGCGCACAGCAGTACGGCATCTGGAAGGACTAGGGACGCAGCGCTCCCCAGACCTCCGACACAAGATCGACGACGAGCCCGGCCGATGGCCGGGCTCGTTTCATGTTCGATGGGCGCACCACGGCGGTCCCGGCCCTGCCAGCGTACGGAGAAGGTCCTGCAATCCGTGGCGCGGGCGTTCAGCCCGCGTTGTGCGGATTCACGGCACCGCTGCACCGGATCGCAAGCGAGGCCGCCAGCGGGTCATCAGGCACGCTGCTACGGCCTCCCCGCGCCCCGCCGCAGCCGTGTGGCGACCGCGAGCAGCCGGCGCGCCCGCTCGACGATCGGTGCGTCGATCATGCGGCCGTCGAGGCTGACGGCGCCGCGTCCTTCCGTCGCGCCCTCCTCGGCCGCCGTGACGATGCGCCACGCCTCCGCGATCTCCTCTCGGGCGGGCGCGAAGATGCGGTTTACCGCCGCCACCTGCCCCGGGTGAATCACGAACTTCCCCTTGAATCCGATCGACTTCACGAACGCCGTCTCGCCGGCGAGCCCCTCGGCGTCCTTGACGTCCGTGTAGGGCGTGTCGATGGCCGCCAGCCCGTACGCGGCAGCGACCTGCACGACGGCGTACCGCAGCGGCGCGAGCGCGGCGGCGCTCCGCGGCACTCCCAGCTCCGCGCTGTAGTCCTCGCCGCCAATCGCCAGCGCGTCGATGCGATCGGACGCGCGCGCGATCTCCTCGCAGCGCAGGAGGCCGCGCGGGCTCTCGATGATCGGGATGGTGCGTACGTCGCCGGGCCGCACGCGGCGCGCCATCTCCGCCTCGCGGAGCAGCACGTCGAGATCGCGGAGATCCTGCGGTTGCTGCGCCTTCGGGAGCACGACGCCGGAGAGCCCCTTCCGCACCACCGCCATCACGTCGTCGCGGGTGGCTCCGGTATCGATGCCGTTGACGCGCACGAACACCGATTGCCCACCCGCCGCCAGCCGCGGCACCCAGCTCTTCACGAGCCTGCGCGCGGACTTCTTTTCGCCGGGCGGCACCGCGTCTTCGAGGTCGATCACGAGCACGTCGGCCCGCGCGGTGGACGCGCGTTCGAGCATCCGCTCGCGATTGCCGGGAACGAACAACAACGTGCGGCACACGTCCATGGCCAGCTCCTTCGCTCGGCGATCGCCGGTGCGCGCAGTATCGCCGCATGCGGCGCGCGTGACAACGGCGGCGACGCGGCCCGCACGGACGCCGCATCGGAAATACGGGTGTCCACGGATGGAGTGCGGCCCGCGCCGGGCGATACGATATTGAGCGACAGCGCCATACCGGCGCGATCCTCCCGGCACCTCGGCAATGGCAACGCGAGAGCCGCAACGGGCGCGACCTCTTGACAGACATCCAACGGATGAGGTAACAAGGACGTAGGTTCGCCGCACATTCACGCCTATTCTCCCGGCGTCGAAGCGATCCCCTCCGACCAGGCACAGTTCGGCTCGCCGAATGCCCCCGTGGCGTGTGCTCGTCCGGCGGAGTGTGTCCCAAGAAACGATTCCGGCCTACAGGTCAGCCGGTCGCATCACCCGATAGAGGTCCGAACATGGGCGCAGTACGAGAACGAAGACGGTCCGTCGCAGCGCAGCGGCCCGCGCCGCAGGAAGACATCGGCGATCAGCCGATGACGCAGGCCGAGCGCGACAGCGCGCTCACCACCGGCGGCATCCTGGAGATCGTCGACGACGGCTACGGGTTCCTCCGCGGCGAAAGCCTCCTGCCCGGCGCGAACGACGTGTACGTCAGCCAATCGCAGATCCGCCGCTTCGGCCTGCGCACCGGCGACTACGTCACCGGCCAGGTCCGCCCCCCGAAAGACAGCGAAAAGTACTACGGGCTGCTCCGCGTCGAGCACGTCAACGGCCTCGACCCGGAAGTGGCCAAGAACCGCCCGTACTTCGAGAACCTCACCGCCATCTTCCCGAACGAGATGATCGACCTCGAGACGCCGTCGCCCGACCTGTCGGGCCGGCTGATCAACCTCATCTCGCCCATCGGTCGCGGACAGCGCGGCCTCATCGTCTCGCCGCCGAAGGCCGGCAAGACGTTCCTGCTCAAGGCGATCGCCGCCGGCGTCGCCGCGAACTACCCGGACATCCACCTGATGGTCGCCCTGATCGGCGAGCGTCCCGAAGAAGTCACCGACATGAAGCGGTCCGTTCACGGCGAGGTCGTCGCCTCGACGTTCGACGAGCCTGTCGAGGACCACACCCGCGTCGCCGAGATGGCGCTCGAGCGCGCGAAGCGCCTCGTCGAGGGCGGCAAGGACGTCGTCATCCTGCTCGACAGCATCACGCGCCTCACCCGCGCCTACAACCTCGCGATGCCGCCGAGCGGTCGCACGCTCACCGGCGGCATGGACCCGGTCGCCCTCTACCCGCCGAAGCGCTTCTTCGGCGCCGCTCGAAACTGCGAGGAGGGCGGCAGCCTCACCGTCATCGCGACGTGCCTGGTCGACACCGGCAGCCGCATGGACGAGGTGATCTTCGAGGAGTTCAAGGGCACCGGCAACCAGGAGCTGCGGCTCGACCGCCGGCTCGCCGAGCGCCGCACCTTCCCGGCCATCGACATCGCCGGCAGCAGCACCCGCCGCGAGGAGCTCCTGCTCGACGAAGCGACGCTGCGCCAGGTCTGGCTCATGCGCCGCATGATGTCGATGATCGCGTCGAACGCCAGCAACCCGTCCGAGGCCACCGAGCGCCTGCTCGAACGCCTCTCCCGCACCGGCAGCAACGCCGAGTTCTTGGCCACACTCTCCAAGACGGAAGTGTGACCGCAGTTCGTAGTGAGTAGTGACGCGCGCCCCGGGGCGCGCGTTTCACTTGCGCGAGGCGGCAGAAATGACAACGCAGATCGCCCCGATGCTCGCGGTAAGCGACCCCGCGGCCGCCATCGACTTCTATCGGCGGGCGTTTGGCGCCAAGGTGCCGTGGCAAATCGGCGATCCCGCGGGTGTCGCCGGACTGTCGATCGACGGCGCGCGCTTCTTCCTCGCGGACGAGAACCCACCATCGACGCGATCGCCCGAGCGCGCGGGGCACACCACCGTCCGCATCGAGCTGTTCGTCGACGACCCGCACGCCGTGTTCGACGCCGCGGCCGCTGCCGGCGCCCGTCCTGGCAATCCGGTGTCGGAGCACACGCACCATACGATCGGCGAGCGCCCGACGCTGCGCATGCTTCAGGGCGCCGTTGTCGACCCCTTCGGCCACATCTGGCTAATCGGCAAGTTCTTGGAGTAGCAACAAAGTCGCGCGCCTGAGGCGCGCGCTCTGATCTCAAACGACTACCCACTACCAACTACGAACTACTCACCACCAACTACGCTGTCCGCCAGCTCGATCGGCTCCTCCGTGATCACGCCGTCTTCGATGCGGAACGCGCGCACCGCCGGCTTCCCCTCGTCCATCAGCGACACCAGCACGTAGTACGCATCCGGCCACGTGGCGAGGCGCACGTCGGTGGGCGACGGGTAGGCCTCCGTGTGCGTGTGGGAGTGGTAGATCACCAGGAACTCCCAGTCGTGCGCGTCGGCGTCGCGATGGATCCGCAACAGGTCCTTCGTGTCGACGCTGTAGCGGTACGGGCTCGCCTCGGCGTTGATCGCGCGGTACAGCCTCGTCGGCCGCCCATCCTTGCCCGCGATGATGCCGCAGCACTCGTTCGGCGCTTCCTCCCGCGCATGCGCGATCATCTCGTCGATGTAGCTCTGTTCCAGTACGAGTGCCATCTACGCTCCCGAAGGCATCATCACGCCCATCGCGCTGCGCGGCAGCTCGACGGTCATCAGCGGCAGGTTCAACGATTTGTAGGCCGCCGTGAGCGCCTGCGCGGCGCAGGCGCGGCACAGCCGCTCGATGTCGCGCTCCATGTTGCGGAACACCGGTGCGTCGTCATCCTCCGGCAGCTCCGGGTCGACGAACGCCGGCGTCAGCCAGGCGAAGTGGCTCTGCTCGCCGCAGCGGCTGCACGCATCGCCGATCGTCAGCATGAGCCACGACACCGCCTCGATGTCCGTGCGCGGGAACTGGTACGCCGCCATCTCGTCGAGCCGGTAGTACAGGTGGAACTTGTTGTGCCCGAACGGCTCCACGATGACGCCGATGCCCTCGGTCTTCGAGTACGCCTCGGCCAGGCCCTGCGGCAAGCAGTCGTAGCCGAACAGCACCGGTCCGTCGTCACCGCCGTACACGCCGTGACACGTCGGATCCAGGGCGACTCTGCCGCGCTCGCTTTCGCACTGCGAGCACATGTCGCCGGACGCGAACAGCTCCTCGTCGCCCTCCTCTTCGTCGTCTTCGTCGTCTTCGTCGTCCTCGCTGACGATGTTGAGGCCGTCCTCGTCTTCGTCCTGGATCTTGTCCTGTTCGTCGTCCGAACCGGTTCGCCGGAACACCATTACCACGACCTCAATTCACCATCGTCGAAGCAGCTCCCGGGCGAGAGCTGCATCCGGACGAAATTCTGACTCAAATGAGGCCCTGATGCGTAGCCGGCCCAGTGCTCCCGCTCGGGCTCCGGCAGCCGCTCCATCAGCGCCCGCCACGACGCGTGGATCAGCGCATCTCCCTCGCCTATGCCGAAGTCGATCGACCAGCCGCCCTGTTTCTTGACGCGTCCCGCCGTATCGGTGCGGATCACCTGGTACGCCGCCTCGCCCCGATATCGATCGAGCACCGCCGGCTCGAACGCCAGCTGCACCAATGCGGGTTCGCCACTCGTCAGAGCCCGCCGGTAAAGCACCTTCAGAAAATCAGACATCCCACTCCCGCGATCGACACGCCGACGATCCCTGGACGTAGAGGCGCAGCCTGCCGCGCCCACCCCGGTCGGCGGCCGAACTAAACATCACACGGCCGTCGTTCGACGCACACCAGTACCCGCGGAGCCCCAGCTCCGCCAGATCCCCGGCCGCGATGCATCGTTCATCAAGACGGCGCTCCGCTGTCCCAGGCTCCCCTTCCCTTCAGGGAAGGGGCCGGGGGCTAGGTCCCGCATCCCCACTCAATTGCGGTTCGCTCCGTCTCGGTTCCCGCCTCCCGCGTCTCACTTCCCCCGATCCAGAACCCTACTTCTCGATCGGCACGTCGATGAGGCTGCCGTACTCGGTCCACGAGCCGTCGTAGTTGCGGACGTTGGGGTAGCCGAGCAGATGCTTCAGCGCGAACCACGTGTGCGACGACCGCTCGCCGATCCGGCAGTAGGCGATGACCTCCTGGTCCTTCGTCACGCCCTTCGTCGCGTACAGCTGTTCCAGTTCCTGCGGCGACTTGAACGTGCCGTCCTCGGCCACCGCCTGCGCCCACGGCACGTTCTTCGCGCCGGGGATGTGCCCGGTGCGTTGCGCCGTCTCGGCGAGGCCGGGCGGCGCCATGATCTCGCCGCTGTATTCGGCCGGCGAGCGCACGTCGACCAGCGTAACGTTCGGCGCGCCGAGCGCATCGATGACGCGAGAGCGCTTCGCGCGAAGGTCGCCGTTCACCTCCATGGCCCGGTAGGTCGCCTTCCGCGGTTGCGGAACCTCCTTCGTCAGCGGGCGGTTCTCCACGACCCACTTCTTGCGTCCGCCGTCCATGAGCTTGATCTCGGCGTGGCCGTACATTTCGAGCAACCAGAACGCGTAGGCGGCGAACCAGTTGTTGTTGTCGCCGTAGAGGATCACCGTATCGCCGTTGCTGATGCCCGCGTTGCCGAGCAGCTCCTCGAGCGCCCCGCGCGTGATGATGTCGCGCCGCACCTGGTCCTGGAGCTGGCTCGTCCAGTTGAAGGCGATAGCGCCCGGCGCGTGCCCTTCGTCGTACGCGGTGGTGTCGACGTCAACCTCCACGAGCTTGACGTCGGGATTGTCGAGGTTCCGGGCGACCCAGTCGGTCGTCACGAGCACGTCTGGTGACATGGGGATGTTCCTCCTGAAGGAATGCGCAGCCGCAGCCGCCACGATGCAAGCGCCTGGCGAAATACCGGTGGAATTATTTTAGATATTGTGAATCAATGAGGTCAACGAAGGCCGCCGTGCTTCGTCCAGTCGGATCCGAGGAGAGCGGCAGCGAAGAGCACGCCAAACGAGGCCACGAGCGTGGCCATGGATAGCATCACGGACCAGCGGCGGACCTTCGCGATCTCGTCCTCGCTGGCGTTGGCCTCCTGGAGGTCCTGCAGCCGGCGGCCGAACACCCACCCGTGCAGGATCGTGCCAGCGAAGATAACCGCGACGAGCGTGAGCTTGACCTGCAGCACGAAGAAGTAGCGAGTGAAGTCGAGTTCTCCCTCGTCGCTGGCATGCGTGTAATTGATCACTCCCGTAATCAGAAGGGCGATCAGCGCGCCGACGCCGATCCAGCCGAACCGCGACGTCATGACCCGCACCGCCGCGGCCCGCTGCTTCACGTCCTGGATCGCACGCGTCGCCGGCACGCCCGCGACGAGGAGAAACACCTGCGGCCCGACGAACAGCACCGCGGAAACGATGTGGATGAACAGAACGATGGCGTTGAACATCTCGTGGATTGTACGCAACCCTCGCGCCCGGGCAAAGGCCAACCCGCTCGCCGCTCCCGATGCGCTCGCCGCGGTCCGCTA
Organism: uncultured Dehalococcoidia bacterium; assembly: GCA_964371095.1. Classification (GTDB taxonomy): domain Bacteria; phylum Chloroflexota; class Dehalococcoidia; order DSTF01; family JACRBR01; genus CAYJMJ01. Next base: position 9,797 of record CAYJMJ010000048.1, on the reverse strand, counting down.
TGCTGAACGTGACTCCCTGCACGCGTCGAAAGGCTGGTTCGTCCACTGCGAGGGTTCGTGATCTCCCCCGGCTCCCTGCCCGCGGCTCCCCTGGCAGCATGCAACGCCGCTGCCAGATCGATGCCCTCACACCCGCACGCACCGCGATGACTGACCCCCACGATCTCCCGATCGACGAGACATCCGGCGTCGAGGAGCGGCCGCAGAATCGGCGCGAGTGGAGCGGCGCCCTCCGCAGCCTGGTGCTGCCCGTGCTGATCGTGGCCACGGTCGTCGGCGTGCTGTTCTACGCCGAACGGCTGCGCGGCGGCGGCGCCTCGACAGCCGACGGACCATACGGCGTCGTCGCGCTGCCGGCCGAGAAGAACACGACGGGGCGCCCCGTCTCGACCGACACCGGCCGAGCCGCGCCCGATTTCCTCCTCGAAACGCCCGAAGGCGGCCAGCTGCGGCTCAGCGATCTGCGCGGCAGGCCGCTCCTCGTGAACTTCTGGGCGTCGTGGTGCACCCCCTGCCGCGAGGAGATGCCCGAGATTGTCCGCGCCTACGCGGCGCACGAGGCCGGCGGGCTGCAGATCGTCGCCGTGGACCTGCAGGAGAACCCGGACCAGGTGCGGAACTTCGCGGCCGAGTTCGGCATGACGTTCCCGATCGTGATCGACCGCACCGGCTCGGTGGCCGCCGCGTGGCGGATCGGCGGACCCGTGAAGGGGATACCGTCGTCGTACTTCATCGACGGGGAAGGCGTGGTTCGGGCGCGCGTCTTCGGCCCGCTGACGCCGCAGACGCTCGCCGACAACCTCGCCGCCCTCGGGGTGCGGTGATCGTGGACCCGCATCATGACCGCTGACGCGCGCCCCGCCGCTGCATCGCGCCGGGCAGGGCTAAACCCGTTGCGGCCGTTGTGGCGGCTCCTGACGTCCGTGCGGTTCGCCGTGTTCTTCATCGGCGCGCTGGCGCTCTTCGGCCTGCTTGGCGTGCTCATCCCCCAGGTGCCGGAAGCGATGCGTGGCAACGGCCCGGCGATCAGCGTCTGGCTCGACACCCAGCGCGGCCATTTCGGCCCGTTCACCGACACGATGTACCGCCTCGGCCTGTTCGAGGTCTTCCACGCGAAGTGGTTCCTGTTCGCCCTCGGCTTCCTCGTCCTCAACGTGACGATCTGCACGTTCAACCGCTGGTCGCCGACATTCCGCAACGTCTTCAACCCTCCCGTGCGCGTGCCCGAGTCCTTCTACGGCAACGCGCACAACCGCGCCGTCCTCGCGCCCGTCGACGCCCCCGCCCTCGAGGCCGCGCTGCGCCGCATGCGCTTCCGCCTCGAAACGCAACGGCGCGACGGCGCGACATACGTGTTCGCGGATCGCTATCCGTGGGCGCAGCTCGCGACGTTCGTCAGCCACCTGGCGCTGATCATCTTCATCGCCGGCGGCCTCGTCACGTGGTTCACCTCCTTCGAGGCCGACGTCTTCGCCGGAACCGGCACCACCGCGCCGGTGTTCGCCGTCAGCAACCCCAACCAGCTCCAGGTGCGCATCGACGATGCGATCGGCCGCTTCGGCCCGCAGGGCAACGCGCTCGACTTCCGCACACACCTGACGATCTTCAAGAACGGGACCGAGGTCGCCTCCGGCACGACGACGGTCAACGATCCGTTCAAGTACGGCGGCTACCGCTTCCACCAGGTGGCCTACTTTCCGGACGGCGCGGAGCTGAAGATCCGCGACCTCGCCACCGGCAACACGGTGTTCCACGAGACGTTCCCGCTCCAGGACACGACGCCCGCGCCCGCCGTCACGATCACCGACGCCGCCGGCCGCGTGTTGCTCAGCCGCACCCTGGCCCCGACGGACTTCCTCGACATCGCCAGCGGCGCGCTGGTGCCGGTGCCGGGAAGCGATCGCGTGCTCTGGCTCGGACTGACCGCGCCGGACAACCGCACCTGGCAACTCGCCGCCTATGACCCGCGCGGACAGGGCGCCGATGGACAGCTCCGCATCGGCATCGGCCAGTCCGGAACGATCAGCGGCCTCAGCGTTCGATTCGACGGCGTCCGCGCCGTGCCCTCGGCGATCGGCCTCGGTGTGCCGGGCAGCGACCAGCCCGCGCTGGCGCAGCTCGCCCCCTCGCCCGACGGCACGCCGTCGCTCCTCTTGACGGGCAAGGACCGGCCGGCCATCGACCTCGCACCGGGGCAGCCGGTGACGTCGGGCGGCTACGAGTTCACGTTCATCGGCCAGCGCGCCTTCGCCGGCATCGCTGTCAAGCGCGATGAAGGGGCGTGGTTCATCTGGGTCGCCACCGCTATGCTGCTCGGCGGCCTTGCGCTAACCTTCTACGTGCCGCGCCGCCGCCTGTGGATCCGGCTCGACGACAGCGGCACGCACGTCGCCGCGCTCGCCGAGAAGAGCGGCGGTTTCGAAAAAGACATGCGCGCGCTCGCACGGCGCATGAACGTCCCCGTCCCACCCGAGCTGGAGGAGGAACGCTAGTGCCGGCACTGCTGCATCTGCTCACGATCACGATCTCGTGGGATCCGAACATCGCCAAGTTCGGCCCGTTCACGCTGTCGTGGCACGGCGTCTTCACCGCGATCGGCATCGCCGCCGGCGTGTACCTCGGCGCGTGGCTCGGCCGCCGGCAGGGCTTCACCGAGGACGACGCGTACAGCATCGCGCTGGTCGGCGTGCCGTCCGGCATCGTCGGCGCCCGCGCCATGTTCGTGATCGAGAACCGCATCCGTTTCGAGGGCCAGTGGCTCGACGTCCTCAAGATCAACGAGGGCGGCATCACGATCTACGGCGCGATCATCGGCGGCATCCTCGGATCCGTGGCGTACGGCTGGATCCGGCGCATGCCCGTGACGCGAGGGCTCGACGTCGCCATCTTCGGCGCGCTGCTCGGCATGGCGATTGGCCGCATCGGCGACCTCATTAACGGCGAGCACATCGCGAAGGCGTCGAGCCTGCCGTGGGCCGTGAAGTACACCGACACCGACAGCCCGGCCTACGCGTTCTCGGCGACCGTGCGCGGTTACACCGCTCGCCATCCCGCGACGACGTACGAGATGATCGGCGACCTGTTGATCATCGGCGTCATGGCGCTGCTCTTCTGGCAGTTCTGGAAGCACCGCCCGGGCGTCACCTTCTTCTCGGGAGTCCTTCTCTACTCGGCGATGCGCTTCGGCGTCAGCTACCTGCGCATCGACAGCGGACCGCACTGCCCGAACCTCACCGGCTGCCCTGAGTACGTCATCAAGAACTGGATGACGTTCCCGCAGGCCGTGTCCGCGATCACGTTCCCCATCGGCGTCGCGGGAGTGGTGTGGTCGGTCCTCCGGCGGCCGCAGGAGGCGCCGCGGCCGGCGCCCGTGACCGGAGCGAGAGCGGCGGCAGCGCCCGCCCGCTCCAGCGGATGAGCCGCGAGGTCACCCTCTACACCCGACGCGTCTGCGGCCTCTGTAATGAGGCCGTGGAGGAATTGTGGATGCTGCGCGGCTCGCTTCAATTCACACTGATCGAACGCTGCGTCGATGACGATCCGGCGCTCATCGCGCGTTACAACGACATCGTGCCGGTGATCGCCGTCGGCGACGACGTCGTCGCGCACGCGCCGATCGACTTCGCCAACCTCCGCGAAATGCTCGCCGCCGCGTTAGGCTAATCGCCGAGGAGCAGCCACACCGGCGGAACTGTTGTCATGCCGAGCGCAAAGGCCCGTCACCCCGACGCAGTGCGCTGTCCTGCCGAGCGCAGCGAGGCATCCTCTCCCGACACCGGACTGAGCACCGTTCACGCGGACGTCTGCCGTTGACCGCTCGACGATCCGCTCCTTCCCGTGAGGGACGGGCCGGGGCTAGGAAAACGTCGCAATCCGGGGATCGCCGCCTCGCAGCGTTCTCGCGAACTCCCGCATCGCCTCGCCCGTCGCCTTCAGGCGGCCGTCGGCGGCGTAGATGCCGAAGTAGCGCTCGTGGATCAGGTCACCAAACGGCAGATCGCCGTACATCTCCGGAGCGTAGTCGCTGAAACACCAGATGAGCGCGCCCGTCGCGCCCGCGTCGCGCGCCACTGGCAGCACGTCGCGAACGAACTGGCCGGCCTCTCGCTCGTCCACCAGCGCGACGGTCTGCTCGTAGCCGCCCCACGTCATCGTCACGTGCCGCGTGCCCGGCTCCGGGTTGATGGACATACCGAACTCGGTGAGCATCACCGGCACGCCGGCGCGCGCCCGCGTCTCCTCGATCATGCGCCCGACGTACGCCGTGTCGCCCGGCCCCGACGCCGCGGCGTCGTACAGTGGATACGAGTGCACCGACGCGACGTCGACGAGCCGGTGCGCCTCGCGATGGAAGCCGCGCGCGATCGCGTCCGGCCAGCCGACGAGACCCGCCGTCACCGGGTGCGCGTGGTCGAGCGCGTGGATGTCGTCGACGATCGTCCGCAGCCACCGCTCGCCGGCCGCCGTCTCCGGCAGCTGCACGATGTCGATCTCGTTGCAGATGTCCCAGCCCCACAGCGCCGCGTGCGTGCGAAACCGCTCGACGACCGTGCGCACGAGCAGCCGCTCCGCCGCGAAGATCTGCGCGTCGCCGCCGAAGATGTCGCGCGGCTTGCGCGCCGACACCGCGCCATCGACCGCATAGACCCGCGGGCGATTGTTCGGCTCGTCCGACATCGCCCACGCCGGCATCCAGTTCGGCCCGCTCATGTGCCCGACGAGCAGCGTCGGCATGAGCAGCAGCCCGCGGCGCGCCGCCAAATCGAACACCGTCGCCAGATTGTCGAGCTGGCGCTGCTCGACGACGGCCGGCCGCGGCTGGAAGTCCGGCCAGAAGAGGAAGAAGCGCACGAGCCGCAGCCCGAGACCGCGGATCGTCGAGAAGTCGCGCGCGATCTCCCCCGCATCGAACGCCGACCACATGCGGACGAACTTGCGCGCCGGCCAGTAGTTCACGCCGAGCAGGAATTCCTCAGCCATGGGCGCTCGCCTCGCGCGACGCAAACGCCTCGACCCACGCCGGCGCCGTGTTCGTCGTGATGCGCTCGATGCCGCCGTCGATCAGCCGCTCGATCCCGTCCTCGGACCCGGGCCCGCCGTAGTCGGCCGTCCACGCGTTCGCTCCGATGCCGCGCGCGTGCAGCCAGCCGGCGACGTCGAATCCGTCATCGAGCATCTGCAACACGAGCCGGAAGTTCACGAAGAATTCGCGCGCGCCGGGCGCCTGCAGCGCCAGCGCCTCCATGCGCGCCTCGAGGTATTCACCGACGCTGTCGCCCCGGCCGAACGCCATCGGATGGTCGTCGCGATAGCCGTACGCACCCAGGTTGCGCGGCAGGAGGACCTGCTGCTCTTCGAGCACGTAATCGATGTAGTGGCCGGGGTCGAAGCCCTGCGGCAGGTCCGGGTCCGCCGCGCGCAGACGCCGCAGGTTCCAGTCCTGCGGCGCCGACACGATCACGCGATCGCGGATCGGCCGAACCGTCTCGATCAGCGTCTGCAGCCGGTACGGCGAGACGATGCGCAGGTCCTTCCAGTCGAGCTGCAACTCGGTATCGCAGCCGCGCGCCATCTCGACGACCTCGCTGAGCAGCGGCGGCCGGCTGTTTGGCCGGTCGAGGAAGCGCATCGCCCGCACGTCATCGGGCGTCGCCCGGCCGATGCCGCCGGTGTGCGTCGTCTGGGTCTCGTAGCGATAGTCGTGGAAGACGACGTAGTCGTCCCCGGCGAGCGAGTGGATATCGATCTCGATCCGCCCGACGTTCGCCTCGAAGCACTCCCGGATCGCCTCGATGGAGTTGCGCGCGTGCCGCCCGGACAGCACCCCCATGTGGCAAACCAGCAGCGCCGAACGCCCGTTGTGCGCAACCCACGGCCCCGTCCCGCTCATGCGCCAACCGTAGCGCATCGCCACGTTGCGATCATCAACACGTCGGCGCGTATGCTGCTCCCCCGCCCGGAAAGAAGCGCGGGGCCCGGACGATGCCGTCACTCGCCGGGCACCGGCTCCGGAGCCGCCAGCGCGGAGGCCGACTGCTTGCCTGGCAGGGCCAACTGCCCCTGTCGCGAGAAGTCGATCGATTCCGCGAGGATCCGCACAGCCTCCTGCGGCGCGTGGAACCCCGTCGAGTTCTCCGCCTCGACGAAGTCGAGGTAGAACTGCGCCCGCCGCTGGAAGTCGCGCGCCGCGGCCAACTCCTCGTCGGTTCCGCCGTCGTCCTTCGCGGCCTTGATGTCGCCGATCAGCTGGTCGAGGGCGTCCGCAGCCCTGTTGCGGATGGCGAACGTCGTCTCTTGGATGGTGTCGACACGCGCCCTCAACTCGTCCTCCGGCCACTTGTGGCAGGTCTGGCAAGCGCGGTTGACGTTGAGCAGCGGGCTCCGCACCCAGTGGTCGCTGATCTTGAGCGCGCCCGACCGCGTGTACGGCATGTGGCAGTCGGCGCAAGCGACGCCGCTGCGCGCGTGAATCCCCTGGTTCCACATTTCGAACTCGGGGTGCTGCGCCTTGAGCGCCGGCGCGCCCGTGATCGCGTGCGTCCAGTCCTTGAACTTCACCTCGTCGTAGAAGGCGACGATGTTCTCGACCTTCAGGCCCTTGCTCCACGGGAACACCAGCCGCTTCTCGTCGCCCTTGAAGTAGTACTCGACGTGACACTGCCCGCAGACAAACGAGCGCATCTCTTGCCGGCTTGCCATCGTGTTCACGTCGTAGTCCTGAACGCCTTCCGACTCCTTCAAGGCCCTCATGCCCTCGATGAACGCCGGCCGCGTGATGCGCAGCGCCATCGTCTCCGGATCGTGGCAGTCGATGCACGCCACGGGGTGCGTGACCAGCTCACGCGCGTCGAAGTACGGCATCTTGTTCAGCGCTTCGAACCCCTTTGTGATGTCGCCGTCGCCGAGCTGCTTATACGTCGTGTACGTCGACGCGTGGCAGTTGAGGCACGTCCCCGGCTGCTTCACCACCTTCTGCCGTTCCGTGAACGTCTGGTCGTCGAGCATGTACGCGTGCCCGCGACGCTCGCGATAGTCGACAGCGAACGCGTAGCCGGCCCACATCGTCTTCAGCCGCGGGTCCTCCTCCAATCTCGACCGCGAGACGATCGAGCGAGGGTCCGCTTCGGTCGGCACGTGGGGCACCGCTTCGCTGCCGCCGAAGTGCGTGCGTGTCTGGTCGGTCGTGCGCAGGTACGCGTCGTACTGCATCGGGAAGTTCTTGCCCCAGAGCGCCGGATCCTCGGTGCCGTCCGTCAGCTCGACGACGCGGTAGAACGGGTTCCTCTCCTCCTGTCGGTGCTCGAAGATCGTCACCAGCAGCGCGGCGATGCCGAACGTCACCCCGGCAGCCACCAGGACGCCCAGTGCGGACACCAGCCACCGGTTCGTTGGCAAGCGCGGAAGAAGTTTCATGGCCTGATCCCTCCCGGGTTCACGCTAGTGCCCGACGTCGGCATGGCAGCGCACGCACTCAGTCCGCTGATCGCCCGGCCGGTGCGGTCCGTCGATCGCCTGCACGATGTCGCCATGGCACGAGCGGCACGCGCCTTCCACGATGTCGAGGCTGCTTTGCTTGATCTGGATCGGCTCTTCGAACCGCCCGGTCGTAAACGCGAGCGAGTGGTTGTAGCCATTTCTCAGCTTCGTCTGATATTTCCCGAAGAAATCGTGAGGCGTGTGGCAGTCGTTGCAGACCGCGACGTTGCGGTGGCTCGACTTGATCCAGCCGTCGAATTCCTGCCGCATGACGTGGCAGTTGACGCACGCCGAGGGATCGTTGGTGAGGTACGAGGAGCCCTTGGCATAGATGAAGGTGTAGCCCCCAGTCCCCAGGGCCGCACCCACGGTGAGGATGGCAAGTACTGGCCAGAGCGCGCGGAGTCTGCCTCTCATACCCAGCCTCTGCTGCTGCTTCAGGCACTCCCCGCTGCCCTCGCAGCGCCAGGACCAGCGTCGCCCTCCGGCCCTCAGGCCGTCAATCGCCTGTTCGATCCGGGGTGAGTACCCCTCGGCGCACGCATCGCCAGGCACATGGCCTCCATCGAAACGACAGCGGCCAGACGCGCCACCCGCGCCCGGCCGCCCCAACGTCCGCCCGTACGCCTGCCTCCCGGCGATACCCCATCTTGAACAGAGCGAACGCCAGGTTGCGCCTCCGCTGTACCGATCACGCCGTCTGGCGCTCCGCTGCGCCTCGGACCGAGCACGCATCCGTCATACCTCGATGCCGTCGTTGGTGGCCAAGCTGCCGCTCCACTACGATGTGGCGTAGAGCAGGGACGGCACGTCGCACCGTCGCTCCCTCTCCCGGAAGCATCAGACCGGCTGCCCTGCCGCCATCTGGCCTCGGAACACGTATCCGACGGCACTTCACGCGGCGATTCGCGGCACCTCAGGCTCCAGATATGACTGCTCGCTCCAGGACCTCGCCGGGCAAGAGAAGGCGCGGGCCACGTTGCCGCGGTGACCGGGAAGGGACGGCGCGCCGCCGGGGCGCCTCGGCACCGCTATGAGCGACAACACGCCAGACTCGGCGCCGGGCAAATACGCCGCCACTGGGCTGGGTGGCACGTTCGCATCGATGTCAGTGCCCGAATACGCCCTCTACTTCTGGGGCATGGTCGCGTTCTTCTTCGGCATGAACATGATGGTCGTGCTGAGGGGGTACCTGGTCTACGAGATCACCGACAGCGAGGTGGCGCTGGCGCTGATCATGCTCAGCGTCGCGCTGCCGATGCTCGTGATGGCGCCCATCGGCGGCGTCATCGCCGACCGCGTCGACAAGCGGAGCCTGATGCTCTGGGCGCAGATTTCGGTCTGCGTGCTGAACCTGTTCAACACCATCCTCATCTCCACCGGCGCTGTCGAGTTCTGGCATCTGATCATCCTGTCGGCGCTCTCCGGAACGACGTTCTCGTTCATCATGCCCGCACGCCAGGCGATCATCCCCCGCCTCGTGCCGCGCGACCTGCTGATGAACGGCATGGCGCTCTCTTCGAGCGCGATGAACGGCACGCGCATCATCGCGCCGGCCGTCGGCGGTCTGCTCATCGCACCGATCGGCATTGGCGGTGGCTTCGCGGTGCTGACGGCGATGTACGCGCTGTCCGTCGTCTTCACGATCGGCCTGCCGAAGGTGCCGCCCGAACGCCGCGATACGCAGGTCACGTTCTTCAGCGACTTCACCGATGGCTTCCGCTTCATCCGCGGCGATCGCCTGGTACTGGGCCTGCTGCTGCTCGGCACGGTCCCGATGATCTTCGCGATGCCGTACCAGACGCTGATGCCGGTCTTCGCCTCGAAGGTGTGGCATGTCGGCGCGGGCGGCCTCGGCGTGCTGCAGGCGATGTCCGGCGTCGGCGGTCTCGCCGGAGCGCTGCTGACGGGGAACATGGACCGCTCTCGCTGGAAAGGCCGCACCATGCTCGTCGCCGCGATGGGCATGGGCGTCTTCCTCATCGCGTTTGCCTTCTCGCCGTTCGGCGTCGCGCTGCCGATGCTCGTCATGGTCGGGCTGACGTCGATGGTCTTCACGACGGTGAACACCACCGTGATTCAGTCGATCGTCCCGGACGGCGTGCGCGGACGCGTGGCCAGCGTGTCGATGATGACGTTCGGACTGATGCCGCTGGGCGCGGTGCCGGCCAGCATCGCCGCCGGGGCCATCGGCACCCCCGCCGTCACGGCCATCGGCGGCACGTTGCTGATAGCCTCCGTCGTCGCCTCGTACCTCGCGTTCCCGCAGTTCCGCACCCTCGACGGCGCCATCCACATCCAGCGCGCCGACCGCGACCGCG
>CAYJMJ010000047.1:19282-25129 GCA_964371095.1 uncultured Dehalococcoidia bacterium | reverse complement strand
CCGCGCTTGTCGCACGGGCGGCTCATGCTAGAATGCGATCGCCCCGTACGGGGCGGTGAGCATCGGGCCGCTAGCTCAATTGGCAGAGCAGCTGACTCTTAATCAGCCGGTTCTGGGTTCGACTCCCGGGCGGCTCACCAGACTGGCATCGTGAAGCGGGCTTCTCGTTATCGGCGAGGAGCCCGCTTCGTCATTCTTCGGGGAAGAACGTGCGGCGCGCCGGTCGCCGGAGCGGCGCCAACGGCATCGATGCCCGGCGTTGACGACGCGAGGCATGATCCGCGTCGCGCGCCTTGTGGCGCTCGCACGGTCGCCATAGGATCGATGCAGTCCCCGCCGCTACCGAATGGAACTCGCCATGCGACGACTTATCCTTGTCGTGGCCGCCTGCACGTTGGGGCCGGCGATCGCGTCGATGCCCGCAACCGGTCACGCCGCCCAGCTGTCGCCGCAGGTGGACAGCCGGCTGCTCGACGATGCGGGCAACCCGATAGGCGGCGCGCTAGGCAGCGGAGCGAACGTCCACGTCCATGCCACGGTGAGCGGCACGGGCGCCGCTCCGACGGGCTCGGTTGCGTTCCTTCATTTCGCGACGGCCGATTGCAGCGGCGCATCAACCGCCGGTTCGAACGTCGCGCTCGTGACGAGCACGCAGCCGGCCTTCAAAACGGCCGACGTCTCCAACGGGGCAGGCTGGGACAGCGCGACGGCCTGGAACTCCAACGGCATCGACCACGTCGGCACCAATTGGTTCGGCGGTCTCTTCGCGGGGAACGACGCCGGGTTCGGCTCGAGTTCGATGGCGTGGCGCTTCACCGGCGCGCCGCTGCGGGCGGGCGACACCGTGACGGCGGCGCACCTGTCGTTACGCATCCGGAAGTCGCGCCCGAATCTGGAGTCGGAGGAGGCGTCAACGTGGAAGACGGTGCTCGCCGTCGACACGCGCGACGGCGCGGGCTTCGAGGGGGAGACGCGCGCGGCGTTCCTGGCCCGCCTGAACACGTGGGGCGCCATGTGGGAGATGCCGGTCAGCTCCGACGTTCCGGATCCGTTCGGCACGAACGACGGCGCGGGCTACGCAGCGAGCCCCGACGTGACGCCACTGGTGCAGAGCCGCATCGGCGATGTCTCGTGGGTTGCCGGCGAGGGCATCGTGATCGGCGTGTTGAACCATGGCACGCCCGGCATCGCCGAGGCGGAGGTCGTCGATGAACCCGACTATGCCCGGCTGCACATCGAGTGGACGACGACAGAGGACGTGCATTCGTCTGACTCCGGCGCGCTCACGCCGGATGTCGGCGTGCAGTCGTACCAGGCGCACTACGGCGGCGACGCGGTCTACAGCGTCGCCGACGGACCCTGCATGTCGCTCACGGTGTCGCCGCCCGCGCCGAGCGTGGGAGGCATCGCCGAGCAGCCCGACGTGTCGGCCTTGCCGGCGTCCGCGCCCCCGGACGGCCGCGGCGAGGCGTGGGCGTTGGCCGGCGTCGTCGCGATGATGGCGGCGGCCGCCGTCATCGCCGGGTGGGCGGCGCGCCGGCGCGGCTGAGATGCATGCACCCGCCGAGGTGCGGGAGCTACGACGGCTGCGGCGCCGCGAGTTCGCGCGCGAGTTGATCGAGTCCCATCGGGCCGAGGTTGAGGGCGCGGGTGTGGAAGCGCTTGAGGTCGAACGACGCGCCTTCGCGCCGCCTCGCCTCGTCGCGGGCGGCGAGCCAGGCGCGCTCGCCGACCTTGTAGCTGATCGCCTGCGCGGGCCAGCCCAGGTAGCGCACGACTTCGCTGGCCATCAGCTCGCGCGGGTGCAGGCTGCGCTCGACGGCGAACTCCAGCGCGAGGTCGTGGTTCCATGTTTCGCCGGGGTGGAATCGTTCCGCCGCCGGGATCGCGAGCCCGAGGTGCATGCCGATGTCGATGATGACGCGGACGCAGCGCATCGCCTGGGCGCTGAGCATGCCCATGTAGTAGTCCGGGTTGTCGAGGTAGCCCAACTCGCCCATGAGGCGTTCGGCGTAGAGCGCCCACCCCTCGCCGTGGCCGGAGATGAAGGCGAGGAGCCGCTGGTAGCGGCTGAGGCGATCGGCGACGCAGCGCACCGCGCCGACCTGCAGGTGGTGGCCGGGCACGCCCTCGTGATAGGCGGTCGAGACGTCGCTCCACTTCGCGAAACGCGTGCGCGTGCCGAGCGGCCACCACGTGCGGCCGGGCCGGGAGAAATCTTCGGACGGCGCGGAGTAGTACTGGGCGAGGGCGCCGCCCGGGGGCGGGATCATCACCTCGACGCGCTTGATGCGCGGGTCGATATCGAAGTGCGCGCCGTCGAGATCGTCGAGCGCGCGGTCGTGGAGCTGCTGCAGCCAGGCGCGGTACGCGTCGACGCCGTCGATCGCGCGCGCGGGATCCGTCTCGAGGAGGTGGAGCGCGCCGCCGACGCCCTGTCCCGGGGCGATCCTGGCGGCGGTCTGTTCCAGCTCATCCTCCACGCGATACAGCTCGTCCCAGCCCCAGCGATACGTCTCGTCGAGGTCGAGCGCGCAGCCGTTGAAGCGGCGCGAGTTGAGCGCGTAGCGCTCGCGGCCGACGCCGTCGTCCACGGCGGCGGCGGGGAGGTACTCGTCGAGCAGGTAGGCGCGCATGCCGGCGTAGGCGGCCTCGGCGGCGCGCACGCCCGATTCGACGCTGGCGCGCAGCGTCTCGGAATCGATGCCGGCGTGATCGAAGCTTTCGCGGAGCGTGCTGAAGAACGACGGCTGCGCGTCGCGCAGCCCGCTCCAGATCTCGGCCTGCGAGGCGCACTCGCGTGCCTGGCGGGCGGCGGCGGTGAGCCCCCGCTCGATGCCGAGCGCGAGCGAGCGGCGGTAGCTTTCGAGCGCGCGCGGCACGAGCGCGAGGCGGGCGGTGATGTTGCTCCAGTCCGCCTCGGTCGCGCGCGGCATCTGGTCGAACACGTTGCGGATGGACGAGAGCGGGCTGCCGATGATGCGGAGCGAGCGGAGATGCTCGCCCGACTCGTGCGCGTCGAGCCGCACGCGGATCCGCTCGGCGATCACGTCGCGGGCGATGCGGTCGTGCTCGCCGTCGATTGGAGCGGAGGCCAGGTCGGCGAGCAGGCGGCGGTCGAGCGCGGCGATCGCCTCGGAGCCGTCAGGCGAGTAGTCGGACATCTCGGCGTCGTGGCCGGGCACGCCCCAGGCGGTGGCGGAGTTGGGATCGAGCGCGGCGAGCGCGTCGACGTATTGATGCGCGATGTCAAAAACGCGGGACATGGAGACTCCTTGAATTGGCGCCGGGGATCGAGAGCGGGCGGGATGCGTGCGCCCGGCGGCTGATTGTCCGCGCCGGGACGCGCGTAGGTCAACGGCGAGGGGACGCCACAAAGGCGACCGGCCGCGCCGCCGTTACACCTACGGCGGCGGCGCCGATTGGAACGCCCGACGGCGAATTCGTTTTGTCATTTTTCTTGTTTTTCGCGACCGCCGCCTCGGCCGTTGCCGCCCGGGTCGGTATCGATTCTCGTGACCCAGGAGAATCGCACGAGCGGAACGCGAATTCCAAGCGGTCGCGTCACCCGACGTGTCGGCCATAACGAAGGCTGGTGCTAGAATCGGCCGCGAAGGAGGCCCGCATGGCGCAGCTGGAAACGGTTCTTGGCCCGGTTGACGCGTCGGAGCTGGGCGTCACGCTGAGCCACGAGCACGTGCTCATCTCGATGGGCGAGGACGCGCGGCATTATCCGTGGCTCGTCGACTGGGAGCGGACGCGCGCGAACGCGATCCGCGAGCTGCGCGAGGCGAAGGCCGGCGGCATCGGCACGATCATCGAGTTGACGACGCCCGACCTGGGGCGTGACGTGGACTTCTATCGGGACGTGGCGCGCGCGGCGGGGATCAACGTCGTGGCGGCGACGGGGATCTGGCGCGACATACCGCGCTCATTCTGGGCGCGCGATCCCGACGCGATCGCCGACATCTTCGTGCGGGAAATCGAGATCGGCATCGGGGACAGCGGGATCAAGGCGGGCGTCATCAAGGTGGCGAACGACGCGGAGGGCGTGACGCCCGAAGGCGAGCGGGTGCTGCGGGGCGCCGCGCGCGCGCTCAAGCGCACGGGCTGTCCGATCAGCACGCACCACTGGGCGCCGGCGGAGGTCGGGCGGCGGCAGATCGAGATCTTCCGCGACGAGGGTGCGCCGATGGACCGGATCTGCATCGGCCACAGCGCAGACACGACGGACATCCGCTACCTCGAGTCGCTGCTGCAGTCGGGGGTGTACCTCTCGATGGACCGGTACCCCGGTGGCGAGGGCAGGCCAGACTGGCGGCAGCGCAACGCCACCGTGAAGGCGCTGGTGGATCGCGGCTGGGCGCATCGGCTGATGCTTGGCCACGACCACGCGCCGTCGCCGGTGCTCGCGGGTGCGCCGGAGCCGAGCGCGCCGCCGGAGCGGACGCGCTACCTGTTCGTCTCGACGGTGGCCGTGCCGGCGTTGCGGGCGGACGGCGTCAGCGACGAAGACATCGATCTCATGATGCGCGCGTCGCCGCGGCGGTTCCTGGCCGGCGCGTAGCCATAGGACATGTCGACGACGCACGAATCGCGCTGCGCTGGAGCGTCGCCTTGAGCATGCCACGCGCGGGCGCAGCAGGCTGCGCCCCTACCGGTTCGGTTGCGCTACTTCTTCCCGTACATCGTGACGACGGCGGCGCCGCCGAGGCCGATGTTGTGCTGCAGGGCGATCTTCGCGCCGTCGACCTGGCGCGCCTCGGCCATGCCGCGCAACTGCCAGTTCAGCTCGGCGCACTGCGCCAGCCCCGTCGCGCCGAGCGGGTGGCCCTTCGAGATCAGGCCGCCTGACGGGTTGACGACCCACTTGCCGCCGTACGTCGTCGCGCCGGCATCGACGAGTTGGCCAGCCTTGCCTTCCTCGCAGAGGCCGAGCGCTTCGTACGTGATCATCTCGTTGCAGGAGAAGCAGTCATGCAGCTCGATGACGTCGACGTCTTCGGGACCGATGCCGGCCTGCGCGTAGACCTTGTTGGCGGCCGACTTCGACATGTCGTAGCCGACCATCTTGATGCAGCTCTTCTCCTCGAACGAACTGGGCATGTCGGTCGCCATCGCCATGCCGAGGATTTCGACGGCCTGTGACTCCAGCCCGTGCTTCTTCACAAAGTCCTCGCTCGCAAGGACGGCGGCGCCGGACCCGTCGGAGGTCGGGCAACACTGCAGCTTGGTCAGCGGCTCGTAGATCATCTGAGCGTTGAGGATGTCATCGAGGGTGTACGCCGTCTGGAACTGGGAGTACGGGTTGTTCACGGAGTGCTTGTGGTTCTTGTAGCCGATCTTGGCGAATTGGAGCGCCGTCGTGCCGTACTTCTCCATGTGCTCGCGGCCGGCGTTGCCGAACATCTGCGGCGCGACGGGAGCGGCGGCGATGCCGCGCAACTCCACCATGACGCGGGCGTGCTGGTCCATGGGATTCGTGCGGTCCGTGAACTTGGCGCCGAGTGAGCCCTTCTCCATCTTCTCGAAGCCGAGCGCGAGCGCGCACTCGGCGATGCCGCCTTCGACAAACTGCTTGGCCATGTAGAGCGCGGTGGAGCCGGTGGAGCAGTTGTTGTTGACGTTGTAGATGGGGACGCCGGTGAGTCCGAGGCCGTAGACGGCGCGCTGGCCGCACGTGGAGTCGCCGTAGCAGTAGCCGACGGCCACCTGCTCGATGGCGTCGTAGGGGATCTTCGCGTCGGCCAGGGCCTTCTGGCCGGCCTCCCTGGCCATGTCAGGGTAGTCCCACTGCTTCGAGAACGGCTTCTCGAACTTGGTCATGCCGACGCCGACGACGAATAC
>CAYJMJ010000047.1:0-19182 GCA_964371095.1 uncultured Dehalococcoidia bacterium | reverse complement strand
GCGGTTGTCCGGTAAGTGAAAGCTGTTACAATCGGGATCGCGTGACCGTGCCGGCGCCGGCGCGGCTGTCCGTCGGCCCACGAATCAGCGCCAGGCTGGCACGATGTACGGAATCGGCATCCTCAAGGGCATGGGCGTGACATTCACGAGAATGTTCAAGCCGGTCGCCACGATCCAGTTCCCCGAGATCACCCGCCCGATGTCGCCGCGCGCTCGCACGAACCTGCTCTGGTTCGAGGAGCGATGCACCGGCTGCAGCACCTGCGCCCAGGCCTGTCCGGACGGCTGCATCCTGGTCGAGACGTCGCCGAATCCCGACGGCACGCTCGAGAAGGTGCGATACGAGATCGACTTCCGCGTGTGCATGTACTGCGGGCTGTGCGTCGAGGCGTGCCCGTACCAGGCGATCCAGGCGGGCGGTGTGTTCGAGGACGCCGTGTACGAATTCGACACGATGTACAAGAACAAGCACGCGCTGACGCGGCTGGCGCACGAGCACCTGCGCCGCAACGACTACACGTACCCGCACGGGCAGCGCGCGCCCGGCGAGCTGATCCAGCTGATCGAGGTGGAGGCGCGGCAGGGCACCGAGCCGGTATCGAAGGGCGAGCGCGTCGTGAGGGCGAACCTGCGTGGCTAAGATCACACTCAACGGCGTCGCGATCGATGCGCCGGACGGCGCTCCGCTCGTAGAGGTCATCAAGAAGAACGGCGTCTGGATCTCTAACCTTTGTTACATCGACGGTCTCGTGCCGTACGCCGGCTGCCGCACCTGCCTGGTGGAGATCGAGGGAGCGCGCGGCTTCCAGCTCGCCTGCACGACGCGCGTCGCCGACGCGATGGTCGTGAACACCGAGCCGCAGGCCGTGAAGCAAGCGCGGCAGCAGGTCCTCGCGATCATCAACGCGAACCACTCGGACAGGTGCCTGACGTGCCATCGCCGCGTCAAGTGCATGCCGGGCGACATCTGCCTGCGCGACGACGTGGTGACGCATCGCTGCCTCACCTGCGCGAAGAACTACCGCTGCGAGCTGCAGACCACGAACGAACTGCTCGACATGGGCTTCGAAAACGTGCAGCCGTGGGCCGGCGAGGCGCGCTCGTACTACCAGACGCAGCAGCCCGATCCCGATCGCGCGAACCCGTGGCTGGAGTTCGATCCGCAGATGTGCATCCTTTGCACGCGCTGCGTGCGCGCCTGCGACGAGATCCGCCACACGAGCGCGGTCACGCTCTCGAACCGCGGGTACACGGCGCGCATCGCGTTCGGCGCGGGCGGGCGCGTCGACGAGTCGAACTGCGACTTCTGCGGCGCGTGCATCGACGTCTGCCCGACGGCGACGCTGATGGAGAAGCCCAACAAGTGGCTCGCGCGCACGGAGGAATGGACGAGCACGACGTGCAACTCCTGCTCCGTCGGCTGCACAATCAGCGTCGGCACGCGGGGCGGGCGCGCGGTAATCGTCAAGCCGGACCGGCTGAATCCGGTGAGCGGCGACCAGATCTGCGTGCGCGGGCGGTTCCACTACGACGCGGTGAGCGACAAGCAGCGGCTGCAGAAGCACCTCGTGCGGCGCGGGCCGGCGGGGACGCCGCAGGTCCCGGCACCGTGGAGCGAGGCCGTCGCGTACGCCGCGGAGCAACTCAAGGGCGTCATCGCCACGCACGGCGCGGGATCGGTCGCGGTGCTGGGGTCGCCGTTCGCGACGAACGAGGAGAACTACCTGGCGCAGAAGCTGGCGCGGGACGTGATCGGCACGCCGCACGTCGATTTCAGCGCGGCGGCGCCGAATCGAGCCGCGGCCAAGGCTCTCGAGGCGGCGTTCGGCTCGGAGGCGTTGCCCGCGGACATGGCCAACCTGTCGCGCAGCGACGTCGTGATCTGCATCGCCGATGACCTGGAGTCGAGCCACAACGTGGCGGCGCTGCGCATCAAGGACGCGATCGCGGGCAACCCCGCCGCGCCTCACAGCGGCACGCTACTGCTCATCTCATCGATGTCGGGCGAGCTGGCGGACTTCGCGGAGCCGTACGGCGGCATCTGGCTGCAGGTGCGCCCCGGCGCGGAGGCCGAGGCCGTCGACGCCCTGGCGAAGGGCGAGGTCGGCGCGGAAGTGGCCGTGCCCGACCTGGCGGGCGGCGACATCGAGCGTGCGCGGGCGATCCTGGATGCGGCGCGGGACGAAGCGAAGGTCGTGTCGATCGTGTACGCGCCGGCGCCGGTCGATGCGCGGGCCGCCGGGAACGGCGCGCGCGCGGCGGCCAACCTCGCCATCGCCCTGCGCGGGGAGCGGGCGGCCGAGTCGCTCGTGGTGTTGCCGACGGAGGCGAACGTGAACGGCGCGCGCGACATGGGCGTGGATCCCGAGCGGGGTCCGGGCCGCATCGCCGCGGCGCAGCAGGGCATGACGTTCGACGAGATGATCGACGCCGCGAATGAGGGCGCTCTCCGGGCGATGGTAATCGTCGGCGACAACCCGCTGATGTTCGCGCCGGGGCGCGACCGTATCGAGCGGGCGCTGGCGGCGCTCGATCTGCTGATCGTCATCGACAGCCTGTTGACCGACACGGCGAAGGCGGCGCACGTCGTGCTCGCCGACACGCCGGTCTACGGCAAGGCGGGGACGTACACGAACGCGGAGCGGCGCGTGAACCGCCTGCAGGCGGGGGTCGATGCTCTCGGCGACGCGCGGCCGGCCTCGCTCGCTCTGTGCGACCTGGCGAACGCGATCGGCGGCGCGGGCACGTGGCCCTACACGCACGTCGATGACGTGACGGACGAGATCGCGTCGACCGTGTCCGGGTACGACCGCTTCTACGATGATTTCGCGCTCTGGGGCAAGGCGCGCGTGGCCTCGGAGCCGGTCAAGCACAAGACGCTGCCGGTCGAGGCGGGCGTGCCGTCCGCCGGCGCTGGCGAATTGTTGCTGACGACCGGCCGCACGCTCTACACGAGCCTCGAAGGCGCGGCGATCCACGCGCCCGATGCCGACAAGCTGCATCGAGAGGAGTTCGTCGAACTGCACCCGGCGGATGCGGCCGCGCTGAGTGTCCGGGACGACGACGAGGTGACGCTCGTGACCGCCGCGGGCGAGCTAACGATGCGGTGCCGGATCACGGGACGCGTGCTCGAAGGCGTGGCGTTCGTGCCGTCGTACCATGACGGCGGCAGCGTGATGCGGCTGCTCGGCCGCGATGGCGCGCCGGTCGGGGTGCGCGTGAAGGTGGCCGCACCGGCGTAGGCCGCGGCGATAGCGGGACACGCCCGTCAGTCGGCCTCGAATCCTATCCGCACGACGTTACCGCGGGACTCGCGATAGGCCGGCCACCGGCGCGTTGACAAACGCGACGCGCGATTCAATCGCCGGCCGGCACGTGCGTGCTTCGAATCCGCGCCACGCGGGCTGAACGCCCGCGCCACGGGTATCCGGGACTTTTCCAGCACTCCGCCAGGCCGTCGCCGTGGCCCGCGTCGATCTCACACGCCGTCGTCGGGCGCCGCGACTTCGGCGGGGATGACCGGCGGCCCGGCGCGCTGCTCCATGAGGTAGTCGAACGCGACGCGGCCCGCCGCGGCGACCGGCAGCGCGAGCAGAATGCCGGGCACGCCGAGGAGCTCTCCCCCGGCCAGCACGGCGATCAGCACCATCAGCGGCGGAAGGTTGAGCGTACTGCCGTAGACGCGCGGCATCAGGATGCGGTCTTCGAACTGCTGGTAGAGCACCAGCAATCCCACGACGATCAGCGCCTGCGTCGGCGACTCCTGGAACGCGGCGATCGCCGCGGGCCCGATCGCGATGAATGCGCCGACGAGGGGGATGATGTCGGCGAAGCCCGCGAGCACGGCGAATGCCATGGCATTCGGCACGCCGACGATCAACAGCACGACCAGCGTGTAGAGAGCGATGATCAGCGACGTGATCGCCTGCCCTCGCACGTAGCCACCGACGACGTGGCTCAGCGATTCGAGGATGCGCCGTGCGTCACCCTCGCGCCCTTCGGGGACGAACTGGTAGACGAAGCGACTGAGGCGCGGCGTGTCCACCAGCAGGTAGATGGTGATCGCAATGACCGTGACGCTCGACAGCACCGTCGCAAAGATGCGCTGGCCGTAATCGAAGGCGGCGCGGCCGGAGACGAGATCGGCCCAGTCGAACTCGCGGGCGCGCTGCTCCAGCTCGACGCTGATGCCGAAGTTGTCGAGGAACTTCTCCATCTCGCGCGCGTTCTCCGGCAGGTTGTCGCGGATGTTCTGGAACTCATCGATCATCGCCGGCACGACGAGCGCGAACAGCCCCGCGATGATGCCCAGAATCGCGAGGAGCATGAGCAGTGCCGCGGCGGTGCGCGGCAGCCCCCTCCGCACGAGCCACTCCACGTACGGCAGCAGCGCCGCCATGAAGATGAACGCGGTGAGAACCAGCAGGATCACGGGCCACAGCCGCACGAACGCCCACAGCGCCGCGAGGGCGAACACCCCCGCGAAGACCGCGCGATACGAGACCTCGATCTTCAACACCGGGGCGCACCGTGTGCGGGCAGGCCAGGGCCATGCGGGCCGGTGTGCGAGATTTTCATGCAGCCCGCCTCCTCTAGTTCAACACGGAGAAGCCGCTCGTCTTCTGCCGGTGGTGTACGGCGAGGCGCGAGCGCACCTCGGGCAGCTCTGCGCCGAGCAGCTCCAGCTCGCGCCTCAGCCGATCGTCGGGCGAAAGCTGCTCGAGCAATTCCTGCTTGACCTGCGGCGTGATGTCGAGGCGAGCGGCCACATAGTCAGCTGCCTCGCCGGGATCGCGCGGGATGTGGACCGAGCGCGCCCACTGATCGCCGATCGCGAGGTAGGTCTTCAGGTACTCCCCGAACAGCGGCTCGGCGCGCGCGACGAGCGCCGGCGCGCCATCGCCCGGCGGCCGCTGATCGATGAGGGCGACCTCGCCGCGAAGGTAGGGCTGCGTCGTGTTGAGTGCGATCGTGCGGAAGCGGCTCTCGCCGAGGGTAAAGATGTTCATGCGGCCGTCATCGAGGTACTCGACCTGGAGGATGCGCGCGGTGGTGCCGAGGTCATGGGGGACGGCGGTACCGCCGGACTCCGGACCCGACTTGATGAGCAGCACGCCGAACGGCGCGTCCTCCTCGATGCACTCGCGGATCATGATGCGGTAGCGCTCCTCGAAGACGTGGATGGGCAGGCGCATGCCGGGAAACAGCACGGTCTGGAGCGGGAACAGGCGCAGGTCCATCGATCACGATGATAGCACCGCCGGCGATCCCGGCCGTACGTGGTCGCCGCGGGCGGGCACGCGCGCATGGGGTGGGTGTTTGGAGGACCACCAACATTCCTTGACTCGACAGAAGGAGGGGAAGATAATTCGCTTTGCCTCTCGGGGAGTTGCCGTGTTTGGGCGGCGCCCCGGCGGGTGCGACGGCGCCGGCGGAGTCCGCGCCGGCCGCCTCCTTTCCGCAGCATGCGGCGCAACGGTGGCAGGACGCCGTCACCGGCCGCGGTGTGGGTACGCGATTCGGAGCAGGTTCATCACCAGGAGGTTTGAGTTGGCAGAAGCACCAGCCGCAGAGAAGACCCAACGACCGATCGTGCCGTTCCTGAAAATACCCGCGGACCCGTCGCGGAAGCCGTACCTGGCGGGAAGCCGCTGCAAGCAGTGCGGCGCGATTTACCTCGGCACGCGCATGGCGTGCAGCCGCTGCTTCTCGGCCGAGCCCATGGAGGAGGTGCCGCTGAGCGACCGGGGCGAACTGCACGTCTTCTCGATCGTGCACCAGTCCGCGCCGGGCGTGCCGACGCCGTACGTGGCGGCCATCGTCGACCTGCCGGAAGGCGTGAGCGTGCGCTGCAACATCCTGGGCGTGGAGCCGGACCCGAAGAACCTGAAGTTCGGCATGCCCGTGCAGATGGTGACCGAAAAAATCCGCACCGACCGCGAAGGGAACGACGTGATCGCGTTCAGCTTCCGCCCGGCGTAGCGGCATCCCGAAAGCCCGTCCTCGCGGAGCGGGGACCATTCAGGACGCCGCGAGGACCGGCGGCAAGGAGAGAGAGATGCGAGACGTAGCCATTATCGGCGTGGCGATGATCAAGTTCGGGCGCTACCCGGAGAAGACGGTGCCGGAGCTGGCAGGGCAGGCCGTCCATCTGGCGCTCAAGGACGCCGGCGTGGACATGAAGGACATCGAGATGGTGGCGAGCGGCAACCTGTACCAGTCGAACGCCATGATCGGCCAGCGCATCATGCAGACCGTCGGCCAGACCGGCGTGCCGGTGATCAACGTCGCGAACGCCTGCGCAACCGGCTCGACGGCGTTCCGCGAGGCGTACTTCGCGGTGGCGTCCGGCGCGTACGACATGACGATGGCGGTCGGCTCCGAGCAGATGGGCAAGATGGGCCTGCTGGGCGGAGGCGCCGGCACCGGCGACCCGGCGTATGCCACCGAGGGCGTGCTCGGCTCGGGCCTGATGCCGGCTGTGTTCGGCATGGCGGGCGTAGAGCACATGCGCAAGTACGGGACGACGCAGGAGCAGTTCGCGAAGGTTTCGGTCAAGAATCACAAGCACTCCCTGCACAACCCGTACTCGCAGTACCAGACGGAGGTCAGCCTCGAAGACGTGCTGAACGCGCGCGTCGTCTCGTGGCCCAACACCCTCTACATGTGCTGCCCGACGGGCGACGGCGCCGCCGCGGCGATCCTCTGCTCGATGGAGAAGGCGCGGCAGTACACCACGAAGCCGATCCGCGTCGCGGCGTCCGTGCTGACTTCGGACCCGTGGACGACGCGCGACCTGATCCTGCCGGACATCAACACGCTGACGCGCAATGCGGCGAAGGAAGCGTACGAGAAGGCGGGCATCGGCCCCGGCGACCTGGACCTGATCGAGCTGCACGACTGCTTCGCGACGGCGGAGCTGCTCCACTACGAGAACCTCGGCATTTGCGCCGAGGGCGAAGCCGGCCGGATGGTCGACGAGGGCGCGACGTCGATCGGTGGCAAGATCCCGGTGAACGCGAGCGGCGGCCTCCTCTCGAAGGGACACCCGCTGGGCGCGACGGGCGTCGCGAACGTGGCCGAGATCGTGTGGCACCTGCGCGGCCAGGCCGGCGGGCGCCAGGTCGAGGGGGCGAAGGTCGGCATGGCCCACGTCATCGGCCTCGGCTCCGCGTGCACGCTGCAGGTGCTGGAGAAGGTGTAGAGGTTGGGCGGTTAGAGGTTAGAGGTTAGAGGCGGGATGGTCCGCCCATCGGCGCCGACGTTTGAGACGAATGCGGAAGGCCGCTCATCGAGAGCGGCCTTCCTGATTTCCCGCGTCATGCAGCATCGATGCCGCGCGCTGGACATCGCGCTTCAGTGCCGCGGGTGGAGCGTCACCGCGTACGCGCCACCAATCGCCAACAACGAGCGCTACATGCGGTCCGGGGCGGTCATGCCCATGAGGGTGAGCGCGCGGGCGAGCGTGATCTTCGCAGCGAGGCAGAGCTGCAGGCGCGCCTTCGTCAGGTCGGGCGTCACGTCCTCGCCCATGACGCGGCACTCCGTGTAGAACGCGTGGAACGACGTCGCCAGCTCCTGCGCGTAGTGCGGCAGGTGGTGCGGCTCCAGGTTCTTCGCCATCAGGTGCACCAGCTCCGGGAGTTGGAGCATCTCGCGCACCAGCTCGAGTTCGGCGGGATGCGTGAGCAGGGCGACGTCGGCGCCGGCGAACGACACACCGCGCTCCTCCGCCTTCGCGAGGATGCCGGCGATGCGCGCGTGCGCGTACTGGACGTAGTACACGGGATTCTCGGCGGACTGGCGCTTTGCCAGCTCCAGGTCGAATTCCATCTGGCTGTCGGCGGAGCGGGAGAGGAAGAAGAAGCGCGCGGCGTCGGCGCCCACTTCGTCGACGACGTCACGAATGAGGACGATGTTGCCGGCGCGCTTCGAGAGGCGTACGACCTCCTCGCCGCGGCGGAAGCTGACCAGCTGATAGATCAGAATGTCGAGCCGGGAGGGTTTGACACCGAGCGCTTCGACGGCGGCCTTCATGCGCGACACGTGGCCCTGGTGGTCCGCGCCCCAGACGTCGATAACGCGCTCAAAACCGCGGACGACGAACTTGTCGTAGTGGTACGCGATGTCGGAGGCGAAGTACGTCGGGCGGCCCGTGCTGCGGATGACGACGTTGTCCTTGTCCTCGCCCAGCTCGGTCGAGGCGAACCAGAGCGCGCCTTCCTTTTCGACGAGGTATCCCTTGTCGCGCAGCGCCTGCATCGCGCGGTCGTAGACGTTCTCGTTCTCGTAGACGGAGCGTTCGCGGTACCAGACGTCGTACCGGACGCCGAGCGCCAGCAGGTCTTGCTGGATGCGCTCGACGATCAGGTCGACGCCGCGCAGCACCAGCTCGGGCGGCGGCGCATCGACGGTGGCGCCGGCGAAGCGGTCGCCGAACTCGTCGCGCAGCGTCTTCGCGATGTCGATCATGTATTCGCCGGGGTAGCCGTCGGCCGGGATCTCGATCTCCTGGCCGAAGAGTTGGAGGTAGCGGGCGATCAGCGTGCGGCCGAAGACCTCGGTCTGGGTGCCGGCGTCGTTGACCAGGTACTCGCGCTCGACGTCGTAGCCGGCCGCCTCGAGCACTGAGGCGAGGACGCTGCCGATCGCTGCGCCGCGGCCGTTGCCAGCGGTGAGCGGACCGGTCGGGTTGGCGCTGACGAACTCGACCTGCACCCTCTGGCCATTGCCGAGCGCGACGTTGCCGAACGCGGGGCCGTCATTGACGATCTGGTCGACCTGTTGTGCGAGCCACGTCTCGGACAGCCGGAAGTTGATAAAGCCGGGGGGAGCGGCCTCGGCGGTGCTGAGGGCGCCGGTGATGGGAATGCGCGCGGCGAGCGCCTTCGCGAGATCGAGCGGATTGGCGCGCGCGGCTCGCGCGAGGCGCAACGGCAGGTTGGTGGCGTAGTCGCCGTGCTCGGGCCGAGCCGGCCGCTCGACGACGATCTCGGGCAGGGGGATCCGCGGCAGCTCGCCATCCGCCATCGCGGCCTCGGCCGCCGCCTGGATCGTCGCCGCAATCTCGTCGCGAATCATGTCCGGTCGAATGGAAAAGCGCGCTGCCGGGGTCCGTGCGAATCTCTCGACGACGCCTGCGCGCGCTCGCTTGATGACGCGGGCAGCGTACCCGATCACTGGCCACGGCGCGAGGCGCGTGACCCTGATCTGCGGGTGTGCGCGCGCCTACCGCACGGCGCCGGTCGGCTGGTTCGCGGGCCTCGACGCCGCCTGCTGTTTCTGGAACAGATCGTTGTTGAGGTAGGCGAACACGCCGTCGGGGTTGTCCTGCAGGGGCGCCACCCAGACGTGCATCATCCACCGAAGATCGGGTGTGAAGCCACCGCCCTTCGCCGCGCAGCTCTCCCGGGTCTCGCCCTCGCTCGCACCTGAGAGTCCGACGAGGCAGAGGCCGACGTGCGCGTGCCAGAGGTCGAGGCCGCCCGCGAATCCGGCCGGCTGGACGTCGCGCGTTATGCCGTTGACGCCGGGCACGAGCAGAAACCACACGCCGGCGAGCTGGTCCTCTCCGTCCGGGCCGATCTTGCTGAACAGCAGCCCCTGCGGATGCTCCGGGTCGAACACGCCGGAGCGCACAAGGTCGAAGTTGAGGTAGTGCTCGCCCATGAACGGTACGTCGCTCGTCGTGTTGACGTACCCGGCGGCCCTGGCGGCGCCGGCGGTGGGATACCGCTCGGCGGCGCGGCGGACGTCCTCGACCTGCTGCTTGAGCGCGGGCAGGTCCGCGGCGGAGACGGTATCGGCGGGGAACAGCAGCAGGAGCTGGTCCGCGCCCAACGCCTCGATCTGGGCGAACGTCGGCTGGTGGCCGCGGTCGTGGACGTGGTCGCCGGCGCCGGTGAAGCCCTGCGTCAGCGCGCCGGGCACGCCGGCTTCGGGCTGGCCGCCGCTATCGATCTCGATGCCCTGGGCGTTGAGCGCCCGCGCGATGCCGGCCGCGTCGTCCGTCGCGGGAGCGCCCGTGACGACGGGTGTGGCGTCGCCGCGGCCGGAATGCGGGAAGGTGAGCGAACCGGCCGCCGCGGCGACGATGACGAGCCACGGCACGAGGATCGGGGCGAGCCGGCGGGCACGGCGCGCGGTCCCGCCACGTGCGAATCGAAGGTGGGCGAGTGTCGCGGTCATGCGGCTCCTCGGGAATACCGGCCATTTTCTTTATGAAGCGTGAAATTGTCAACGGAGAGCGGTGAGACGCGGCCTGCGGGGCGATGCGTCGACGTTGTCCCACGGCCATCGAAATGGTGGCAGCGACGGGGCGGCGGCGTGCTGCTAGAATCCGTCGGGGGCCCGTAGCTCAGCGGTAGAGCACCCGGCTCATAACCGGAGGCGCGCAGGTTCGATCCCTGCCGGGCCCACCACCGGCAACCCGCCGATCGCCCGTGAATTGTGCCTGCTCCAGATTCGCCCGCCCTTCTCTGGGTGCCTGCGCCCCTCTATGTGCCCTGCCCCTCCCGTGGTAGCAGTCCCGAGCCGCCGGTGCCGATACATGAGTAACGGAACGCGCGGCAAGAGCCGCACGCCCGTCGCCGATTCGTCGGCAGCTCGCAGATGCGAAGGAGACGCAGGCGATGCTCATTCTGACCCGCAAGGTTGACCAGGGAATCGTCATTTCGGGAAACATTCTCGTGCGCGTGCTCGGCGTAGAGCGCGACCGCGTGAAGATCGGCATCAGCGCGCCGGGCGAGGTGACGGTGCTGAGGCAGGAGTTGTGGCACGAGGGCGAGGAGAATCAGCCGTTCGAGAAGAAGAGGGACCGGGCCGAGAACGGCACCAGTGGTCCGTCGGCCGCATCCGCGTAGTTTCTACCAGCCCCAAGAATTGAAGAAGACCGCCCCGTACGGGGCGGTTTTCGCGTCCGACGGCCGGTGGCCGCGGCATTGACGACACACAACGGACGACAGACAACAGAGAACAGACCACAGATCGCGCACGGTGATGTGCGTGCGATCAGAATGCGCGGGGTGTGCCGCGGGCTACGCTGGCTCGCGGCGGCCGACGAGCGTCAGCTCGGGCGCCGTGGCGGATTGCACGCGGTGGCCGCCGCCCTCGATCACCTGCAGCGCCGGCCGCGCGACGCGGCCCAGCGCGTCCGGGGCGGCGAGCGGCAGCATCTCGCCGCCGGCGGTCATCGATGCGCGCGCGGTTTCCCAGATCTTCGACGCGGCGGCGAGGTCGCGGGCGTTCGTCGCCGACACGTCGTTCTTGCGCACCGCGGTGACGAAGAGCTGCGCCGCGCGCACCAGGCGCGTCGCCGAATCGACCGGGGGGTGCTCGCTGACGGTTTCGGCCCACTGGCCGTCGCGATTCGGGCCGCGGTGGCGAGCGCTCGCCTGGATCTGCAGCGGCGCGCGGACGTCGAACGTGTCGAGGACGATGGATCGCCCGTCGCAGGCGATGACGATCTCCTGGCGGAGGCCGGGTTCGACGAAGCTGATGTCGATGCGAGCCGCGGGTCCGCCATCGAAGGCGAGCGTCACCATAGCGACGTCGGCGGGTCCGCTCTCGTCGTCGACGCGCGGCGACAGCCCGCTGACGCGCGACGGCATGCCGCCGGTGATCGAGAGGACGGCGGCGATATCGGCGATGGCGAGGTCGTCGAGCGAGGCGCGGCCGTGCACGCCGGTGCGCAGCGAGCGCACGTAGCGCGGCCGCCAGAGTGCGGCCTGCCCGCCGGTCATCTTGCGGACGAACGCCAGGCGCTCATCGGCCAGGGCGCCGGTGTCGAAGAGGATGACGCGCTCGCGCCGGCGGGCGAGGTCGTCGAACGCGAGCAGTTGCTTCGAGCTGATGGCGACCGGGCCGGCCACGAGGACATGGCGGCGAGCCATCACGGCCCGTTTGATCGCATTCGGCAGATCCGGGATCGCGGGCACGAACGCGACGGCGTCGATGCCGGGGCGTGAGAGCGCCTCGAGCAGTTCGTCGTCGGTAGCGGCGGCGACGCGCTCCACCTCCACGGCCTCGACGCCGCGCAGGGCGCGCGCCCAGGCATCGGCGTCAGGACCGCCGCCGGCGACGGTGATATTGATCGGGGTGGCGGGCTGCGCGTTGCGTGTCATCATGCGGCGTCCTGCAGTTCCTGGGTCAGCACCATGCGCAGGCGGCGGATGGCGCGGTGGCGGAGTTGCGATGCGCGCGACTCGGAGATGCCGAGCGCGCCGCCGATGCTCTTCAGCGACTGTGACTTCATGTAGTAGAGACGGACGATCGTCCGCTCGCGATCGGGCAGGAGGTCGACGGCGCGCGCCAGGCGCACCCGGACCATCATCTCCTCCGCGACGGCGTCGGGATCGATGTTCGGATCTTCGTCGGCCATCTCCCAGAGCTTCTCGCTGTTGCCGTTGGCGGCGGTGTCGGCGAGGTTGTCGAGCGAGACGACGCGCACGTTGCTCGTACGCAGCGCCTGCATGAAATCGGCCGGTTCCATGCCCATGAACTTCGCCAGCTCGTCGCGCGTCGGCGCCCGATCGAGTGCGGCGTGCAGCGCGGCGGTGGCTTTCTCGAGGTCGCTGCCGAACTTCTGCAGCGATCGGGGCAGCGGGTGGGTGGCGCGAATGGCGTCGAGGATGGATCCCCGGATGCGCGGCAGGGCGTACGTCGAGAACTTGGCGCCCTTGTCCGGATCGAAGGCGTAGAAGGCCTCGATCAGGCCCTGGACGCCGTACGACACCATGTCTTCGTACTGCAGAATGCCGCCGTTGGTGCTGCCGACGGCGATGCGATTGACGGCGTGCCGGACGAGCGGCATGTAGTCCTTGATGACCTTGGTGAGATTTGCTTCGGAGAAGAGTTCTTCGGCGTCGCCCGCGTCGGCGCGGGGAGATGCGTCCTTACGCGGGCTGTTGCGATGTGCGTCGTCGGAGCGTACAGCGTCCGGCATCAATCCTCCAGCGAACTTGAACCGCGTCTAGGCGTCCCCCAGGAACCTCAGTATTGAGTCCTGGATGCCGTGCTGGCATGCGGTTGCGCCCGCGAGCGGCGTGGGGCAGTCCCGCAATAGTGCCGCTTCATGCGCCTAGGGGAGCGATATCGCGTTCGCGACCTCCGGCACGCCGGCGGATTCGCGCGGCCGAAGCATGAGACGCGCGGCACCGCGGCGCCGTCGGCGGGGCTGGTCCACCACATGGCGTAGGGAAGTGCGCGATAGTCGCCCTCGATCGCGTTCTGTATAATCCGCGCAGCTTATGGTGCTTCCGTCGCCCCAGATCAGCCACGACAGGGACGCCTCCGGCCGTCCGTTCGGAGCGGTCGACCTCCTGACGCTGGTGCTCGAAGCGCTCCGCCCGACGCTCGGGTTCGATCTCGCCGCCGCGGTGATCTGCGAAGACAACCGCCACGTCGTGCCGATCTTCACGACCGGGCCGCTGTCGCCCGCCGTTACCGAGGGCGTGCACGTCCAGGCGCTCGCGGCCTTCGTCGAATTGGCCGGCGCGGACCACGTGACGTGGCCGAGCGACGAGCCGTCCGTGGTGCCGCTGGGCGTCCTCGATACGCGTCCGATCGAAGAGCCGGAATCGTACGAGGACGCGCCGCTCGTCGTGGGGGGCGCGGTGATGGGCATGCTGCGGATGAGCGTGCCGCGGCCCCTGACGCAGGAGCAGCGCGCGCGCTATTTCGCGATGGCCAGCGACGTGTCGAAGGCGATCGAGCGGCTCGACGCGCAGCGCGGCCAGTCGCGGCTGGTGCAGGAGCGACTGCTCCAGTCGGAGAAGATGTCGAGCGTCGGCCAGCTGGTGTCCGGCGTGGCGCACGAGCTGAACAACCCGCTGACCGGCATTATGGGTTTCGCGCAGCTGCTGCTGCTGCGCGAGCTCGAGGAGACCGCGCGCCGCCAGGTCGAGACGATCTACGCGGAGGCGGAGCGCGCGTCGAAGATCGTGTCGAACCTGCTGACGTTCGCGCGCCGCCGCAAGGCGCAGAAGGAACCCGCGAACCTCAACACGCTCGTCGAACGAGTCCTGGAGCTGCGGAACTACGACCTCCGCGTGCGCAACATCAACACCGAGCTGGAGCTCGATGCGGCGCTGCCCGAGACGATGGCCGACGCCAACCAGATCCAGCAGGTGTTCCTGAACATCATCATCAACGCCGAGCAGGCGATGCGCGGCGACGACGGCGAGGGCGCGGAAGGAACGCTGCGCATCCGCTCGAGCGTGTCGGACGGAAACGTCGTGGTGGCGTTCCACGACAGCGGTCCCGGGATGAGCGCGGAGACGCTGCGCCGCATCTTCGACCCGTTCTTCACGACGAAGGAGGCGGGCGAGGGCACCGGGCTCGGCCTGACGATCAGCTACGGGATCATCGAAGACCACGGCGGCCGCATCTGGGCGGAGAGCGAGCACGGGCGCGGCACGACGTTCGTCATCGAGCTGCCGATCGTCGCGGGCGTCGCATCGGCGCCGCGCCATGCGGCGGAGACGGCGCCCGCCGAGGCCGTGGAGCGGCGGCGCATCCTCGTCGTCGACGACGAGGAGAGCATCCAGCAGCTGCTGACGGGCGTGCTTGAGATGGACGGCCACGACGTGCAGGTTGCCAGCAACGGGCGCGAGGCGCTCGACCGCGTGAGCCGCGAGCCGTTCGACCTGATCATCACGGACATCAAGATGCCGGTGATGGGCGGTCCGGACCTGTACCGCCATCTCAGCGACGAAGCGCACCCGCTGGCTCGCCGCGTCATCTTCATCACCGGCGATACCGTCGCGCCGGAGACGCGGAAGTTCCTGCAAGGCGTCGACAACGCGGTGCTGGCCAAGCCGTTCCGCCTGCGCGACGTGCGGGAGTCCGTGCGCCGCGCTCTCGGACGCTGATCCGGCCGTTTCCGCCAGCCGCCGATCGATTACCCTGATTCGATGGCATGGGAGACGGGGACGACGGAGCTGGCGCCGGGCGTATTCGCGTACGTGCAGGCGACCGGCGCGTTCTGCATCGCGAACGCAGGCCTGATCGACGGCAGTGACGGCGTGACGGCGATCGACGCGCTCTTCACGCCGGTCATGGCGCGCACGCTGCTCGCCGAGGCGGGCCGCGTCAGCGCGCGGCCGATCGCGCGGCTGCTCAACACGCATCACCACATCGACCACACCGGCGGGAACGCGGAGTTTGCGCCGGAGACGCAGATCGTGGCGCACGCGCGCGCGAAGGCGGAGATGGAGCGCGTCGGCGCGGGCGTCTTCGAGGTCGTGAAGCGCATGGCGCCGCACTTCATCGAGGATCTGGCCGGCGCGGCGTACCGGCTTCCCGATGTCACGTTCGACGGAGACGTGCTGGAAATGCGCGTCGGAGAGCGGCGGCTGCGGCTGCTCCACTTCGGCACGGCGCACACGCGCGGCGATGTGATGGTGCACCTGCCGGACGAGCGGCTGCTGTTCGCGGGCGACGTCGCCTTCTTTGACGTCACGCCGCTCGCCTTCGAGGGCCACATCGGTAACTGGATACGGGTGGGACGGCGCGTGATGGACGAGATCGATGCAGACGCCGTCGTGCCCGGCCACGGGCCGATCGGCACGAAGGACGACCTGCGGCGGATGCTCGACTACCTGGAGCTGGTGCACGCGGGCGCGCGCATGGCGTTCGACACCGGGTCCTCGCAAGAAGAGGCGGCCGAAATGATCGACCTCGGCGAGTTCGTCGAGTGGGGTGAGCCGGAGCGCCTGGGGTTGAACGTCCGCCGTTGCTACGAGGAGTTTCGCGGCGAGGTGCCGCTGGACTGAGTCGCGGCGTCCGGCCGCCGCTTCGTACACGCGCTGGTCGAAGAGCACGACGGATTCGGATCGTGTATCGGGAGGCGCCGCATGACATCGATCAAGACCGCATCGATCACGTTTCCGGCGAACGGGGTCGACGGCACGGGGTACCTGGCGCAGCCCGATGACGGCGCGGCGCACCCCGGCGTGGTCGTCATCCAGGAGTGGTGGGGCCTCGACGGCCACATCAGGGACGTCGCCGAGCGGTTCGCCCGCGAGGGATTCGTCGCGCTGGCGCCGGATCTCTATCACGGCCAGGTTGCGACCGAGCCGGACGAGGCGCGCAAGCTCGTCATGGCCATGAACCGCGAGCGGGCCATCGAGGACTGCGTCGGGGCGGTGCGCTGCCTGCAGGGTCTTGTCGAGGTCGCGCCCAAGCGCGTCGGCTGCGCCGGGTTCTGCATGGGCGGCAGCATGACGCTCGCGCTGGCGGCGGCGACGCCCGACGTGGCGGCGGCGGCGCCGTTCTACGCGGGCATGCAGCCGCCCGCCGAGGAACTGGCGCGGATCGAGGCCGAGATGTTCTGCGCCTTCGGCGCAGAGGACCAGGGCATCCCGTTAGATCGCGTGCGGGCGTTCGAAGAGACGCTGAAGTCGACGGGACGGAACGCCGTCGTGAAGGTGTACGACGGCGCGCCACACTCATTCTTCAACGACACGAAGGCGAGCTACCGGCCCGAGGCGGCGCGCGACGCGTGGGAGCGGACCCTGGCGCTGTTCCGCCGCGCCCTCACGTAGCGCGCCGCGGGCGAGACTGAAGATGACCGAAGACTGGAACCCGAACGGCGACGCGGACACGGACGAAATCGGACCGGGCGACCCGGACTACGATCTCTCCGAAGCGCACGGCTACTCCTGGGAACCGGACCGCTCCGCCTGGCCGCCGCCGCGTTGGGTGGTTGCCGCGGTGTCGTTCCTGCTCGTCGCCGCGCTGCTCGCGCCGGCGCTCGTGTTCATCCTGCGCTCATAGTGGCGACGGTGAGGCTTCGCGTCGCCGGTATCGGGCCGTGGTTCGCCGTCCGTGCCGCGGCGGCGGTACTGCGATGGCACGGGCGGCTCGCCGGCGGGCGGTGGCCAGGCGCTGATGCCGTCGATCGCGGCGAGGTTGTCTCGATACAGGCCGGCGATGCCGGGCGCGACGGTGAGCGTGAGCCAGCCAGCGACGGCCGACGCGACCGCGCGAGAGACGTACTCACCGGGGCCGTATCGCGGCTGGCCGGTTCCCCATTCACGTTCGAGGTAACGGGTCCATAGGCTGACGTTCGCGGCGGTGGGATCCTGAACGGCCATGGTTCCTCCCGGGGGGATGAAAGAACTGCCGGCTGATGTTGATGCTCTCCCGGCGTGCGGCATGACCGCGATGGCGCCGGGAGATGAAGGAAGCTCATTCTATCAGCGCGCGCTCCGGTTTCGGTGCGGCGGGTGTTGAAATCGCATGACATTCTTCCGGAGAGCCGTACACCCGAACGTGGATCGCCGAAGCGGCAAGAGTGGCTGTCAGCCGGTACCGTTGCCGGTCGCGAGCGCATCGAGAGCGGCGCGCAGATCGATGCGCCCGTCGTACAGCGCGCGTCCGACGATCGCGCCCTCGAGCCCGTACTCGTTGAGCGCGATGACGTCCTCGATCGACGTGACGCCGCCGGAGTAGATGAGGGTCGACGGCGTATCCGTCTCGGCCAGCACGTGGAGCATGCGACGGAGGGATGCGTAGTCGAGGTGCTGCATGAGACCGTCGCGGCTGATGTCCGTGTAGATGAAATGGCGCACGCCGCGCCGGGCCAGGTCGCGCACGAGATCCTCGGCTGAGGCATCGGCCGACTCCAGCCACCCCTTCACCGCGGGTCTGCCGCCCTTGACGTCGATCGCGACGGCGATCCGGCCGGCATGCTTGCGTGCCGCCGCCTCGACCGCCGCCGGCTGCTCGACCGCGAGCGTGCCGATGACGATGCGGGCCGCGCCGGCGTCGGCCCAGCGGTCGATCGCCGCGGCGTCGCGCACGCCGCCCGCGACCTGCACGTCCGCGCCGGATTCGGCGACGATGCGACGGATCACGGCATCGTTGACGGGCCGGCCTTCGCGGGCGGCGTCGAGGTCGACGACGTGGATACGGCCGGCGCCCTGCTCGACCCACTGCGTCGCCATTGCGACGGGATCGTCGCTGAAGACGGTCTCGCGCGCGTAGTCGCCCTGCACCAGACGCACGCACTTGCCGCCGCGGATGTCAATGGCCGGGATCAGGTCCATGTACGGAGGATAACGGCGCGCGCCCGTAGTTGGTAATAGCCTGCACCGAATCGCGGAGGTGGTGCGTTCACGGGGACTGGCCGGGAGTGAACAACTCCATGCCCGGTGATTTCGCGCGCCTGCGCCAGCGTGGGGTGAACCTGAACGACGCGGGCTGAAAGCGCGCGCCACGGACGGAAAGGAGTCCGCCAACGTCCTGCTAGAACTCCGTCACGGAGAGCGTGTTTCCGCTCGGATCTTTGAACCACGCGATCTTCGCGCCGTCGGGGGAAGTCCAGATGCCGCGCTCGTCCTGGCCGAGGCCCGCGTATCGCTCCATCGCGACGCCGGCACCCGCGAGGCTGTCGACGGTGCCGGCGACGTTCGAAACCCTCCAGCCGAGAACGGTGTGGGACGCCGGGACGAACGCCTGGACCTTGGCGATACGCAGCATGGTCCCGTGCGCGTCGAACACGATCGCGCCGGGCTGATCGTCGACGAGACGGAGGCCGAGGACACGGGCGTAGAACTCCTTGGCGCGCGCCGGATCCGTCGTGGCGACGAACGCGATGATGTTGCACGAAGTAAGCACGTTCATGGTCTGAACTCCCGGAGCGGAAAGCGGAGCCAGCCGTCGGCGGTCGAGGTGTCCGGCACGAGGCAAATGTTGGTGAGGGAGATGTGCCATCGAGCGTCGCGCCCGGCGAGGAATCGGAGCACGCCGGGCATGGGCGCTTCGTCGATGCGGCCGGCGGCGAGCGTCAGGTGCGGCGCCCATGATTCGGGCGCGTGTGCCGAACGGCGATCTTCGGCCAGCGGGCCGAGGTCGCTCCAGAGCGTCTCGTGCAGCCGCGCCAGCGCGTCGTTCGCGAGCACCGGCAGATAGACGACATGCCGCGGGCCACGGAGCACGGCGGCGGCGCCCGTCTCGACGGCGAAGGCGGCTGTGGCTGCCGCGATGCGGCGTAGCGTCGCCGCGGCGACCGTCGTGTCGTACCGCTCGGCGCTCTGGTACGTGAAGTGCGGGTTGGCCGCCCCCTCGAGTTGCTTGAGGCCGGACACCGCTTTGAGCCCACCCCAGATGTCCAACGCCATCTCCCGGTGCGCGTCGTCGAGTTCCGAGACGATCGCCTGCATGCGCGCAGTATAGGTT
>CAYJMJ010000046.1:23534-25242 GCA_964371095.1 uncultured Dehalococcoidia bacterium | reverse complement strand
CCACGTGGCGGCGTCGAGCGGGATCCAGTCGTTGAACGACAGGCCGTCGGGTTCGCTGGCGGCGCTCGCGAAGGCGTGGAATCGCATGACGCCGATGTCCGGCACATCCCAGACGACCGGGTAGTCCCACCGCAGCTTGGCGCGCCGACCCGGCACCGTCTGCCAGGCGTGGGCGAACCGCCCGATCACGGCGGGATCGCCGCTGGCGAAGCGTTCCAGCATCGCGCCGAAGAACGGGCTCGGATTGTCCACGCTTTCCGGTCCGCGGTGATGGCCTTTCCACACGGACACCAGGATCGCCAGTATCTCGTCGAGGTTCACGCACCGCTCCGCGAACCGCGGGTTGCTGGCGACGCTGAGCAGGTTGCGCCCGATCGGGTCGAGGAACTCGCGGTCGAGGTCGACGCCCCAGAGCCGCTGCGCCATCCGGTTCGCGCACGGCACCCCCATCATCTCATCGACGATGAACGCGGGCCATTGGTAACGCTCGATCTCCTGCGCGGCCTCATCGACGGTGAACGTCAGGTCGTCGTGCGTCGGACGGAACGACATGCCGTCGCTGGCATAGCCTGCGCCGGCCATGATGAGGTTGCGCTCGACGCGGTCGATCTTGAGCGCGTCGAGCATCGCCGTCAGGTACGGGCGCGACGGATGGCGCTTGCCCTCCTCGTAGGCCTTCACGGAGGCGTGCGATACGTGAGATCTCGCGGCGAGATCAGCCTGGGACACCCCCAGCCGTGAACGGGCGCGTGCGAGTAGTCGAAACCAGTCGTCCACGCGCCAATCCTACGCGCTGGCGTCCGGCGCCGGAAGGCCGCCGCGGTGGAGATGACCGCGCCGCCGCGGCAATCGTAGGGGCGCAGCCTGCTGCGCCCGGCCCGGCTGTGCTCTCTGTTCTCTGCTGGCTGTTCTCGCGCCGCAGCGCGCCGCTACCGCCACTCCGGCGGGTCGACCACCATGCGCCGCGCGGCTAGGTCGACGCTCAGGATGACGTCGGAGAGCGCGGGGAGAAGGAGGTCGGGGCCGGCCTCGGGGTGGACGCGGTACACGTCGTTCGCGCCGGTCTCGATGATCTCGTCGAGCGTGCCGAGCACGTTGCCCGCGCGGTCGATCACGGTCAGGCCGATGAGCTGGAAGCGGTAGTACTCGCCCTCGGGCAGGGGCGGCAGCTCGGCCTCCGGTACCTGCAGCAGGGCGTGGCGGAGCTTGTCGACGCTCGTACGGTCGTTGAACCCCTTCAGCATCAGGTAGACGTACCCCTGCGCCTCGCGCGACGCGGTGATCGTGACCGGCTGCTGTCCGGCCCACAGCCGCGCCTTCGGTTTGAAGCGGGCCGGGTTGTCGGTCAGGATCTGCACCTTCAGCTCGCCCTTGAGGCCGAACGGCGCCATGACGCGGCCGACGGCCACGAATCCGTCGTCCGGCTCGGCCTGTGGTTTGGGTGCGGCGGCGCGCTTCGGGTGCGGCGCATCGCCGCTGGTCGACGGCTCGGCTCGCGATGTTGCTGAGGCTGGAGGCTGGAGGCTGGACGCTGGAGGGCGTAGGCGCGCGGTGGCAGGCGCGGTCTTGGCGCGTGCCTTCTTTACGCGCTTGGCGAACGAAGTGCGGCTCCCGAGCTTTGCTGTTTGCTGTTTGCTGTTTGCTGTGCCCGGCTGTTTGCTGTTTGCCGTGCCCGGCTGTTTGCTGTTTGCCGTGCCCGGCTGTTTGC
>CAYJMJ010000046.1:1921-23434 GCA_964371095.1 uncultured Dehalococcoidia bacterium | reverse complement strand
TGTTTGCTGTTTGCCGTGCCCGGCTGTTTGCTGTTTGCCGTGCCCGGCTGTTTGCTGTTTGCCGTGCCCGGCTGTTTGCGGTTTGCCGTGCCCGGCTGTTCGCGGTTTGCCGTGCCCGGCTGTTTGCGGTTTGCCGTGCCCGGCTGTTCGCGGTTTGCCGTGCGGGGACGCGCGGTTCGCCGCTCGCTGCTCTCAGCCTTGGCGCCGCGCCCTGTCGTCTGTTCGCTGTTGTCTGTTCTCGGCGAACGCGCCGCCACCGTCAGTCGCCGATCTCGAGCGAGGCGTACTCTTCGGCCCGCACCGCGGCGACCTTGAGCAGCGCGCGCATCGACTGGGCGATGCGCCCGCCCTTGCCGATGACCTTGCCGTAGTCGTCGGCGGCGACTTCGAGCCGGACGACGATGCGGCCGCGATCAGCCTCTTCGGCGACCTTGACGTCGTCCGGCGCATCGACGAGCGACTTCGCGATGTACTCGATGAGGTCTTTCATCGGGCGATCAGGCTTCCGTCGCCGCGGCGGCCTTCTTCGCCTTCGGCGTGAACGCCGGCATCTCGCCGATGCCTCGCCCGGCGAGAATGCGGGCCGCGCGATCGGACGCCACGGCGCCCTTGGCGAGCCACGCGCGCGCCTTCTCCTCGTCGACCGTCACGGTCGCCGGGTCGGTGAGCGGGTTGTAGGTGCCGATGGTCTCGATGAACGCGCCGTCGCGCGGTGCGCGCGAGTCGGCGACCACGAGGCGGTAGGCGGGCTGCTTCTTCTTGCCGACGCGGCGCAGTCTGATTCTCAACACGTTACTGTCGTCCTCCAAATCCTCCGAACATGCTCAGGAACCCGGAGCGGTTGCCGGCGAAGGTCTGCATGATCTTCTTGGCTTCCTTCCACTGGTTCAGGAGTTGGTTCACTTCCTGTGGCGTTGTGCCGCTGCCCGCGGCGATTCGCCGCCTGCGGCTGCCGTTGATGATTTCCGGGTGCCGGCGTTCCTGTGGCGTCATAGAGTACACCACAGCCTCGGCCTTGTTCCAGAAGCTGTCGTCGAAGCTGTCTACCTTCATCTGGCGCTTCACCTGGCCCATGCCGGGGATCATGTCCACGAGCTGGTTCAGCGGACCCATGCGCTTGATGCGCTGGAACTGGACGATGAAGTCCTCCAGGTCCAGCGACTTGCTCTTCATCTTCTTTTCGATCGACTGGACGTCCTGCTCGCTGATCGCCTCCTTGGCGCGCTCGATCAGGCCGAGCATGTCGCCCATGCCGAGGATGCGCGAGGCGAAGCGGTCCGGGAAGAACGGCTCCAGCGCGTCCGACTTCTCGCCGGTGCCCATGAACTTGACGGGCAAACCGGTGACGGCGCGGATGGACAGCACCGCGCCGCCGCGGGCATCGCCATCCATCTTCGAGACGATGATGCCGGTGACGGTCAGGTGCGTGTGGAACTCCTGCGCGACGTTGACGGCTTCCTGCCCCGTCATCGCGTCGAGCACGAGGATCGTTTCAGTTGGCTTCAGCGACGCACTCATCTGCGAAACTTCGGTCATCAGCTCGCCATCGATCGTCGAGCGGCCGGCGGTGTCCACAATGAGTACGGTCGCGCCCTGGCGCTTCGCCTCGCCGAGCGACGCCGTGCAGAGATCGGGCAGCGACTGGCCCTCCTCGCCGGCGTAGATTGGAATGCCGAGCTGACGGCCGAGCGCTTTGAGCTGCTCGCCGGCCGCCATGCGGTACGGGTCGGCGGCGACCATCAGCGGCCGCCCGCCCTGCTTGCGGAGGTGGAGCGCCAGCTTGGCGGCGGTCGTCGTCTTGCCGGAGCCCTTCAGGCCGACCAGCATGATCACGGTGGGCGGCTTCGAGGCGAGCTGCAGCGTGGACGGCGCGCCGCCCAGGATGCCGATCAGCTCCTCGTTGACGATACCAATGACCTGCTGTGGGCCGGTGAGGCTCTTCAGCACCTCCGCGCCCAGGGCGCGCTCGCGCACGGTGGCGATGAACTGCCGAACGACCTTGAAGTTGACGTCGGCTTCGAGCAGTGCGATACGAACCTCGCGCATCGCTTCGTCGAGGTCCTTTTCGGAGATGGTGCCGTGGGAGCCAAGCTTCTGGAAGACGCCAGCGAGCTTGTCGGAGAGGGCTTCAAGCATAGGCGCTGGATTATAGCAGGCGGCCGGTGGAGGCCGGAGGCGCGAACCGGGATGCGGGAAACCGGCGCCGGGACAAGTCGTCCGCGCGGTTCCCGGTTCAAGTTCGATGCCGGGGGTGGAATAGCGCCGTTACGGTGCCGTGGCCAGCGCCTCTTCCGGGATCACGTGCCAGACCTCCATCCCCGGGTTCTGGTACGCGAGTTCGAGCGTGCCGCCGAGGCCGTCGGCGAACTTGCGGATGCCGGCATCCGGGTAGTTGAAGCGCTCCTCGTCGCCGACGATCACCCACTCCACGTCGTACTTGCGGATCAACTCCCGCGCGCGGCCGACGTCCTCGGTCGAGTAGAACTCGGCGACGTCGCGCTGGCGGACGTCGACGCTGACGGCGAACTTCGCGCGCTGCTGCGACTGGTGGAAGCCGTAGCCCGAGACCGTTGGCAGCCCGGTGTAGATCGACACGCGGCTCCCGAGACTCCGGTACGAGGGCCCGACGGCTTCGAACGTCGCCGGCGACCCCGTGACGTTGGCGCGTATCCAGTTGATGCCGTCGCGCGT
Source organism: uncultured Dehalococcoidia bacterium (assembly GCA_964371095.1). Classification (GTDB taxonomy): domain Bacteria; phylum Chloroflexota; class Dehalococcoidia; order DSTF01; family JACRBR01; genus CAYJMJ01. The sequence continues at coordinate 20,743 of CAYJMJ010000046.1, read as the reverse complement.
GTACTTGAGCACGTGCTCGCCGCCCAGGCCCGTCTGCGGATCGTAATTAACGTACGGCCCAGCCTTGTCCAGGAATGCGAGCCCGTCGTTGCCGGTGCCCTGGGCCGGATTCATGCGGTCGCGGATCCGCGCGCGCATGCCGAAGTACGGATACACGAGCGCAAGCACGAGGAGCAGCACGGCGAACGTCGCGAACGCGAAGCGGGGCACCTGCACGACGGCGGCGTTGAGCGCGCCGAGCCGGCGCAGGAACGCCTCGTGTGGACGCATGACAGCGAACAGGTACCAGAGACCAAACGCCCCGGCGACGCCCCACATCATCCAGACGTGCAGGTAGAACTTGAACACCGTGTTCATCCGCCCGACGTCGCCGTCGAGCGTCAGCACCTCGACCCCGCCGCTGAGCCCAAGGCCCAGGCCGATCATCGCGTAGACGAACAGCAGCACCGGCGCCGCGGGCGACGGGCTGCGAAGTTCCCGTATTGTCACGAGCACCACCGCCACGAGGCCGACGGCCGCCATCGCCGTCACGCCCCAGCGTTGCAGCGTGCCCGCGTAGATGAGCAGCCCGCCCGCGAGCGCCAGCGCCAGCATCACCGGCAGCGTCTCGGCCGGCTTGCGGCGGTGCGCCCGGCCAAAGAAGATCGCGCGCACGGCGTTCTCGCGCGTGATCGCGCGGTGGAGGCTGAACAGCAGGAAGCCGGTCACGAGGAACAGCAGGATGCCGAAGTGGCTCAGGTAGTCCCGAAGGGCGGTCGTCTGATCGGACGGGTGGAATCCGTTGTACGACTGGCTGTAGTTCTTGGCGATCTGCGCGAAGAATACGTACGACAGCACGCCCATGACGAGCGCCTTCAGCGCGCCGACCACCACCGTACGTACCGTGAGCCGGCCGTCCTTCGCGCGCTCCGCGATGATCAGCGCCGCCGCGCCGAGCAGCAGGAACGGCGGGTAGTCCCACGAGTTGATCCAGCGCAGCGCGCCGACGATTAGCGCGAGCACCGCGACCATCGCCCAACTGCTGATCTCGCGTGCGCGAACGTGCTCGCGTGCGGCGCCAGCGGGGTTCAGCCGCGTGAAGTTCATGACGGCCCCCAGCGCGACGCCCGCCGCGGTCATCGAGAACGGGATCGCCATCAGGTGCGCGTGCAGGTCGGCGAAGAGGAATGTCCAGAAGGGGAACTCCGTGATCGGCTGGACCGTGTCTTTCTCGGTCACCTGTCCTTGCTGGTTCCTTACAAGATCAAGCGCGCGGCTCGGCGCCCACCAGTCATACGTCGTCACGACGTGATGGATGCTCGCATCCCGAAAGATGATCGCCTTGAACCCGCCGATGATCGTGATCAGGTTGCCGAAGAGGGGCATGTCGGACCGCCACGGGCTGACGTGCGAGAGATTGGTCGACAGGACGTGGACGGCGGCGAGATTGCCGGCCACGAGCACGAGGAAGATCGCGCCGAGGGCGGCGATGATCGGCCCTCCGGCGCCTATCGGCAGGCGGCCCGGCCGGCGGCGCATGAGACGCCGCGTTGCCTCGGTCAGGTTGTAGGTCACGGAGAAGGTGGCCGAGGCGGCCAGCGCGAAGAACATCGGCACGATCAGGTTGTAGGCCACCTCGGGCACGATGCCGGTGAGCTTGGTAACGGTGGCGGCGATGAACTGGCCGAACCAGTAGTAGTTCAGGTAGCCGCCGGCGTACCACGGATCGATCGGCCCCTGGGACAGGTCCGTGGAGCGGATGACGCCGTTGAGGTAGGCGAAGTCCATCGGTTTCTCGCCGCCCTGCGACGGATGCCAGAGATCGGGGTTCTGCAGCCGCACCCAGTACGCCGCGACGAACATCAGCAAGAAGACGGCCTCGGCCAACAGAATGAAGCGCCAGTGCTCGCGCGCCCAGCTTCGGATCTCCGTTCGCCAGAGCGCTCCCGTGACGATGCCGATGGCAACGAGGAATGCCAGCGCGCCCGCGATCTCGCCGCGGGTGAAGTGCACGAAGCCGTAGCTGGCCGGCGCATACGCGGCCCAGGCGAGCGCGAGGATGCCGAGCGGCTTCGTCAGCAGGTAGCCGCGGTCCGGCAATCCCCGGAACCCGACGACCGCGAGCGGCACCAGCGCGAAGGCCGCCAACTCCATGACGGCGAGCCAGACGAACAGCGGATGGGCGTTGGCGAAGCTCCCGGGATCGAAGATGTCGGACCAGGTGCCGCCGGCCCTTTCCGTGGCGAGCACGTCGGGCCTGAAGAGCAGGCCGTTCTGGCCGGCGTTCTTCGGCGCCATCGGCGGCATCTCGATGTACGCGTCGGCGTGTAGCACCTGGATGGCGCGTTCGCGAGAATAGTCCGGCGTCTTCTTGTAGACGACGACCTCCGGGTGGTCGTAGACGGAGTACGACTCCTCGGCGCCGGTGTCGTCGAGCGTGATGCCGAACAGCCGCGGGTACGACGTGAAGTCTGCGACCTTCTCGAATCCCAGCTCGCCGCTTTCGAGCGCCTGGTAATAGCGCGTCGTGACGGGCCACTCCGCCGGAACTCGCGGGATCGTGCCGGAGAGCCTGCGGCTGCTCGGCACGATGTAGTCGACCTGGTCAAGCGCTTCGAGAAGCTGTGCGACGTGTTGTGCGGTGTCCTGGTTGAAGTTCTGGAACTCGACCGCGCCGTACTCAACCTGCGGCGCGCCCGCGACGGAGTAAGGAACCGTGTCGTCCCAGTGCTCGTGGCCAATGACCGCGCCGGCGGGCACGTTCTCGAAGATCCATTTCGACGCCATGACGCGCGTGACGGGCGAACGGTAGATGTTGTAGAAGGCGAGCCCCATCAGCAGCGTCAGGACGAGGACCGCGGCCACGCCGGCGCGTGCGCCGACTGACACGGCGGGTTTGAGCATCGACAGGCGGTCAGCGGTGCGGCCCAGCGCGGCCAGTGGACGGTCGGACGCCGCCCAGCGCCACGTTTGGTACAAGAGCACCGCGGCGAACACGGTGAGCGTTGGATACAGGGGCAGGAAGTAGCGCATGTACAGCGAGAACTGCGCGCCCATGAAGCCGAAATAGCCGAGCACCCAGGCCAGCGGCACGAGCCAGAATCCCTCGCGCTTCCGAAACGCGCGGACGCACACGAAGACGAGGCCGAGCCACGCCGTCACCCCAAGGGCGGGTCCCATGCCCCACGAGATCATCTGTTGCGCCGGCCAGATCCATTTCGAGCGCCCGATCCATTGCACGTTCGGCGGAAACGACGAGCCATCGAGCAGGCTTTGCTGGTCGGACTGATCCTTCAGCCAGGCGTGGTTCATGATGTCGGGGTACGTGAACGGAAACTTCCAGAGCTGTCCTCCCCGGGGAACAAAGAGGTCCCCCAGGTTGGGCGACTTAAACGCGTACGGCATCGCGATACGGAACGCTATGAAGCCGGCCGCCAGCGCCAGCAACGAACCGCCGACAAGCTTCATGATCGAGACGTCGAGTTGACGGCCGTTGCGCGCGGAGCGGTACTGCGGCGTGTCGCCGGACCACCACGGCGCCACGTACGGACCGATGCCCCTCCATGCGAATACGCCGATCCCGAGCAGCACGACCGGAAAGAGCGATATCGCCGTGATCTTGCACGCGGCCGCGAGACCGGCGCCGATCCCGGCGACGGCGAAGTTGTGCCAGCCTCCGTGCTGCGCCGCCCGGACCGCGAAGAGAATGGTGAACGTCGCGAAGAACGCGACGAACGGGTCCACGACGAAGAAGTGCGCGTTCTGGATCGGAAACGCCGACAGGGCGTAGAGGAACGCTGCCAGGAGTCCAACGTTCCGGTTCATCAACTGGCGGCCGAGGAGGAAGATGAGGAGGATTGTCGCAGTGTCGAACATGGCCGACAGGAGGCGGCCGCTGCGGTTGTAGTGGTCGTAGTCGTTCCAATCGTCTGCCTGGCCGAGCGAGAGCACGTGCAGGTGCGACGCCACGACCTTGTTCACGAACAGCGGCAGCGTGCCGTAGACGAACGTTTTCTGTTTCTGGCCGTTGCCGTGTTCGATGTTGTAGGGGTTGAGCGGGGACGTATCGGTATCGAAGTAATTGGCGATGCTGCTCGGCGGCTTGGTATCGACGCTGATCTGCGTCAGGAAGCGCTCGTCAGGGTGGAGATGGCCGCTCTGCGCGGCGACGTTCGAGGGGACCCACGGGCCGCTGCTGGCATCCCAGTTGTTGTGGGTGAACCGCAGGTAGCCGCCGAACAGGACCACGAAGCCGAGGAGGACGAGGTCGATTCGAGCTGTCCGGCGCCATTCGAGGATGGCGGCGCCGATGGTCGTCCGGTGGATCGCGCGGCCCTCCGCCGCCGCCTGTGCGGCCGCCGGGTCGTGCATCGACGGGGTGTGTTCGCTCATGCCGTCCGCATCGCCTGATCGGCCGCGCCGGGTCGAAGCCGAATGCAGCGCATCATATCAGAGCACTACGTGTAGCGTCCGCCGCTGCCCGGCGTTCGTACACATGCATTACGACGCGGGGTGCCGACGAGATGCGCTGCCGCGCCGCAACGGCGAACGAGCGACCGAAGTTGAACGTGGAGGGTCGGCCGGCACAGGGCGGGGCGCCTGTGGCTGGGGGATCGACCCTCTGCTATCATCCCGGCAAGGCGGCGCGGGAGAAGTGAGGGTAATTGAATGAGCAACAAGCTCACCTTGGCCATTCTCGGGATCGCCGCCGTCCTCATTCTCGGTCTTGCCGTCGTCCTCGTGGTGGTGGTTGGCGGCGGCGGTGACAAAGAGAGCGCGACCCCTTCGGCCGACGCCGGCACGCCGGCCTCTGGCACGCCCGATGTGTCGAAGACCACGAGCAGCAGTTCGGGCGGAGCGCCGGCGTCAGGCACGCTGCGGCTGCGAGGGGACGATCCGCTGTCGCTCGATCCGGCCGTCGCGCAGGACGCCAGCTCGGCCGTGTACATCGTCGAGATCTTCTCGGGCCTCGTGCGCATTGACAAGGATCTGAAGGTCCAGCCGGACGTGGCCCAGAGCTGGGACGTGAGTCCTGACGGCAAGACCTACACGTTCCATATCAACAAGAAGGCGCAGTTTCGGGACGGGCGGCCCGTGCTGGCTGCCGACGTCAAGTACTCCTGGGAGCGCGCCCTCAGCCAGGACACCGGCTCGGTCACCGCCGAGAACTTCCTCGGTGACATCGTCGGCGCGCGTGCCGTCGCCAATGGCTCCGCCACCGAGATCAGCGGACTGAAGATCGTGGACGACAGCACCGTATCCGTCACGATCGATGCGCCCAAGCAGTTCTTCCTGTACAAGCTCGCGTACCCGACCGCGTTCCTCGTCGACCAGCGGCAGATCCAATCGAACCGGAAGTCTTGGACGCAGAAGCCGAACGGCACCGGCCCGTATAAGCTCAAGGAGTGGAAGCTCGGCGAGAGGATCACCCTCGAGGCGTACGAGAACCACCACCTCGGCGCGCCAAAGCTGAAGACGGTGGAGTACGACTTGACCGGCGGTTCGGCGCTGATCTCGTATGAGGACGGCGACATCGACATCACCGGCGTGGGGCTCGATGACCTTGATCGCGTGGAAGATCCCTCGGACAAGCTGAACGCCGAGTACCAGACGTCGCCGAACCAGTCGCTGGACTACATCGGCTTCAACACGACCTCAGCGCCGTTCGACGACCCGAAGGTGCGGCAGGCGTTCGCGCTGGCCATCGACCGGCAGAAGATCGCGGAAGTGGTGCTCAAGGGCAGCGTGCCCGTGGCGAACGGCCTACTTATGCCCGGTGTGCCCGGGTACACGCAGGACGACAAGACGTACGCGTACGATCCCGCGCGGGCCAAGCAGTTGTTGTCGGAGTCGAAGTACGCGAACGACATGCCCGATATCACCATGGCGCTGAGCGGCGCCGGCGCGACCGCCGGGCCGTACGACGAAGCGCTCGTGCAGATGTGGAACGATAACCTCGGCGCCAATGTGAAGATCACGCAGGCGGAGGCCGGCACCTTCTTCAGCGACATCGATGAGGGGCGCTACCAGATGTTCCACCTGGGATGGGTCATGGACTACCCCGATCCGGAGGACATCCTCGACATCCTGTTCTACAGCAAGAGCCGGCAGAACAACACGCGATACAGCAACGCCGCCGTGGATGCAAAGCTCGAGGCCGCACGCGTCGAGACGGACTCGGAGAAGCGCCTGGCGTCGTACAGGGATGTCGAAAGACAGCTGGTAACCGACGCGGTCTGGCTGCCGATGTTCTTCGGCATGACCCATGCGCTCGTCAAGCCGTACGTGGAGGGCTTCGAGTTCCCGCCGCTCATCATCGAGCGGTTCCGCGATGTCCAGGTGAACCCCTGAGCGCGAGGTAGCGAGCGATGGATGGCCTTGCTGGCTATGTCCTGCGCCGCCTGTTGTTTCTGCCGATCACGCTCCTTGTCGTTTCATTCGCCACCTTCTACATCACTCGCTGGGGCCCCGGGGACCCGATCAGCGTCTACTCGGGACAGTACCGCGACCAGGAAGCGTTCCAGCGCGTCCGCCACAAGTACGGCCTCGACAAGCCCATCATCGAGCAGTACGGCATCTACATGAAGGCCCTGCTGCTGCACGGCGACCTCGGCGAGAGCTACGCATATCGTAGCAGCGGCCGCTCCGTACAGGAGGTCATCGGCCCGAAGATCTGGGTGTCGTTCCGGCTCGGGCTGTACGCATTCGTGTTGACGTTCCTCATCGGCATCCCGGCGGGGGTGCTCGCGGCGGTGAAACGGGGGTCGTGGCTGGATCCGTTCATCATCGGCGTGTTCCTGTTCTTCCAGTCGATCCCCGTGCTCGTCATGGTCCCGACGCTCGTGCTGGTCTTCGCGGCGAAGTTGCACTGGCTCCCGTCGGGCGGTTTCGACGGCATGTTGTCGACTTCGATGATCATCCCGACGATCGCGCTCGCGGTGGGCGGGATCGCCGGCGTCGCGCGGCTGGCGCGGGCGACGACGCTGGGCACGCTCAGCGAGGACTTTGTCCGCACGGCGCGCGCCAAGGGACTCGATGAGCGCACCGTCATCTCGCGCCACATCGCCCGCAATTCGCTCGTGCCGGTTATGACGACGGTGATCGGGCTCTCGCTCGTCGGGCTGATAGAGGGCGCGCTCTTCACCGAGACGCTGCTCGGCATTCCCGGCATCGGCCGCTTCCTCTACGAGTCCGTGACGGGGCGAGACTACAACGTGATCCAGGCCGTCGTGCTCATGATCACGGTCGCGTTCGTCGTCGCGAACCTCCTCGTCGACCTGGCGCTGATCGTCATCGACCCGCGCGTGCGCCAGAACCGGGGCGCCGCCACGTGACGCAGATCGGGGTAGAGGTGGCGCACGGAATGGCTGGCGAGCGGATGCGCCGCGGCGAGAGCCTGACGCGCCGGTCGTTGCGGAGGCTGCTGCGACGGCGCATCGCCGTCGTATGTATCACGTTGATCACGCTGTTCTACGTCACCGGCGTGTTCGCGCCGCTCATCGCTCCGCATGGCTACGCGCAACAAGACCTCGACCACTCGTTCGAGGGGCCGTCGATGAGCCACCCGCTCGGCACCGACCGGTTGGGCCGTGACACGCTGAGCCGCAACATCTTCGCGGCCCGGACAACGACGATCGTGACGGCCGCGACGGTCGCGACGGGCTTCGTGCTGCTGCCGGTCGTGCTCGGCATGCTCGCCGGATACGTCGGCGGCTGGATCGATGCGGGCGTCAATCGCGTCGGCGAGATACTGGCGTCGATGCCCGGCCTCCCGATGCTGGTCCTGATCAACGCGACGCTGCGTCCGCGCTTCGTCCGCTGGGTGGAGAATCTCGGCGACTTCGTGCACTGGCAGGGCATCAGCGACTCGGGGTTCGCCGACTACTTCCTGATCTTCGGCGTGCTGTCGCTGTTCGGCTGGGTGGGCGGCGCCCGGCTCATCCGATCGCAGGTACTGACACTTCGCGGCTCGGAGTTCATCCTCGCCGCTCGCGCGAGCGGCGCCTCGACGCCCCGCATCCTGTTCCAGCACATCCTGCCGAACGTCATGCCGCTGGTCATCGTGGGTGCGTCGGGCGCGCTCGGCGGCATTGCAATGTCCGAAATCGGGTTGACCTTCCTCGGCGTAGGGATCCAGCCGCCGCACCCGAGCTTCGGTGCGCTGATAACCGATGGGGCGCCGCGCACCGTGCTCGAGAACCACCCGGAGCTGCTGCTGGTGCCAGCCTCCATCGTGGCCTCGCTCATCTTCGCATTCAACCTGCTGGGCGATGCGCTGAACGACGTACTGACTTCGCGCGCGAATTGAGCCATCGGATTCCGCCGGGCCGCGAAACGGGGCGGCTTGCTATACTTTCCTACGGCACGACGGAACTTCCCGGTACTCCACCGAAACGGTCGCCCAGGCGGCCGTCGCTGTTGTTCAGGAGCGCCGCGCATCACCGTCGCCGAGGTTGGCTGCGCGCTTGAAAGTATCGACCGAGAAGATCCCGGAGTCCCAGGTCCTGATGACGATCGAAGTCGAGCCGGAGCGGCTCGACGAAGCGCGGGAGAAAGCCCTGCGCCGCCTCGCGCCGCGCGCGAAGGTGCCCGGATTCCGGCCCGGCAAGGCGCCGGCCGCGATGGTGCGCCGCTACTTCGGCGAGGAGCGCATCCTCGACGAGGCGCTCGACGTGCTCGTGCCCGTCGTCTACCGGGAAGCGATCCAGGCCGATGAGAGCATCGATCCGATCGCGCGCCCGCAGCTCGTCGTCGAGACGACCGAGCCGCTCGTCGTCAAGGCGACGATACCCGTCCGGCCGACGATCGAGCTGGGCGATTACCAGTCCGTCCGCGTGAAGGTCGAGCCGTTGACGGTGGACGAAGCGCGCGTTGACGAGACGCTCCAGATCCTCCGCAAGCGCTCCGCGACGCTCGAGCCGATCGAGCGCCCGCTCGCCTGGAAAGACGTGGCGCGGATCAACGTCCAGGCGACCGTGGAGGATGAGGTCCTCGTGCAGCAGCAGGATGCCGAGGTGCAACTCATCGAGGAACGGGACGTGCTGTTCCCCGGGTTCGAGGAGGCGCTGCTCGGCCACGCGAAGGGCGAGTCGCTGGAGTTCGACCTGCCGGTGCCGGAGGCGATCAAAGAGGAGAAGTTCGCGGGCAAGCAGGCCCACTTCGTCGTGAGCATCGAAGAAACGAAAGAGGAGTTGCTCCCCGAGCTGAACGACGAGTTCACGAAGCAGGTCGGTGAGGGATTCGAGACCGTCGAGGCGCTGCGCCAGCGCGTCCATGACGACATCGAGAAGGCCGAGCAGGAGCGCCTCCACGACCGCTACCACGACGAGATCCTGGGCGAACTTGTCGACCGCGCAACGATCGAGTTTCCGCCGGTGATGCTCGATGCCGAGGTGGACCGCCTGTTTCACGACCAGGCCGGGCATCTCCAGCGCGGCGAGGAGATGGAGCGTTACCTGGCCGGCATCGGCAAGACGGAGGACGAGGTGCGCGCCGAGCTGCGGCCGGTCGCGGACATTCGCCTACGGCGATCGCTGGTGTTGGCGGAAGTCGCCGCAGCCGAACATGTCGAGGTGGACGGCGAGGAGATCGATGCCGAGATCGAAAAGCTGACGGCCTCGGCGGGCGCGCAGGGCGCCCAGCTGCGGCAGTTCATGTCGAGCGAGGACGGCCGAGGAACGCTCCGCCGGAACCTGGTGACGCGGAAGACGCTGGCGCGCCTCGTCGAGTTGGCGACGCAGGATGGCGGCGCGGAACCGACGGCCGAGGTGGAGAAGCCGAAGAAGAAGTCGCGTGCCAAGACGGCCGCCCCGGCGGCGGAACCCGCCGTGGCCGAATCGGAGAACCAATAGTATGGGTGTTGCAGGCAGCCAGTTTGGGAGGGCAGACGACATGATCATCCCGTCAGTGATCGAGACCAGCGCACGCGGAGAGCGCGCGTTCGACATCTACTCGCTGCTGCTGCGCGAGCGCATTATCTTCCTGGGCACCGGGATCGACGACCAGATTGCGAACCTGATCATCGCCCAGCTCCTTTACCTGGATCGCGAAGATCCCGAGAAGGACATCAACCTGTACATCCACTCGCCGGGCGGTCAGATCACGGCGGGCCTGGCGATCTACGACACGATGCAGCTCGTGCGGTCCGACATCGCGACCTACGCCGTCGGCATGACGGCGAGCATGGGCACGGTGCTCCTCTGCGCGGGCGCGCCCGGCAAGCGGTTCTGCATGCCCAACTCGACGATCCACATGCACCAGGCGCTCGGCGGCGCGCGCGGTCAGGCGGCGGACATCGAGATCCAGGCGAGAGAGATCTTGCGAGAAAACGACATAATCCGTGGTATTCTTGTGAAGCATACGGGTCAGGACGACGAGCGGATTCGGAAGGACTTCGATCGCGACTTCTACATGAATGCGGAGCAGGCGAAATCCTACGGGATGGTGGACGAAATACTCGTTCGGCGGGAGGGGTAGCACCCCTCAGGGCGTTATATCCGGGAGGGCCCGTCGTTTAGGCCTTCAGAGGGGAATGCGGATTCCCGAAACATGTACAGAACGCCCGCGATTCGGTTCTCTGTCCGCATGTCAAGCTGACAAAGCGAGACGATCGGCGTAGAATCGGCACCATCGAGTGGGTCCCTCGCCCGGAGGGACGGCAGTCGCTGAAGGGACACCGAGAGGCATGGCAAACAGCCGTACGACCCGCGTCCAGTACCATTGCTCCTTCTGCGGCAAGAACCAGGATCAGGTCAAGCGGCTGATCGCCGGTCCGGGCGCGGTCTACATCTGCGACGAGTGCGTCGAGCTGTGCCGCGAGATCATCGACGAAGAAGCGGCAGGACCGGCAAAGACGAAGGTCGGCGCGGGTCAGCGGACGCCGCCGCCGAAGCAGATCTTCGACAACCTGAGCGAGTACGTGGTCGGGCAGGAGCAGGCCAAGAAGGTACTCTCCGTCGCCGTCTACAACCACTACAAGCGCATCAACGCGAGCAGCGGCAGCAACCCGGACGTGGAGCTGGAGAAGAGCAACATCCTGCTCCTCGGCCCGACGGGCTCCGGCAAGACGCTGCTGGCGCGCACGCTGGCGAAGATCCTCGACGTGCCGTTCACGATCGCGGACGCCACGGCATTGACCGAGGCGGGATACGTCGGCGAGGACGTCGAGAACATCCTGCTGCACCTCATCCAGGCGGCCGACTTCGACGTGCAGCGCGCCGAGCGCGGCATCGTCTACATCGACGAGATCGACAAGATCTCGCGCAAGTCCGACAACCCGTCGATCACGCGCGACGTCTCCGGCGAGGGTGTGCAGCAGGCTCTGCTGAAGATCATCGAGGGTACGACCGCGAACGTGCCGCCGCAGGGCGGCCGGAAGCACCCGCATCAGGACTTCATCCAGATCAATACGGCGAACATCCTGTTCATCTGCGGCGGCGCCTTCGAGGGGCTGGACCGGGTGGCGGAGAAGCGGCTGGGGCGCGACAAGCGCTCGCTCGGATTCGGCGCGGACTACAAGCTCCTCGACGCTCAGAAGAAGTCCGACGAACTCATGAAGCAGGTCACGCACGACGACCTGCTGACGTACGGCCTCATCCCGGAGTTCGTCGGCCGCCTGCCGATGGTCGTCGCGCTGGAGTCGCTCAACGCGGAGTCGCTCGTCCGAATCCTGACCGAGCCGAAGAACGCGCTCGCGCGGCAGTTCCAACGGTTCTTCAGCCTGGACAGTGTCGAGCTGACGTTCACCGACGACGGACTCAAGGCCTGCGCGGAAGAAGCCATCCGCCACAAGACCGGCGCGCGCGGCTTGCGCACCGTCCTCGAAGATACGCTGATGGAAGTCATGTACGAGATCCCGTCGCGGACGGACATCAAGAAGTGCATCGTCAGCGGCGAGACGATCCGCAGCCGGAAGCGGCCGCTCCTTCTCACCCGCTCGGGCCAGAACATCGACGAGAGCGATGTCGCCGAGGAGCCGGACGAAGTGAACGACGTCTCGGCCTGACTCCACAGCACCAACCGACACCGAAGGCCCGCCAACGCGGGCCTTTTTTGTTTGCGTCGGATGGTGCCGGGTCGTCAGCTCCGCAGCACCGAGCCATGTCTTGCACCGCGAGATGGGACCGGAATAGTCCATGTGGACTGGCTCCAACCGGCGTCCGGTAACCATTGTGGCGCGCGCCGGGGCGCTACTTGCCGTGCTGATCGCGTTGGCCACGATTCTGCGGGCATTCGTCGCCATCGCGGCCATCGCTGCCGTCTTCGCCTTGGTCGCTGAGTGCCTCTCGTTCGGCCCGACATCGACCCGCAAGTCTGAACATCGCGCTCGGACTCGTCGGGGTCTCCTATGTGACCGCTTTGATGATGACGATGCTAGCCGGCATGACGGCGGAGGAAGCCTTCAGCGCCGCCTGCGCTGGTCGCCTCTTCGTGATTCCGCAACCGCACGAACGTTCCGAACCGTCGCGCCTCTCCTCCGGGCGACACGCGCGCTCGGACTTCGCCCGCGGCTCGTCGTACCATCGCCCCATGCCACGCCCAGGACCACGCACGCCCCAAAACGTCGCCACCTCACCCGCAACGCCGCGCCACGGCCTGTATTGCGACGCCATCGACAGGGCCAATCGCATCCCGCCCGTCCGCGTCGACGTCCACGGCCTCCGGGGAACTAGAAAGTGACAAAACGAAATCCGCACTTCGCAAACCCGGCACAGTGCCCCGGACGCCGTCGCGTTGTATCCGGGCCATCGACCGCCGCGGCTTGCGTACGGGCGTATAATCTCGGCGATGGAGAACACGCCACGCTCGGGGGGAGGCGGAGGCGTCGCGACGTCCAAGTTCGCCGTTCCGCGACGGCGTCCGGATATCGTGCGCCGCCCGCGGCTCAACGCCCTCATCGACACGGCGATCGGCGGCAAGGGCATCCTCATCGCGGCGCCGGCCGGGTACGGCAAGACGACGCTCGCCGTCGACTGGCTGCAGACTTCGGATTTCGCCGCCGTCTGGCTCTCGCTCGACGCATGGGACGCGGAGCTGCCGGCGTTCGCGCGTACGCTCTCCGCTGCGATCCTGCTGCGCCTCGACGTCGATGCACAGCTCGGCGACGCGCGCTTCTGGCAGCCCCGCACGGTCAGCACGGCGCTGATCAACGCGATCGCCGGCCAGGATGAATACGTCGTGCTCGTGCTCGACGACGTGCATACGGTCGAATCATCGCCGGATGTCATGGAGACCCTCGGCTACTTGCTCGAGCGCGCGCCGGAGAATCTGCACGTCGTCATGACGTCGCGGACGCGGCCGCCGGTGCCATCGCTGTCGCGGCTGATGGCGCGGCGCGAGGTGGCGACGATCGGCGTCGCCGACCTGGCGTTCACGCCGCGGGAGGTGCGAGAGCTGCTGTCGTCGCTGGGGCGTGCCGTGTCGGATGACGAGGCGGAGGCGCTGTTCGAGCGCACAGAGGGCTGGGCGGCGGCGCTGATCCTCGACGCAGGTGCCGGCGGCGCCCGGTCGCGGCCGGCGGCCGGCGAGCATGACGAGGCGCGGGTCTCGGCGCCGAGTGTCGGGCTCTCGCTGGCGGACTATGTGCACGGCGAGGCGCTCGACACCGCGCCGGCGCACCTGCGCGCATTCTTGCGCTCGGTGTCGCTACTGCCCGTGTGGACGCCCGCGCTCTGCAACGACGTCACCGGGCGCCGCGACAGCGAAAAGCTGCTGAAGGAAGCGGCATCGACGGTGCTGTTCCTCACGCAGTATGCGGACGAGCCGCCGGCGTATCGTTGCCACCAGCTCATGCGCGGCTTGCTGATGCAGCAGTTCCGCTCCGACGACCCGGACGCGTTCGCCGAGGCTGGCCGGGATGCCGCCGAGACGCTGACGCGGTTCGGGATGCTCAATGAGGCCGTCGAGCTGCTCTTCGACCTCGAGGAATGGGACAATGCGACCGACACGCTGGCCGAGATCGCGCCGCGGCTCCTGCAGCAGGGCCAGGCGCGGGGCTTGGCGGAATGGATCGATCGCCTGCCGCCGGATGCGCAGCAACGCAGCCCGCACCTGCAGGTTTGGCGGGCGCGCGCATCGCTCAAGCTCCGCGATCTCGACGATGCATTGCGGCGCATCGATGACGTGGCGCGTGCGCTGCGCGACTCCGGCGACGCGCCGGGACTCGTGCAGGCCCTGTTCGTGCGCGGCGAGACGCAGCGGATGAAGGGCTACAACGACGAGGCCCTCGCCACCTTCGGCGAGGCGCGCACGCTGCTGGAGTACGACGAGGGCGAGAATCAGCAGCTCGCGGGGCTCGTGCTGCGCAACCTCGGTGTCACACACACCCTGAACGGCGATCTCGACGCCGCGATCGACGAACTGGAAGAGGCGCGCCGCCTGCTCGAGCAGGTCGGCGACCTGGAAGGGATCGGCAACGCCTGCGGCTCGCTGGCCCAGTGCTACAGCATGCGCGGCGAGCCGCTGCAGGCGCTCGGAGCGCTGCAGCGCGCCCAGTCTGCTTTCGAGCGCGCCGGCAACACGTTCGATCTCGGCCTCACGCTGAACAACACGGGCATGGTGTACTACGAGCTGGGCGAATTCGAGCAGGCGCTGCAGGTGTACGAGCGCGGCCTGCGGCTGATGCGCGGGACCGGGAACGTCGCGGACGAGGCGTTCATGATGGCGGGCATCGCGGAGACGTACCGGGCCGTGGGCCGCTTCGAGGACAGCCTGGCCATGTACCAGGAGGTGCAGCCGATCGCCGCGGGGCTGCAGGTGCAGTACCTGTTGACCGAGATCAGCGAAGGCCTGGCGCTCACCCGGCTCGCCCTCGGCCAGGGCGAAGAGGCGATGCAGCTCGTGAAGAGCGTCGCGCCGAAGCCGAGCGAGGCGCCGGCGCGGGTGGCCCAGCATGCGATGGTCGAGGCGCAAGTGGCGCTCGATCGCGGCGACGTTCCGGCGGCGCTCCGGGCGCTCGATCTCGCCTGGCGGCTGCTGGAGGCGGCGGACAACCGCCACCAGATGGCGATCGCGGCGTTTCTGCGCGCGCGCGCGTACTTCGATGGCCACCAGACGCGAAAGGCCATGACGGAGATCGAGGCCGTCTCGCGGCTGTGTGACAAGCTCGGCTACCGGCGCTTCCTGCGCCCCTACGCGATGCGGGCGCAGGAAATGGTGGAGCACGCGCTCGTCCGCCACGTCGCCGATGGATTGCTGACCGAGCTGGCGGCCGTCCAGGCGGCAATCGGGCGCGCCGCGGGCGAGCGCCGGCCCGCCTCGGCCGGCGAGATGCTGCCGGCGGTGCGCGCGTTCGCGTTCGGGCGCGGCAGCGTTCTCGTCGGCGAGCGGCAGGTATCGGACCTGGAATGGCGCAGCGAGAAGAGCAAGGAGATGTTCTTCCTTCTGCTCGCGAAGCAAACGTCCGTCCCCAAGGAGGAGATCTTTGCGGCCCTCTGGCCGGACCTGCCGGAGTCGAAGTGCAACAGCAATTTCCACTCGAGCCTCTACCGGCTGCGCCGGGCGCTCTTCCACGAATGCGTCGTGCGCGAGGCCGACGGCGGCTACGCGCTGAATCCGCGGGGAACGTTCACGTCCGACGTCGATTCGTTCAACCGCGCAATGCTCGAGGCGGACGTCGCGACCGACGACGCGGTCCGAGCCGCGAAGCTCGAAGAGGCGGTCGCCCTGTACAAGGGCGGCTTCCTGTCATCGACATACAGCGAGTGGGTGGAGCCGCTGCGCCGCGAACTCGAGGACCGCTACATCGAGGCGCTCAACGAGCTGGGTGCGCGCAAGCTGCGCGAGGGCGTGTTCGAGGACGCGCTGACGCTGTTCAAGCTTCTGGAAGCCGTGGATCCGTACAGCGAGGCGGCGGCGGTCGGCATCATGCGCTGTCACCTGTCGCTGAACGATGGCACGGCGGCGACCCGGCATTACCGCCGATTCCGGCAGCTTCTGAAGGACGAACTGGACGAGGAGCCATCAGATCGCCTCGCCGAGCTGTACCGGCAGGCGTCGGCACGGGGCTAACGTCCTCCGGGGGCAGTTGGCACGGCCGAGACTCCGAGGACGGGTCTAGCTGACCTTGGCAGCGACGGCCTTCGGCGTCGTGGGTAGCTTCGGGCCCGCCAGGCCCTTGGAGCGGCGCTGTTTCTCCAGGTCGACCTCCGGGAACTCGGTGTGGAGGCCGGCGCAGTACACCCGGGCGGCCGTGATCTTCTCGCTCTTGAGGGTGAGGACGTAGACCTGGCGCAGCACGCGCACCTGGTCGTCAGGCGGGATTTTCCACGTGATTTCGCACTCGAGCATCGCCGAACGGGCGTTCGCCGTCTCGTTGCTGAATGCCACCGCGGAACCGACGCCGGGCGTATACCACGTCTCTATGATCTTGGCGACGGTAGACGGGTCGGAGGCGACCCAGTGGCCGGTGGGGGTCCAGGCCTGGAAGTCGACCTGCGTGGCGAACAGCCTGGCCACGGTCCCGAACTTGCGGGCCTTGATGGCGGCGAGAAGCTGACCAGGTACAGAATTCGGCATGCGGGTTGTCCCTCGGGCTGCTCCCGGCCGGGGGTTGTCCGGTATCTCAGGGCGCAGTGTAGCGCAATACGTCGCCTAGACGCGAAATATCGTCCGATTCGAACCTGGCTACACGGCCGGGGGATGCCCGCGAAGCTACTTCCCCTTGTTCTGCTTCGGCTTCTTCGCCTCGCGGCCGCCCTTGTCCTTCTTGCCCACGGGATGCCTCCTGGCGCTAACTTAAACCGCTAAGAGAGGTATTGGAGCTTCTTGAACAGCCGGACCTTCGCCCGCTCTTGGCCGCCGAACGGCGTTGCGGCGGGCGGTCCCTCGGGCGCGCCCAGACTCGCCAGCGCGCGGTTGAGCGATTCCAGTTCCCCGGGGGTTATCGTCACCGGCCGCCCGTCGAAATCGCGCTCACGCAGCACCGGCAGACCCTCGGTAACGGTGCCATACCGTGCGTACAGCACCTGATAGGCCCTGCAATGCTCATCGCTGAGGCGGACGGTCACGCGTCCGGGCGGAAACCGGGTGGCTGACCCCGTGATCGGTTCAATGTCCATCCCGGGGAGCTTAGACAATCGGCCGAGATCGGGCAACGGCGCCAGGGGTGAACGGGGAGGGTGCGGTCGGCAGTCCCTGACGCCGACAATTCTTCTGATGGACAAGAGCTGGATCCTGCTCGACGATGCCACGGGGCTGCACGTGGGCTGGTACTTCTGGCTGCGCGTGCTCGACGAAGTGAACCGCGCGGCCCGCTATGGTGCGCCGTTCGCGCTGCTGCTCCTGGAGGTCGGCGCCCAGCCGGGCTCGCCAGCCCGCCTGATCGAGGAAGCCGAAAGTGAGGTGCCCGCGGCGATCCGGAGCACGGATCTCGGAGGCACCGTCGGCGAGGGCAGGGTCGGTGTTCTGCTTCCGCACCAGGACGTCGGCGCCGCCGAGCGGGCCCGGGATCGCATTCTGGAGCGCCTCGCCGAGGCCTCGCCGCGGGGCATCGGTTGGGCGGCGCGGCTCCTGCACTACCCGGGCGACGGCGCCAACATATCGAATCTGCTCACGAACGGCTGGCACGATCGCCAATCGACCGATGACGCAAAGAGCGTCGACCAACTCGCTTGAACGAGGGCCGGCCTGATGAGCCGCGGGGGTGGGTCCGTGCCCGAGGACTGGAAAGCACGCATCTTGCACGCTCGGCAGAGCTACGATCTGCGCCGCGGCGCAATCGGGGTGAGGACGCCGCTCGCGCAGTCGTTTCGGCGCATGATGCAGACCGCGATCGAGCCTGCGTTCAGGGAAGTGGCCGAGTTCGCACTGGCGCAGGGAGTGAACTGCAGCGTCGAGTGCGAGCTTGGGGGCGTGCAGCCGCGTGCCATGTTCTGCATCCGCCCGTCCGGCCGATCGATCCGGTATGAGCTCGACGCCGACGGCATGGCGGTGCGGGAGATCGAGGGCGTCTACCACAGGCCGCTCGGGCAGCGTAAGGTCTGGGTCGACCTGAAGGATCTACAGCGGGAGCTGACGTCGGGTTACGCCCGGGCATCGGCCGCCGCTATCGTCCAGGACCACTTCCGGTCCGCGGCCCGGGCCAACGGCCACCATCCGCAGTAGCGCTGGAGTCACGCGGTTTGCGTGGAGGTCGCTCTACGCCGCGCGGAGGGCGCCCCGGCGCGCGGGAGCCATCGCCGCGAACTCAACTGCCTGGTCCAGGACGGACGGCGACGGGGAAAACGCGTCACGTTCGTAGTCGGCGCGGTCGCGGAGGTAACGGCATGCGGCGGACGCGCCCGCGCGGGTGCAAAGGGCACGTTTCTCCAGCCGCGACGCGACGTGCTCGATCACCGACTCCGGGAATGCCGGCTCGAGGAGGCGATGAGCCAAGAATAGCGATAACAGGTGGCCCTCGACCCGCCCGACATCGACATCGTAGCCGACGGCGCGGCGAACAGGCTCCGGAAGCGACGCCGGTGCGACGCCGATCAGCGCGGTCGCCGTGCGCCAGGGAAGCTCGATCCGCTCGCCGCTTCGGAGCATCAGGACGCCGACGCCGTGCGTTCCGGGCGTCAGCCACAGTTGCGCCAGGTCGACGAGAGTTTGGAGGCTCATTCCCGCGTCGATGACACACAGCAGGCCGCCGATCGCGGCCAGCGGCGGCGGAGCGACGTAAAACCGCGCATCCTCGTCGTACGCCGGCACGACGTCCGATGGCAGGACACCGCCGGTAAGGGTGATCGATGGCCGCGCCACGGTCGCCCACTGCGTGACGTCGCGGCTCGACCTGAACACGTCGAGCGCGTCGTCGTCGTGCGGGCGTTCTTCGACCGGGCGGTGCCGCTGCGGATCGAACAACCT
>CAYJMJ010000046.1:0-1821 GCA_964371095.1 uncultured Dehalococcoidia bacterium | reverse complement strand
CCCGCGTACCACGTGCGCTGCCGCGCCACCGCCACGCGGGCGTTTCCCGCGTCGGTCAGGCGGAGCCGCCCAAGGCGATCGAAGTTCGCCTGCCCCGCGTCGAGTTGGACGAGTCCGGCGCTTCGCAGTCCGTCGAGCAGTTCCAGGGCGATGCCGTCCTGCACGCGAAGCGATCGCGCCACCTCCGCCGGGGTGAGCGTGCCCTGATAGGACAGCGTCCGGATAACGTGCTCGACGACAAACGTCGGCGGCAGGCGGAGATCGGCGACCGACGCCGGCGGTGCCCAGGCGTCCGGTGAGCTTCTGGCCATCATTCTAAGCGTCGGCACCCAGCGATGCGATCGGACGGGGTGCCGGCGATTCTCATGGGTTGCGGAACGAGACCTCGGGGAAGCGCCTAATGACCTGCACCACTACGGGCCATCAATACTCTGACCATGAGGCAGCTCGCCATGCGATCGGAGGGCGCGAGGCCGCCGCGCGTCGTCGCCCTCGGCGGCCTTCGCGATGCGCTTGGCATGTCGGCCGACGGGTTCCACCGCGCGCTCGCGGCAGCCGTCGACGTCGAGCGCCTGGATGCCGTGCATCCCATCCGAGACGCGCTGCGCCTGTATCGCACGGCCGCCGCGCTGATCCGGCGCGATGCGTTCGAACTCGTACACGTACTCGATCCACGCCTCGCGCCCATCGGGGCGACGCTGCGCCGCCGGTGCGGCGTGCCCGCGTCGATCACGCTGGCCTCCGAAGTCCGCCAAACGCGCAGCCCGTGGGGCGTCCTGGCGCGGCGGTCGCTCGGGGCGTTCGACGAAGCGTTCGTATCAGACGATCGACTCGCCGACGCCGGCGGTTGCCGCGATCTCGGCGTGCCGCTCTATCCAATGCCCGTTGCGGCGCGGGAACTGCCGCTTCCAGCCCCGCGCGATGTCGCTCGCGTGGCCAGCGCCTTGCGTGGGCTGCCACAGGGCCGCCCCATCGTGGCCGTGCCGTGGCCGCGGACCGGGACCGACTTCCGTTGGTTCCGCGACGTGGTGATGCCGCACCTGGTGACGCGGCCGGCGTGCGTGCTCTTCGGCGTGGCCAGCCGCCGCGAGCTGCGCCTGACGCTTCGGGCGGCCGGGGTGCAGGCGGACGTGCGATCGGTCACCGGCCCCGTGAGCGCGAGCCTGATTGCCGCGGTGGCGCGAGCGGTCGACGCGTTCGCGGTGCCGGCCATGTCGCGTCCCGACGCGGCCTCGGCCGAGCTGATGCTGGCGCTCACGGTGAGCGGCGTGCCCGTGGTGACCGACGCTATGGCGTTCGACTGTGTTCCCGCGCACGAGACGAGCGGCCTGATGATCGACGCCGGCGACGAGCGGGGATTCATCGCCGCGCTCGACAACGTGCTGGCGCTACCGGCGATCCAGCGCCATTTCTTGGGCGAGGACATCGCACGGTCCACCATGCGTGAGCGGCCGTGGAGACCCGTCTTGGAGGCGTACGCCGAGCGATTCGGCGCGCTGGTGGGGCGGCCCGTGATTCCCGCCGACCTGCGGGCAGCCTAGTTCGGCCCGACGACGGCGACGTCGCACCCGGCGGCCTTGAGGTCCGGCGTCATCGCGCGGCTCATCGCGCCTGAGCGGGAGAACAAGAAAGAGCGGCGATAGCCGCTCTTCAGATGCCTGGTAGCAGCGGTTGGATTCGAACCAACGACCTACCGATTATGAGCCGGTTGCTCTAACCCCTGAGCTACGCTGCCGTGGTGCGGCGCAACGGCGAACACGAAAGAATGGCGCGCTTGGCGGGACTCGAACCCACGGCCTCTACCTCCGCAGGGTAGCGCTC
>CAYJMJ010000045.1:0-25714 GCA_964371095.1 uncultured Dehalococcoidia bacterium | reverse complement strand
CGAACGCCTCACGCTGGCGGGCGAACTCGAGCGCGTAGGTCATCGCGCCCTCGGCCAGGCCGAGACCGCGCGCGCCCACGACCGGGCGGCAGGAGTTGAGCGTCAGCATGGCGTGGTTGAAGCCCACGCCCTCGACGCCGCCGATCAGGTTCTCTCGCGGGATGCGGCAGTCCTCGAAGACGATGTCGGCCGTCGGCACGCCGCGTACGCCCATCTTGCGATCGGTGCCGGCAACACGGAACCCGGGCGTGTTCGTCGGAACGATGAACGCGGAGATGCCCTTCGGGCCGGGCGTGCCGTCCAAGCGCGCGAAGGCGACGACGTAGTCGGCGACGGTGCCGCCGGAGATGTACATCTTTTCGCCGTTGAGAACGTAGTCGTCGCCGTCGCGGACGGCGCGCGTCTCGAGGTTTGCCGCGTCGGAGCCGTGGTTAGGCTCGGTGAGGCAGAAGGCGCCCTTGATCGCGCCGCTCGCGATGCCTTCGCCGATCCACTTCTTCTGGCGCTCGTCGCCGCCGATCATGACGGGCTGCGACGGCAACGCGGACAGCAGCAGCATAAGGCCGGAGGCGCAGCAGTACTTCGCGGCTTCCTCGACGGCGAGGGCGAGGGCGAGCATGCCGGCGCCGCTGCCGCCGTACTTCGCGGGGATCGTCAGGCCGGTGAGGCCGGTGTCCCTGAAGGCCTGGAAGATGTCGTGCGGGTACTCGCCGGAGACGTCCAACTCGGCGGCGCGCGGTGCGATCTTCTCCTTCGCGATGCGGCGCGCGGTCTCCTGGATGAGGCGATGTTCGTCGGAAAGCTGGAAGTCCATGGTGGCCTCGGCTACGGCTATCGTCGATCGGGGTGTGTGCGGGTCAAGGGTAGCGTGCCGCCCTGCGGCAGAACAGAGAGCAGAAAGCAGTAAGCAGAGGCCCCGCGGTGGAGCAACGACCGGAACGCAGAGAGTCCATTTGACCGGCGCCGAGGAAGACGACTTGCTGGGCCTCGAAGGCGCTCTGCACTCTGCCCTAGGCGCCCTGTTCTACGCCGAAGGCGGCGGCGCGGTCCAAAGGACGGACTCGAAGGCGCGCTCGAAGCCGAGGTGCTGGCAGAGGCGCTCGGCGTCGCCGCCGGTGGTGGTGCTGAGGCAGATGACGTCGCAGGCGGCCGCGCGCGCATCGGCGATGGCGCGGGCCATGAGCGTGGAGCATATGCCGCGTCGGCGGAGTGCCTTGAGCGTGCCGACCGCGTAGACGCCCGCGGTGGCGCCATCGCGCAAGAGATGGCACACGCCGGCAGGCTGCGTCCCGAGGCAGGCGATGTAGAAGGTGTTGCCCTCCTCGTGCATGGCAGTGATCGTCGTCTCGAACGAGAACCGCCTCAACCACTTTTCGCTGCCCGCATGGATCGCCGCGAACGTCGGCGCGTCGTCAGGCGCGGCGACGCGCACATCGATCTCCGCATTGACGCGGATGGCGGCGGGGTCGCCGGCGAACACCATCCAGCTGCGGCGCTGCGACGGGCTCAGGCCGCGCGCCGCGAGGCGTTCGGCGAGCGAGGGCGGCTCGTCGAGCGGCGTGATCCGCGCGACGGGCGGGCGGTCGAATGCGCGGAGGAGCGCGAACCCCACGTCGAGAATGCTTTCGATGTGACGATCGTCGGTATGGAAATCGAGGAGAGAGTTCAGATCGGGTGTCGGAGCGTCGGACGTGGCGGCCAGCGCGCCGCCGAGCTCGCGGTAGTCGCACCAGCCGTGCGCGCCGCGGATGTTCTCGTTGTTGAGCATGCGGAGCGCGACGGCCGCATCGTACGTCATGGCGCGAGTGTACTCGATGCTGGTCGCCCGGTTACTGGCTACTGGTGACTGGTTATTGGGGGCCGGGGGCCGGGCGATCTCGCACGTGACGGAGGTCCACCCGGCGAGGCGTCGTTGCACGCCGGTGCGGCTGTCTCCTTCGGCGACTCGTCGATCGCCGGACGCGCAGCCGAGGGCGGCTACGCGCCGCGCTTCGCGTCTCGCTGAAAGCCGACAGCTGACAGCTCGCCTACAGCTTGAGTTCGCTCGAGTGGCCGGGGAAGAGGCGCGACTTCGGGTCGGTGACGCGGCGAGCGGCGTTGGCCGCGATGGCGGCGTGCGCGAAGCCGGTAACGATCAGGTTCATCGGCTCCGACCCTTCAATCGAGGCGATGTCGCCGGCGGCGAAGACGCCCTTGAGGTTCGTCTCCATGAAGCCATCGACGCGGATGTGGCGGGCGTCCGCCAGCTCGAGGCCCCACGACTCGATCGGTCCGAGCGCAGCCTTGAAGCCGATGCTCACGAGCACGGCATCGACGATGAGATCCTCCTCGACCCCGGTGCGGTTGTCGAAGATGGTCACGCCCTTGATGCCCGAGCCGTCGCCGGTGACGCGCTTGACCTCGTAGAACGTCTTCATCGGGATGCCGCTCTCGCGCAACGCGGTGAGGCTGGCCTCGTGCGCGCGGAAGCCGTCGCGGCGATGGACGAGCGTGATCTCTTTCGCCCAGTCTTTGAGGTTGAGGCACCAGTCGACCGCGGTGTCGCCACCGCCGACGACCAGGATCTTCTTGCCGCGAAACGGCCGCTTGTCCTTGACGAAGTAGTAGACGCCGCGGCCCTCGAAATCCGACACGCCGGGCTTCTCGATCTTCTGCGGGGCGAATGCGCCGATACCGCCGGCAATGAGCACCGTGCGGCTCAGGTGATGATCGGCGGTTGTCCCGAGCCGCCAGACCTCCTCGCCCTCATAGGTGACACGCGTAAGCGTCTCGACGCGGGTGCCATAGACGAACTCCGGCTCAAAGAGCGCGACCTGCGCCATGAGTTCTTTCACGAGGTCCTGCGCCGTGATCTTCGGATGGCCGGGGACGTCATAGATGAGTTTCTCCGGGTAGAGGACGGCGAGCTGACCGCCGGGCTCCGGGAGCGCCTCGATGACCTTCGTCCGCATCTGCCGCAGGCCGGCGTAGAACGACGCAAAGATGCCGGTCGGGCCGGCGCCGATGATCGTGAAATCGAAGACCTCGTGTGGCATGCGTTCCTCCCTCACGCGCCCCGGGCGGCGCGGCTCTGTCCACCCCCGAAGATACGTCAAACGATCGGCTGGCGGTGGGGCCTTTCGGCCCATGAAGATGCACCGAAGAGGTGGTATCGGACGGCACCCCGGGTACGATATTCCGCCTCGTTTACGCGCGACAGTCAACGCACGCGCGACGATGGATCCGCTTGCCGATGTGTGTCGGGGACGGCGTCCGCCTACGCCAGGTCGGCCGCCTCGGCCTTCTCCAGCTCGAAGGCCGTGTGGAGCGCGCGGACGGCGTCGGCGACGCGGTCTTCGGGCACGATGCAGGTGATGCGGATCTCGCTGGTGGAGATGATCTCAATGTTGATGCCGGCCTCGGAGAGCGTACGGAACATGCGGGCAGCGTAGCCCGGCGCGCTCTGGATACCCGTGCCGACGATACTCACCTTTCCCATGCGCTCGTCGGCGACGACGTCCCGTGCGCCGACGGCGGCCGCGACGGCCCGCACGTGCGGGAGGGCGCGCGAGAGATCGTTCTTCGCAAGCGTGAAGGTGATGTCGGTCAGCTGCTCTTCGCTCGCGTTTTGCACGATCGTGTCGACGGAGAGGTGCGCCTGCGCGAGCGGCTCGAATATTTCGGCGGCGATGCCGGGGCGGTCCGGCACGTGGCGGATCGTGATCTTCGCCACGTCCAGGTCGTGCGCGATGCCGCGCACGCGGTTGAAGCCTTCCATGTCGACGCCTCCGTGAATGAGGGTGCCCGGCTCGTCCCGGAAGCTGGACGCCACCAGGATCGGGATGTTGTAGACGGAGCCCAGCTCGACGGCGCGCGGCGCCATCACCTTGGCGCCCTTGCTCGCGAGTTCCAGCATCTCCTCGTAGGAGATGTCCTTGAGCTTGCGCGCGCCGGGAACGAGCCGCGGGTCGGCGGTGTACACGCCGTCGACGTCGGTGAAGATCTCGCAGCGTGCCTGGAGCGCCGCCGCGAACGCGACGGCCGTCGTGTCGGAGCCGCCACGTCCGATCGTGGCGACATCCATCGCCTCCGTCAGGCCCTGGAAGCCGGCGACGATGACGACGCGGCCGCGATCGACCTCCTCTTTCACCCGGTGGGGCTCGATGGCGAGGATGCGCGCGTTGCGATGGACGGAGTCGGTGCGCATGCCCGCCTGCGCGCCGGACAGGCTGATCGCGTCGACCCCGAGCGCCTGCAGCGCCATCACCATGAGCGCGCTGGACTGCGTCTCGCCGGTGGCGAGCAGCACGTCCATCTCGCGAGGGGCAGGCTGTTCGGTGATCTGGTGCGCGAGGTCGATCAGTTCGTCGGTCGTGTCGCCCATCGCCGAGACGACAACGACGACGTGGTCGCCGGAGTCGGCGCGGCGCTTGATGCGCGCGGCGACGTTCTTGATGCGTTCGGCGGTTCCGACAGAGGACCCGCCGTACTTCTGTACGACCAGCATCCTGTACCCCGGGTGTGCCTGTGTAACAGTGCGCCGGCGGCTTCCGTGCCGGCCGGCGGGGTCACGTCGAGCGCGGTGGAACGCGCGCGGCGCAACGTGATCTTAGCGGACACGGGCGCGACGCGCACTTGACAGTGCGGCCGGGACGCGCGGCGACGGCGGGCCACCCGGGCGCTGACATTTCCAGGCGCCTGCGTGCGTTACGCTGCGGGGTGGCATACGAGCGCTATCGTCAGGCGGTCGATTACCTGCAGCGGCGGCTGTGGCACGAACTGCCGATCGTCCCGGTCGAACGGGCGCGGCAGGGACGCGTCACGACGCTGCTGGCGCATCTCGGCGATCCGCACCGGCAGTTCCCGGTGATCCATGTCGCGGGCAGCGCGGGAAAGGGCTCGACGGCGTCCATCGCGGCGTCGATCTTGCGTGCGGCCGGCCTCCGCACCGGGCTCTATTCGTCTCCCCACCTCCAGACGTTCATCGAGCGCATCGATGTGGACGGCGTGCTGATCTCGCCCGGCGCGTTCGCCGACGGGGTGCTCGGCCTCGACCCGCTGGTGCGGAGGATGCACGCGGAGGTGATCGACGGCGTCGGCTTCGGTCGGCCGTCGCTCGTCGAAGTGGCGTTCGCCGCGGGCATGAAGCAATTCGCGGAAGAGCGGTGCGACGCCGTCGTCGTCGAGGCGGGGCTGGGCGGCCGCACGGATTACAGCAACGTCTTCGACGAGAAGCCGGTGACCGTGATCACGAACGTTGACTATGAGCACCGCGAGCGCCTCGGCTGGTCGCTGACGTCGATCGCGCGCGAGAAGGCGGCGCTCGTTCGCGGCGGCGAAACGGTCGTGACGGGCACGACACGCCGCGAGCCGCTCGCCGTCATCGAGGGGCGCTGCGGCGAGACGGGTGCGACGCTCTGGCGGAGCGGCCGCGAGGTCCGCGCGCGGATCATCGAGGCGGACGCCACGGGCAGCGTGATCTCGCTGCGAGCGCCGGGGATCTCGATCGATCGGGCTCGGCTGGCGTTGGCGGGCGCGCACCAGGCATCGAACGCGGCGCTGGCGGTGGCCGCGGCGGCGGCGTTCGGACGGGCGACGGGCGCGGCGATCGGCGAACAGGCGATCCGCGACGGGCTCGCATCGGCGTGGATCAGCGGCCGGCTCGAAGAGGTGCAGCGATCGCCGCGGGTGCTGCTCGATTCCGCGCACAATCCGCTCGAGGCACGCAGCCTCGCCGCGGCGCTGCGCGCTCACTGGCTCCGCGACGGCACGCAGCTGGACCTGGTCGTTGGCATCCTGGCCGACAAGGATCAGCCGGCGATGGTGCGATCGCTGGCGTCGGTCGCGGACCGGGTCGTCGTGACGCAGCCGCCGCTCGGCGAGCGCATCGGCGAGGCGGATCGGATGCTGGGGCTGTTCCGGCGGGCGCTGGGCGATGGCGCCGTCGCGTTCGAGCCGTCACCGGAGCGGGCGCTCGACCTGGCGCTGGCGCGCGCCGGAGCGAGCGACATCGTCTGCGTCACCGGCTCGATGTTCCTCGTCGGGGCGTTGCGCGAGCGGTGGATGCCGGAGGAGCGGATCCTGGAACGGCGCACGGCGCGGCTTTAACGATGGGATCGGTGACAGGCCTCGCCAGACGGAAACGCGGGATGTCGACCGGTAGGGCGGTCGCGCTCGCGGCGGCGATGGCGCTGGCGGCCGTCTTCGTGGCCTCGGACGCGGACGTCGACCGGCTCGGTTTCCTGCTGTGGTTCAGGCACGAGGGGCGCGGCGTCGGCGCGGACGGCCTGGCGGTGCTGGCTCTGTTCGGCCTCGGGCTGGCGCTGACGTGCGGCACGCTTTCGAACGCGGGGCGGGATCGACGGCTGGCCTGGGCGGCGAACGTCGTCGTGAAGCTCGGTCTGGCCTGGGGCGTGGCGTTCATGTTCATGCACCCGGACCTGCCGCAACTGCAGAACAAGTCTTTGCCGCTGCGGGCGGTGTTCTATCCGTTGTTGGCGTTCTCGATCCCGGCGATCTACGGTCTGCGGCGCGGGATCGGTCCGTATCCAACCGTCGTGGACCTGTGCTGGAGCTTCGCGCTCACCATCGACATCGTGGGGAACGATCTTCACTGGTACGGGAACTGGAAGCACTGGGACGACGCGGTGCACTTCGTGAACGCGATCCCGCTGATGATCGCGCTCGCCGCGGTGTTGTTCGGGATGGAGCGGAATGGGCGGATGCGGCTCGGGTTCTGGGGAGTCGCGCTGGTCGCGCTATCGGTATTCACGGCGCTGCACTCTCTGTGGGAGGCCGGCGAATACCTGATGGATCGCGTTTTCGGCACCGTCCTGCAGCCGGGCGGCATGGACGAAGCGACCGGGAATCAGCTGACGAGCATCGCCGGCGCGCTCGCCGGGGTGGCCCTGCTATGGTGTTGGCGTCGGGCGGGGCGAATCGACGACGCACTGACCGAGCCGGCGGCGACGTTTCTTCGATGATGCCCAGGCAGGTGCTGAGAAACGCGATGACCGACTCGTCCGCCGGCCGATACAGTCGTGCCTGGAATCAGCACAACGCCGGCTAAAGGCCGCGCCACATCTGGAACGAACGTATTGAGCACCCTGGTGGTATCGCAATCCGGGGAGGAGGCACTGATGGATTTCTTCGACGTGGCGCGCACGCAGCGGGCGATGCGGCGGCTGAAGCCGGACGCCATATCCGACGCGGACCTGTGGACGCTGCTGGACACGGCGATCAAGGCGCCGAGCGGCGGCAACCAGCAGCCGTGGAACTTCATCGTCGTGCGCGACGCGGAGAAGAAGCGACAGATCGGCGCCTGGTATCTGGAGGGGTGGCAGCGCGCGTACGGAGGCGCGGCGAAGGACGCGATGCTCGCCCATCCGGCGCGGGCGCGCACGTACAACTCGGCCGACCACCTGGCCCGCCACCTGGCGGAGGCCCCGGTGCTGATCATCGCCACGATACGCAAGGATCAGTTCGCCGTGGGGCCCACGCTCGGCGCATCTATCTATCCAGCGGTGCAGAACCTGATGCTCGCCGCGCGGGCGCTCGGCCTGGGCACGACGCTGACGACGCTGCACAAGCTGCACGAAGACGACGTCAAGCGACTGCTCGGCATACCGGAGAACGTCGAGACGATGGCGTTGATCCCGGTCGGCGTTCCGATCGGCCGGTTCGGTCCGCCCTCGCGCATGCCGGTTGAGAAGGTCGTGTACTGGGACGGCTGGGGGGCGACGCGCTCGCGGGAGTAGGGCGCTACGCGGCGACCTCGTCGCGGGTGTCCGTGGAGCCGGGCGCCGCGTCATCGGCGGTCGCATGGGGATCGTGGGGGAGTTCGTCGCGCTCGAAGAGGCGCACGAGCGCGGCCACGACGCGCGGGCTGAACTGCTTGCCGGAGCAGGCGATGATCTCGCCGAGCGCCTCGTTGACGGGCCGGCGCGCCCGGTACGGGCGATCGTGCGTCATCGCGTCGAAGCTGTCCGCGACGGTGACGATCTGAGCCGCCTCGGGGATCGCGTCTCCCTCGAGGCCGTCGGGGTAGCCGCGGCCGTCCCAGCGCTCGTGGTGTGAGCGCGCGACCTGCGCGGCGAGGCGGAATCCCGGCTTGCCGCCGAGGAACTGCGCTCCCCACACGGTGTGCTGGCGCATGATTTCCCACTGCTCGCCGTCGAGCCGCCCCGTGCTGGAGAGGACGGTATCGGGCACGCTGATCTTGCCGATGTCGTGCAGGACGCCGGCCATGCCGAGGCCCGCGACCTCTTTCTCGTTGTAGCCAAGCTCGCGTCCGAGCGCTTCCGCGAGCACACGGATGCTGGCGAGGTGCAGTCCCGTCGTGCGGTCGTGCGCTTCCGCCGCGGCGGCGAGCATCATCACCGTGTCGCCGTGCGACGCCGCGAGGCGGGCGGTGGCGGCCTCGAGTTCGGTGACGAGCCGGTGCATGCGGACGATGGCGGTGACCTGCGTGGCGACGGCGCTTACGAACTGGACGTCCTGCGCATCGAACGCGGCGCCCTTGCTCGCGACGCCGAGCATGCCGACGACGGCGTCCTGCCAGATCATCGGCACGACGAGCGCGCGACGGAAGCCGGCCGACGTGAGCAGGCGGCGCTCTCCTGGAAGGAGGCGTCGATCGTTCGCGACGTTCTCGATCATCACCGGGCGATGCGTATCCTGGAGCAGCTTCCGTATCGGGTGTGGCTCAGGGCCGTCGTCCTCGCGCTGGTGGCGGTTCCACGCTTCGGCCACCTCGTCCTGCCCGGGCGCGAAACTGTTCGCCGCGATCGGAGTACCCACGGTCGGCGAGAACAACGTGAAGCTGACGCCGGCGTATCCGGCGCCAATCGACAGGCGGTGGGATACGAGCCGCAGCTTGTCGTCGAGAGCGCCGGGAGCGGTGAGGAGCGGCACGAGTTCGCCAACCATCCTTGCCGAGCGATCGTCCTCGATGTGGCCGCCGGCCGCCGCGTCGCCCGCGGCCGGGCGCTGACGCTCCCTCTTGTACGCGTACATCGCGCTATCGGAGAGACGGATGAGGTCAGCGACGGTCTCCGCTTCCTCCGGGAACACGGCGACGCCGAGGCTGACGTTCGCGGGGATGTGGTGGCCGGTGCCGGAGTCGCTCAGCACGACGCTTTCGAGCTCGTCTTCGACCGCGTCGCAATAACGCTGTGCGGCGAGGCGATCGGTGCCGTCGAGCATCGCGATGAATTCATCGCCGCCGTACCGGCCGACGATGGCGCCGGAGCGCATGAGGGCGTTCGCGACGGCGACGAGTACCATGTCGCCGGCCTGGTGGCCGTACGTGTCGTTCACGGCCTTCATGCCGTCGACATCGACCATGACGATGGCGCAGGCGGGCGCCTCGGGGTGGATGTCGGCGAGGCGGGCCGCCAGCACTTCACTGATGGCGCCGTGATTGAGCGCGCCGGTGAGCGGATCGTGACGGGCGTGCTCGCGCTCGGCGGCCAGCGCAAGTTCGAGGAGCGAGGACTTCTCGTCGAGCGCCGCCTTTGACGCCGAAAGCTCGCCGAGCGTGGCGCGGAGCATCTCTTCGGTCTGCTTGCGTTCGCTGATGTCGACGCCCGCGGCGATCACGCCTGCCGGCGCGCCTTCGGCGTCGAGCCAGCGGGTGACGTTCCAGTGCGCGGTGCGGACGACGCCGTCGGTGGCGGTGAACGCGATCTCCAGGCCGCGCAGGTCCCTGCCAGCCAGCACATCGCCGAACACATCGCGAAACTCATGCCGGCGGTCTTCCTCCGTGAGGAGGTCGATGGCGTCGTGACCCATCGCCTGGTCGCGCGTCACGCCGAACATGGCTTCGGCCGCGGCGTTGAACTCCAGAATGCTGCCGTCGGCGGCTATCGCGATGATCACGCTTCCGGCGGCGTGTACCAGCGTGCGGAATCGCTCTTCGCTCTTCTGCAGCACCTGCTCGGACCGGATCCGTTCGCTGATATCCCGCATGCCCCAGGCGCGGCCCGCGGCACGCCCATCGACGATCAGGGGCCGCGAGTAGCGCTCGAACGCGCGGCCGTCGGTCAGCCGGACCACGTCGAACGACTCGCCGAATTCACCGTTCATGGCCTCGGCGGGTGGTGTGAACTGGGCGGGATCGGCGAAGCGGCCGGCGATGAACCGCTGCACAGCATCGTCGTCGCCCGCGTCGACGAGTTCCCGCGGCACGCCCCACATTTCCAGGAAACGGCCGTTCACGTGAAGCGCGCGATTGTCGTGGTTGACGACGACGATGCCGTCCGTTGTGGCCTCGAGCGTGGCGCGCAGCGTGCTCTCGCTTCGGCGCAGCGCCACCGCCGCGCGATGGCGGTCGGTAATGTCGCGGCACACCACGAGCAGGTAGGCTCGACCATCGACATCCAGCCGCTTCGCGGCCAACTCCAGCCGGGCAGGCGTTCCGTCGCGCCGAACGATGGAGACCTCCTCCCTGACGTCGTCGCCCTCGCCGGAGAGACGGCGGTCGAGCCAGGCGGACACGTTCGGCCGGCCGCCTTCGGGCACCAGCGGCAGGATCGACGGCAGTCCGGCCAACTCGTCCTCGCCGTACCCGGTCATGCGGGCCGCGGCCGCGTTCGCGTTGACGATGCGGCCGTTGTCGATGACGAGGAGTCCCTCGCCGAGATCAGTCTGCGCCTGTGCCCAACCGTCGCGCGCGCGATGTTCGTTCCGGAGGTCACGGTACATCGCCAGGTTCTCGCGCAGCGTCAGAATCTGGCGCAACAGCACCAGCGCGACGCATGCGGCCACACCGCCGACGATCACGGGCGACGCGCCGCCGCTCACCGCCTCGAAGATCGCCACAATACCGACCGGCACGATCACCACGTACGGGACGATGAGACCCAGAACCCGGTGCCGCTCCCCGGCATGATCCACGTCGACGGCGTCGACGCTCTCCGCGGGCAGCACGAAACAGATCGCCATCAGCAGGTACGCGGCCAGCCATCCGAGCTCGAGCGGATCGCCGATATTGTCGTAGTGACTCACCGTGACGGTGTAGGTGTACAGGGAGTCCGTTACGATCTGGACGGCGCAGGCGGCGGCCAGCACGAGCGTGCGGCGCGGATATGGCCGGGGCGAGGCGTAGAGCGACACGACGAGAACGCCGAGCAAGCCGACGTCGAACAGCGGGTAGCCGAGGGCTACCGCCGCGGCGAAGGCCGTCTGGTCGCCCTGCTGGATGATTGGACCGAGCAGATACTCCCACGAGGCGGCGCCGGCCACCACCATCAGGATGGCAGCGTCGACGATCCACCGACCTTCGCGCAGACGCCGCGCTGGCAGAACGAGGAGCGGCAGGGCGACCATGCAGGCGCCGTACCCCAGGTAGTACAAGGCGTCTGCGACGCTTGGGAACGGCATGCCATTCCGCCCGAAGTAGTCGTAGTAGGAAAACGTCCAGTCGCCGGCATGCCAGGCGAGCAACGCAAATGCCAGCGCCACGAACCCGGCACGCTCGCGGCCGCCGCCGCGCCGGATGCGCGGCAGGGCGAGGCAGAGTCCGGCCAAGGCAGGAGCGTTGTAGATGATGTTGCTCTGGAAGCGCAGATACGCCTCGCCGGGCTGAAGTGCGAGCCCCGCGGCGTAGACGATGAGAAACAGGGTGCTGGCGGCGACCACGGCCCCCAGCAGCCCGTGCGGCATTCTCAGAAGCCTGGACATCTGCAGTAGAGCACCCCTAGCGACGGCGCCGGCATGGCGGGTCCGCCGGTTCCCCTGTTGTGGCTTATCGGCGGAGGCTCGCAGGTTCAGCAGTCCGGCCGGCGCCGGCCGGGCCGGGCGCAGCGACGAAATGAACGGGCCGCCCGGTGAGGGCGGCCCGAAGCTGCTCAAACATGGGGATCCCGAACGGCCGTTCGTCAGGCGGCCTTGCGGGTGCCGGCGCGCGACGCCAATCGCGCGGCGCCGGCTGGCCAGCCTCCTACGCCGACCCGCGTTGAGGCCGCAGCGGAGACGCCCGCCCTCCGGCCGCGTCATCGTGCTCGACGTGCACCAACGGCCCGGGCTCCCAGGGTGTGCCGAGCGCCGGGAGGAGCCAGCGGTCGACACCCATCCACCCGGCGACCTTCCACCCGAAGATGATGAACAGGGCGAGAATGAAGAGCACCGGATTGGTGCTCGCGGAGCCCGCGAGCATGAAGTTGAAGTTCAAAAGGGCACCGGCAGCCGCCGCGAGCCCGGTGAACGCGCCGACGATCAGCAACACGCCGACCGTCACTTCGCCGCAGCCGATGACCCAGCTGAACCAGTGGTACCAGCTGTTGTCCGACATGTAGGTGAGAAAGTCCCGATACCAGTCGTACTTGATCGGCGGGGCGCCCTTTTCCGGAATCGCCGTAGCGCGATCCCAGAACGCCTTCAATCCCAGCCCGTCCGGACCCGGCCGGGCGATCCAGCGGTCGGCGCCCCACACCTTGTGGGAGCCCGCCAGCAGCCACTGGTAGCCGAGGTAGACGCGGGCGAGGAGCCACAGCGGCGCCAGCCAGGTATTGCTGAAGATAAGCCGGACGAAACCGGGATCGCGCAGCTCGCGCCGTGCAAAGGTGTCAGTGAACGCCATCACGCCTCCTTCTTGGGTTCGAACAGGCGCCGGGTCACGACTTCGCCGACACCCCAGGCGGCGAACACCGACGCCAGGATGGGCAGGAACATGAGGACCTGGTTCTTGTCGCCCATGTTGAACGTGATCAGCAGGGACAGCGCGACCACGCCCGACCAGGCAGCGAATCCCAGCAACAGTGCTACAGCATTGGTCATTGATCTCCTCCCTTATGCCAGCCGACCGACCGCACCTGCGATCGGCCGGAGGCCTGGTTCCGAAGCGTTATCTATTTGGCTATTTTACAAGTTTCTCGGCCTCGCGGCCATCTCGTTTCCGTAGCCGAGCGATGGCAGGAGGGCGCAACGCCCCTGAGACCACACACGGACTGAGGTACGATTCGCGACCCAGATGGCCGCCCAATGACCTCTGGCAGGTCGATGCAACGGCGCAGACGGCGCTCGTGCGCGCTCGGCCGCGCCGTTTCAATCGCGGCGTTCAGCGCCAGCGCCCCATCGGCCGCCGACTGCGCATTGGTCGCCATGTCATCTGCCGCGTTCGGCCCCGGCGCCAGCATCACGCGGGGACCAAATCCGGTGAGGGACGCACGATCCGCAGACCGCGCGATCGACAAGACGCGAAGGGGAGGCGCGCTCAACGCACGCCTCCTCTTGTCGACTCTCACGGGAGCCTTGGGTCAGGAACTGGCGCCCCTTACTCGAACCGCTGGAAGAACTCCGGGTAGGTGCCGATGAAGCCCATCACCAGGAACGCACCCCCGACCACCAATGCGGGCATCCAGGGCAGGTTCTTCTTCCAGAGCAGCGGGGCCAGCACGGCCCACGCGATGACGAACGCAATGCCCGAGAAGGTCACCTTCCCTGACAGCGGGCCAACCCGATTCTGAAGCTTCAAGGTGTCGGCAAAGTCCGCGGATGCCTCGGCCCATGTCGTCAGCAAGCCGAGGACGAACGCTCCGATGCCCGACGCGATGAAGGCCGCCAATGCGGGCCCGTTCGGCCGCTCGACGATGTCGAGTTCCTCCGCGGTCCATATGACTTCCTCGACCTTCCCGCCTGCGGGCTGGTGCACGTTTGTGGTCGCCATGACGAACCTCCTACGTTAGCGGTGCGGCCTTCGTGATGAAGGCGCCCAGCAAACCTGCAACCGCCGCGGCCGCGAACGCGACGACAAAGAGCGTCATCGTGAAATAGCGCAGCTTCTTGTCAACGATGAGTTGGCTGCCGTAATACAGCACGATGAACGCCACAACGGTGGCGAGCATCGGCGAGATCCATGCGACGTGCTCTTTCCACTCCATGCCGAACGTGTGCCAATCAGCCTTGTCCGGGTTCGCCCTCAGGAGCGACCTCGGGCTGTTCGGATCCGGATCCCTGTACCACGGGTAGACAATGTACGTGCCCGTGATGACCGTCGCCCACGCGATCAGCGCCATTGAGGCGACGCCGACCTTCAGGCGGATCATCCGCTCCTTGAGCCCCGCGCGGGTCACCCATTCGGGGGTCAGGCTCCATAGCCCCGCCATGCCTCCTGCGAATGCCAGCAGGAAAGCCGCTCCGAAGATCATTCCGTGGGCAGCCGCCCAGGTCTCGTGATTCGTGAGTTCCATGGCACCTCCTCGTCCGACTACGTACACGGCCCTTCGGTGGTCCACCTCTCGTGATCTTAGGCAGTTCCTGTCACGATTCCAAGTGCCATTCGGTCGGTCGCTGCATGCCCAGCGGAACAGATCGAACTGTCGGTCACGATGCTCTCGACGCCGCACGCATCGCAGAAAAGCCGCATATGCGGCGGGCGGCCTTCCGGAGCGCCACAGATGGTGCATTCGTCATCTGCGCGGCGGCGCTGGCTCGATTAGACTCGCGCCATGAGCGATTATCCATGGCGGCTCGATGCGACGGCGCAGGCGGCGCTCGTGCGCGCTCGCGAGATCTCGGCGGCAGACCTGGTCGAGGGCGCCATCGGGCGCATCGAGCGGCTGAATCCACAGATCAACGCCGTGATCACGCCGTTGTTCGAGGCTGCACGCCGCCAGGTGCGGAGCGGGGCGTCGATCGAGGGACCGTTCGCGGGTGTGCCATTGCTGCTCAAGGACGCCTCGATCGAGGTGGAGGGGACTCCCTATTTCCTCGGCACACGGGTGCTCCGTGACAGGCACTGGCGATCGCCCCGCACGACCGAACTGGCGCGGCGTTTCCTGAGGGCGGGCTTCGTCGTTCTCGGCAAGACGAACACGCCCGCGCTGTCGGCCGGGATCACGACCGAGCCGGCAGCGTTCGGGCCGACGCGCAACCCGTGGGACCTGGCACGGAGCGCGGGCGGGTCGAGCGGCGGGTCGGCGGCGGCCGTCGCCGCGGGAATGACGCCAGTCGCACACGGCGGCGACGCCACGGGCTCGCTGCGCTATCCGGCCGCATGCTGCGGGCTCGTGACGCTCAAGCCGTCGCGCGGGCGGATGCCGCACGTGACGCCCGCCGGGCAGCCGGATCCGCTCGGCGTGTGGACGGAGTTCGTGCTTGCGCGCAGCGTCCGCGACCTCGCCGGCGTACTCGATGCCGCCGGAGGTCCCGGCGCGGGCGATGGGTCTGGCGCGCCATCACCGGGCCTGCCGTATCGAGACGCGATCGCACGCCCGCACGCACGGCTGCGCGCCGGGCTGCTCACGCGCGACGTGATGACCGGGATGAGCATCGACGCCGCCTGCGTGACGGCGGTACACGAGACCGGCGCATTGCTGGCGGACCTCGGGCACGCCGTTGACGAGGCGCACCCTCCAGCTCTTGACGGCCTGTTTATCCGGACGGCGAGCGCCATCGCCACGCTCGGCGCGGCGGCGCGCCACGCCCAGGTGCGGTGGCTTGCGGACATCGCGCAGCACGAGATGACGGCGGACGACATCGACGCGGAGTCGATCGCGGCGTCCGACGCGGGGCAGCGCGTGACAGACATCGAGCTCGCCGACGCCGTGGCGGCGGTCGTCGGCGCCACCGCCCCGATCCGGGACTGGTGGGCGGGCGGCTACGACCTCCTCGTGACGCCGACGCTCCGGCAGCCGCCCTGGCCGCTCGGACTTCGCGGCGGCGCGGCCGATGCGGGCGTATTTCCGGGGCCGTTCAGCTTCACGGGCCAGCCGGCGATGTCCGTGCCGATGCACTGGACGCCGGCGGGGTTGCCGGCCGGCGTGCAGATCGTCGCGGCGTACGGACGCGAGGACG
This sequence comes from uncultured Dehalococcoidia bacterium, assembly GCA_964371095.1. Taxonomy (GTDB): domain Bacteria; phylum Chloroflexota; class Dehalococcoidia; order DSTF01; family JACRBR01; genus CAYJMJ01. Next base: position 9,940 of record CAYJMJ010000045.1, on the reverse strand, counting down.
TGCTCCTAAGCGTCGCGGCGCAACTCGAGGCGGCGCGGCCGTGGTCGCAACGGTGGCCGGCCATCGCGTTGGCGTGATCGCCCGCCTGGGTGATGCAGTCCATAGAATACGGCGTGACGACCGCTCGGACCGCAACGGGATCGATCGCCTTCGCGCGCGCGATGCTCTGGCTGACGCTTGGCTGGAACGTGGGCGAGGCCATCATCGCCGTTGGCTCCGGGCTTCGCGCCGGCAGCGTTGCGCTGGTCGGCTTCGGCCTGGACAGCTCCATCGAAGTGACGGCGGCCGCGGTGCTGCTCTGGCGCATCGGCCTGCCGGAGGATGACGCGCGCGCTGAATCGCGAGAGCGGTTCGCTCATCGAGTCGTCGGCGCGACGTTCCTTGCGCTCGCGACGTACATCGCGATCGAGGCCGCGTACGTCGTGCTCACGACTAACGAGCCCAAGCCGTCCGGGCTCGGGCTCCTGCTCGCCGCCGCATCGATGATTGCGATGCCGATCGTCGGATTGGCCAAGCGCTGGAACGCCCGGAAGATCGGCTCGGCGGCGCTCATCGCGGAGTCAACGGAGACGCTGATCTGCTCGTACCTTTCGCTGACATTGTTTCTTGGCCTCGGGGCCAACAGGCTGTTCGGATGGTGGTGGGCCGACGTCGGCGCAGCGCTGCTCATGGTGCCGTGGGTCGTCAAGGAAGGGTTCGAGGGGATTCGCGGCGATGACGACGGCTGAATTCGAGCCGGCGAAGTCACGCCGTCGCCCGTACAAAGCGCGCGCCGGTCACGGCTACGAGATCATCGACGCGCAGCTCGACATCGATGCCGCGCGCGCCGGCGCTGACGTGGATCAGGTCGAGCGGGCGTGCCGCCTCGTCGAGAAGAATCTCGAACGTCGGGCGGGGCAGGCCGAGGGCTGAGATGCCGCCGACCCGCATGCCGGTGAGCTGCTCGGCTTCCCGCTGCGTCGCCATGCGGAGCTTCTTCTCGCCGACGGCCGCGGCGAGCAGTTTGAGATCGAGCTGCGTGTTCGAGGGCACCATCACCATCAAGGGCCGGGCGCGCGGCGCGCCCTCGCGCAGGACGACGAGCGTCTTGTAGACGGCCTCCGCGGGCGCGCCGACGAGCGCCGCCGCGTCCTCGCCCGAGTGGAACGTACCCGAGGCGTCGTACACCGTAACTCGGTAGGAGATGCCCTTTGCGTCGAGCACGCGCATGGCGTGCGTCTTCTCGGTCTTGGCCATGATGCCGCATCGTAGCGGCGAGGGCGGCACCCGTCGAATTGCCGCGCGATGCGGATAGAATGTGCCACCGCCACACACCGGCGGACGCGGTATCGAGGGCGAGCGCCATGATCGTCGACGTCGCGCTGCTGCAGATCACATCCGTCGGCCAGGATGTGGAAGCGAACCGCGCGAAGGGCGACGCGTGCTGCCGGCGGGCGCGCGAGCTGGGCGCGGACATCGCGCTGTTCCCGGAGATGTGGAGCATCGGCTACGCGCCGTGCCCGCCAGACGACGACGGGCGTGAGCGCTGGCGGGCGTCGGCGGTCGATCGCGTCGGGCCGTTCGTGTCGCATTTCCGCGACCTCGCGCGGCAGCTCGGCATGGCGATCGCGATCACGTACCTGGAGCGCTGGCCCGGCGCGCCGCGGAACGCGATGTCGCTCATCGACCGCCACGGTGAGATCGCGCTGACGTACGCCAAGGTGCACACGTGCGATTTCTCGAACGAGCGCGAGCTGACGCCCGGGGAGGAGTTCTTCGTCGCGACGCTCGACACCGGCAAGGGCGATCTGCGCGTCGGGGCGATGATCTGCTACGACCGCGAGTTCCCGGAGAGCGCGCGCGTGCTGATGCTCAAGGGCGCCGAGCTGATCCTGACGCCGAACGCGTGCGACCTGGAGCGGAACCGCATCGGCCAGTTCGCCGCGCGGGCGTTCGAGAACATGACGGGCATGGCGATGGCGAACTACGCCGCGCCGCAGCAGAACGGCCACTCGATCGCGTTCGACGGCATTGCGTTCACCGGCGGCGGCGATGATGTCGACGGGACCTTTGCCGACATGCTGATCGTCGAAGCGGGCGCGGACGAGGGCGTGTACATGGCGCCGTTCGACATCGACCGGCTGCGGGCGTACCGGGAGCACGAGACGTGGGGCAACGCGTACCGCAAGCCGCGCGCGTACGGCGATCTGACGTCGAGCGGCGTCGCCGCGCCGTTCCTACGGCCCGACGCGCGGCGGTAGCGGCGGCTACGCGATCGCGAAGCCTTCCTGCATCCACTCGCGGATCCGCAGGGCGACGGTCAGGCGCGGCTTCCAGTCGACCGTGGTGTACTGCGGGAACTTCGTGCGGATGCGGTCCCACGCCGCCGCCTGCTCGGCGCCCTCGACCGGGCGGGCGGTGCAGCGGAGGAGCACTTTGCGCAGGCGCGTCCAGTCGTCGTGGTAGTCGTCGATGAGCACGGTGACCCGCGGCTCGGCGCGCACGCCGGACGCCGTGACCGAGTTCGGGCCGAGGTCGACGTAGAGCGTCTCGTCGCCATCGAACACCGGGCAGACGGGGATCACGTGCGGCTCGCCGGAGGGCCGCACCGTCGCGATGCGGCACACGGGTGCCGCGGCGATGTACTCCCTGACGGCGTCCGGTATCGGTTTGTTCATGTCAAGATCTCCTCGAGGCCGCATTCACCGTCGGAAGGAACCTTCGCACCCTGCGAGGCCTGGACGGACGGGTCTAAAGACCCGTCCCTACATTGTGGTCGGCCTACCGGTCTCCGACGTATTCGTGATGATCGAGCCACGCCAGCTCTGTGTCTTTCATGTAGCGCGTCTGCCACGCCTCGAAGGCCTCGTTCCAGTTGCGGAAGGCCTTGACCGCGTCGTAGAACGCGCGCGTGGTTTCGGGGCCGGGCCGCTCCAGCAGCGCGTCGATCAGGTCGACGATGCCGTCCGGCTTGTCGGGCGCGCGCCGCAGCTCGACGAGCAGGTGCTTGTGGTACGGGTAGAGGACCTCGTTGTGGGCGAGGATCAGGCGGCCGCCGTAGAGCACGAGATCGGAGACGGCGTGCGTCAGCAGGTAACGGTCGCCGCTGTGGATGGCCTCGGAGAGGTACCAGGCGGCGCATTCGAACTGCGCGTAGAACGCCTGGATCTTCTCGCGCTTCTCGTGAGGCTGGTAGACCGGGATCCGGCGCACGATGTCCTCGAGGCCGTCGATCTTCGCGTGCGCGACGTACGCGCCGTTGAACGCCGCCCTCGTGATCTCGTTCCCGCGCTCGGCGGCGGCGGTCAGGTAGCGCAGGTCGACGAACTTGCCGTCGATGTAGCCGCCGGGATAGTCGCAGAACTCGCCGGTGATGTAGAAGAGGTCGTTGCGCTCCCACCGCTCCCGGTACAGCTCGTCGGTGACTACGAGCATCGCATCGACGTCGGAGTCCTCGCGCTCCAGTCCCTTCGCGACGGAGCCGCCGACGATGATGCCCAGGCAGGTCTCGTCGTCGGCGAAATGCTCGACGAGCAGGCGGATCGCGCGCTCGTGGTGGGGCCTCATCCGACGCGCGCGCTCTGGCCACCGTCGACCGGAAGGAGCACCCCCGTGATGAAGGCGGCCTCATCGGACGCGAGGAAGAGCGCGGCGTGAGCGATGTCCCAGGCCGAGCCCATCTTGCCGAGCGGCACCTGCCGGTCGCGCTCCTCGATGAGCTGCTGTTTCGGGATGCCGCGCGCGGCGCTCACTCCCTCGATGGCCATCGGCGTATTGATCAGGCCGGGAAGAATCGCGTTGACGCGGATGCCGTAGCGGGCGTTCGCCATCGCCAGCGTGTGCGTCAGCGCGTTGAGCGCCGCTTTCGACGTCTTGTACGCGACCATGTTCGTCGCGGCGGCTATCGAGGCGATCGACGACACGTTAATGATCGCGCCAGCGCGCTGCTCACGCATGACAGGGAGCGCGTGCTTGCACGTCATCAGCGGTCCTTCGAGATTCACCTTGAAGATGCGCTCGAAGGCGTCCATCTCGATGTGCTGGACGCTCGCGTCGCCCGCGCCGATGCCGACGTTGTTGTGCAGGACGTCGATGCGGCCGAACCGCTCGACGCACGCCGCGATGAGACGGCTGCAGTCGGTCTCGCGCGACACGTCGATCTCGATGGCGGAGGCGCGGCCGCCCTCGGCCTCGATCATCGCGCAGGTCTCCTCGGCCGAGGCGAGGTTGCGGTCGGCGACGAGCACGCGCGCGCCCTCGCGGGCGAACAGCACGGCCGTCGCGCGGCCGTTGCCGATCGTGTCGCCGGGCGTCTGTCCGCCGCCGACGACAATGGCCACCCTGTCCTGCAGTCGCATCGCCCTACCCCCTCGCCGGCCGCTGCGGCCACCGATCTCTCCGAGGCAGGATCATACCCCGGGCGGCGGCCAGGCACGATGTGCGGGGAGATGCGCTGTCAGACGCGTCTTGAAGTCGAAACACGCCGCCCGTCACGCTCGCGGCGACCGGTCAACCGCGGGCAGCGCGCGATTTGGCCTCGGCCGCAGCCTCCTCCATCGCCTCGTACATCGCCGTCGCTTCGGCAACCGAGAGGCGCTGGTCGAGGATCGGCAGGTACACCTCCTCCTCCTTCGCGAAGTGAACCTTCACGAGGGCATAGAGGCCGTAGAGCACCCGTTGCAGATCCTTCGCCTGGGCGGTCGTCGGCGCAGCTGTACCAATCGCAACGAGCAGGTCGCGCAGCTCGTCGGTCAGGCGCCCCACCTCGACGTGGTCACGGCTCATGGTGTTCGTCGCTTCGGGCGCGCCGAGCACACGGTCGACGACCGGGTAGAGCGCACGCTCCTCGGCCTCGGCGTGGGGGATGAGATGGTGGGCGAGGAATTGGTGGGATTCGGTGACTGCGGCGCGCAAAGCGTCCGGTGACGCATCGCCCACCGCATCGGCGGCGGTTCGCAGACTCTCGATATGCGGCAGCAGCTCGCGGTGTTCGTCTCGAAGTGGCTGTGTTGCGATCGCCATGTCTACCTCCACTCGTGGTTCAATGCGGCAGCGGGTCCGGCCCGCGCCACGCGCCGGCGGGCGGCGCCGGCCGAGCGCGGAAAGCCCGTTCATCACGATAGCGCGGTTCGCGCAACGTCGCTGTGACCTTTGTCGCAGGCGCATCGCCCAGGAAGATCTCGTCCATCAGCCGGCATTCGATCGCGCCGGGCGGCGATGGAATCATGCGAGCGCCGCGTTACTTCGTCCCCGACCGGCGAACCTCCCAGGCCCCGAACACGCCGACCAGGGCGAGCACGGTCATGATGCTCGCGAACGCGATGGTCGCCGGCACCAGCGGATCATCATGGCGTGCGATCGTCTCGCCGGAGATCTGAAGATCGACGAACTGCGACACGGACTTGATGCCGTCGCGCTGGCCGGCGCTTCCGTTCCAGACGGCGAAGGCCGCGTTCGTCTTCTGCCCGGGAGTGAACGAGGGCGCGCCGTCGGCGCCCTGGAGCGGCTTGCTGAAGAGCACCCGCCAGCGGCCGTCCTTCCAGCGGCCGACGCCGCCCACATCCTGAACATCGGCGTGGGTGAGCGTGCCGAACTGCGCGGCAACGAGATTCTCGACCGGGGACGCGTGGTCACGCACCGCCAGGGGGTTGCCGGCCGCGAGCCCCGTCTGGAACGCCGGGTCATCGGCCTGCGGGTACTCATCGACCTGCATGTCGGGATACTGGTTGCGGCTCGTGGTGAATCCGTGGTCCAGGTCGTTCTGCCAGACGGCCTTCCAGTGCCAGATGTCCACGCCGGCCGTCGGATCGCCCATGCAGAACGCCGGGATGCGGCTCGTGCCGGCGGCCGGAAATTCCACCGCCGCGGCATCCGCGTACTGGGTCGTCGTAGCGATCGTCATGTCCTGCGTTCTGTCGGACCACTCGCTCACGACGTAGAGGCGCTTGCCATCGTGCGCGGCGCGTACGCGCACCGTGTCGACCGTGCCGCCGCCCATGGGCCGGGTCACGTTCTGCGTCGAAAGCGCGACCTGCACCGGCTGCACGTCGTTCCAGAATCCGGCGAACGGATCGTCGTCCGGCACGGAGGCCGCGGCCCGGACGGGAACGACCTGCACCTGCGACGATGCCGGCATCACGCCGAGGACACCCGTCACGATCGCCACGGCCGCGGCGGCGAGAACGATCGCAATGCCTGCGGCGAACCCGCGGGCCGGCTCTCTACGACTCATCATCTGCGCCTCCCGCCAGCTGGCCCGCCATGCACGGCGGCTGCTCACCGGCCGGTTCGTCGGTCCGGAACGGTTGGTCCGGCAGGGGCGCCGGCGCGCCCGACCTGAGGTACCGCCGCTCCGACGCCAGGAACGACTTCAAGAGCGCACCGGCTTCACCGATGACGCCGCCCGGATCCTCGGCCAGCATGCGGCCGCCGACCGCGTGGCCCCACCGTCCCAGGTGCTCGCGGAGGAAGGCGCGCTCCGCCTTGCGGCAGATCGCGACCTTGCCGCGGCCGTCGTGCTCGAGCGCGTACGCCTCTTTGAGCGCGAGGAGGTACCCGAACTCAAGCTCCATGGCCAGGCTGTCGGGCCGCTCGCCCTGCGCCTCGACGCCGAACGCGCGGTAAAAGCCGGCCACGTCGGCCATCTGATCCGAGACCTGGAACAGGTGCTTCGCCGTGTACGAGGTCTCGTTCGCGGGGCAGGTGGGGGACGTGGTCATCGTGAACACGCGGGCGTGCGCTCGCTCGAGGGCGGCGTCATCGTGCTCGCGAATGAGCGCGCAGAGGCGGGCCACGTCGCGCGCCACGCGCGGGCCGAGCACCTCGCCCGCCACGAGCGCCGGATCCACGATGCCGCGCAACGCCTCGCAGGTCGCGGGCGTCGGATAGGAGCACGCGAGGGACAGTAGGCGATAGATGATGGCCCGGCTCAGCTGGACTTCGTCGACGTCGGCACCGGCGTTCATCGGCTTGCTCCTCATCTAGATCGTGTTGAGGTACTTCGGACCGCGGTCGTGGATCGGCTCCATCACGCTCTGGCGGACGATCTCGCGGCCGTTCCGGTCGTACCCGACGACGGTGTCGTTGAACAGCTCCATGGTTTTTCCGGCGACGTTCATCTCGCCGACCTTCTCCCCGTCGATCACGTCGAAGCGGTAGATGATGCGCTGCGTCGTGCGGAAGAGTTGCAGCACGGCCTGGAGCCGCCGCGACGGCGCGCTGTAGCGCTCGATGGCTTGCTCAACGCCCGGGCCGAACATCTGGTGGAGGTACGAGCGCGGCACCCAGCGCGGCGGTATGTAGTAGATGTTGGGCTCGGTGCCAAACTGCGGGTAGAGGGGCAGCGCGATCTGCTCCTCGCGCACCATGTAGTACAGCGGGCTGTCGGGGTCGACGACCCACTTGCCGTCCTTGCCCACCTCGACAAGGCCCTGCAACCGGATCTTGCCCACGCACGCCGACATGCAGCGCGTCTCCATCGGTTCGCCTTCGGAGATCGGGTCGGTGCCCTCGACGCGGGGGTAGCAGGCGATGCACTTCTCCGACACGCGCGTCGTGCTGCGGTACATCGGCTTCTTGTACGGGCACTGCTCCGCGCACTTGCGATAGCCGCGGCAACGCTCTTCGTCGATGAGGACGATGCCGTCCTCGGGGCGCTTGTAGATGGCGTTGCGAGGGCACGCGGCGAGGCACGCGGGGTACGTGCAGTGGTTGCAGATGCGCTGCAGGTAGAAGAACCACGTCCGGTGCTCGGGCAGGCTCGTCGCCTGCAGCTGGCTGTCGCCTCGGTTCCGCGGCGCATCCTCGAAGATGTTGGGGACGGCCCACTGGTCGTCGGTCGGCAGGTAGCCGATTGCTTCCTCCGTCTTCCCCTGGGTCGCGGCCGCCTCGAAGATCGTCTTGCCGGCGTACTGACCGTACGGCGCGTCGACGGTGCCGGGCACCGCGTTCCACGTCTGTCCGCCGGGATCCGCCTCGTCGAGCATCTTGAGGAGGTTCACGTCCCAGTGATGCGGGTAGCCGCCGTACGGTTTCGTCTCGACGTTGTTCCACCACATCTGCTCCTGACCCTCGGAGAAGGTCCAGGTCGACTTGCACGACATGGTGCAGGTCTGGCAGGCGATGCAGCGATTGATATTGAAGACGGCCGCGAACTGCCAGTTCGGATGCGCCTCCGGGAAGCGATAGGTCATCGGCCGGCCGAGCTGCCAGTTGAAAACGTCAGGCATCGCACACCTCGTGGGCGGGGGCGGCGGCCAGGACGTCATCGAGCAGGCCCTGGATGAACGCTTCACCGCGCTGGTGGTAGACGGCGTGGGTGCCGGCAAACCGGGGATTGAGGAAGAGCCGCATGATGCGGTCGCGGTCCCATCCCATCATCGCGTACTCCTCGATGAACGCGCGCGCCATGGCGGCGACGCCGTCGTACCCCACGGGGCCATCGACGAAGACGGCCATCGCCTCGAACGGATCATCTTCCTTGGCGCCACGGTGCAACTCCGCCATCGTCAGCTCCTCGTCACGTTCACGACGCCGCCATCGAGATAGCGCTCCATGAACACGTCCTCGCCACCGGGCGACATGCCGGTCTTGCCCGGGAGCCAAACGCCGTGCCCGCCCAGCCCGCCGGCCTCGGCCTTCGTGATGCGCACGAGCGTCTCCTTGGGCACGGTGTTGATCGCGTGGTTGTCCGCCTCGCCGCCGAACATGAACGACGTGGCGATCTTCTTCTTGTGGAAGAGCGTGTCGGTCTGGTGCATCGGCATCGCCCAGTCGCGCGTGAGGCTCTGCTGCGATCCGTAGCGGAAGCTGGCCTGGTAGCCGGTATCCTCGGACACGGCGCGGCCGTCCGCGCGCGTCTCGTGCGCCTTCACCGTCTTCTCGGTGGCGATGTACGTGCCGTGCTTCATCATCACCGTGTGGTAGGAGTACGCCGGGTTGAACTTCACTCGGAGCATCAGTCGCGCCACGCGGTAGAACGGGTCCTTCGGGTCGTCGTGGTAGCCGGGGTAGGGCCGATCGGCCGGGTTGGCATCGACGTAGACGTAGTCGCCGTCATCGAGCCCCAGGTCGCGAGCGGCCTGCGGGTTCATGTGCACCTGATGGTCTCCGACGCCCGGCTGCCGCTTCTCGACGCGGCGGGGATCGCCGAAGTTGCTCGCCCAGATGACATTCCAGTCGGTGACCGCCCAGCTCGAGTGCACCGTGTGGCGCGTCTTCGGTGTCAGGCAGTAGAACTGGAAGCCCTGGTCCCAGAGAGGATTCTTCGTGTCTTTGACCTCGCTCCACGGCAGGCGGATGTTGCGCACGGTCCGCATCTCGGCGTCCAGCTCGTCACGGGGAATGCCGTAATCCTCCGGCCGGATGAGCGGGTTCGAGCTGACGATGACGTTCGGCAGGTAGGGCGTCGCCTCGGGTCCCTCGCGGTGGACGATGAAGTTCTCGCCGTACTCGATGGCCTCCGGGATGTCGCAATACGAGTTCATGCGGCCAGTGTCAGTCCAGAACGGGTCGTTGTCGTGGATCTGGTCCCAGAACGGGATGCGGGGGTACGTGCGGAACATCATGAGCGCGGCGCCGGGCTCGCCGTAGCGACCATCGAGCACGTCCTGCACGTTGTAGCCCTTGGTCGGCGCCGATGCGTCGAGCAGCCGCTGCAGGTAGACGCGGCCGTTGCCTTCGAGCACGAACTTCCAGTAGTCGGCGATGGCCTGTTCGCCCGTCTCTTCCGCCAGCTTCTGGGCGACCTCCGCCATGATGCGCAGGTCGTCCTTCGTGTCGTTGAGCGGCTTGAGGCCGGTTTGGCCCCAGATCTGGAGGAACGGGTTCGAGCAGGATGCCGTGACTTCCAGCTCCTGGAACTCGGGCCAGGAGTTCGCGGGGAGGATGACGTCGGAGTACTCGCACGACGCCGTCATCTCGATGTCCTGCGTGACGATCATGTCGACCTTCGGGTTGACGT